>JBAXLG010000014.1:0-45728 GCA_037134935.1 Chlorobiaceae bacterium | reverse complement strand
CCTTTTGATTGAAGATATGACTTCTCACACCGTCCAGGAAAATGTAGCAAGTTCATGGGCTTTTTTGCTGCTGTATGTATGCTCAGTTTACTTGGTGCCAAGTGTGGATTACCTTCAAAGGTTGTCTTTAAACTCTTTACTGTACTGTCGACTATGAACTGTTTCTTTCATGTGCATACCTCTTCTTTATTAAGGTACGGCTTCTTTTGCTGTTCACTAAAATATAGCATTTTGATTAAACCCTCTATTGCTTTGTTCAGGAAAACAGATTGAATCAATCAGCAGCAAACATGCTTTGCCTTTTAAAAAAAGCTTTACAAAGATGTAACATAAGCTTCATTGGTTTCTATGATGAAAGCATATAAATTATATGTGTTTTAAAAAGCGGTTAATTAAAAAGCGTGTAATTGTAAAACAAAACTTGATTTTTATGGTTGAAGAAAGTGACGTAGAGTGTAATCGCACAAATACGTTTGTGGTGAGTGCCAGAAAACGGGCTTTGCAGAAGGGAGTAAAAACGGCTGGAGAAGTTGTTTTACTTGCGCTTGCTTCTTTTGTGGCAATTGTTGTTCTTTTCATTTTTTATTTTATAGCCCGTGATGCAGTTCCTTTTTTCCTGATCCGTGGTTTCAAGGAATTTTTTACAACGACCGACTGGTATCCAGCAGATGAGCCCGGAAAATTTGGAGCTTTGGCAATTATCTATGGCAGCATGATGGTGACACTTGGTTCTGCTTTGATATCCGTTCCAATGGGTGTTTCTGCGGCAATATGCTTAAGCGATATTCTTCCTTTTTCGATCCGGCAGTACGCAAAACCAGTTATAGAGATGCTTGCGGCAATTCCCTCGGTTGCGTTTGGCTTTTTTGCCTTGGTAGTACTGGCACCGCTTCTGCAGAATAATGGAGGCCCCTTATTGATGTGGGCTTGGTGGATTATGGTTTCACCGTTCATGATTCTTTTGGTCGTTGTGCTGGCAGATTTTCTGACTATTGCCATTGCTGATTTACAACGTCGGAAGCAGTTCAACATTGTACTTGTCACCATTTTCAGTATTTTGTCCGCATCTTTTCTGTATTTTGTGGGGACACATCTCTATAAAGTGCAGATTCTGACAGGTACCAATGCCCTTAATGTATCAATTATTCTAAGCTTTATGGCTCTACCGACTATTGTCAGTGTTTCCGAAGATGCCCTTCAGGCTGTAGGACGTGATATTCGTGAAGGTAGTTATGCTCTCGGAGCTACAAGGGCCGAAACAATCGTAAAAACTATTCTTCCTGCCGCCAGCAGTGGTATTCTTGCTGCGGTCATTCTTGGAATAATGCGTGCGCTTGGAGAAACCATGGTAGTCTGGATGGCATCTGGTAATTCATCCCATATTCCCGAGCCTTGGTTTAACTATTTTGAAGCAATCCGTACATTAACGGCCACAATTGCAGGTGATATGGGTGAAGCAGACCAGGTGACCGGATCAGCGCGCTATCATGTACTTTTTGCAATGGGTTTGCTGCTTCTCATTATTAGTTTTTTGTGCAATCTGGTTAGTGAACGAATTGTTGTTCGACAGCGGAAAATCCTCTCAGGCCATTGAATCCTTTTTGCATGGAAAGCTTATACTTGCTCATTAAACTGCGTTGATATGAATCTTGGAACCAGGAAAGTACTGGATCGTTCTTTTACCGCTATAGGTTTTGGCTCTATTGCCATCATGGCAATTGCTTTAATGGTTGTTCTTGTGCCGATTGTAATTAATGGTATCAGTGCTGTATTTTTTACCGGTACAATTGAACACCGTAAAATGCTGTATAATGAGTTCAAGCGGGGTGATATTCGAGAGCTTGGTGCAGAGACCGCATCTGCAGAACGTTACCGTTTGAGGGTGTACGACATGCTTGCAGAGTTTGAAACGGAAATGGAGAGTATGCAACCAGAACAAAAAGCGGTATATCAGGCAAAATATTCCCAAGTCAGAACAGCACTACAGGCATTGCTGGGTCCGATGCCTGGTGATTCCGAACCAATGCTTACACGGTTTAAATATGGTCAGACAAGATGGGAGAAAGCACAGGAAAAACTGCATGATCTTCTTTATGAAACCAAATGGGATAACTCTAATCCTAATGAAATGTCAAAGGAGTACTATGAACGTCGTGCTCTAAGTTTTGCGGGCACTTCGCTTGTCAGATTGTTTCCCTACGTCGAGAAAAATTTCAAAAATATGCTGCTGCCAGAGTTTACCATTTATTGGGGATTTATCACTGACAGCTCAGTTGACTCACATATTTTCGGCGGTATCTGGCCGGAAATTCAGGGTACTTTTTTTCTTGCAGTAGGTGCTATGCTTTTTGCTTTTCCACTTGGAGTAATCGCTGCTATTTATTTTACTGAATATGCCCATGAGAATATTTTCAACAGCATGCTTCGAAGTGCCAATAGTACCCTTGCTGGTGTGCCGAGTATTGTGTTTGGTATGTTCGGGCTTGCATTTTTTATTAATACCCTTAAGGTTTCAGAATCGAAAAGTGTGCTTGCCGGCTCACTCACTCTTGCCATCATGATTCTGCCGACCATTATCCGTGCCGCTGAAGAGGCAATTAGAGCTGTTCCGAAAACCTATCGAGAGGCATCCCTCAGTCTTGGTTCAACTAAATGGAATACTATAGTTACGGTGATTCTACCGGCAGCACTTCCTGGTATTCTTACTGGAGGGGTTATCAGTCTTGGGCGGGCGGCAGGAGAGACTGCCCCAATTATTTTTACAGCGGCTGTAAGTGTCGGTTCTGCTATTGGTCTGGCCGATGTTTTTTCTTCTCCGACACCGGCACTTTCGTGGAATATTTATAATCTTGCCAGTGAACATGAAGCGGCCAGTCAAATCCGTCATGTCCAGTACGGCATGGTACTGGCATTGGTCAGTATTGTGCTGCTTCTTAATTTGTCGGCAATTGTATTGAGAGCCCATATTTCCAAAAAATTAAAAGCCTAAGAAGGAACGTATGCTCATGACTACTGACGGCTTGGAGAATACACCGACTGCGTTTATCCAGAAATCAACACGGGATATTTATCTCCCACCTGCTCGAAAAAAAATATCAGGGGGTGGTACTCCCCATATTGTAGCCAGAGAATTCTCGGTATATTATGGACAATTCGAGGCGGTAAAGAAGGTCAGCGCTGATATTTTTTCGAAATATGTGACATCCATTATTGGCCCTAGTGGATGTGGTAAGAGTACGTTTTTACGATCTATAAACCGTATGAACGATCTTATTCCAAGTTGTCATACAACGGGTGCCCTACTTTTTGATAACGTGGATATTTACGGAAAATATACTGATGAAGTGCTGCTACGAAAGAAAGTGGGAATGGTGTTCCAGAAACCTAATCCTTTTCCAAAATCTATTTTTGACAACATAACTTATGGTCCTCGTCTGCATGGTATAACCAATAAAAAAATACTTAGTGAAATTGTGGAACGAAGTCTTAAAAAAGCTGCATTATGGGATGAGGTGTGTGACCGTCTCGACAAGAATGCCCTTGGACTGAGCGGCGGTCAGCAGCAGCGTTTATGTGTTGCGCGTACACTTGCAGTAGAACCAGAGGTGTTACTACTTGATGAGCCAACTTCAGCGCTTGATCCTAAAGCTACAGCAAAGATTGAAGATCTCATTCAAGAACTACGTGGTAGTTATACTATAATGATTGTTACACATAATATGCAGCAGGCATCACGTGTATCTGACTATACCATGTTTTTTTATGAAGGGGTACTGGTTGAACAAGCACCTACCGCGCAACTGTTCACCAATCCAAAAGATCCTATGACGGAAGATTATATTACCGGAAGATTCAGCTAACGAAACCCAGGTTACCCATATGTCAGAACGACCGGTTCATGAACTTATCAAAGAGTTAGAAAGAGTGCTTGTTCAACTTTCCGACAAGGTTCGACAGAATTTTTTTAATGCTCTGCATGCAGTGAAGCATCAGGACGAATTGAGTGCTCGCCAGATCAGGCAGGTTGATGACGAAATTGATATGGCCGAGGTCAACCTTGAGGAGCGCTGTCTGGCATTTCTTGCTTTGCAGCAGCCGGTTGCAAGAGACCTGCGTACCATCGTTACTATTATCAAGATTAATGACGATCTGGAACGTATCGGTGATTTGGCTGTTCATATTATTGACCGGATGCCTGAAATCAGTCCAGATATGCTTGTATCGTTTGATTTTGAAAATATGGGCGTGTGTGCTGGTGAAATGGTTAAAATGGCAATTCAGGCTTTTATCTCAAAGGATAGGACAATAGCTGATCAGGTTTGTGCACTTGATGAAGAGATTGATGTAATGCATCGCACGGTTTTTAAAAAAGTAACGCTTTTGATGAAAAGCCCGGATTCACATGTTGATCAACTCATAGCGGCACTGAGTATTTCTCGATATATTGAGCGTATGGCTGATCATGCTACAAAGATTGCCCGAGAGGTGATTTATCTTGTTACTGGTGAAATAGTCCGCCATAAAGGCGATTTTTATGGAAACCTTATCAACTCTATTAATACGTGATTGACGAGCAAAGTATCTTATAAACAGGAAATGTTTTTTTCTTTTTTTTGCAATTAATCCTGTATCTGTGCTAAATTCAGCGTACTTAAGATTTTTTTTAAAAATATAACGTATGGTGCTTGAAATTCTATGGCTAAAATGTTTGGAAAAATTTTCGGCGATTCACCGAACACATCTGCAACTCCGACTGCTTTTACCATCAAGATTGATCCTGTCAAGTTCAATCTTTCCATAAAACCCCAAGGGACAGTTTTTGTTCAGCTTGAGTCACTTAAGCAGAAACTCACCAAACTCTCGTCAAATGTCGAGAATAACCTAATGCTCAGTATTCGGGCAGCAAGCAAAAAAAATGTCGATCTGGCTTCATCGGCCTTCAAGTTTGATGAAGAGTATATTCGAAAAGGGAAGTTTGAAGTTGAGTACCTTACTCTTGCTTATTCCTCTTTTCAAACTCTGAGTGAAGGAGAACTCAAAGCAGTAAAAGACGCACGAATGATTCTTCGGGAGCTTGAAAAATTGGCTCAGTTTGCTTTAAACATTGCTGATAAAACTGAGTATGTGCAGTTTACCAATACTCAGGACCTTCATAAGGATGAGTATGACTTGAAACCTATGGGTGACATTACAGCTGAAATGATTAAGAAGGCTGTCGAAGCCTTTGTTAGTGGCAACGCTAAGCATGCAAGTGAAACTCTTGTCATGATGAATGAGATCCAGACCATTTATGATAAGGCTGTTGCAAAAATAAAATCATCTGTGAACGACCAGAACATTATCAATCATACTGGTATTCTTTCGATTATTGAACATGTCAAGGCATCGGCAGATATATCATGTTCGATTGCCAGCCATTTCTGTTAAACCGGATCTGTTTTAACAGTATGTTTTCTCTTGATGTACATTTCAGTTGGCTGTGAGTAATACCATACAATAAACAAAAGCGAGCTGCGGTTCGCTTTTGTTATCTTTAGTAGTTTTACAAGCATTTTTTTACCTGAATCAAGGGTTGTGTTCTGCATGGATATGTAAAATCATGCTGTTTACGCTGACCATGTGATTGAAATTTTATATAATGAAAGCCATCCGTTTGCTAACCGAAAGGTTGATGAAAAACAAGTTGTTATTTGTTGTGCTATTTCTCCCGTTGCTTTTTGCACTTTTTATGATATTGCAACGAAGTGAGCAGAAAAAAGCGCCGATAAAAAAGTTTTTTGATCGTATACCCGTTTCGGTAGCCCAAGTTTCAAAAGCATCTGTGCGCGATAGCTTCAGCACGGTCGGCACCATTGAAGCATTCAGGGAGGCTGATATTTTTTCGGAATCAGGCGGTTTGGTCCGACAGGTTTCTGCTGATCCAGGAGAACGGAAAAAGGGGGGGGCTACGCTTTTTTTTATTGATGATGAGCTCACTTTAGCCCAGCAAAAGAAGGCTGAGGTAAGATATCGCCAGGCAACTCGGGATTTTGAGCGCTACAGAAAACTCTACAACGAAGGAGCTGTATCACTTTCCGCATTTGAAACAATACAGCTTCAGCGTGAAGAGGCTGAAGCTGAGTTTATCTTTACCACTCGCAAATATCAGGATACAAGGATCAAGGCCCCTTTTACAGGAATTGTAAGTTCACGTTTTGTTGAACAGGGTGAATTAGTACACGAGGGCGTCAAAGTTGCACACATGGTCGATATCTCAAGTGTCAAGATTATTATTTTTGTACCTGAACAGCAGATTATAAAGTTTCATCATGGTATTATCCTGACGGTTACCAGCGATCTTTACCCTGGTGAATCTTTCAGCGGGAGGGTAAGTTCGGTGAGTGACAAGGCGGGGCGTGATCATACCTATAGAGTTGAAGTAACTCTGAAAAATACGGTAAAAACCGGTTTCAGATCCGGGATGTTCGCCAGAGTACTGTATACCGGTGATGGGAAACGAGAAACACTTTTGGTTCCCCGTACCGCGTTGGTTACAGGTATAAGGAATCCTGAGGTTTTTGTAGTACGTAATGGTAAAGCTTTTTTGAAACCAGTTGTGGCTGGCTTGGAGTTTCAGAAAGATCTTGAGGTACTTGATGGCCTTTCGGCAGGCGACAATGTTGTGATCAGTGGTCAAGACGAGCTTCGTGACGGATCCGATGTGGCTGTTATCAGCAAGAATAAGAATCATGGCGCACAATGACGCTGACTGAACTCTCCATAAAACGGCCGACACTCATTGTTGTTCTTTTTACTGTGCTTGGTATTCTTGGTGTTTTCAGTTACGGGCAGCTCCGATATGAATTGCTCCCGAAAATGACACCGCCTGTTGTTTCAGTTTCAATTCGTTATCCCGGTGCGTCTCCGGGCGAGGTTGAGACATCTTTGACAAAACCGGTTGAAGAGGCTGTTTCGGCGATTGAAAAAATTTCTTCCATAATTTCGACCTCAACCGATGGTTTGTCGGTTGTTACCATAGAGTTTGCCAATTCTGCTGATATCGAAAAAGCGCTACAAGATGCGCAACGCAAAATAAACGAAGTCCGCGATCGCTTTCCGAGTGAATCAAAGGCTCCGGTTATTACCCGTTTTGCACTTGATGAAGTTCCTGTGCTTCGTATTGGAGCAACGTCATCTCTTCCAGACACTGACTTTTATAAGTTGCTCAAAGATGATGTCAAACCCTTGCTTTCAAGTGTTGCTGGTGTTGGAGAGGTCTATCTGCTCGGAGGACGTGAACGGGAAATCAGGGTTAATATTGATCTTGAACGGCTTCAAAGTTATAGTCTTACGCTTCCCGATGTACTCAAAGAGATTGGAAAAGCCAATCTTGATTTCCCGACGGGAAAAATTGATGATCGTGATCGGCAGTTTGTTGTCAGGCTAGCCGGCAAGTTCACGAACCTTGAAGAGTTGCAGGCTCTTGTGTTAAGAACGTCTTCATCAGCAGGAACGGTCTATCTCCGTGATGTTGCTGAAGTCGAGGATGGATTCAGGGAGGTTACAACCCTTACAAGGGTCAACGGCAGGAGCGCTGTTGGTATTATTGTGATGAAACAGAGTGATGCCAATACAGTGGACGTGAGCCGTCTTACAAGGAGCGCACTTTCCCGTCTTGAAATGCTCTACAAAGATAAAAACCTATCGTTTGATATTGCGCAGGATGCTTCAACTTTCACGCTTGAAGCTGTTACTGCCGTAAAACATGACCTTTTTCTCGCAGTACTTCTTGTTGCACTGGTTATGCTGCTTTTTCTGCATAGCTTAAGAAACTCTCTTATCGTCTTGGTATCCATTCCCACTTCGCTTGTCACTACTTTTATTGGCATGTATCTTTTCGGGTTTACCTTGAACCTCATGACTCTACTCTCTCTTTCACTGGTAGTAGGGGTTCTTGTTGATGACTCCATTGTTGTACTTGAAAATATCTACCGTCATCTTGAACGTGGCGAAGAGCCGCGTCAGGCAGCTCTCAACGGAAGAAACGAAATTGGCTTTACAGCGCTTTCTATTACGCTGGTTGATGTGGTGGTGTTTCTGCCACTTTCTTTGGTAAGTGGTACTGTTGGAAATATCCTGCGCGAGTTTTCGATTGTCATGGTTATTTCTACGCTTGTCAGTCTTCTTGTTTCCTTTACCCTGACGCCACTTCTTGCATCAAGATTTTCGAAAGTGGAAAATCTTGCAGGCAGTAATTTTCTCGAACGGTTTTCCATTGCTTTTGAACATAACTTCAATCGTCTACGCCAGATTTATCTTAATGCTCTACAATGGAGTCTTTGCAATCCGGGCAAAGTGATTTTTTCTTCGACAGTGCTGCTGTTCGGTTCATTCAGTCTTCTTGCTTTTGGATTGATAGGTGGTGAGTTTATTTCGGTCTCTGATCGTGGAGAATTTTCTGTAAAACTTGAACTTGAACCCGGGACACGTCTTGATGAAACAAACCGGTTGACAAGGATGGTTGAGCGTCGTCTGTCGTCAATGTCTGAAGTAGAAAAGGTACTGACCAGTGTCGGAGTCTCCAGTGAAGGTTTTTTCAACCAGAGTGCAGACAATATTTCCGAACTGAATATCAAACTTTCACCAAAGAACGAACGGTCGAGATCAACGGACGCTATCATGCAGTCTATCCGGATTAACTTAAAAGATATTCCGGGTCTCAAGGTAAGCATAAACCCTATCGGTATTTTTGGAACTGCAAATGAAACGCCTGTTATAGTCATTCTCAGTGGTCCTCTGAGAACTCAGGTCACGCATGTTGCGGAAGTCTTGAGGGATAGTCTTAAAACCATTAACGGAGCAACTGATGTCAAGCTTACGTCACAACTCGGCAGTCCTGAAATGCGTGTTGTTGTGGATAGGGAGAAAATGGCAGCTTTCGGACTGTCAATTGCCGATGTTGGAGCGACACTTCGAACAGCTTATGCCGGAGATGAAGCTGGTAAATATCGTGAGGGTGATAATGAATACGATATAAGAGTAATGCTCGACAGATATTATCGCCGTGATACAGGCACACTTTCAGAGATCACTTTTCGTACACCGCAGGGAGAGATGGTTCGACTTGGCCAATTTGTTTCGTTCGAGCAAGATCGTGGCTATACGCAGTTGCAGCGAAAAGACCGCAATAATTCCATCTGGGTAAAGGCTCAGGTCATTGGTCGGCCAGTCGGGAGTGTAGGGCTTGAAATTGACAGGGTTATTGCCAATATGAAAAAGAAAGGCATTATGCCTTCCACAATGAGTTTTGCTTATGAATCAGATCTAAAAAGACAGGGGGAATCATTTTCAACCCTGCTCCTGGCTTTTATGGTTGCCATTATCTTTGTTTATCTTATTATGGTAGCTTTATATGATTCCTATGTCTGGCCGATGGTTGTCATGTTTTCTATTCCTCTGGCTATTATCGGAGCTCTTTTCGCGCTTGCACTTACTGGTAAATCCCTCAGTATTTTTACAGTTCTTGGTATTATCATGCTGGTGGGTCTCGTGGGAAAAAATGCTATTCTTCTGGTGGATTTCATCAACAAATTTCGAGCGGATGGTATGGAACGTTCGCTGGCGATCATTGAAGCTGCCAAAGAGCGGCTCCGTCCCATTCTCATGACCACCATGACCATGATTTTCGGTCTTTTACCGATTATGTTTTCGGGAAGTTCTGGTTCTGAATGGAAATCCGGGCTTGCTGTTGCTCTTGTTGGTGGACTTACCAGTTCAATGTTTCTGACACTTCTCGTGATTCCTGTGGTATACGTCTGGTTCGATAAGTTGGTTCAGTGGTCAAGAAAATTGCGAGCTTGAAACAAAATCGGCGATCGGAACTGTTTTTTGTGATCAAGAACTGGATGTGGCACACAGTTTCATTTACAGCATGCATTGATTTTGTTTCAATTTTAATGCAATTCCATAACCCCTTTTGTAAAAAACGATGCGTTTATTTCTTAGCCAGACTCCGGCTCTTTTGGTTTGCCGTTCCGCTCTTTCCTTTTCATGGATATATCAAGGTATAGTACCTAAAATAATCTGTCGGAGTAGTGGTGAAACAGATTTACTGGGACACCTTATTCCAATCTATCAATGGGTTTGTATCGCTGTTACCTGGATGGGAATTGCTGAGATTGCTTTTGGGCTTTTTCTTCTTGTTGCTGTATGGGGTTGGGTCTTTTGGCTCAATATGTTAACTTTAGCAGGATTACTTCTTTACGTTGCCATGTTCGAACCGCGTATGTTCACATTGCCGTTCAATCCACTAACACTGAATTTGTCGCTGATAGCACTCTCTGTGATTGCCTTAATGGAATTGAAAAAATCAAAAAACGGAATCTGAATGAAATTGCAACGTTTTGATGGGGAGTTGAGCAATGTTGCCCGGCTCTTTCTTTCGGTTTCAATAACTGTTATCACGCTTGCCTCTTTTTTAGGTGCAATGGGTGCATGGACGAACAATCTGTTTCTTCTGAAGCTTCATCCTTATCTTTTCTTTATCGGGTTTGGTAATGCTGCCATACTTATTCTAAATAGATATTTGACTGCAGCAATCTACCCTGAGCTGAAAATTGATCCGATTAAGCAGCGGCGATACCTGTATGCAGTATTGTGTTCTCTCGGGCTCATTTCTCTTTCTGTTGCTATGGAGTGGCCACTGTTGAAAGCGCTGACAGGGCTTTTGCTCATGATTGTAGTTGCTGGCCCCCTTCGGGATATATTCACCACTCTTTCAGTTTCAAAAATCTGGAAGGAAGTATCGGTACGCTACTATATTTTTGATGTTCTTTTTCTGCTTAATGCAAATCTTGGTCTTCTGACCCTCGGCCTTAAAGAGGCTTTTCCCGATCAGAGGATTATTCCGTTTTTTGTGACCCAGTCATCATATTTTCTTGGTTCTTCTTTTCCTCTGAGTATCAGTGTAATGGGTTTCCTCTATGCCTATGCTTGGAGTCGTTCGTCGAAGAAACAACTGGCCAGTCGATTGTTCAGTATCTGGTTTTACGTTTTTGTGGGTGGTGTTTTGCTCTTTCTTATTGTTATTCTTGCTGGATATTATTTAGGGATGATGCTTGTCAGTCACGTCATGCTGTTTGGTGTAATGGCTCTTCTCGGAAGTTTTGCTTTTTATCTCTACAATTTTTTCAAAGAAAAATTCCCTCATCCAGCACTTGCTTTTCTTTTGAGTGGGCTGGCGCTTTTGTTTGCAACAAGTGCTTATGGGATTATGAATATCTATTTTATCAAGGGTATCCCTTTCGGAAGCAAACCCCCTCTGCCTCTTGACAGAATGTGGATTTATCATTCACATACCCATGCGGCCTTGCTGGGGTGGATAACTTTTTCATTTATTGGTATGATTTATATTGTTATACCTGCTATTATTCGTGTAAACTCTCTTGAAAATCTTCGAAGTCAGCAAGCACTCTCATCACTGCTTTCTCGCACCAGCATGCAGCAAGCCTTTAAACAGCTTACCATTATGATACTATCTGCAACGGCTCTCTTGCTGGGATTTTTTATGGGTAACAATGCTTTGCTTGGTGCTGCCGGATTTATTTTTGGTGCTTCAGTCTATTTTGTAAAGATCAATCTCAATAGAGAGCTTTAGCAGGGGGCAAACAAATAGAGTCAGTTGACAAGGTTAGTTTTCCATTTTCAACAGAGTGCTTGCAACTGATGTTCAATTGAAGGATATATTACTATGCGATCTTTGAATCGGCCATATGTGACGGTAACAATACCAATGTATAATAATGCGCGTTTTATCAGTGAAACGATAAACTCGGTGCTTTCACAAACATTTACCGATTTCGAGTTACTGATTTATGACGATCATTCAACAGATGGTTCCTATGACATTGCAGCCTCCTTTATGGATTCTCGTATAAAGATCTTCCGAAATTCCGAAAATCTTGGGCCGGAAGGCAACTGGAACAAGGCTGTTAGCAATGTCAAGGGAAAGTATGTCAAGCTGGTTTGTGGCGACGATATTCTTTTTCCTGAATGTCTTGAAAAACAGGTTGCTGCTTTTGAATTGCCCCAGAATAGCGGAGTAAGTCTTGTAAGCAGTCAAAGGACTATCATTGATCCCGAAGGAAAAACCCTTATCAAGAAAGTTAATTTTGTTGATGGAGGTCGCAAGGATCCCGTTTGTGTAATCAGAAAAATGATTCGAATGGGTACCAACATTATTGGAGAACCTGTTTGCGGTCTTTATCCAGCCGATCTGATTGAAAAAACTAACGGTTATAGCGCGATTGTGCCATATACCATTGATCTTGATTTTTGGATACAGATGCTCAAGCATGGCGATCTTTTTGTTATCGATGAACCGTTGTGTGCGTTCCGTATCTCTGATGATTCCTGGTCTTCAAGGATCGGTGAGCTTCGTTACCAGCAGTTTCTTGAATTTATGATACAAGCTGCTGCCGATGAAAGTCATGAAGTCACTGATCTTGATCTTTTTATCGGCAAAATTAATTGCGCCGTTCAGTCAATGACCAGTCTCATGGGATTCAAGCTTTTTGCCGGTTCAATGTCCGAGAGGAAAACCATACACCTTTCTTTATCTCGCGACATGCAGCGAGAACAAGTGGACTGAATGTTTTTATCAGTAATCCCCTTGTTTTCACTTGGAGCCAACTGTTTCCGATATATTTAATAAGTAATGTTAAACCTTTGAATCCTGTTTATTACCTTATCAGCTACAGATACAGCTTTTGTTGTTATAGTAACCCCGGTATGGTCCTGCCACTTCTGTAATAGTTATTTCCTGATTGAAGATTAAATACGGCAGAAGGAGAGTGCTTGCAATTCCGGTGAACACTTTTTTTTTTATCCATGACATTAAGGACAACCCCTGAATCAGTTAATGCTGCAATAATTACCCCGCGTGAAATACCATTTAACTATACGTCTGCTAGTGACCGGCAGGCGATATCGTTTCTCATGGGTTCGAATATCGTGCGAATGCTTGATGAGCTTCGTGAATTTCGGGTAACTGGAAGATCAGCTCGCCTACTTATGGGTATTATTGGTGAAATTCTCATTCACCGCCGCAATCCATACCTTTTCCAGGAACTGGTGGATTCACCTTCCCGTCGTCGTCGACTTTTTGAAAGAGCATTTCAAGAACTTGATACCATTACCGTTTCAGCCAACGGTGAAGCCCGTGTTACTGTGATTGTTGCCGCAGTGCGTGAGCAGCTTGATCGTTTCCGTTCTGCCGTTAAAAAAACTCCGGAGCTGCGCCGCCGTCTTAAACGGGAACTTGGAGCAATTATCGGTACGAATAATGTACTTTTTGATTCGTTTTCCCTTGCTGTTCACGCGACTGATGCCACAGACTGGCGGCTTCATCTTCCTGTAGCAGTTGTGACTCCAGACCAGGAGAGACAGGTTGCACCCCTGATTACAGCCATTGCAAATCTTGGGTTAAAGATTATACCCAGAGGCGCCGGTACTGGTTTGACCGGTGGAGCTGTGCCGCTCCGGTCGCGCTGCGTAATCATCAATATGGAAAAACTCAATCATATTCGAGGAATCGTTTTTCGCGATTTTCAGCTCGAAAACGGTCAGATTCAGCAGGCACCTGTTATTGAAGTCGAGGCCGGTGTTGTTACTGAAAAAGCTATGGAGGAAGCTGATGAGCAAGGTCTTGTTTTTGCTACTGATCCAACCAGTGAATGGGCATGTACTATTGGTGGCAATATTGCAGAGAATGCCGGAGGAAAGATGGCCGTCCGGTGGGGAACCTGCATTGACAATCTTCTTGAATGGCGTATGGCTATGCCATCTGGAGAGAACTGGACAGTAAAACGTGTGGATCACAGGTTACGGAAAATTCTGCACGAAGACACCGTTACTTTTGAGATATGGAATGATTCAGGCAAAAAAATTGAGCGCATTGAGCTGCTTGGAACCGATATCCGTAAAAAAGGACTCTGGAAGGATATTACCAATAAAGCGCTTGGAGGGGTTCCTGGTCTTCAGAAAGAGGGTACCGATGGCGTAATCACTTCCGCCACTTTTGTGCTCTATGCGAAATATCCTCAGAAAAAGACACTCTGCCTCGAATTTTTTGGGCCTGACATGGATGAAGCCAGCCGTGTTATTATTGAGCTGTCAAAAAAATTCCCGCTTCTTTCAGAAAATCGCGAAGCGCTGCTTGCTCTTGAGCATTTTGATGATGAATATATAAGAGCAATCGACTACAAGGTAAAGGCACCCAGAGCCCAGACGCCTAAAGCTGTGCTTCTCATTGATATTGCCGGCAACACTTCTGAAGAGGTGCAGAACGGTGTTGCTCGGGTCGAAAGTCTGCTGGAGCATCATCCAAATACCCTTATGTTTGAGGCAAGGGATAATGTCGAAGCTGTTCGTTTCTGGGCTGACCGAAAAAAACTTGGTGCCATAGCTCGCCGTACCAATGCGTTTAAGCTCAATGAGGATATTGTTATTCCTCTTGAAGCGCTTGCAGAATTTTCGCGGTTTATTGATCAACTCAATATTGCTGAGGAGCGTTATGCACAACATCGCTTTGTCGAACGTGCCTCCGAAATACTCGCCACCTCAAAGGTCAGCGGAGATGGTGGCCGGTTTGCTTCCAAGATTCCTGCAGGGCTTGAACTTTGCAGGGTTTTCGATAAAAAGATTGATTCGGTGTCAGTAGACTCATTGCGTACGCTTGCAATAGTGCAGGAACTCAACAGAGAGCTTGGAGAACTGGTGCAAGGATATCCAGACATGGAATCTGCTTTTGAAAGCGTCTATCACCATGTTCGCGACAGGCGAATAGTACTTGCGACACACATGCATGCTGGCGATGGTAATGTCCATGTCAATGTGCCTGTTCTTTCGAATGACCGACCCATGCTTGAACGGGCTGACAAAGTTATCGATAAAGTCATGGGAAAAGTTGTCTCACTTGGTGGCGTTGTTTCCGGCGAGCATGGTATTGGCGTTACCAAACTGAAATATCTCGACAGGGCGATTATTGAAGAACTTTCCCGGTATCGTGATAGGATTGATCCCAAAGGGATCATGAATCCTGGAAAACTTGATGATTTTGAAGCGCTTGAACATATCTTTACTCCTTCGTTCAATCTTCTCGAACTTGAGGCACATATTCTCAAACGCGCCCAGATTGAGGAGCTTTCAAAAAAGGTCAACTACTGTATCCGATGCGGTAAATGCAAGACCGACTGTTGTGTTTACTATCCGTCGAAAGGGATGTTTTATCATCCGCGCAACAAAAATCTTGCGATTGGATCATTGATTGAAGCGCTGCTTTTTGATGCCCAGCGTGAACGTACGACAGATTTTGCCCTTCTGAAATGGCTTGAAGAGGTGGCCGATCACTGTACCATTTGCCATAAATGTCTTAAACCTTGTCCGGTTGAAATCGATACCGGTGAAGTTTCTGTGCTTGAACGCGAAATTCTTTCTGGATGGGGTTTCAAACACTCCTCACCGGTCACTGAATTGACATTGAGCTATCTCAATAGCCGATCCCCGGCATTCAACGACTTTTTCCGCAAAACAGTACTTCGTGCGGGTGGGGCTGTTCAGCGTGCAGGATACAAGCTTTCCGCACCTATCCAGCCACAAAATGACCATTCGGATCTCTATCCTCTTAGGCTTTTGCGTTCTTCCGTTCCCCCGGTGCCTGAAGAAACTCTGCGAAATTTACTTCCTGAGTGTGGTCCTGACCAGGTGCTTGTTTTTGAGCCGAAGAATCAGGTAAAAGGCAATATTTTCTATTTTCCCGGATGCGGTTCCGAGCGTCTGAACTCCACTATTTCAATGGCAGCAATTCATTTACTGCTTGAACTTGGTACAAGGGTAGTCCTTTCACCTCCGTTTCTCTGCTGCGGGTTTCCAGCCCATGTTAATGCCAAAACCGAGCAGTATTCAAGTATTGTACTGCGCAATACTGTACTTTTCAGCCAGATCAGGGAAATGTTCTCCTATCTTGATTTCGATGCCTGTGTGGTAACATGCGGCACCTGTATGGAAGGGCTTGATGCTATTGAAACAGGTAAGCTTTTTGGCGGAAAAATTATTGACGTGGCCTCTTATGCCGTTGAAAAAGGACTGAAACTTAACTCCACAGGAGAGTATCTTTACCATGCTCCTTGTCACGATTCACTTTCCGGCAAGGCACATCAAACCCTTCACGCTTTAGGTGGATTCAGCAGTGTGACTGCTGTACCTCACTGCTGTTCCGAGGCAGGTACGCTCTCCCTCTCTCGTCCCGATATTACTGATTCCATGCTCCACCGCAAAAGAGAGGCCATTCAGGAAGTCAGGCATCATTCCGGCAGTACTACCATACTGACCAACTGTCCATCCTGTGTACAGGGGCTTGGCAGAAACCTTGACCTTGGTATCAAACCGTTACATATTGTTGTTGCACTGGCCGAAAAACTATCCGGTCCAAGGTGGAGGGAAATTTTTTTGAAGCAAGTGTCAAAAGCTACGGCGGTCAGCTTTTAAACCTGTTCCATTTACAAGTAGAAAATGTGCGGGCAACAGGGATCTGTTTTTAACAAATATGGTCGCAAAATGTTTTTTTTATACATTTAAAGAGAGGATGTAATTGTATAGAACCGTTTTTATGATCATTATGTAAGGTCTTCTGTACCGTTTATGAGTACGGTTTTTTTGTTAGCAGTATCGGTAACGAACCAGTTTATTTTTCCGTTATTAGGTGTAGCTTTTTGTTTATTGCATTACAAAGGTTTTTCGGCGATAGCTTGATGCTTGCAGTGATAATGTGAAACTTCCAGTAAACAATCGAGGTAAACTATGAGAATCCTTTCTATTGATGGTGGTGGTATTCTGGGTATCATCCCAGGACAGGTGCTTATCTCCCTTGAACAAAAATTGCAGCAAATCTCCGGTAATGCCGACATGCGCATTGCGGATGCTTTTGATTTGATTGCCGGAACCAGCACTGGCGGAATTCTCACTTGCCTCTACCTGTGCCCTGACAAGGCAACCGGCAGGCCAAAGTTTTCTGCAAAGGAAGCTGTTGCTCTCTATCTGCAAAACGGTGACAATATATTTGATGTTTCGATTTTCAAAAATATTGAATCCCTCGGTGGCATGACCGATGAGAAGTACTCGGCAGACACGCTTGAAAAGGTTTTAAAAGATTATCTTGGCGATATGAAGTTGAGCGATCTGCTCAAACCCTGCCTGATTCCTGCTTACGATATTACTCGGCGGAAAGCTCAGTTTTTCAACAGTGCAGATGTTGCTAAAAAAGGCAGTGAATGGGATTTTTATCTTCATGATGTTGCTCGAGGTACTTCTGCAGCTCCTACTTATTTTGAGCCTGCGAATATTTCGTCGCTTGGCCGTACCGTTTATCCTCTGGTTGATGGGGGCCTTTTTGCTAACAACCCTGCCATGTGTGCCTGTATCGAAGCTTTTTCCATGAACCCGGAATTAAAGGTATCTGATTTGAAAGTGCTTTCACTTGGTACAGGAGATGCCGATAAATCCTATCATTACTCCGAAGCTAAAAACTGGGGAAAACTCAACTGGCTATTACCTGTGCTTGATATCCTGACGTCAGCAGGGGCTGAAACTGTTGATTATCAGATACAGAAGCTTTTTAGCAGTGCGGGTTGTTCAGAGCAACACTTGAGGCTTCAGATTGATCTGGGGGCTTTCAGCGATGTGGACGGTGCGTTTGATAATGCTTCCGAAGGTAATATGAGTGCCCTTGAGAGAGCTGGAAAGGCTTTGGCGGAAAGCTCTGACGACAAACTGACGGTATTTGCAAACATGTTATTGGAAGTTTGATTATTTTTTCCGGGAATATTGAAGTCGGTGTTAATTTTTTTTCACTAAAACAGCATGTATTATGAAAACCAAATTGACCCTTGTCGCAGCTCTTTTGCTATCATCCCTTGCCTCACCTTGTTCGGATGTGGTTGCTGCTGAAAAAAAAGTGGGTTTTGAAGTGTCGGCAGGCTTTGTTGTAAGCTCTGATTACCATGATTTTTTGGACAACTACTATGGTCTCCAAGATGGAGGCTGGGGCTGGGCTGGGATTGGCGCAGGGGTCAAATTCAATGTGAGTGATCAGGTAAGCATAATACCAGGAGCGGATTTTATGCTTAATTCAGTTTCATATGAAGGCTCTTCGGATTCCGATACAAATTTTATTTTCCTTCCGAAAATTGCCGCGCGCTACAGATTAGAGCCGAAATTACCATCACTATTTGTAGAAGCTGAATTGAATGATAATATACCCAGTACTGATCTCTATGCTTCTACTTTTGAATCTGGTGGCATCGGTTATGGAGGTATGATTGGTTATGAGCTTCGTAATGGATTGAGCATACAAGCAGGGTATAAGTATATTCCTGTAAAGGTATCTGTAGATACTTTTTTTGGTACTATTAAATCTACTGAAAATATGGGTGGCTTTGTTGTAAAAGCAGGGGTTTCTTTCTGAAAACAGAAATTGGTATCAACTTTTTACAGGGATGACGTAATAATGCGTTATCCCTGTGACGGTTAAATCTTTTTTGTCGAATAAGTGCTTTTTCCATTATAAATTATTCTGAAGATCATCCATTGTTTTTGCCACCATAAAACCGGACCATTGTAACAGTACAGTTTTCCGCATTATTCCTGAGTTATCTGATACTTCCAGAAACAGTAGGCCAGAAATATCAATTTTTTGCTGCATTCATTAAGGATGTTGACATACTGCTTTCCGGTATTTCCTTTTTGGTAGATTCACCACATACAGGCAACCCTCTTTATGGTATTCATCTGTTCCACTGTATAGATGTTTTTTTATACTATTATGATGGGTAAAAAAACAGTGTTGTTGATTTGCTAAATGTGTACTTTTAAGGTATGCGCGGGTATCTGAAGCAGATAGAAGGCGTGTCGCATTGCATGGGTTAATCAGGCTTAATCGTCAAACAGAAAGGGTATGGCTAAGGAAGCAGAAGCCCGAATCAAAATCAATAACCTGCTCCAGAAAGCGGGATGGCGCTTTTTTCAGGAAGGTCATTTGCCGGCCAATATCCAGCTTGAACCAAAGGTTACCATAACATCCACCGAGCTTGATGCTCTGGGGAACAACTTTGAAAAGCTCGGCAAAGGGTTTATCGACTTTCTGCTCTTGAATGAAAAAGGGTTTCCCTTCATTGTTCTTGAAGCCAAGTCCGAAGACACACAACCACTTGCAGGCAAGGAACAGGCGAGGAAATACGCCCGTGCAATGAACTGTCGTTTTGTTCTTCTTTCAAACGGCAACCTTCACTACTTCTGGGATCTTGAACGCGGCAATCCCCATCTCATCACTGTGTTTCCGACTCCTGACTCCATTACAGGCTATCAGAAAATAACCAATGACCCTGAACGGCTAACAAGTGAAACGGTTGAGGCCGATTACATTGTACTGGCACAACGCCCACGGTACGAGGCGGAAGCTGGGTGGAGGAATGAAACTGAGCGCCCGGCATATATTCAGGCAAACAAGCTCCGATTTTTGCGCCCTTACCAGCTCAATGCTGTTAACGCCTTACAGAAAGCGGTCAAAGAGAGCAAAGACCGTTTTCTGTTTGAAATGGCAACCGGTACAGGCAAAACCCTTACAGCAGCTGCAGTTATCAAGCTTTTTCTTAAAACCGGCAATGCGCGGCGGGCGCTGTTTCTTGTTGACCGGCTTGAACTTGAAGATCAGGCAGAAAAAGCCTTTAAAAGCTATCTTGGCAATGATTATCAGACTGTAATCTATAAAGAGAACCGTGACGACTGGCGCCGTGCTGAAATTGTTGTTACAACCGTGCAGTCCCTGCTGTTCAACAACAAATATCATGACCTCTTTTCCCCGACAGATTTTGATCTGGTGATTTCAGATGAAGCGCACCGATCCATAGGAGGCAATGCTCGGTCGGTTTTTGATTACTTCATTGGCTATAAGCTTGGCCTTACCGCAACGCCTCGCGACTACCTCAAAAAAGTTGATACCTCAAGTGGGAGCAAAAGAACTCCCCGTGAGCTTGAACGCCGCCAGCTGCTCGATACCTACCGCACCTTTGGCTGCGAAAACAGCCAGCCCACCTTCCGCTACTCCCTGCTTGACGGCGTGAAAGAGGGGTACCTCATCAACCCGACGGTTATTGATGCCAGAACTGAGGTTACCGCCAAGCTGCTTTCAGATCAAGGGTTTATTGTTACCTTTACCGATCATGAAGGCGAAGAGCCGCAGGAATCATACAAACAGCGGGAATTTGAAAAACGTTTTTTTTCGGAAGCCACCAACACGCTGTTCTGTAAAACTTTTCTTGAACACGCCTTGTGCGACCCCGTCAGCCATGAGGTTGGCAAATCCATTATTTTCGCTGTAAGCCAGCATCATGCGGCAAAAATTGTACAGATACTCAATCTTATTGCCGATAAAATGTACCCGGGCAAATACCAGTCGGACTTTGCCGTACAAGTTACATCGCAAATTGCCGATGCCCAGCAGATGACCGGCAACTTCACAAACAACAAACTGCTTGGCTCGGGGAATTTTATTGACAGCTACAAAACCAGCAAGGCAAGGTTATGCGTTACGGTTGGCATGATGACCACAGGGTATGATTGCCCTGATATTCTCAACATTGGCCTTTTCCGCCCCATATTTTCACCAACTGATTTCATTCAGATCAAAGGCAGGGGGACGCGGCAGCATGATTTCCGTGATCTGTTTTTTGATGAAAACCTCAAACTCGCTATCCGCAATCCTCTCAAAAGCACCTTTATGCTCTTCGACTTTTTTGCTACCTGCGAGTATTTTGAGGAAAAATTCAATTACGACCAGGTAATAAAACTGCCAAGGAGTACCGGCAGTAAAGGGGGAACAGATGTCACTGAAAAAACATCCTATGAGCACCTTGGTGAAGATATCATCGCTTCAGTCAAGGAAGAAGCTATCGGTTTTGAAGGGATGAAAATAGACCGGATGTTCTTCGAGGGATTTGAAGAGAAGGTCAGGGAGAACGATTTTATTGCCGAAAGCGTGGAAGCAGGTCAGTGGGATCGTGTTATTGATTATGTGAACAGGGAAGTGTTCGACAAGCCTCATGAATACTACAGCCTCGACAAACTTCGCAAGGCTGCCGGTGTTGACCGCCGCATTACTTTGCGGGAAATTCTTCAGAAAATTTTTGGGCTGATACCGCGCTTCAAATCCAGAGATGAACTGCTTGAAGAGGAATTCGCCAAATTTGTTGCCGATTACAAACCAGATGAAGCAGAAGCCATTCCGGCAATGAAGCACTACTTCAAGGCATACGCAACCAGCGACCAGGTGCGCCATATCATCAACAGCCGGCACTACGCGGAACTGGCAACCAATCCGGTATTCTCCACCAGCGACCTGATAGCAGTGCCGGATAAGTACCGAACCATTATTCCGGAGTATATCAAGGATTATGTCTCCCTCAACCAGTTTGCCGCCTGACAGAACTACCCATTATGCTTGATACCGCTACCAAACGCCGGATTGATACCGCCCGTGACATCCTTGTCGGCAAAGTTCCTGATCCCAAATCACAGGTTGAGCAGATTACCATCGCCCTCATTTACAAATTCATGGACGATATGGATGCGGAGAGTGAGGAGATTGGCGGCATAAGGACTTTTTTTGCCAACGGATTTTCGCACTATGGCTGGGCAAAACTCATGCATTCAGGGCTTGGTGGTCACGAAACCCTCAACCTCTATGCCGAAGCCATTGCCAGAATGCCCGAAAACCCTGCTGTGCCATTACTTTTTCGCACCATTTTCAAAAACGCATATCTTCCCTACCGTGACCCGGAAACGCTTAAAAACTTTCTGAAAATCATTGACGAGTTTGAGTATGACCACTCGGAACGGCTTGGCGATGCGTTCGAGTACCTCCTCTCCGTGCTGGGTTCTCAAGGAGATGCCGGGCAGTTCCGTACCCCGAGGCACTTGATTGATTTCATGGTGCAGCTCCTTGACCCCAAAAAAGATGAAAAGATTCTTGATCCCGCCTGTGGAACCGCAGGCTTTCTGATCTCCTCATACAAGCATATTCTCAAGGCGAACGTTGATACTCCGCTGACACCTGATGAAAAAGGAGCATTGGCCCATAACATCAAAGGGTACGACATTTCACCCGATATGGTACGCCTCTCACTGGTGAATCTCTACCTGCACGGCTTCAATGATCCGCATATTGACGAATACGATACCCTGACATCACAGGAGAAATGGCATGAGTATGCCGACGTCATCCTGGCCAATCCTCCCTTCATGTCGCCGAAAGGGGGAATAAAACCACACAAGCGGTTTTCCATTCAGGCCAAACGGAGTGAAGTGCTTTTTGTCGATTACATGGCCGAGCACCTGACGCCGAATGGCAGGGCTGCAATCATTGTTCCCGAAGGCATTATTTTTCAGAGCGGTACCGCATACAAGCAACTGCGGAAAATGCTGGTGGACACAAGCCTTGTTGCCGTTGTATCACTGCCGGCAGGGGTGTTTCAACCCTATTCAGGAGTCAAGACCTCTATCCTGATTCTCGACAAATCACTTGCCAGATTCAGCCGGAGCATAGCATTTTTCAAGGTGGAGAACGATGGCTTCGGTCTTGGAGCGCAGCGTCGCCCTGTTGACAACAGTGACCTGCCGCTGGTTGCCGAAGAGATTGCCCGCTATTTTCAAATGCTCAAGCAGCGTCAACCAATTGAGGATTTTGAGCCTGCGATGGGGTTGATTGTGCCTAAAGAGAAAATAGCAGAGAACGGGGAGTATAATCTGAGTGGGGAGCGGTATTTGGTAAGTGTTGCGAATAATAAAGTTTTTCCTATGGTTTCGTTAGGAGATGTTTTTAAGCTTTCAAGTGGTAGAGGACTTACTCAATCTCAAATAAATGAGGGTCCATATCCTGTTTATGGTGGAAATGGTAAGATTGGTTTTCATTCAGAGTACTTCGTTGAAAATCCTGTTATTATGATTGGACGTGTCGGCGCATATTGTGGTGCTGTTCATATGACTGAGCCAAAAGCATGGGTGACTGACAATGGTTTATACGTAACCGAATACAAACAAGAAATCAATGAACGTTTCTTATCATATGCACTTCTTCAGCTTGATTTGAATAAGTTTTCTAAAGTTGGCGGGCAACCTTCTATTTCTCAGTCCACTGTATATGAACTTCACATACCTTTGCCCCCACTGGAAATCCAGAAAGAGATTGTGGCGGAAATTGAAGGGTACCAGAAAGTCATTGATGGAGCCCGTGCCGTTCTTGATAATTATCGTCCTTATATTCCGATTGATCCTGAATGGCCGATGGTGGAGCTTGGTGAGGTTTGTACCCTTATTGGAGGTGGTACTCCATCTAAGCAAGATGAATCATACTGGTCACATGGTACTGTAAAGTGGATTTCCTCAAAGCACATCAATGAATTTGGAAAGGTTAAAGGTTTTGAATTGATTTCTCCAAAGGCAGTTATCGAAACATCAACAAAGATTGCACCGAAATCATCAACAATAATTATCTCACGTGTTTCAGTTGGTAAGTTTGCATTTGCAGATGAAGATTATGCTATAAATCAAGATTTAACCGCTCTTGTTTCAATGGATGCGGATAAGCTATTACCGCTGTATCTTTTTATGTGTGCTCCAAATATTGCGGCGATTGTAAATCGAAGTGCTGAAGGTATAGGTGTTAGAGGTGTAACTAAAGGTTTTTTATCCGACATCAAGATTCCTCTTCCGCCTCTTTCAACCCAGCAAGCTATCGTCTTTGAAATCGAAGCCGAGCAAGCTCTGGTGAATGCCAATCGTGAACTGATAGAACGCTTTGAAAAAAAGATTCAGGTTGCCATTGCCCGTGTATGGGGAGAAAAGGAGTCCGGTGACAGCTGATTGCTTGCCGGACGTTTGGCTGGCAGGTAGAAAAACGGATGTTTTTCAGAAAAAAATGATGGTCAGTGAGTAACTTATGATGCATGGAGCGTTTAATAATGTATAACTCATCCATAAGGAATATCAGGGGAGGGGAGATGAAAGCTGTCATGATTGCTTTTTTTCTGCTGATTTTCAGCGGTACGGCTTTCGCTGCATCATGTTCCAAGGTGGAGCTGAGGGATATTCAGGGGCTTTTTGGTGGTCAGAGTCTGGTGCTCAAATCCAGTGGTGAGTTCGTGACGAGAATTGTGAAGCCGGTTCATAACAGGCTGTACGAAAAGAGATATGTGGGCCGGGTGAATTTTGCTGAAGTAGTGCGTGGCCTTGACCTTGCACAGCTTGATCATTATCGCGAAACAGTAAGGGCGGGAATGCCTGATGAATCGCGCCCGAAAATAAGGGTCTGGTTTACAAATGGAGCTGTAAAGGGGTACTCAAAGTGGGCAGAGGACTCTGATGAACATTTTGACAGGGTTTACCGTAAGCTGTTGAAACTTGCGCATGCAAAAAATGGCCGTCTGGTTTACAGCGGCAACTATGCCGGCACTACCAGATGATGTGAGTACGGGTTTCTGTTTATCTCAATTTCGACAGGCGGCTCTATGCTTTGTTTTCATGGGCTCAGTTCCGGGGTCAGAAAGAATTATCTGAAAGATAAGGTTGATGGTCTGCGTATTAAGTGGTAGGAAGCAGAAAAATCTGGCGACCACTTAACTGAATAACTCAATTTACATATGAAAAATAATCTGATTGCTGGTATTATTGTATCACTTGCAATGACCGGAATTTTTGGCGACGTTTCTTTCGCCGTTGACAAAAAAGCAGAGGTAAGGAGTGAGGTAAGAGCCGAAAGGAGAGCTGAGAGAAGAGAAGAGTTCAGGGCTGAAAAGAGAGCTTACAGAAAAGCGAGAAGAGCAAGAAGAGCCAGACACGAAGAAAGAAGAGCTCACAGAAGAGCCGAAAGAAGGGCTGAAAGAAGAGGATACGACGGCAGATAAGATTATTCCTTGCTGTCGGCACATATATTTATTGCTGGTGGGTGGTGATAACATTAGTAATAGATGGAATTGACAAGAAAAGCTCCTTCGCAAGATGGGGCTTTTTCTTTTTCGTGCTTTTGTTTTTATATCCCCTTCTTGGCGGGTTCGTTTTTTGTTGTCTCTGTTCGTTATTGGTTAGAAGTAAATTTTTTCCCTGTAATAGCTTCGCCCGTCGCCTGTCAGGGTATCTAAAGTGTCTGATTCACAATCCGTAAAAATCCACTTTGAAGCGTATGCTATCCCCCTGGTATCTATTCCTTTCGGCTCCACCATATCACTTAAGCTGTCATGAGGCTCTATTGGGAACATTTCCACTTCCCCCCAAATATCCATTTTCATTTCATCATAAGGGTGAAATTTTTCCTCATAATGAAAGGGAAACGTTAATCGCTCAATTTTTACAAAAAAGCCGGGGTTTTGCATTATAGTGTATAGTAACGATTGACCTTCTGCCTGAAAGGCATTGAAAAGCTCTTTAAGGGTCACGGCGGGGGTTTCGTTTTCTTTTGGCATAGCTTTATGGTGATGTGCTATTGTGTGTATACTATGTATAGTTCAATTTCAGCCTCTCAATCCATCTGGAAATCGTGGGTAAATTTCAATTTCTCTGCTAAACGCTTATCAATACGGTGTTCTGGGGTTTTCCCTATGTGGTTGATGTTGTGCGCATAAATAAGAGTTGTGTTTATGTTATGCAGCTTTATTGAATAACGGCCTTTGCGAGTGATTCATCGTCTCAAGTATCAGCTGTTCACAAGCTCTTCTGCTTCAAGCCAGTCATCTACATGAGAGTCATTAGATCTTCCTTTTGCTTTCCAGAGGCAATACGCAATAAATCTGATTTCTTCTTCCTGTTGTTCCTGTGATGTTGCGGCTTCAAAATACTCCGGTGCCGATAACTCCTCATTTTTTAATCTTTTTGCCATAGGTACTTTTGGTTAATTGTTTTTACTTCCAGTAAAACTTCATTATTGCATCTTATAACAGGTAAATGTTACCGATTTCGTGTGATTCTGTCCAGAGAAGTTCTGTTACATTTTTGCAAATTCTTTTTTTGACTTTGCAGCATTTTCACAGACCGGAAGAATTCATGCCCGTACACCGGAGAAGATTCATGAGAAGCTGATTCAGGTCATCAAGGTGAGAATTGCCTGGATGTTCGGGCTGCATTCCGTAAAAAATGTGCAGGTTCTGACCCCGATGAACAGGGATGGACTTAGGACTCGGACGTTGAATTATTGAGCAAAAAAGGCGCTTTTGCTCTTTTTGGTGGGGATCAAGTGATTGAAATCGGTAGAAAAAATATTACTCTTAAGCATAACTATTTCCTTTTTCCCTGAGCAATAACATTGGGTTTAATATGCGCCTATCTCGTTTGTTTGTGATTGTTTTTGTTGCTCTGTTGGGTGTTGCCACGCCTTTAAAGCGAGGCTGTACCTTCGAACCAGCGCAAAACTATGCAAAGGTAAAACTCCTGCAGCCGCAACTTTTGTCGTCTCCTCCTGCAGAAGGCACCAAGGAATGGGGAAAGCAGATCGACGCTGTTCTCCAGGCACAGTGTTGCTTGTCTTCGAAAGAACTTACTGCAATTAAGGATGAACAGCATGTTCGTCTTGAGATGATGACTTCATTGTTTGGCTCCTATTTTACAAGAGAGCGGTTACCAAAAATATTTGCAATGCTCGACCGCGTTATAAACAGTACAAGGTTGGCGATTGATGCAGATAAGAAATTTTGGCATACGCGCCGCCCTTACCTGACCGATTCTCGGGTCAAACTTTATGTCGATCCGATTAACGACAGCCCAGCCTATCCCAGTGGTCACACGACAGAAACGCGTGTGTTGGCTGAAGTATTAGGATTGCTGAATCCGGAAAAAATAACTGCTCTGCGTGCCCACGCTGAAGCCATAGCCATCCATAGAGTTGAAGCGGGAGTTCATTACCCCATTGATATCGAAGGTGGACGAATTCTGGCAATGCTCATCGTTGGCGCTTTGACTGCCAGTGATGATTTTCAGGCTGATCTTGCTACAGCTCGTAAGGAAATTTCGAGCAAGTAATTTCAGACTATGTGTGTACGAAACGATTGCAGAGTGATACTGGAATAGAAATAAATCACACAGAATGTTTCTGGTTGAGGAAGAACACCAAGAAATATGAATTTGCTACATCCTCACAGACAGGAAAAAAACATAAAGCAATGTGATATTGATAGTTACCCGCCATTTTAATACTTCGTATAGTGGTTGTTTTAATGCTACTTTTCGAGTTTCTCTAATTCGTATCTCGGAAAAATCTTTAGCAACTCACCGGGCATCATTGTAACTTGTTGCATTGTTTGGAAATCCTTATAAGCGTTGTAAATATTATAATTTTTGTCACTTTTACGTCGTTTTTCAAGTTTTTTCCGAGCGACTTTATTTTTTTACCGGATACTACCGATATGATTTTGAGGTTATAGAGCTTTTTGTAGAGGTAAAATCATCAGATTCACCGGGTTTTTAGATTTTATGGAGATCGAGGTTCAATACAACGGTATCGAAAACACGGTTCAGGATTTTTCTGCTGCTGATTATTATATCAACAGGGAACTGAGCTGGCTCTATTTCAATCAGAGGGTGCTTGAGGAAGCGCTGAAACCAGGATTGCATCCGCTTCTGGAAAGGGTGAAATTCATTTCGATTTTCAGTTCAAACCTTGATGAATATTTCATGATCCGTGTTGCCGGTATTGAAGATCAGTATGAGGCGGGTATTCAGGATCGGACAGTTGATGGGTTCACGCCTGCCGAGCAGCTTGACAATATTCGTGAAATGGTGCTCCAGCAGCTTAAGGAAAGAAATCACTGCTTTTATCATGACCTTTTGCCGGCAATGCAGCGGGAGGGGATAGCGTTTCTCCGTTTTGCAGAACTTTCTGTTGAGCATCAGAGCTTGCTCAGGGCATATTTCCAAAAGGAGATTTATCCGGTACTGACTCCGCTTGCTATTGATACCGGTCATCCGTTTCCTTTTATGTCGAATCTTTCGCTGAACCTTGCTATTGAGCTTGAGGATGAAAAGAGCATGACCTTGAAATTTGCCAGAGTGAAGGTGCCGAACATTCTGCCTCGCCTTATCCGCCTTAATGATATTCAGGGTTTGGCGTGCGATGATTCCGTTATACGGTTTATCTGGCTTGAGGATCTCATGCAAAACAATCTTGAGCAGTTGTTCCCGAAGATGAGAATTATCAACTCCTATCTTTTCAGGCTGATTCGGGATGCTGATATTGAAATCGAAGAGGATGAAGCGGGTGATCTGCTTCAGACTATTGAGCGGGGACTGCAGTCAAGACGGTATGGAAAGGTTGTTCGCCTCGACATTACTCCTGAAATGCCGCTTTCGGTGAGAACTCTGCTTATGAAAAATCTTGAGGTTAGTTCAAGAAACGTTTAT
This sequence comes from Chlorobiaceae bacterium, assembly GCA_037134935.1. Classification (GTDB taxonomy): domain Bacteria; phylum Bacteroidota; class Chlorobiia; order Chlorobiales; family Chlorobiaceae; genus Chlorobium. The sequence goes on along the minus strand of JBAXLG010000014.1, from coordinate 17,258 downwards.
GAAATAGATGGTGTACTTGGGCTTAGTGTTCTTATTGATCTTTTGAAGATCGACCGTCCGGATTTGAAAGATGAGCCTTTTGTTCCCTATAATCGGATTGAGGAAGAGTTCGGCCTGGATATTTTCACTGCAATCAGAGCGAAAGACCAGTTGCTTTACCATCCTTACGATTCATTTCAGCCTGTTGTTGATTTTATCAACAGTGCGGCTGCTGACCCCGATGTACTCTCAATCAAACAGACTCTTTACCGGGTAGGCAGTAATTCACCGATTGTCAAGGCTTTAATAAAGGCTGCTGAAGAGGGCAAGCAGGTGGCGGTTCTTGTTGAACTGAAAGCAAGATTTGATGAAGAGAACAACATTGTCTGGGCGCGGTCGCTTGAAGATGTCGGGGCGCATGTGATTTACGGTTTGCCGCGGCTCAAAACCCATGCAAAACTTACCATGATTGTCCGCCGGGAGCAGCAAAAGCTGAAACGGTACTTGCATCTTGGTACAGGAAATTACAACCCGTCAACAGGAAAAATCTATACCGACTACAGCCTTTTTACAACAAATGAGCTTCTTGCCAATGATGTTGCGGAGCTTTTCAACGCGCTGACTGGTTATTCTAAATATTCAGGGTATAAGACGTTGCTGGTTTCGCCAATCAATACCCGTAAAAGGATTATCGAGATGATTGAACGGGAGATTGAATGGAGCCGAAAGGCGAACAAGGGAAGGATTATCATGAAAATGAATGCTCTGGTGGATACAAAAACCATTCGGGCACTTTATAAAGCCTCATGTGAAGGTGTGAAGATTGATCTTGTCATTCGGGGAATCTGCTGTTTAAAACCTGGTATTCCTGGGGTCAGTGAACATATAAGGGTCATCAGCGTTATCGGCCGTTTTCTTGAGCACAGCAGAGCATACTATTTTCATAACGGGGGTAAGCCTGAGCTCTATCTTGGCAGTGCTGATATCATGCCGAGAAACCTTGACGATCGTGTTGAAACACTTTTTCCTGTTTATGACAAAACCTGTATCAAAAGTGTTAAATCGGATATTGATCTCATAATGAGTGATAATGTCAAAGCCTGGCAGATGAACCCTGATGGAACATATTCGAGGATTGATAATGGTGCACCGGAAGTAAACAGTCAGGTGATTACGTTGCGTCGATCGGCTATGAAAAAAACGTCCAAAAAATTTAAAGCGAAAAAAAACATAAACATGAGAACCCGCTGAGGTTTCCCGTGTTTTTTTGTATTAAAAGGGTAACTATCTACATCTTTTTTGCTGAAAAATTATTTTGACTATCATAATGGGGAAGACGAGTGATGTAGTGCCGTAATTATTTTTATAAGTAGATAAGTAAACTATCAGGGAGATAAGTGTCATGACTAATAAAATATCAGAAATAACGTTTGCCGATGTAATGGGTAGTCTGGATGGTAAAGATGATATTGATTGTTCAAATAAGGGATTAACATCTCTTGCCGGTTGTCCGGAGCATGTAAAAGGAAATTTTAATTGTTCGGGGAACCAGCTTAAAACACTTGAAGGAGCGCCTAAAAAAATTAAAGGGTATTTCAATTGTTCAAATAACCAGTTGACTTCACTTGACGATGGCCCGGATGAAGTTAAAGGTGATTTTGATTGTTCAAACAATCAATTGACTTCTTTACATGGCAGCCCGATGTTCATTATGGGAGATTTTTCTTGTGCCGGCAACCTTTTGACTGCCCTTAACGGTGAAATCAATGATGTCAGTTCCGAATCCAAAGCACATGCAGGATGCCCGCAGATAGTAGAGGGGGATTTCAATTGCTCCGGCAACAAGCTGACAATATTGGAAGGTGCACCTAAGATAGTAGGTGGTGATTTCAATTGTTCAAATAACCAGTTGACCTCACTGAACGGATCATCTAAAAAGGCTCAAGGAGATTTTGATTGTTCAAACAATCAACTGACCTCTTTACATGGTTGCCCGATGTTTATTATGGGAGATTTTTCTTGTGCTGATAATCAATTGATATTCCTTGTAGACGGGCCTCAGGAAGTTTATGGCAATTTTGATTGTTCAAACAATCAGTTGACCTCTCTCAAGGGAAACCATAAAAAGGTTACCGGTAGTTTTAATTGTTCGGTTAACCAGTTAACCTCACTTAAAGGTTCTCCCAAAGAAGTTGAATCGTTTGATTGTTCAAACAATCATTTGATTTCACTGAAAAAGTCTCCTGAAAAAGTCAAAGGAAATTTTAATTGTTCAAAAAACCAGTTAACGTCGCTCAAGGGTGCTCCTGAAAAAGTCAAGGGAGATTTTGATTGTTCAGAGAATCAGCTCATAGCACTTGAGCCGCCTCTGAAAAAAGTTTATGGTGATTTTATTTGCAGGGATAATGCTCAACTGTTTCGTGAGGAAGACGTTCGATTGGCTTACAAAATAAAAGGTCATTACATTTTATAGTACATGCTTTTCTCATTCTGTATGAGAAGCAGGAAGCATAAGAGCCGTTTATTTTTGCATTAACAGTGTTTAGTAAAGGAGCAAAAACTATGGCAAAGAAAAATGTGGAGATCAAGTGGCTGAAAGAGCCGGAAAGTCAGGATTACCCCGCGGCAAAATCCTATTTGACTCTTATTTATGATGAATCTGTAAGTAAATCCTTAGTAAAAAAATTGAAAAGAGCCTCTACTATTTCGGAGTTCAAGGCTAAAGATATTTTTAGGGCCTCTGGCTTGTCATTGCTTGGTGTTAGTAATAAGCATGTTGAAAAAGACCAGCATAAAATTGACTCGGGTGATGAACTTTCTCCCCTCCTTTTGGTAAGGGATTCAATTCACGGCAAAGTGATTATTGCCGATGGATATCATCGGTTGTGCGCGGTCTATTCTTATAATGAAGACGCTATTATTCCATGTAAAATTATATAGTGAAAAACTGTATTCGACACCCATTTGTATATAATGCTGGCTTTGTGTGTAAGGTATGTAACGGTAAATCAGTGCTGTTCTTTCGATAAAATAAGTAATAAGGCTTCTTATATAGTTGGAATTTGAATGTTTACAGACCCTTTATAATTTATAAGGAAAAGCAATGCACGCCAAAATCACATTTTCATGCGATTTTGAAGATGAGTCTCTGATAATAGTTCTTAAAGGTAATCAATGGTGGCCTGTATTTAACCAGAAATCCAGTGATGCAGAAAAAATTATTACGGAGATGAAAGACTCTGTCAAAGAATGTGATATTGATCTTTTTTTGAGCAGTAAAAAGTTTGTTCTTTTAAGTGCCGTAACAGAAACTCGTGGTACATTATCATATGAGCGCAACGTCTGGGTGCTTCGACTTCTTAATGCAAATCTCTCTTTACTTCAGCTTGATTGTCAGGTGTTTGTTCATAAATGCATTAAACATGCAAATCAAATACAAAAAAAGATCCGTTTTTATGATAAACCTGTTCAACTGGTAGAGCGAAACCGTAAGGATCCTATTATTGAAGGGAAAATTCTTGCATCTAAAAAAGATCGTTTTTTATATGCAAGAAAACAGAAAAAGGTAGAGTATGTTGTTGGGGTTATTGGTTTGCTTGTTTTTGTTTTTCTTTTAATACTGACATATCCTTGGCCATTCAGAGATTATAATAACCATACACAAATGTGGTTATTTGCAATTTTTGAAAAGCTTATCGGTTCTGTAGCTGTTACAGCCCTGATTTCTTTTGCACAATTTCATACGTTTTATGTCTCGCTTCATGAAGACTCAATAAAGTGGTCAATTGCCGGTGAACCAGAAAAGAAAGCTATTAAGACATTGATTTAAACCATTTTTTATCTTGGCATGGTAGAACAAAATAAATACAAAATTGGTAATCAAGCTCTTTAATATATTTGGAATTCGAATGTTTAGAACTCTTTTATAATGAAATACAGGTGTCAATTTTATGTACACAAAGGAAAATTCATAACATGAAAAAAAACATAGTACTTATTTTATTGCTTTTTGCTTTTACTGTAACAAACAGCATTGTTTATGCTATCGGCCCCAATCAAACAGCAAAAACGCCAAAGACCGTTACAACAGTTTATACAAGTGCTAAAGATATTGCCCCTAAATCCTTTACGGTAGAAACAGGGCAGAAAGTTCGTTTTGAAGTCGACCCTATGGATACAGGTTCTGGATGCATGAGCGCCATTATGATTCCCGGCCTCTGGGACAAACCTGAGCCTCTCGTAAAGGGTAAAAAAATTGTGATGGAATTTACCCCGAAACATCCTGGTTCATATAGAATAACCTGTGCTATGGGTATACAGCGTGGTGTGATTAACGTCAAATAGGCAGTTCAAAAAAAGTTCGTTCATGCAGAAGATGTCGATTTCTCTGGCTGTTTCCTTGGCTATTGTCATGGCTGTAGTAGGCATTGGCATCGGATACTGGCTGACCCCGCAGTACACTCTTTCGATGTACGATAAAAATACCATGAATTTGGGGCAGCCTGACAAATGGGTTGACCTGCGTTATCTGAATGGAATGATTGCCCATCACCGAGAAGCAATGATTCTTGCCAAACGGGCAGCCATAAGCCAGAGGCAGGAAATTAGAAAGTTGAGTGGAGATATTCTGAACAACGAATCTGCCGCTGTAGCAGAGCTATACCGCTGGAAAAAAGAGTGGTATGGAGACCAGAAAAAGGTGCGGGATCCTGATGTAGTCCACCTTGGCAGCTACAATAAAACACTTGACCTGCGCTTTCTTAATGCTCTTGTTGCCCATCATGAAAACGGCATCCGAGTGACCAGGGAAATCCGTTTAAAGTCGAGTCGTAACGAAATTCTCGATAATGCTGACAGTGTTGAACTGTTTCTTCAGGAAAATCTCAGCATACTCAGGCAGTGGAGAAAAGAGTGGTATAATGTTATTGATACCAGTCCTGACCCATGACGACCCGAACATACACAGTCAAAGGGATGCATTGTGCGAGCTGTGCAGCAATAATTACAAAAAAGCTTTCACTAGTTAAAGGTATTAAACAGGTCGACATCAATCTTGCTACTGAAACAGCAAAAATTGAATTTGACAACAATGTTCTTACTGTTGACGTACTGAACGAAGTTATTGGTAAATACGGCTATACCCTTGTTGCTGAACAATCGGGAGAGAACTGCAGCATCCCTGGAACTGTTTCTGGAGCTGCAAGCCACAAAGAAGAGAAAGAGAAGGAACTGCTTGAACAACTCGCAAAGGTGCAGTTTGCACTGCCAATAGCTCTGCTTGTCTTTATCCTCATGATGTGGGATATCAGTGCACAGTTTTTTGAGGTTATTCCGAATCTTCCGATTCCTATGGAGCTGTTCAATATTATCTCAATGGCTCTTGCCACGTATGTGGTTTTCAGAATAGGCGCACCATTTCTGCACGGCATTACCCTGTTTATCAGGAACGGAGCTGCCAGTATGGATACTCTTATCGGTATTGGTACACTTACAGCTTACCTCTACAGTGCCGTTATTACCCTTATTCCCGCAGTCAGGGAACTGCTGCATATTCCCGATTATACATACTTCGATGTTACTATTGTTGTTATAGGGTTTGTTCTTCTGGGTAAATATCTTGAGGGTCGATCAAAAATGAGAACCGGTGAAGCCATTGAAAAACTGATCGGTCTGCAGGCAAAAACTGCCTTGGTAAAAAGAGATGGAACGGAAATCGAAATTTCTGTGAATGAGGTCAAAAAGGGAGATACTGTTATCATAAAACCGGGTACAAAACTGCCGGTTGATGGTAATATCATTGAAGGATATTCATCGATTGACGAGTCAATGGTTACAGGAGAATCCATACCGGTAGACAAAAAGGCTGGTGATCCGGTCATTGGTGGCACCATCAACAAGCAGGGTTCATTCATGTTCAAGGCTTCACATGTTGGATCCGAAACGGTACTTGCCCGCATTATCAGGATGGTGGAAGAGGCGCAAGGATCAAAAGCGCCTATACAGAATATTGCCGACAAGATCGCAGGAATCTTTGTTCCTGCTGTGCTGGTTATTGCTGTGGCAACTTTCATTGTATGGCTGACTTTCGGTTCGTCACTTCTGGGATTTTCAGTTGCCCTCTCCTATGGCATTTCCGGATTTGTCGGGATTCTGGTAATCGCCTGCCCCTGTGCACTCGGGCTTGCAACACCTACCGCTATTATTGTTGGCATCGGGAAAGGGGCTGAATACGGCATCCTGATCCGGAATGCCGAGAGCCTTGAAAAACTCAGCACTGTTGATACCGTAGTATTTGATAAAACCGGAACGATCACCACTGGATGCCCCAAGGTTACCGATGTCACAGTTTTGTCCACAGAGATTACTCCTACCGCTTTGCTTCAGCTTGCTGCCAGTATTGAAAATCGTTCTGAACATCCGCTTGCACAGGCAATTGTTGATGAGGCAAAAAAACAAAAACTTACTTTAAGCAATATTTCCGGATTTGAGTCGCTTGACGGTATGGGCGTCTCAGCTTTGATCGAAACAGTACCATTCACTATACGAAAGCCTGTTGGTGCAGAAAAAAACATGCCTCATGTTAAACGACTGCAAGATCAAGGCAAAACAGTAGTCATGATTGAAGAATGTGGGGTTTGCAAAGGATTGATTGCTCTCAGTGACACTGTAAAGGCAGAAGCAAAAGCGGCCATATCGGCGCTTCATCAAAAGAGGCTTAAAGTAATCATGCTGACTGGCGACAATTATGCTGCAGCACACTACATGGCTCAACAGGTTGGTATTGACGAAGTGATTGCCGAAGTGCTTCCACAGGAAAAGGCAAAAGTAATCAGGAAACTGCAAGAAAAGGGGAAAAAAATTGCCATGGCGGGAGATGGTATCAATGATGCTCCGGCCCTTGCCCAGGCAGATGTCGGCATAGCCATGGCAACAGGAACCGATGTTGCTATTGAATCCGCAGGCATCACCTTGCTTAAGGGTGACATCAACAAGGTTGCGCAAGCGATCACTTTGTCTCGCAGCACCATGAACGTTATCCGCCAGAATCTTTTCTGGGCATTTATTTACAACATCATTGGCATCCCAATTGCTGCAGGGGCGCTTTATCCTTTCTGGGGCATCTTTCTGAACCCGGTATTTTCGGGTCTTGCTATGGCAGGCAGCAGTGTTTCAGTGGTCAGCAACTCACTTCGTCTGAAAACGAAAAAACTGGATAAAAAACCTTGAAAAAGCAGGTGAGCATTACCTCGCTGAGTCCCTTGTGAAATGCAAGACAGTGGTATTATTTCTTGTGATTGATTGAGGGTGCTTTGCAAAGCAGAAAAAGAAAAAATCCGTGCTCCAGTCAACCTGATACTGTAATGTTTCGTTATATTGAAAGTGATTGTTTAATTTCAAAACATATGATGCCGGCGTTCAAATGATTAGCTCTATTAAAAAAACTTTATCACGTTGAGCAGCATCGTAAACAAAAATCAAGGAGATACCAGTGAAAGGAAACCCGAAAATAATTGCGAAACTCAACAGCCTGTTGTCTGATGAACTGACAGCTATCAACCAGTACATTGTACACTCGGAAATGTGCAGTAACTGGGGATACGAAAAACTGCACAATGCTGATGAAAAACGTGCAATTGATGAAATGAAGCATGCCGAAAAACTTATAGCAAGGATTATTTTTCTCGAAGGAGTTCCTGTTGTCAGCGATCTTAACAAGATAGCAATCGGAGCAGATGTTGCTGCTCAGCATAACAACGATCACTCTTCCGAAGAGGGAGCAGTAGCATCATACAATGATGGCATAAGGCTTGCTGTCGAAGTTGGTGACAACGGCACACGCGAATTGCTTGAAGCAATCCTCAAGGATGAGGAGGTACATATTGACTGGCTTGAAGCACAAATTGACCAGATCAGCCAGATGGGTATCCAGAACTATCTTGTTGAACAGCTTGGATAACTCATAACCATGCTGCAACAGTTTATACTTTTTCACCCGGTTTGACCGGGTGACTTTTTATATAGGAATTGAGGGTATATTTATCAGATAATTGAGACATTATTTATAGCCAAATACGTCAGGCACCGTCATCTTTCGGTGGATTCTATAACTCCTTTCCATGCTTGTCCACCGCATTTTTCCTATCTTGCAGTAAAATAACCGGAGGATAAAAATATGGCATGTTTTATAGCACCTACTGCGGCTGCAATCATAGCAACACGTTTAAAGAAAAAGAGTGCGCAAAAGTATCATCTGGACTGGTTAAGCAGTATGCTTTGGGGTGGGGTTATTATGTTGCTCGTTGATCATTTAGCCAATAAGGAGATTGTACTATTCCCGCCATTTTTAACGGCAATGCAGAACCCTGCAAATATACCTGTAATATTAAAGGAAATTGTAACCACAGGTATAGCAATGACAGGTGCAGTTGTTGTAGTTTGGGCGGTAATGGTTTTAGTCGCGAACAAAGCTTCTAAACACAGAGCGCATGGTGAGAGTCTGCGAGGATATGCAGAATCACTTTAACATCTGGGCATATAACCTCGCAACAAAAAATCCTTCGATTTCGGAGCTTTCTGCATGACAGAGGCCTAAGTTTTGAAATGGTGTTGTTCGGGAAGCAGTGCCATTTTTCTGTAATGTTTCTGTTTTTGGCTCAGTGTTTCATACCTGAGTAGTGTAGCCTGCCTTTTTTAAGGTCTCTTTTTTTCATCAGGACAAAGATGACTGGTGTCATGATGAGAACATGAACTGCTGATGATATCATTCCTCCTATCATTGGGGCGGCTATCGGTTTCATTACATCGGCTCCGGTACCTGTTGACCACATGATCGGAATCAGACCAAGAAGCGCTACTGCCACAGTCATCAGTTTTGGACGCAGACGGAGCACCGCACCTTCAAAGGTGGCATCGTAAATATCCTGCTCGGTGCAATGTCCATTGACAAGTTTTTTATCCAAAGCTTCGTGCAGGTAAATGACCATCACTACTCCGGTTTCCACAGCAATTCCATACAGAGCAATAAATCCGACCCAGACGGCAACCGATAAATTATAACCCAGAGCTGCAACAAGGTAGACTCCGCCAACAAGAGCGAAAGGGACTGAAAGCATGACCATGGATGCCTCCAGAACCGAATGGAAAGTGAAGTAGAGCAGGATGAAGATGACCACCATACCAAGCGGTATAAGTACCTGAAGACGCGCTTTGGCACGAATCTGGTTCTCCCACTGACCGGACCAGGTGAGGTAATAGCTGGGTGGTAGTTTGAGCTTTTTTTCCAGTATTTCCTTTGCTTCTGTTACAAAACTGCCCATATCGCGGCCTCTGACGTTGAGATAGACAAGCGATCGTAAGAGACCTCCTTCACTGTTTATTTCTGGCGCACCGGTAGAAATTTTCAGTTTTGTTACCATTGAAAGTGGCACTTGCGCACCATCCATACCGCTTATCAGAATACGCTGGATGGCGGGAATGTTATCACGGTAGTCGCGCAGGTATCGAATGCGTATAGGGAACCGGTTACGTCCTTCAACACTTGTTGAGAGCATTTCTCCACCAAGGGAGGTTTCAATAACATCCTCAATTTCACTTATATTTACGCCATAACGGGCAGCAGCTTGTCGGTCGATGTCAATGTCGAGGTAGTTTCCTCCGGTCACCCTTTCAGCCACGACGTCGGCAGCGCCATTGATTGGTTTAAGAATTGCTTCGGCCTGAATCGCCAGATCCTTTAATATATTGAGATCATTCCCGAAAATTTTGACTCCCAGGTCAGTGCGCACACCGGTGGAGAGCATGTTTATTCGATTGATGATTGGCTGTGTCCAGCCATTGCGAATACCGATCTGCTGCAATTTGGCATCCAGTTCGCTTACGATGTCAGCTTTTGTTACTCCCGGTCGCCACTTTTCTTGGGGTTTCAGGATGATGATACTTTCAAACATTGAGACTGGTGCAGGGTCCGTAGAGGTTTCTGCCCGACCAACCTTGCCGAGCACATGCTCGACTTCGGGCTGGCTTTTGATAAGAGAGTCTTGTACTTGGATGATGCGTTTAGCTTCGGTTATCGAGACGTTGGGCAGCGTTACGGGCATATAAAGCAGTGAGCCCTCATCAAGGGGTGGCATGAATTCGGAACCAAGATTCATGAAGATTGGAATAGCTATAGCTAACGCCAGAAGGTTAAGGGCTATGGTAGTTTTTTTCCAGATCAATACCCAGCGAATAACCGGCGAATAAAGTTTAATGAAAAAGGTGGAAACTGGATTGGCGCTTTCTGGAGGCATTTTGCCGCGCATGAAAAAGTACATGAGTACCGGTACCAGTGTGATGGCTATCAGGGCTGAGCCCATCATGGAAAAGGTTTTGGTGAATGCGAGGGGATGGAACAGTTTGCCTTCCTGCCCTTCTAGCATAAATACCGGTATAAAGGAGAGTACGATGATTGCAAGAGAAAAGAATATCGCTCGTCCTACCTGTTTTGCTGAGCTGATGACGATATCAAGACGTTTTGCTGTGCGTTCTTCAGGTGGAATTTCTGAGAGATGGCGATAACAGTTTTCGACCATAATTACGCCCGCATCAACTAATACACCAATAGCAATAGCGATGCCGCCAAGAGACATGATATTTGACGTGACCCCCATCAGCTTCATGGTAATAAATGCGATCAGTACGGATATTGGCAGCGTCAGCACAATAACAAGTGCACTCTGAAAATGGAGCAGGAAGATCAGAATGACCAAGGCTACGATGAGTGATTCTTCCAGCAGGTTTTTCTTCAGAGTATCAACAGCCCGCATTATCAGGTCAGACCGATCATAGGAGACCATGATTTTTAATCCGGGCGGCAATCCTTTTTTCAGCTCAGTTATTTTTGCCTTTACACGATCAATGACCTCTTTGGCATTTTCGCCATATCGCATGATGACGATTCCTCCTACCGCTTCGCCTTTTCCATTCATATCTAAAAGTCCGCGACGGATAGCGCTTCCTGTTTGAACAGTGCCGAGATTTTTAACGTAAATTGGTATGCCGCGCATGTCAGCTCCCACTGCAATGTTTTCAAGGTCTTCCCTGGATTTGATGTAGCCTCTTCCGCGAATGAGGTATTCTGCATTGGCCTGTTCAATCAGTCTGCCACCTACATCCTTGTTGGAGGCCTTGACGGCATCCATGACCTTACCTGCCTTGATGTTATAAGCAAGCAATTTGCTTGGATCAAGATCAATTTGATATTCTCGAACCAGTCCACCGATTGATGCAACTTCTGCGACGCCTGGTACCGAGTTGAGCTGATAACGAACAAACCAATCCTGTAAGGTTCGAAGTTGCTCCAGATCATATCCCTTTCCTTCAATGGTGTACCAGAATACATGACCAACTCCTGTACCGTCCGGACCAAGAGTAGGAACCACGCCCTGCGGCAAAAGGGAGGCCGCATAGTTCAGACGTTCAAGAACGCGGGTTCTAGCCCAGTAAATATCAGCCTTGTCTTCGAAAATGACATAGATCATGGAGAATCCGAAGGCACTTGATGCGCGTACGGCACGGACCTGAGGTAGTCCTTGTAGGTTAGTTACAAGCGGGTAAGTTACCTGATTCTCCACAACCTGTGGAGACCTGCCAGGATAGTCGGTAAAAACGATTACCTGATTGTCGGAGAGGTCGGGTATTGCATCAACAGGTGTTTTATAGACAGACCAGATTCCTGCGGCTATTATCAGCCCGAAAACCATCAGGATGATAATCCGGTTACGGGTGGAATATTCAATGATCTTTTCTATCATGGCAGTGATTTTTGTCGACCATCGTTAGGTGGTTATTGTCTGCTCATTCTATTTATTTTAAAAGAGCTCTGTTTGCAGGCTTTTTTTGAGCTGGCGGAACGCCGACGTTTTGGCCAGTTGCAGTTGGTATTGTTTTATGCCCTTCGCTGTTACCTTTCAGTTGAGATTCAGAATCAATAAGGTATCCTCCAGATATGGCCACCTTGTCGCCCAGATTAATGCCTGATAAAATTTGGACTGTATTGGTGCTTTTGTGTCCAAGCATAACATTACGTGGTTCAAACATTCCCGGAGCACTTTCGACCCAGACTACTTGGCGTATGCCAGTATCTATGACGGCTGATATCGGGAGTACAATTGCCTGGCCGAGAGGAATTTTGATGACAGCGTTGACAAACATTTCTGGTTTAAACTTCATGCCGGGATTTGCCATTTCCACTCTTGCTCTGACAGTTCTTGTTTTGGGATCGAGAAACGGATAAATGAAACTTATTTTGCCTGTAAATGTTTCGCCGGGGAACGATTGCGATCGAATTTCAACTTGCTGGCCTGGATGAATGCTGGAAACCTCGTTTTCATAAACCTCAAGCTCAACCCATACTCTGGAGAGGTCAGCAATGTTGAAAAGCACCTCTCCGGTATTGACATATTGCCCAAGCTGCACCATTTTCTCAATAACCATGCCGGAGAGCGGAGTATAGATGGTGATCTTCATGTTTGGTTTGCCACTCTGTTCCAGCTCACCAATCTGAGTCTCTTTGAGACCAAAGAGTTTAAGCCTTTGCCTGGCTGATGATACCAGCCCTTCGCCATTCTCGGAGATGGAGGAGATCGGTGAATTTTTCATCTGGTTCCGGCTTTTTATGGCAAGCAGGTACTCCTGCTGTGCGGCTACGATATCGGGAGAGTATATTTCGGCAACAGGCTTCTCTTTGCTAATGAACGTTCCTATTGAGTTGATATGGAGTTTCTCGATACGTCCAGCAATCCATGACGTGACCTTAGCTTGTCGTGACTGATCGTATTGCACGATGCCTACGGTGTTGATCTCCTTGTTCAGTGGCTCTGTTCTTGCTTCTATTGTTGCCACATTAGCCATGATCCGCTGGTGCGTTGAAATATCAACGTGATCAGTAATTTCTGTTTGTTCTCCCACGATTTTAACACTGCTGTTTTTGCCGTAATTAATCTCAATTTTTTTTATCAGTTCCATCCCACATATCGGGCATAAGCCTGGTTTGTCTTTGATGATGTAAGGATGCATAGAGCAGGTGTATAGTTGTGTGTGTTGAGCCGTCTGTCCAGTAGTTGCTTTTATGGAATGCAGGTTCTGCCATAACAACCAGCCTATTGTTACTGCTAAAGCGATAAGAATAACCACAAGGGGAATAACTATTTTTTTATTCAAAGCCATTGTTGTCGCTTAATATTGTTGATTTTAATACTGTCAAAAGTGTTATGGTGTAATTTCCGTGTTTTTTATTTGTACCGTCGGTAGTGAGTTGATATCAGTTCCGATTGCAGCTTCGAGCTGCGCCAGTTTCATCATGTATTCTGCCTGCGACTCGTAGAGTTCACGCTTGTAATTGAACAGGTTCATCCTGCTATCAAGCAGTGTCATGAAATCAACTTTATTGACCCGGTAACTGATAAGTGCTGATTCAAAAGACTGCTCTGCTTGTGGAATAATTCCTTTTTGGTAAAGTTCTACCAGCTTACGCCGGCGGTCCAATTGAATAAGGGTTTCGTTGATGGTATAGGTTATGGTGTTTTTCAAAGCAACAAGTTCTTCAGATACCATCGCTGTTTCGAACGTTGATTCTGACTGCATAGCCTTTCGTTTAGCCTTCTGGAAAGGCAAGTTAAAAGCGATTCCAACACTGAACATGTTATAACCCGGATCGACCACCATTTCATTTGAAATAGCTTTGCGGAACATATACTCAAATGAAAGGTTAAAATCGGGATAAAACTCCTTCTGTGCCAGCCTGCGGGATGCTTCTGCCTTTTTTATTAGGCTGTTGAGACTTTTTATCTGAGGGCGATTTTCAATAGCTGTTTCGTCCAGTTTTTCCATTGAGAACGTGATTTGCGGCAGAGTAAAATCGGGGATGGTCCCGATAGGGATATTGCCTGGGCGATAGAGAAGGTAATTGAGGTTGGCTTCAAGGCTTTTGCGTTGCTGGCGCAAGGTTATTTGCATATCAATCATTTTTGACTTTTCAAGACCAGCCTTGAAAATATCCTGTTGCACGCCCAGGCCAACAGAGTACTTCAATTCGGATATTTTTACAAAATCACTCAGGATTTTCAGATTGTTATCAATGATTGCTAATCCTTTGTCAATTGCCCAGATTTGGTAACAACTCTCTTTAACCATTCGAGCCAGCTCAAGTTTGCGCTCTTCAAACGTCCATTTGTATGACTCTGCGTCATGTAAGGCAACATCTTTTCGGGCAACTTGCTTGCCCCAAAAAGGAATTTGCTGGGATAAGCCAACTACTATGGCCGATTGAGGATCTTTGTTAAAAACAACAGGTTCCCGAGTCAGCATATTCTGCATTTTTAACATAATCATCGGGTCTTCCCATGCCGAAGCCTGCTTTACCTTGCTTGAATACATTTTCCAGCGTGATTCAGATGCTTTCAGTTCAGGATTATTGGTGAGTGCTGCAGCTACAAGAGTTGCCAGATTTTCTGTTGGTAATTTTATCTCTTCCGGCCGTCCTTCTTTTGGTGAACTCAATAACAGTATCAGCAAACCAAGTGTATAAACTTTCCTCATAGAAAATTTTGATAAATTTATTCCATGATCTAATAAGATAATATGGAGAGATGCTTTTTATTGAAAAAATAAGGTATAAAGCTCTAACTTCACACGGTTTTTCATTTTTTATTACCCAGGTGGTGCTCATAACGGGAAGATAGCATTAGTGTGACGGTTGCAATCAGATGCTTAATTGTGAAACAAAGGGAATTGCTGAAACCATCAGGGTCAAGGGCATTTTGACGTTCAGAAAGGTACGTATGGCATAATCAATTCACCACAATTATGATAACGCAGCATATCTTTAAGTTGTCGACCTGAATTTTTTTACTGGCACTTCTATTCAATTAGAAATAGTTCATTTCAATTGTCAGGTCAAGCTGTTGGGAGTTGAACGAAAACAAAGCTTCATCGAAGGATGGCGGCCCGCGTCTGATTTTCGGATTATTGGAAACACCAAACCCCTCTTTTGGAATACCTATAAAGGTTTTGTCCATTTTTCCGTTGCTGTTTTCATCGTGTAATACACTGACGGCATACGTCCCATAAGGGATGTTTTTGAAGGCAGCCTCATTCGATGAACTGCTGCATTTATTGACCAACGTGGCAAAGGCATATTCCGGTTTGTCCGGGAATCCTTTCTTTGCCGTATAAAGTGCTATTCCGAGCATGCCGTTACTGTTTTTCAAGCCTTTGACGTGTACCGTTATGCAGCCGGTCTGACCTGGAACGCATATCAGTGTCACAGCGTTTTCTGCCAAAAGAGGTTTTATGGTAACAAAAGAGAGCATGGCAAAAAGTGCCAGGAGTTTTTTCATGGTTTAGTTATATAAAATATATATTTCAAGGTTTTCGCTAATTCGTCAATAGTATAATCAATTTCTTTTTGCATTGCACAAGCTTAAATTGACGGAGTAATGATGTTTTTTTGATTCATTGATCTATTTGTATTTAGTATATTATAAGCATTGAAAATAAAGTGTATTAATAAATATATGCTCAACGCATATTTGTACCTTTAATAAGCCGTAGTGACTGAGACTGTTGGCTGCTATGGGGTTTAAGTATTTGGTTCATTTTATAGTGCTAAACTAAATAGTATTACATCTGTAGACATTGCAAATTTATATTGAACAATACGCTTGCTTCACTCTATTGGAAGCCTTTTGGCTTTGTTTTTTTATTGGGCATTGTTCATAACAACTTAAACACAGCACAATAATGGAAGGTATTGGAATAACACCGACGTTTCCAGGTCATACTATTGGCGAATGGTCTAATACTGGCGCATTTGCGGCTCTGCGTTCAGATGGTTCTGTGGTAACGTGGGGTGATTCTGGCGGTGGCGACAGTAGTAGTGTTGCGGGTAAGCTTGATGGTACGGTAGATGTTGTGCAGGTTTTTTCGACAGTACATGCATTTGCCGCCCTGCGTGTGGATGGTTCTGTGGTAACGTGGGGGTTAAATTCTATGGGTGGGGATAGCAGTAGCGTTGCTGATAAGCTGAATGGTACGATAGCTGTAAAGCAGGTTTTCTCTACAAGTTTTGCATTTGCGGCTTTGCATGCAGATGGTTCCGTGGTAACGTGGGGAGGAAATTTTGGGGTTCCGAATGCTGAAAATTTTGGCGGCGACAGTAGCAGGGTTGCAGCATTGCTGGATGGAACGGTAGACACGAAGGATGTGATACAAATTTTCTCTACATCAGGAGCTTTTGCTGCTCTGCGTGCGGATGGCTCGGTGGTGACATGGGGAAATTCAGCGAATGGAGGCGATAGCCATCTTGTCGCAGGTCCGCTGGACGGAACGGTAGACACGAAGGATGTGATACAAATTTTCTCTACATCAGGAGCGTTTGCTGCTCTGCGTGCAGATGGTTCTGTGGTAACGTGGGGAGATAGTGCAACTGGGGGTGATAGCCATCTTGTAGAAAATTCGCTGAATGGTTCAGTAGCTGTGGAGAAAGTTTTCTCTACAGGGTCTGCCTTTGCTGCTTTGCGTGCAGATGGTTCGGTGGTGACATGGGGGAATTCAGCGAATGGAGGCGATAGCCTTCTTGTAGCAGGTCCGCTGGATGGTACGGATAATGCGAAGGATGTGGAACAGATTATTTCGACATCGGGTGCGTTTGCTGCTTTGCGTAAAGATGGCTCGGTAGTAACATGGGGAAATCCAGCGAATGGCGGTGATAGCCATCTTGTCGCAGGTCCGCTGGATGGTACGGTAGATGTTGTGAAGGTTTTTTCAAACGGTTCAGCGTTTGCGGCGCTTCGGACAGATGGCTCTGTGGTAACTTGGGGAGACAGTGCAAATGGCGGTGACAGCCACCTTGTTTCGGATCAATTGAATGGCACGATAGATGTGGTAAAGATTATTTCAACATCGGGTGCATTTGCTGCTCTCCGAACAGATGGTTCGGTAGTAACGTGGGGAAATAGTGCTAATGGCGGCAACAGCACCAGCGTTGTGAGTAATCTGAATGGTACGGTAGATGTGGTGAAAGTTTTCTCGGTGGCGGGTGCCTTTGCTGCTCTTTTAGCGGATGGCTCAATGGTCACGTGGGGGGATGGTACAACTGGCGGTAACAGCAGCAGCGTTGCACCTAAACTGGACGGTACGATTCCTGTCGTTGATATTGATAATATTTATACAAATGTTATTCAACATGCCCCTACCGGTGAAGTGACCATTGATGTGATTGGCGGTATATTGCAGCAGAA
>JBAXLG010000013.1:0-47283 GCA_037134935.1 Chlorobiaceae bacterium | reverse complement strand
GCGTTGTTGCTACAGCGGGCAGATAGGTCTGCGGGTTTGTTCGTGCCAGCTCTCGGTAGATGTTCAGCGCTTCCTGATAGCCCTGTTCTGCGGCCTCGAAATCGTTCTGGTCTTTTTGCAGAATTGCCAGATTGTTGAGCGTTGTTGCCCTGTTACTCTTGTTTTCTGCTAATGCAAGGGCCTTGCGATAGAGTTCTTCCGCTTTTGAAAACTCGTTAAGAAATTGATAAAAGTTAGCTGCTCTCAGGTACGTGTACCCTGTAGTTGCAATGGAGAGTGCTTCATCAAAGTTTTTCGCTGCCTCCTTAAATGCAAATTTCATTTGGAGCAGTTCGGCTTTAAAGAGAAAGGTCTCAGCAAGTTGTGTTTGTTCATTTTGCAGCTCTTTTTTCTTTACCCTCAGTGTTGCATCATCCAGCACACCCAGAGCTTCTTCGAGTTTTCCATTTATAAACAATGAAAAGGCCTCTTGATAGAGGATATCTGTTTGTGAAATATCCTTGTTGTGAAATTCCTGCAGGAGTTCCGTAATCCTGTTTTCAAGATTTGCTTTTTCCTTTATGACCTGTTGTAATTCAGCCTGTATGTGCTGCCGCACGGCATCGGATAACTGTTCAATTTTCTTCTTGTCAAGTAACTGGTCATACAGCAACGTGATCTGTTTATTCTTCTCTTTTGTGAATTGTTCGATAAATGCAGTAATGGCAATGGTTGTTGTTTTACCATCAACATCCTGAAGCACAAGATTGTTGTTGCCTTCAATGCGTATATGATTCCATTTCCACTCCATAATTTTTCGAGATTGTATGGGTTATCCTTGTTCAACCTTGTTACTGTTGCCTTTAATTCTGGCCTTATTGGTGGCAGACAGCCCTGATACAGCACTTTTTGTTCCTTGCTTTACCTTGTTTTCTTTCCCGTTAATCTTCAAGCTATTGTGAATGAATGACGTTGTAGCGGGATTGAACCCAAAAATAACGGCAACAATCAGATTCAACAGAAATTGAACATGAGAATTTTTCAGCCATGCAGGCCACTGTTCTATATGAGTAGCAAAAAAAGGCATAACAAAAGAGAAGCAGAGAAAGGCCAAGAGCGTAATGACAATTTTAATAACCCATTGCTTCATGGTTCTCAGGTTTTTGGTTTATGCAGATCGGTACACTGCAGAAACCGGATGATGGCATACATAAAACATCACCTTGCGGATTCAGGGCATACGTTCGTGTATGTTATTGATGCGTTGAAATAACCGGTGTTATCTGGTACGTTCTAAGCACAAATTTAATACATTTTGGTTTGCTTGCTGAGAAAAAATCGCCCGTGTCGGTCTTTATCATAAAACACGATAAAGAAAACGGCACAGCGTCAGATTCCCAACATGCAATGCAAACACATCAGCAACAAAAAGCAACGGCCACTCGCAGTATTCCGGCTGCTCTTGGTAGCGTTGATGAGACGTTCAATTTCGGCAGACACCGGATGTTTTCGTTCCATCATGGCAGCCGTAACCTGAAAGGAGTTGGCTGTTATGGAACAATTCGATACAGTATAATCTGTGTTAATGATTTTTATTACCTTGAAGAATGATATGAGACGGGTTCAACGATCAATTCATTGACTTTATCCACTGTTTTTTTGGAGATTGCCCCCATGCCGTCAGACATCCGTTGGATTCAGCGTTTTAACCATTTCAAAAAAGGTTTTTCGCAATTGGAAGAAGCTGAACAGCTGGCGCAAGAACGCCCTCTTTCAAAGCTCGAAGAACAAGGGTTAATCCAGGCATTCGAATACACTCATGAACTGGCCTGGAAGACGTTGAAAGATTTTCTTGAAAACCGTGGAGTTCAACACTTATATGGCTCCAAAGATACGACACGAGCGGCCTTTAAAGCTGGTTTAATTGGTAACGGTGATATATGGATGGACATGATCGTCAGTCGCAACTTAACATCTCACACTTACGACGACACCACTGCCGACAACATCATTTCTGCTATACACTCCAATTACTTTTCTGAGTTTGGTGCTCTCAAGGTCAAACTTGATGCACTACAACAGGAGGAACAAACATGAAATACGGGTTGCAGGACACCACCATTGAACAAATCCGCACACTCTTTGAGCAATACCCACAGGTAGAGCAAGCTACTCTCTATGGCTCCCGTGCCGCAGGTAACTACAAGAACGGTTCAGATATAGATCTTACACTCTATGGTACAACACTGACATTCAGCACACTGAAGAGCATCATCAATGATTTTGATACCCTTTATTTGCCATACAGCATTGATCTGTCCATTTTCGCCAATATCAGTGATCCTGATATCATTGATCACATCCAACGCGTTGGCATTATTTTTTATAAGCGACATAGCAAGCAAGTCAACGTATGAACTTGTAGACAATACATTGCCTACCCTAATAAACTGTCGCTTTTGATTGTGTTAAACAGATTACCCTTTTCTAAAAGAGGGTGAAGGTTGTTATCATGTTGAGCAGATCCCGGATAGTTTCGGGGGTGGAAAGCCTTTGATTGTAATTTGCTGAAGCAACGAATACCTGATTGCGTGCTCTGTTGATAATCACTTTTTGATACGATTCACCCTGAGTATAGGGATTTGTAAAGACTGCAAAAGCGGTTTCAGAAGGGAAATCGTACGTAACCTGAGGCATCTGCATGATCATCCTTCTCTGGAGCAAGTTCTCAATATTAAGCATGAGAAATTGCTCTATATTCATAGAGGGCATGATTGGGCTAACCCCTATGTTGAGATTGGAGCCGTCCTGATTAATGAAGCTTGTGACGGGAATCATTGAGTTTTGCAACCCGGCCTGGTTGTATCGTACCTGCCAGTTTTCAGGGTGTGGAACTGAAAGAAGAAAGTTGAGTTCGTTATTGATGAAATTTTTTCCTGAGTATGCCGTAGGATCTTTTGGGCCGAGCTTGTTCAGTTGATCAATAACCTCTTGATTATTGATGATCCCCTTTGTAAACTGGGTTTGATTGCTGGTGCCTGCTGCCTGGGAGGTTTCCTGCTTAATCTGGTCCACAATAGGTTTTTCAAGACTCAGGCTGAATTTCCCTTTTGTAAAGTCAACATTAACGGTTCCTTTGCCTCCCTTTTCGGTTCCTTTGGACATGACATATAACCCGATTGCTCCCAGCAACAAGGTTGCAAGGATGAATATTAACAATCGGAGGGTCTTCTGTTTTTCAATAGCAAGGTTTTTCGACTCATCAGATGATGCACTCATGAGATGCCTCCCAAAGATTTATCGGGTTTGAAAATTATAGTGGCTTTCCACCGAATAGACAACAGTGACTGAATTTAAACTGATAATGATACCTTTCCGATAAAACCGGACCATTCTAAACTACTGTCGAGTCACCTGTTGAAGTTTCATGAAAAGGTAACTTTATCTTCATTATGAACCTTTGCCTGTGCAATTGTTATCCATCAGTTTTACTTGTCAGAACCCCATGGTATAGGATACCACCGCAGTAAAAGCATTGGCCGTGTTGAGCGGCTGCTTGTTGTATGCCAAAGAGATGCTGAGGTTTTGTGTGTTTGTCATCAGATACACTGCCCCCAATGAAGCAAAAGCCCTGCTTTTTTCAGGGGACGGGGCGCTGAGGGCAAACGAGCCTAAGGTGTCAATTGATCCCTTATATCCGTCGATACTGTTATTGAAGTCCCGCTCCAACCCTGCGCTTGCCTTTATGGCAACTTGGGGATGAACGGTGCCATAGGTACGCACACCAAAATAACCTGTTGTGGCGTTCTGCTCCACAGCTTCATACGTAATGGGGAAATCCACCCCCGTTTCCGTGTAACCACTCCGCGAAACTTTCGTGGTACGGATGCCGGCAAAAGGCTTATACGTCCAGGTTTTGCTGAGTTTCTTTCCCCATGACCCCTCTATCTGGGCAGCCCGACTTTCAAGAAATGCATCACCTGTTCCCGCTTCGGTGTAGGGGAGCGTCAAGCGGGTAATCGTGGTATTTAAGGAATTGCAGGCAAGCGACATTTTTACCTCCGGTCCTAAACCATCCTCATGTTGTGACCATGCACCAGACAAACCGAATAACGGCGATGAGTTACGCAGGCTGAAGTTGCCGGGAAAGGAGTGCGTAAATGCCTGATCCAGCAGGACGCCGGCTCTGAAGTGTGTATTGACACGGTAGGCAACTCTGACATTTGCGGTGCTCGTTGAAGAGGCAGGATCGCCGGTATTGGTATAGCGGGTGCCAACGGATACTCCAATGTTATTGTGGCCGAAAACCGTGCAATCCTCGTTGAGTGCTGTGTTCAGCAGCGAGTTCTGCAAATTAAACAGTGAGTAAAGCTGGGCACCATTCACCCCGAGGGCGCTATAGGTGTTTTCAACATCAACCAGGTTGTTTTTGTACACACTGTTTCTGAACAGAAATGCATGATCAACGTTTTGTGAGGTTTGTGAATAGCCCGCAATCACCGAGCCGTCTGCTGAAACGGCAGTAGCACGCGAGGTAGAGCCGCCAAAGGTGCCCAGATCCGTCATGGTGCCGCCGGCATATTTAAATGCGTGAATAGTTCCATCTGTCAATGTGGCATCGCCAACAATTACTGCCCCATCTGCAGATACACCTGAAGCCCTCGAGCTCAATCCACCCAAGGTACCCAAGTCCGTCATTGTTGAGCCGGCATATTTAAATGCGTGATAATTCCCGTCTGTCAAATCTGCATAGCCCACAATCACCGATCCGCCTAATGAAATGGCAGTAGCAACAGAATTAACCCCACCAAAGGTGCCCATATCGGTCATGGTGCCGCCGGCATATTTAAACGCGTGGATATCTCCGTCTGTCAACGCGGCATCGCCCACAATCGCCGACCCATCTACTGATACGCCTAAAGCACGCGAGGTAAGCCCGCCCAAGGTGCCTAGGTCAGTCATCGTACCATTAGCATATTTAAATGCGTGATAATTCCCGTCTGTCAACGTTGCATAACCCACAATCACCGATCCGCCTGCTGAAACTCCTAAAGCACGCGAGGTAAGCCCGCCCAAGGTGCCCAGGTCAGTCATCGTACCATTAGCATATTTAAATGCATGATAATTCCCGTCTGTCAACGTTGCATGGCCAACAATAACTGACCCGTCTGCCGACACGCCTTGGGCAACCGAGGTGGATCCTCCCAGGGTGCCCATGTCTGTTATTGTGTTGCCTGCATATTTAAATGCATGAGTATTCCCGCCAGTCAAAGCAGCATCGCCCACAATCACCGATCCGTCTGCCGATACGGCATAAGCACGCGAGGTAGCCCCTCCCAGGGTGCCCATGTCTTCAAGCAGGTTGTTTTTGTAGACACTGTTGTTTCTGTAGACAAATGCATGATCAATGTTGCCTGAGGTTTGTGAACTACCGGCAATCACCGAGCCATCTGCTGATACGGTTTGAGCAGACGAGTTAAGGCCCCCCAAGGTACCAAGATCTGTCATGGTGCCGCCCGCATAGGTAAACGCATGATGGGTTCCGCCAGTCAAATCTGCATAGCCCACAATCACTGAACCGTCTGCTGATACGGCATAAGCGCGCGAGTTCAGTCCCCCCAAGGTACCCAAATCCGTCATTGTGCTGCCGGCATATTTAAACGCATGATGATTCCCGCCTGTCAAATTTGCATCGCCCACAATCACTGAACCGTTTGCAGATACGGCAGTAGCGTACGAGCTTGATCCTCCCAGGGTGCCCAGGTCTGTCATCGTTGTGCCGGCATATTTAAAC
This sequence comes from Chlorobiaceae bacterium, assembly GCA_037134935.1. Lineage (GTDB taxonomy): Bacteria > Bacteroidota > Chlorobiia > Chlorobiales > Chlorobiaceae > Chlorobium. The sequence goes on along the minus strand of JBAXLG010000013.1, from coordinate 41,510 downwards.
GCGTGAGTATTTCCGGCCGTCAACTCTGCTTGGCCTACAGTCACCGCTCCGTCTGCTGAGACGGCATAAACATAAGAGTAAGCTCCTCCTAAAGTACCCAAGTCTGCCATGATACCGTCAGCATATTTAAACGCGTGCCACTTCCCGCTAGACAAAGCAGCATCGCCAACAATTACCCATCCATTTGCTGATACAGCGGTAGCATACGAGTAAGAGCCACCCAAGGTACCAAGATCACTCATGGTGCCGCCAGCATATTTAAATGCGTGAGCATTCCCGTTAGTCAAATTTGCCTGCCCAACAATCACCGTCCCGTCTGCTGATATGGCTTGAGCACGCGAGCTTATTCCACCCAAGGTGCCAAGATCACTCATGGTGCCGCCAGCATATTTAAATGCGTGAGCATTCCCGTTGGTCAAATTTGCCTGCCCAACAATCACCGCCCCGTCTGCTGATATGGCTTGAGCACGCGAGCTTACTCCACCCAAGGTACCAAGATCACTCATGGTGCCGCCAGCATATTTAAATGCGTGAGCATACCCGCCTGTCACATTTGCATAGCCAACAATCATAGCCCCGTTTGCTGATATGGCTTGAGCATACAAAGATCCGCCTAAGGTTCCCATGTCTGTCATGCCATCGGCAAAACAAGCATCTGAAAATCCTGCGACGGAGGCTATCCCTATGGTGAAACAAGCATGTAATGTCCGAAGTACTGGTTTGATAACAATTCTCATACGAGTTGAGATTTCATCGTTTGATAAGAGCATTCCGTTGAGACTGATATCCTTGCTCGCACCTCTGTAATTTGATTGAATACGCCATACTTTTTCAGTATATAGTAAGACTGACTGAATAAATATTAAAACCATAAAAGTACAATACAACCGTATTTTTTAAATTAAGTGTCAGGTTAATGCTATAAAACAGTTAAAAACCTTAAACCTTTGAAATTGCATTCTTCAGGCAAGCCGCTTTCAGTTTTTTATTTGGTCGAGGACTATGATTATATTTTTTTTGCTTATTTCCTACGTATGGGAAAATAAAGCATCCTCGCAGCAAGCTGCGAGGTATTAAAAGAGCGCCAGCTGCTGCCTATGTAGCCGTTTGTACTCATTTTCTTTGCCCTGACTTTTACGTATTCTCTGATGGTATTCTCGTCACCATGAATACCAACAGTATTGACATAAAAGCCTTTTGGCAAAACTATCCACCCCACAACCGAAGCTTAATCTCTGGATGATTTTGGTCGGTCTGTTCGTCGGAACACTCTGAATCAGAAAGCGCACATGATCTTCATCTGTACCTATCTCAATAAACTCGATTTGGTATCTTTTTGATATTTGAAGATATACAGACTTTAGGCTTTCATCAACAGCATTGCTGAACACCACCTTTCGATACTTCGCTGGGCATACTTAATGGTACAAGAGTACTGAGACATTGCGGCTCCGATGAATATATGTGCTCAACTTTCAACTCAGTATTTTCGAAGCAAGCTTCTGGACATTAGCCACTTAGAGATCAAAATATTAAAATAATTAATTTAATGTCGATATCTTCAGTAAATTCTAAGTATTTACGCTAAAAAAAGAAAACCATAGTAAAAGTGGAGTAACTCCTGTGTTTTATTATCATATGAAAACACAACCCAGACTATGACGTTATTATAGCCTGGGTTGCCTTTTTGTATTCATCAGCTTTTCTGGAAGAGATACTCTTTGAGGATTACTTGTCAGAACCCCATGGCATAGGATACCACCGCAGTAAAAGCATTGGCCGTGTTGAGCGGCTGCTTGTTGTATGCCAAAGAGATGCTGAGGTTTTGTGTGTTTGTCATCAGATACACTGCCCCCAATGAAGCAAAAGCCCTGCTTTTTTCAGGGGACGGGGCGCTGAGGGCAAACGAGCCTAAGGTGTCAATTGATCCCTTATATCCGTCGATACTGTTATTGAAGTCCCGCTCCAACCCTGCGCTTGCCTTTATGGCAACTTGGGGATGAACGGTGCCATAGGTACGCACACCAAAATAACCTGTTGTGGCGTTCTGCTCCACAGCTTCATACGTAATGGGGAAATCCACCCCCGTTTCCGTGTAACCACTCCGCGAAACTTTCGTGGTACGGATGCCGGCAAAAGGCTTATACGTCCAGGTTTTGCTGAGTTTCTTTCCCCATGACCCCTCTATCTGGGCAGCCCGACTTTCAAGAAATGCATCACCTGTTCCCGCTTCGGTGTAGGGGAGCGTCAAGCGGGTAATCGTGGTATTTAAGGAATTGCAGGCAAGCGACATTTTTACCTCCGGTCCTAAACCATCCTCATGTTGTGACCATGCACCAGACAAACCGAATAACGGCGATGAGTTACGCAGGCTGAAGTTGCCGGGAAAGGAGTGCGTAAATGCCTGATCCAGCAGGACGCCGGCTCTGAAGTGTGTATTGACACGGTAGGCAACTCTGACATTTGCGGTGCTCGTTGAAGAGGCAGGATCGCCGGTATTGGTATAGCGGGTGCCAACGGATACTCCAATGTTATTGTGGCCGAAAACCGTGCAATCCTCGTTGAGTGCTGTGTTCAGCAGCGAGTTCTGCAAATTAAACAGTGAGTAAAGCTGGGCACCATTCACCCCGAGGGCGCTATAGGTGTTTTCAACATCAACCAGGTTGTTTTTGTACACACTGTTTCTGAACAGAAATGCATGATCAACGTTTTGTGAGGTTTGTGAATAGCCCGCAATCACCGAGCCGTCTGCTGAAACGGCAGTAGCACGCGAGGTAGAGCCGCCAAAGGTGCCCAGATCCGTCATGGTGCCGCCGGCATATTTAAATGCGTGAGAATTACCGTCTGTCAAATCTGCATAACCCACAATTACCGATCCGCCTGTTGAAACTGCCTGAGCAGACGATTGGGAACCACCAAGGGTGCCCAGGTCTGTCATGGTTCCGCTGGAATATTTAAACGCGTGATAATTCCCGTCTGTCAACGTTGAATGGCCAACAATCACCGATCCATCTGCTGAAATGCCTAGAGCCCGCGAGATAGCCCCACCAAAGGTGCCCATATCGGTCATGGTGCCGCCGGCATATTTAAATGCGTGGATATCTCCGTCTGTCAATGCTGAATAGCCAACAATTACCGACCCGCCTATTGACACGCCTGAAGCCCTTGAGCTCAATCCGCCCAAGGTACCCAGATCCGTCATTGTTGTGCCTGCATATTTAAATGCGTGATAATTCCCGTCTGTCAACGATGCATCGCCCACAATGACCGACCCGTCTGCCGACACGGCATAAGCCCGCGAGCTCAATCCGCCCAGGGTGCCCAAGTCCGTCATTGTGTTGCCTGCATATTTAAATGCGTGATAATTCCCGTCTGTCAATGTTGCTTCACCCACAATCACCGATCCTCCTGCTGACACGGAATAAGCAGACGAGTAATGCCCACCCAGGGTGCCCAGGTCCGTTATTGTGTTGCCTGCATATTTAAATGCGTGAGTATTTCCGCCAGTCAAAGCAGCATCGCCCACAATCACCGATCCGTCTGCCGATACGGCATAAGCACGCGAGGTAGCCCCTCCCAAGGTGCCCAGGTCTTCAAGCAGGTTGTTTTTGTAGACGCTGTTGTTTCTGTAAACAAATGTATGATCAATGTTCCCTGAGGTTTGTGAACTGCCGGCAATCACCGCGCCATCTGCTGATACGGTTTGAGCAGACGAGTTAAGGCCTCCCAAGGTACCCAGATCCGTCATGGTGCCGCCCGCATAGGTAAACGCATGATGGTTTCCATCAGTCAAATCTGATTGCCCAACAATAACCGAGCCGTTTGCTGAAACTGCATAAGCACGAGAGGCAGCTCCCCCCAAGGTACCCAAATCCGTCATTGTGCTGCCGGCATATTTAAACGCGTGAGAATTCGCGCCAGTCAAATCTGCATTACCAACAATCACTCCTCCGTCTGCTGAAACGGCAGTAGCGTACGAGCTTGATCCCCCTAAGGTACCCAGGTCCGTCATTGTGCTGCCGGCATATTTAAACGCGTGAGAATTTGCCCCAGTCAAATCGGCATGACCTACAATTACCGAGCCATCTGCCGATACTGCTTGAGCATACGAATAAGCCCCCCCAAGGGTGCCCAAATCACTCATTGTGCCACCAGCATATTTAAATGCGTGAGCATTCCCGTTGGTCAAATTTGCCTGCCCAACAATCACCGTCCCGTCTGCTGACATGGACGTTGCATACGAGCGAGATCCCCCCAAGGTACCCAGATCAGTCATTGTTGTGCCGGCATATTTAAACGCATGAGTGTTTCCGTCCGTCACATCTGCATCACCCACAATTACCGAGCCATCTGCCGATACAGCTTTAGCAAATGAGTAAGGCCCCCCAAAGGTGCCCAGGTCTGTCATGGTTCCGCCGGCATATTTAAACGCATGATGATTCCCGCCCGTCACATCTGCATCACCCACAATTACCGAACCATCTGCTGACACTGCTTGAGCAAAAGAATAAGCTCCTCCAAAGGTGCCCAGGTCTGTCATGGTTCCGCCTGCATATTTAAACGCATGCCAATTTCCGCCTGTCAAATATGCATAGCCAACAATCACCGTTCCGTTTGCTGACACGGCTTGAGTATACGAGGATCCGCCCAGGGTGCCCAAGTCTGTCATGCTATCGGCAAAACAAGTACCTGAAAACCCTGCAACAGAAGCTATCCCTATGGTTAAACAAGCATGTAATGTCCGAAGTACTGGTTTGATAACAATTCTCATACGAGTTGAGAAATTTAAGGGGTTGATAAGAGCGTTCCGTTGGAACTGATATTCTTGCTCGTGCCTCTGCAATTTGATTGAAAACCGCTTCTTTTTTCAGTATAAGTATTTGTGCTGAAAAAAGAAAGCGACACTGGTTAGCCGGGAGTGTGACGTTTGGATTTTGCTATACACTGCGATATTGATGTTTATTACTTTGAAGATATTAATATGAGAGGGTTCAGAAACATTTACGTTATCAACTGTTTGTTTGGAGATTATTTCCGTGCCGCAGGTAACTACATAAATGGTTCAGGTATAGAATTTTAAACGCTATGGTAAAACACGGACATTTATTGCGTTAGTGGTAATTTTTTTATAAACGAAATAACGAGCAAGTCAAAGTACGTTGAACTCTCATTCACTCTATTCAATGAGAAGAGCCGCTGGTTAATTTATTCCCAGATATTACTGTTTACTCTTTTGTTCCTGTTTCCACTGTTGCACTGCTGTTTTACCATTGCTTCACGTATTACCGTAAAAACATATTGCTGAGAAGGTTAGTTGTGTGAATGCAGTCCTGTCCCTTCCATAGTAAAGAAGATTTCAAAACAGCCTTTTAACCGTAATATCTTCTAATGTAATAGTGTGCAGTAAATCTAAAGTGTGGATGTGATAATAAGCTGTAAATTTGTCGTTTTGATTGTATAAATTGTACTTGTTGATGTATGCAGTTTTTCAAAAAGAATATAAATCAGGGAGGTTTGTCATGGCTGTTACAATGATTACCAACTATGAAGTAATGTATTCTGCAAATAGTTTTGTTCCGCGGATTTGGTTAAGTAATGCCGGAAAAAGTATCGGTCAGCTCATATTCAAGCCGAATGGTTCAGCATTACCGGCTGATACGATGTCAAATGGACAGGTCAATCTATACTATCATCTGGATGACTTTCAGAACTGCATTGATATGCTTAGGAACGAAAAACCTATGTATTTGCTTTACTCAGGTTCTGGCGGTGGGTATGAAAATGGGATTAAAACAACAGCAGAAGCTGTTGGAGAAGGAGAAGGGTGATCATCACAACCAGGAAAAGTCTACCACTTTCTTTAATGTGATAATGTTGCCTGTTTGAAAGATCCCTTTTCAGAAAGGGTTACAAAAACTAAAGCCAGGTTATGACCTCATAATCTGGCTTTAGAAATTTTATCTGTCAGTTTTCAACGCAGAAATAACTTGAGGGAATTAGTTGTCAGAAACTTCTCTGCCAGAAGGGCACTCCAGTAAAGGAAGTTACCGTGTTGAGCGGTTGGTGATTGTAATGCCATAGCCACGCTGATGTTTTGTGTTTTTGTCATCTTAAACTCACCTCTGACTGAAGCTGAAACCCTGTTTTTTTCTTGCGATGGTGCTTTGACTGCGAATGAGCTTAACGCTTGCTGTTTCATTCAAATCAAGACAGACTATAACCGACTGCTCATATCCCTTAAACTTTCTTTTTGCTGGCGCAATAATTGTGCCATACGTCTGTAAAGCTGGCGGGTTCCGATATGATCACTCCCTTTACTGGCGTTCTGTGCGGCTTTGGCTTTTCCTGCGCTGGTGCGTGGGCCTGTTGACTTTGTCCAGGGTTTCCATTGCTGTATCAATGCGGCCTGTTTGGCTCGGCGTTCCGGTGTCCAGCCTGTTGTTTTCCTCATTGGTGTTCAATAGTTCGTTTTGGCTCGTTTTTGAAATTTTTTGAGTTTTTTGATCTGCATTATTACTCTGATTGATTGTGTTGTTGACCTGCTGTGGCCCGGAGCTGATATTAGCCTGTTTGGTGATAACTGTAGGTTTTGGGTTTTTGATCTGGGCGAGAGTGTCGAGGGTTGCCCTGCATTGGTTCTGAGCCTTGAGCGCTAACCTCATGTATCGTTCTGCAGTGTCGGGGTAGTGTCCGGCGTTGTCATGTGATCGCTGGGCATATCCTGTAAATATGGAATCGAGAGCTAAAGCCTGACTGGTTAAAATGGTTTCTATCCGCTTTATGTCGCCATTGTGAATGTCTTTTACGCTATAGGTAACGGCGCTGAGCCAGTCCTCAAATGTGTACTTATTTCCGTATCTGTTTTCGGTAAACTTCCCGATCAGAAAGGCTGCATTAGGCGCTCCACTGGCAAAAAGAGTTGTCTTAAATTTTGTATTTGACAGAGAATCGTCTTGATTTCTGGGAATCTTTACGGTGTTTTTTTTCTTTCCCTCTTGCTGCTTTCTTTTTTCGTCCATGGCGTTGCTGTTTTATAATGTTGTATACTGTATTTCGTAAGTATAACATACAAAAGCTCTATTTGAAAATAGAGTCAGGTCGGTATAAAAAACGTATGAGGAACTGCCATTCCGCTTTGTTTATCGAGAAATTTTCTGCACAATCTCGGGGAGACCTGCTGAAAGGGGGAAACGTAGTTTATATTGATGGATCACACTGTTATAAAACCTTGGGCTGAGTTTTCTGGTGAGTCAGCAGTGGTGACTTGTGTGAGATGTACGGGCAAAGCCAAGCTCAAATTCTTATTGACTGCCGTAAAGGAAAAAGTCGCTTTTTTGGAAAATCTGGAGCGCTGGATAATGGTCAGGAAAGTATAGCTACCTGAATAATGATGATCTGTTTTGAGTGCGGAACACTGTGCCAGTCAGAGCCGCACCGGGATACCTCGTTCGTGAAGGTAGTTTTTTGCTTCACGGATAGAGTGTTGCCGAAAGTGGAAGATTGATGCTGCAAGCGCCGCATCGGCACGGCCTTTGGTAAATCCATCATAAAGGTGCTCAAGATTGCCCGCTCCGCCGGATGCGATGACTGGAATATGTACCGATGTCGAGATTTTGCAGAGAATGTTGTTGTCGTAACCTTCCTGGGTACCATCCCGGTCCATGCTTGTAAGAAGAATTTCTCCAGCTCCGAGTTCCTGCACTTTATGTGCCCATTCAAGCGCTTCAAGGGGGGTAGGGGTCTTTCCAGAATGGGTATGAACAATGTAATCAGCTCCTATTTTTTTAATATCTATAGCGACAACTACAGCTTGCGAACCGTATTTTTCTGCAATCCGGGCAATCAGTTCGGGGTTGTTGACTGCTGCGGTATTGACAGATACCTTGTCGGCTCCGTGCAGAAAAACCTCTTTGGCGCGTTCAACAGAACTGATTCCACCGCCAACAGTGAGAGGAATAAAGATTTCTCCGGAAACTTTCAGTACCTCTTCAAGTGTTGTTCTGCGGGACTCGAGTGATGCCGAGATATCAAGAAAAACCAGTTCATCTGCCAGTTCATTATTATAGAACCGTGCCTGTTCAAGGATTGAGCCGGCATCTCTTAATCCTTCAAAGTTTATTCCTTTTACAACCCGGCCGTCCCTTACATCGAGGCAGGGTATGATTCTCTTGGCTAACATTGAGTTACTGCTGAATGCTGTTGTTGAAATACTGAAAAAAGAAAACGAGAACTATAAAGATTGCTCTCTTGCACAATTTTTTAATGTATTATATTTGCAACACTTGATCTGAAAAAAAAAGAGAGAATAAAAAATGAAATTTCCTGTTTGTAAACATGCCCCGTCAGAGGATGGTTTTTACGCCCAATGCGCATCGTGCCCAATAGATTCAAGTTCTCCGGGCTGTGCGCTTGATGAGCAGGAAGATGGGAACTACCTGTTTGAAGGCGAAACTCCTCATGGTGGAGTAAAGGCGTTGTTTTTTTTTAAAGATAACGAAGGAAGCAAAGTGCTGAAAAAGGAAGCTGTTCATGTGGAGATACATGAATTTGATGACCAGGAGAAACTGGTGGCGGTGCTTTATGGCATGGTTGATCCGCAAGGAATGATCTACTTGAAAAAATCGGGGCCTGAAAGAGCTCACAGTCCCGAAAATCTTCGGTAATTCGGTAGTATTTTCCAGCTAATGACTGTAAATAAACTTTATTTTGACGGTGGCGAGGAGATCCAGGATCTTACCATTGTGGGTGGTGGCCCTACCGGTATTTTTGCTGCATTCCAGTGTGGCATGAACAATATCAGCTGCCGGATTATAGAAAGCCTGCCTTTGCTTGGCGGGCAGCTTGCTGCGCTTTATCCTGAAAAACATATTTATGATGTTGCCGGGTTTCAGGAAGTGCCTGCTGCCGGACTGGTAGAAAGTTTATGGCAGCAGACAGAGCGGTATAACCCTGAACTTGTTCTTGGAGAGACTGTTACCAGATACCGGAAACTTGATGATGGAACATTTGAAGTTACCGTTGGTTCTGGCAGGGTTTTTCTGTCGAAAGCGGTGTTGATTGCTGCTGGTCTTGGGGCTTTTGCTCCTCGCAAGTTGCCTCAGTTGAGCAATATTGAGCATCTGGAGGGTCACTCTATATTTTATGCCGTTAAGAATGTCAGCGATTTTGCAGGTAAAAGGGTTGTTATTGTTGGCGGAGGAGATTCAGCTCTTGACTGGACAGTTGGGCTTTTGAACACGTCGCCTAAAGTTACTCTTGTACATCGGATGCCTGAATTTCAAGGTCATGGAAAAACAGCCAGAGAGGTGCTTGAAGCAATGAATGAAGGGCTGATTGATGTTTTTTTAAACACCGAGGTTGTTGAATTGGATACTGAAAGTGATCAACTGAAGGCGATTTACCTCAGTTCCAGAGGTGGTGAACCGTTTCGTGTTGAAGCTGATCGCCTGCTTATTCTCATCGGTTTCAAGTCGAATCTCGGGCCTCTTGCAGACTGGGATATCGAGCTGAAAGATAACGCGCTTGTTGTTGACAGCCATATGAAGACGTCAATTGATGGGCTCTATGCTGCAGGCGACATTGCTTATTACCCGGGAAAGCTGAAAATTATACAGACGGGACTCAGTGATGCTGCAATGGCTGTGCGTCACAGTTTAACTTATATTAAACCGGGTGAAAAAATTCGCCATACCTTCAGCAGCGTGAAAAAAGCAAAGGAAAAGAAAAATGCCACGGAAAACAACTGAAGCTGGTTTCCCTTTGTTTTCTCAACTGAAGGCATGGATGCTGGCTATCCGCCCTAAAACACTTCCTGCGGGAGCAATACCTGTTGTTCTGGGATCTGCACTTGCTGCTGCGGATGGTAGTTTCCATATTTTACCTGCTTTTATTGCACTTATCTGTGCGCTTGGCATTCAGGTAGCTACCAATTTCATCAATGAGATATATGATTTTCGCAAAGGTGCTGATACTGCAGATCGACTTGGTCCTACAAGGACGGTGGCTGCGGGGATTATCAGTGAAAAAAAGATGATAAAAGTATCAGTTGGGCTTGTTGTTGTTGTGTTTTTGCTCGGTCTCTATCTTGTTTATGTGGCGGGTTGGCCCATTTTTGTAGTCGGGGCACTCTCGCTCCTGTTTGCCTGGGCTTATACCGGAGGTCCTTATCCCATAGCTTATTCTGGACTTGGTGATCTGTTTGTTTTTATTTTTTTCGGTCTTGTTGCTGTAGGCGGTACCTACTATGTTCAGGCGCATACTCTTCATTATCCTGTTCTTCTTGCTGCTGTAGCTCCGGGAGCTTTTTCTGTAAATATTCTTTTGGTTAACAATATCCGCGATATTGCTACTGACCGTAAGGTGGGTAAAATGACTCTTCCTGCCCGTATCGGCGGGGAGTATTCGCGTAGCATTTATGTAGCATTGACCGTTGTAGCTTATCTTGTACCCTTGCTGCTCTGGCTGAATGATAATCATTACTCTTTGTTTGGTCTTCTTTCATTGTTTTCACTGCCTCTCGCGGTACGAATGATCAGGGAACTCTATGCCAGTGAGGGAAGGGAGTTGAATAATGTACTGGCTGGTACAGGAAAACTGATGACGCTTCACGGTTTTCTTTTTGCCGTTGGTCTTCTCATTCACTAATCACGTACTGAGTCATGCATTCCGACACTGTTTCCATAGCACTCATTCAAGCTGTTTGCCAGAGTGAGCCTGCTGACAATCTTGCCAGAGCTTGCGAGAAGATAAGGGGCGCGGCGGCTCAAGGCGCACAGATAATCTGTATGCAGGAGCTGTTTACGACCCGCTATTTTTGTCAGAGGGAGGAGTATGAACCGTTTGCATATGCTGAATCGGTGCCGGGTCACTCAACACTGTTGCTGCAGGGGCTTGCGCGTGAGTTGGAGGTCGTTATTATTGCTTCGCTTTTTGAAGCAAGAGCAAGGGGGTTGTTTCACAATACGGCAGTTGTGATTGATGCCGATGGCAGTTATCTGGGAAAGTATCGTAAAATGCATATACCCGAAGATCCTGGATTTTATGAAAAGTTTTATTTTACGCCCGGGGATCTTGGCTATAAGGTTTTTAAAACCCGCTACGCTACAATTGGTGTTCTTATATGCTGGGATCAATGGTTCCCTGAAGCGGCAAGGCTGACAGCACTCAAAGGGGCTGAAATTATTTTTTATCCAACGGCGATAGGATGGGCTTCCGGAGAGAGTTCAGAAAAGGTGCGCTGTTCACAGGTGTCCGCATGGAAAACCATGCAACTGAGCCATGCCGTGGCTAATGGCATTTTTGTTGCAGCTGCAAATCGGGTGGGAACTGAAGATAATCTGGAGTTCTGGGGCAGCAGTTTTGTTTGTGATCCGTTTGGTCAGATTATTGAAGAAGCTGATCATCAGTATGAAGCTGTTCTGCTGGCCCGGTGCGATCTTAGCCGCATAGAGTTTTATCGATCGCACTGGCCTTTTTTACGTGATCGAAGAATTGAAACGTACGGAGAATTGCAGAGTCGCTTTCTTGAATAGTGACTGTGGGCTTTTTAAGGGAATTTCTGAAATGTTGTTGTATGGATGCTTGAATTTCATGTCTCCATGTTGAAGTTTTTTCTGGTTAGGTTATTAGAGTTATGTTTTCAATAGAATTTCTGCTTTTTAATTTTTTTGACGTTATGAACATATTTGGTACGGTTGTTTTATTGACACTTGTTGTTACCTCTTTCATTACACTTGTTTCGGAACTACTGAATCTTAAAGCGGCAGAAGCCGAACTGCCTCCTGAATTTGTTGGAGTATTTGACGAGGCGGCCAGTAACAAATCCAGAGCGTATTTGCGTGCAACAACCATTGCTTCGTTATGCAGTTCAACGGTTGATCTTCTTCTGCTCATTTTTTTCTGGTTTACCGGAGGTTTTAATCTGCTTGATCTTTTTTTAAGGGGTTACGGATATGGTTCTGTAATTACGGGAGTTTTATACATTGAGTTTCTGCTTCTGGTTCAGTCATTGATTAGCCTTCCTTTCAGTATATACAGGACGTTTGTTATTGAGGGAAAATTCGGCTTTAATAAAACGACACCAGCTGTTTTTGCTGCGGATCTTTTTAAAACTTTGCTGCTTACATTTCTGCTTGGTACCCCTTTGCTTGCCGCAGTGCTCTGGTTTTTTGAGGAGACTGGACCTCTGGCGTGGTTTTGGGCGTGGGGTGGAGTTACGGTACTCTCTCTTCTCCTTCAGTATGTTGCGCCTACATGGATTATGCCGCTTTTCAACAAGTTTGTGCCTCTTGAAGATGGTGAGTTAAAGAGTGCAATTATGCAGTATGCAAAAAAGGTGAATTTCCCTCTTTCCGGTATTTATGTGATTGATGGATCCAAGCGTTCAGCGAAAGCAAACGCCTTTTTTACTGGTTTTGGAAAAAGTAAAAGAATTGCGTTGTTTGATACTCTTATTTCAGCTCATCCGGTGTATGAGCTTGTTGCGGTGCTTGCTCACGAAATTGGCCATTTCAAAAAAAAACACATTATTATCAGTATGATTTTAAGCATCATTAATCTTGGTGCGCTTTTTTTCTTGCTCTCTCTTTTTATGAATAACCGGCAGCTTTTTGATGCATTTTTTATGACCAATCTTTCCGTTTATGGAAGCTTGATCTTTTTTATGCTGCTTTATACTCCGGTAGAACTGATTCTTTCCATTATTTTGCAGGCACTTTCAAGAAAACATGAGTATGAGGCCGATTATTATGCGGTTTCGACCTTTGAAAAAGGGGGATCACTTGCAGATGCACTCAAAAGCCTGTCGCGCAGCAACCTGTCAAATCTTACGCCTCATCCGTTCTATGTTTTTATGAACTATTCACATCCTCCAGTTCTTGATCGCATCAAGCGCATCAAAAAGTATTCTGCCGGTGTTTAGCTAAACTCCATCAACTGACAGGAACCTTATGGCTGATTCAACTTATTTTATGCCGCCTGAGTGGGCTTTTCATAAAGCGACCTGGCTTTCTTGGCCGCACAAGCTTGAGTCCTGGCCTGGTAGGTTTGAGCCGGTTCCGGCAGTATTTGTTGAAATTATCTCATGGTTGAGTTCTTCCGAAGATGTATATATCAATGTGCTCGATGAAGTAATGGAAAGCGAGGCGCTTGAACTGCTTCAAAGGTCAGGAAATGATCGGCTTCAGATAGATCGTGTTTTTTTTTACAGAGTACCGACTAATGATGCATGGTGCAGGGATCATGGGCCAAACTATGTTTTCAGGCAAACAGGTGACAGAATTGAAAAAATTATTCTCGACTGGGAGTACAATGCCTGGGGAGGAAAATATGAACCATTCGACGATGATAATGCTGTTCCTGAAAGGATTGCATTTCATCAGCAACTTTCTTTGGTTTCAACCGGGATGGTTCTTGAGGGGGGAGCTATTGATGTTAATGGAAAAGGCCTGCTTTTGACTACCGAAGCATGCCTTTTGAATCCTAATCGCAATCCGGATATGAATCAAGCAGAGATTGAACGGAAACTTTGCCGATATCTCGGAATTAAAAAAGTTCTCTGGCTTAGGGATGGCATTGCCGGAGATGATACCGATGGACATGTTGACGATATGGCCCGTTTCGTTAATGAGAATACAGTGGTTATTGCTGTCGAAGAGAATCCTTTCGATGAAAATTACAGACCTCTCCAGCAGAATTACAGACTGCTGCAAAGTTTTACGGATCTGGATGGTAAGCCGTTACAGGTGGTTAAACTTCCCATGCCTTCTCCAGTTTATTTCAATGGGGAGCGACTCCCTGCCAGCTATGCAAACTTTTACATTGCCAATACTGTTGTTCTTGTTCCTACCTATCGCTGTTCTGCCGATTTTGTTGCAATTGAGCTTTTTCAACGCTGTTTTCCTGACAGGAAAGTTGTTGGTATCGATTGTACGAATCTTATCTGGGGTTTGGGGGCTATTCATTGCATTACTCATGAAGAACCAGCTATCATTGTCCGATAGAAAATTTATAGAGAACGCGGCTTTATAGCCGCTTTCTCTATAAATGAAAACAAGTTACTTGTTGACAGGCACTCATCAACCGAGAAGATGCCCAATACTCTCGCAGTTTTCCTTGACAATAGAGGCAGATTGCTGGAGAGCTTCGAGTTCAGATGGGGAAAGGCTTATTTCAAAAATCTGTTCAACGCCGTTTTTTCCGAGCTTTACCGGAACACCGCAAAACACATTGTCAATACCATACTGTCCATCAAGAACTGTTGTGCATGGGAGGATCCGTTTGCGGTCTTTGACAATTGCTTCAACCATTTCAACAATTGAGGCTGCTGGCGCATAAAATGCTGAACCTGATTTAAGATAGTTGACAATTTCAACGCCTCCATTTTTTGTGCGCTCAACAATTGCTTTTATTTTATCCTGTGATAACAGTTCAGTCAAAGGGATACCGGCAACATTGGTGTATTTCACTACAGGTACCATTGAGTCGCCATGCCCGCCAAGCACAAATGCATTGATATCCTGCATGGAAACCTGCAATGCTTCGGCAATAAAGCTCCTGAATCGAGCGGTATCAAGAACCCCTGCCATACCGATAATTCGTTCTTTGGGCAATCCGCTTGTTTTCTGCGCAACATAGGTCATGACATCAAGAGGGTTTGACACCATAATGATAATTGGGTTGGCAGAATATTTCATGACCTGGCTTGTAACGTCACGGATAATCGTGGCGTTTTTCATCAAAAGATCCTCTCGTGTCATTCCTGGTTTTCTTGCCAAGCCTGCAGTAATAAGGATAATCTCCGAATTTGCTGAGTCTTTGAAATCGTTTGATCCTACAATATAGGTATCAAAAAGCGCGACAGGGGCGGATTCATACATGTCAAGAGCTTTTCCTTGGGGGATGCCTTCTACAATGTCAATCAGTACCACTTCTCTCGCGAGTTGTTTTTCAGCAATACGAAGTGCCGCTGTAGCTCCAACATTTCCGGCCCCGATAACGGTGATTTTCATAAAATTTATACTATTTAAGGGTGTAAAAGTGGATTTTCTAAAAGATGCTCATGCTTCTGACAGAAAAATATTTTGGCAGCGCATAAAAAAAGCCGTCTTACCTAAAAGACGACTTTTTAAATATAAGTTTATTTTGCATCAAGCAAAATCAGGCAGGAATGATGTCCACCTGTTTTTTGTTGTTTCGTCTATTACGGAATGTTACGATGCCATCAATCAGCGAAAATATTGTATGATCCCGCCCTATCCCTGCATTGAAGCCCGGTTTAATAACGGTTCCTCTCTGCCTTACAATAATTGTTCCTGCAGATACAGTTGATCCTCCTGGAGCTTTCACTCCGAGATATTTAGGATTACTGTCGCGCCCGTTTTTTGTTGAGCCACCACCCTTTTTATGAGCCATGAGAAAAAAAATTAACGTTAAAGATCATGAACGGTATTTTATTTAAAGCGATATAACTTCGATCTGGGTCATTTGCTGCCGGTGACCATTTCTTGACTGGTAGCGTTTTCTGCGTTTTTTTTTGAAAACAATCACCTTGTCGTCTTTTACATGATCAAGAACTTTAGCCCTTATACTGCCCGAAGGGTTGAGTATCGTATTTTCACCGTCAATACTTGCTACGGTTTTGATTTCAATGATATCGCCAATTGCGTTTTTTTGTTTTGGTACAAAGAGCTTGTCGCCCTTTTTTACCATAAATTGTTTATCGGAAACATTGATCAGCGCCTGCATTTTACTCGTATTTTAGTGATAAAGGTCTTAAATATAGTATTAATTCACTCATTTTCAAAATACAGTTACTTCTAAAATTCCTTTCGATTGGGGCGATTCCTTTAATCTCTAAGGATCTAATTTCCCGAAGCTAAAAGCTTGTGGACGTCTTGTTCTAACAATAAGGGGGTGGGGCATTTTTGAGATACAACATTGTTATCCATAGTTGCCGGAGCAATAAAAGCGAACTATCAATGATAAAGTTGGAGCAATACGCAACATTTCAAACTCAATAAAGTTTATAAAAACTCTTTTTAACTGAGTTTTTGTATACCGTTGTTGTCGAATGACTTTTACAAGCAAGCGTTATTAGAAATAGGCTAATATTTTTTTAGTTCATCCTTTTTATGCATTTTGTGGTGGTAATTAGTGGTAATAAATGGGGGTATTTGCTTGCGTTTTTTTACGTTTATTTGTTTTTATGCCGATTTGTATCTGAATCGTACCTTTTATGGAAAACTGTTCGTATGACGGGAGCTAACGGAAATTTAGAATGGCCGGATTTATAGGAAAAGAGATACATGCGGTTGATGAAAAAGGACGGCTGATGATTCCTGTCAGATTCCGTCGGAAGTTTCGTCTGTCAGTTTCTGACTGTAACGGTGATAGTTACTCTGGTCAGGTTGTTGAGCTTTATATCAGGAAATCTCCTGATTATTCCCTTGAACTTTATGAACCGTGCATTTGGGGTGGTATCCAAAAAGTTATTGCTGCTCTTTCAGATTTTAACCCCGAAGAGCGTCTTTTGAAAACACTGATGTATGAAAGTCTTGATATTGTTGAGCTTGACCGTCAGGGTAGGGTTGCCTTGTCGAGAGAATTTCTTGAGCATGCAGGTATTTCAAAGGATGTTGTTCTTATAGGGGCAGATACAAAGATTATTCTTTGGGATCCACTAAAGCTTTCGTCCGTTCTTAAGGAAAATGCTGATCGTATTGCGTCACTTTCCGCAAGATATTTTTAACGGATATGGTGCAAAATGGATTTCATATACCTGTTCTTGCCAATGAAATCGTTGCATTCTTGGTCAGAAAACCAGGCATCTATGTTGATGGAACCCTTGGGGGAGGGGGGCATTCAATGGCGATATTGAAGGCACTTTTTGAGTCAGGGTATATTAAAGGGTCTCTTTTGATCGGTATAGATCAGGATGATGATGCTCTGCAACAGGCTGGTGAAACACTAAAGGAGTTCAAGCCTTTTACTTTGTTAGTAAAGGGAAATTTTGAGGAGATGGCTACTGTAATCAAAAAAGTCTGTACCGAAAAAAATATACAACCAAAAGTAGCAGGAATTCTTCTGGATCTTGGAGTTTCATCGTTTCAGATTGATACTGCTCATCGGGGGTTCAGCTATCTCCGGAACGGACCACTTGATATGAGGATGGATAGCAATACGTTGTCAAGTGCTGCTGATATTGTCAATACCTATGATGAGCTGGAGCTTGCGAGAATATTTTATCGATATGGAGAGGAGCCAAGGAGCAGAGGGATTGCTAAGGCAATTGTTGCGTATCGCTTGAAACACGGCTTGCTCATTGATACAGAAGAGCTTGCTGGTATTATTCGTGCTATTACATATGGACGTAATAATGTCATAAAAACCCTTTCAAGGGTATTTCAGGCATTGAGAATTGCTGTGAATCGTGAGCTTGATGTACTCCATGAGGCACTCTATCAAGGGATTAGTTCTCTTGAGGATTATGGACGGATGGCGGTCATCAGCTACCATTCTCTTGAAGATCGTATAGTGAAAACCGTTTTTGCAGAAAAAGCTCGTGACAACTGGGGGCCAAAGGGGGTAGGTTTGAGAGAGCCCCTTGAGCGGGGATCCATATCGATCTTTACCCGAAAGCCAATAGTTGCAACATCTCAGGAAATAGAGTTAAACAAAAGAGCCAGAAGCGCAAAATTGAGGCTCATTGAAAAAATACCATAGGAGGTTCTTGGTGAGTGCTAATATTTTTTATTTGAACAAATTAAACGAAGTCGTCAAAGGTGTTTGGAAAAAGGTTAGGGATAATCAGTTGGTTCACTTTCTAATAGCTGACTCTTCTCCGGTCGGCAATACTTCATCGATTGCGAGAGGGCAGGTTTTCTCCGGTTATACAGGAAAAGATAACAGTCAGGAAAAGGTGGTAAACAATCCGTTTGAGTTTGATATCGCTTCACTGTTGCGTTTGCGGTCTTTTTTGTACCTTCTTGCCGGTACAGGCTTTTTTGTTTTTCAAATTCACAATAACCTTGCGATAAATAATCTTGCCAAGCAGAACGAACAGCTTAGGGAGCAGGTTCAGATGACTTCCAGTGTGATTATTTCACAGGAACTGAAAGTACATGAATTGCATAGTATTCATAATATCGTGCAAACAGCAAATACTCTTGATCTTATGGCATCTTGTGTGCCACCAGTTACAATTGCTCCATAAATTGATCAGCTTTCAAATGAAAGGGATTTCTTATGAATGATCAACAAAGCACAGGGAGGGTAGATGATCATGAGTTCGGCTGGCGGCTTGGTGTGGTGGTTATTGTTTTTTCGTTATTTATTGCCGCAATCATTGTTATGCTCCTCAGTATTCAGTTGTTTAATGTCAATAAATACCGGAAAAAAGCCGCACGTCAGTATGAGCGGGTGGTAACTGAGACTGCGCAGCGGGGAGTTATTCTTGATCGTCGTTCACGTATGCTTGCTGAGAGTATTGAATCGATTTCTTTTTATGCCAAACCTTCCATTGTCAGGAATTCCCCTTTGTTTGATGCAAAAGGTAAATGTGTTATAGACAGAAAAACAGGGAAGCAGAAAACCTATGATAACACAGGACATGTTGCTTCATTTTTTGCCCGGCATTTGGGAGGGAATCGTCTTGTTTATCTGAAAGAGTTAAAACATTCGAAAGGCATCGTTGTACTGGGGAGAAAAATCCCGATTGCAAAAGCTTTGCCAGTCATGCAGGAACAGATTCCAGGTATTTGGTTTGATAAGGAGCAACAGAGGTATTATCTCAATGTTGCATCTCAAGTAATTGGTTATACCGACAGTAAAAATGAAGGGAGTAGCGGTCTCGAATTACAACTTAACAAGGTACTTAAAGGACGGGACGGGACGATAACTTATCAGCGATCCGCTACAGGTGCTCGTTACCCGGCTCCTGATGCAAAACAGCAAGAACCCATAAAAGGGAATACTGTTCAGCTGACTCTTGATGCTGATATTCAAAGTATTGTCGAAGATGAGCTAAACAACGCGGTCAATACATTTCATGCCGATGCCGCTGCAAGTATTGTAATGGATGTTCGTACTGGAGAGATCATTGCTATGGCAAATAATCCCTTTTTTGATCTTAATCAAAGAGGTACATGGACGCCCGAACGGTCTCGTAATCGAGCAGTCACTGATAGTTATGAACCGGGTTCGACTTTCAAATTGGTGATGGCGGCAGCTGCAACTGAGGTACTTAAAAGAAAAGCTGAAGATATGGTTTTTGGCAATAATGGTTTGATGCCCATTTATAACCTCAGTATTCGGGATCATGAACCGTACGGAAATATAACTTTCCGGCAGGCAATCATGTATTCAAGCAATATTGTTGCCGCCAAGACTGCTATGGCTGTTGGGAGCTACAATTTCAATGCATATACAAGAAAATTTGGTTTTGGAGTCAAAACAGGACTAGGGCTGGTCGGCGAGTCTCCCGGAAGGGTTCGACCACTTTCTCGTTGGGACAGTACAACGCTTCCTTGGATGGGATACGGTTATCAGGTTATGGCAACCCCTTTGCAGGTTCTTCAGGCATATGCAGCCGTAGCTAATGATGGTCAACTGATGAAACCATTTATCATCAGGAAGGTTATTGATGCTCAAGGTAAGGTGGTAAGTGAGACTTTTCCGGTAAAAGTTAGGCAGGTGGTTTTGCCCCAAACAGCAAGATATCTTGGACGCGAGTACTTTAAGGCTGTTGTAGACAGTGGAACAGCAAAAAATGCTGCAGTGCCCGGAATAAGTGTTGCAGGTAAAACCGGAACTGCTCGGCGAGCTGCCGGTGGTTCGTATTCACATCCTGTCTATGTTTCTTCTTTTGTTGGGTATTTCCCTGTTGAGAGGCCTCTATATGCTATTATTGTGGTTGTTGAAAATCCTAAAACTGCTTATTACGCTGCAACTGTTGCAGCTCCCGTCTTTTCCAGAATTGCATCGCGAATGATTGCTTCTTCGGAAGAGATGCAGAAAAATCTTGCTTTTCATTCACCGCAACAGCAGCTTATTGATTCTGTCGCCACTGTTGCAGTTCCCGAACTTATCGGGCTTAAGGGAAGAGATGCTAAGCGATTGATAAAATGGCTTAAACTAGAGATGGATTATTCTGGCGATATAGATGGAGTTGTTGTTCGTCAGAGCGTTGTTCCTGGGAAAATGGTTGAAAAGTCTCGGATTATAAAGGTGATTCTTTCGCAAAATAATAATATGAGCAGGAACCCTTTATGAGTATTTCCTCTGAGAGTGTTGGTAAGCGGGATGTACAGCTTGATGAGTTACTCAAGGGCATTGATTATTTGGAACTAGCGGGAAACATCAAGACTGGTACAACAATCAGCATGGTTAGTAATGATTCGCGAGAGTTGCTTCCCAGTTCAATGTTTGTAGCGGTAAGAGGTTATTGTGCCGATGGGCATTCTTTTATAAGCAGTGCTATAGATCGTGGTGCAATAGCTGTTATATGTGAAGAATTTCCTTCTGAAACTGGAGGGATATCCTGCCTTTTTATTAAAGTTTCTGATACACGGCAGGTGCTTGCCGTGGTAGCCAAACTTTTTTACCGCAATGCGTCAGATCAGTTGATGATTATCGGTGTTACTGGTACTAACGGTAAAACGACAACTGCAAGGCTGATAACGGACATCCTTAACGCTAACGGTATTCCTGCTGGGTATATTGGTACTAATCTCTGCCGGATTGCCGGTCAGAGTATTGCTCTTGACCGCACTACTCCGGAGGCTCATGGATTGCATGCTCTTTTCGCCCAGATGGTTGAGGCTGGATGCCGGGCGACAGTTATGGAGGTCTCCTCTCATGCGCTTATATTAAAAAGAGTTTACGGTATCCAGTTTCATGCCGCAGTGTTTACTAATCTGACTATGGAGCATCTTGACTTTCATGAAACCATGGAAGCTTATACTTTAGCTAAACAGCAGCTTTTCGATCAGCTCAGTCCGGACGGGTTTGCTGTTTTTAATATTGACGATCCTTTCGCCCTTCAGATGGCTGCAAGGTTAATGCCTCAAAAAATATACTATTGTACCCTGCAGGCAGGGCTTTGCCCGATTTTAGGATGCAGCAGGTATTTTCTTGCAGAGATCATTCGACGCACACTTGTTTCCACTACGGTGGCTTTACATTTTCCAGATGTTATAGTTACTATTCAACTCAAGCTTCTTGGTTTGTTCAATGTTATGAATATGCTTGAAGCCGCAGCTGTGGGTTTTGGGTTTGGTCTTGTTCCCGATGAAATTTGCCGGGTGCTTTCGGAAGTTACCGTGATTGAAGGACGGATGGAGAGAGTGGGAGCAAGTGGATCGGGTTGGCATGTTTTTGTAGATTATGCTCATACTCCAGATGCTCTTTTCAAGGCACTTTCAACACTCCGAAAGCTTAAATCTGAAAGTTCCATTCTTTTTGTGGTATTTGGCTGTGGAGGCAATAGAGATAAAACAAAACGTTTTGAAATGGGTCGAGTTGCTTCGGAAGTTGCTGATGAAGTTATCATTACTTCCGATAATCCGCGTGATGAGGATCCGGAATCTATTCTTGATGAGATCGAACGAGGTATTATTGGTAATCGATACATGAGAATCAGTAACCGGAGCGACGCTATCAGGAAAGCAGTTTCGATGCTTAAATCGGGCGATATTCTTCTCGTGGCAGGAAAAGGTCATGAAAAATATCAGGAGGTTGCCGGGCGAAAAGAGTTTTTTTCAGACAGAGAGTGTTTACTAACCTGTATGTACGGCAATTGTAGCGGATATCTGGAGAAGGAGAATTCTCTATGAAAAGGGAACTGAATATTGATGACTTTCATAAAGTAGGAAAGGTTGTTGTTGCAAAAGAGGATTTTCCTTCCGAACAAATTATCGGTCCAGTTGTGGCTATTGATT
The DNA here is from genome assembly GCA_037134935.1 of Chlorobiaceae bacterium. Classification (GTDB taxonomy): domain Bacteria; phylum Bacteroidota; class Chlorobiia; order Chlorobiales; family Chlorobiaceae; genus Chlorobium. The sequence goes on along the minus strand of JBAXLG010000013.1, from coordinate 19,575 downwards.
CACGAGAAGTGTCCGGTGGAGAACTGTTTATTGCCCTGCAGGGAGAGAGAACGGACGGACACCGCTATATCAAAAATGTCTTTGAGCAAGGTGCATGCTGGGCCATGGTCAGCCAAGAGTGGTATGCCACGACAGATTCACCGATGCCACCTTTCGGAAAAGGGTTTATTGTAACAAACGATCCTGTTGTTGGGCTTCAGCAACTCTCTACAATTTATCGTCGTAAGTTTTCCATTCCCGTAGTGGCTATTGGAGGAAGTAATGGAAAAACTACGACAAAGGATATGGTTTCGTCGGTACTCGGAACGGGCTTCATTGTGCATATGAGTCATGGCAACAAGAATAATCATCTCGGCGTGCCACTTACCCTTTTGCAGCTTCGACCCGATACCGAAATTGCTGTTGTTGAGGTTGGAATTAACCATCCGGGGGAAATGGAATTACTTGCAGGTATTGTTATGCCAACTCACGGTCTTTTGACAAATATTGGTCATGAGCATTTGGAGTTTTTGATTGATATTGATGGGGTTGCTGAGGCTGAAACACAACTTTTCGATTATTTGTGCAAAACAGGTGGAACCTGTTTCGTAAATGCTGATGATCCTCACCTTAAAGCTTTTGATAAAGGTTTAGAAGAAAGTATTATTTATTACGGAACAAAAGAAAGTTCTGAACATCTCTGTTGGGCAAGTGAAATTTTGGTGGAAAAAAGTGGTTATGTTTCTTTCCTTTTATGTTCAGCTTTCGGCACTGAAAAGGTTTCTCTGAACTTTACGGGAACGCACAATGTTATCAACGCCGTTGCTGCGGCTACAGTTGGACTTCATTTCGGTATCTCTCTTTCTCAGATCAGAGAGGGGCTTCAACATTTTGTTCCGGCTCCTGGCTGGAAAAGGCTGGAGATAGTTGATGCCTGTGGAATCAGGATTCTTAATGATACATACAACGCCAACTCTGATTCAATGCGCTTGGCGGTCAACGCTCTTTGTGATATGCCTTGTGCGGGGAAACGTATTGCTGTTCTTGGCGATATGTTGGAACTTGGAGTGGCTGGAAATGTTGAACATGAAACTATTGGCTACTATATTCAGCAGAGCGTTGTTGACATGCTGTTTACTTTTGGAGAGCAAGCTCTTATGATCTGCGGAGCTGCACCAAGGCATTGTCAAGGTCATTTTACGAGCCGAGAAAAACTTCTTGATGCACTGCTTGCTGTTGTGCATGATGGCGATATTGTTCTTTTCAAAGGATCAAGAGGAATGAAGCTTGAGCAGGTTGTAGATGCGCTCATTAAAGCACGAACAAAGTATTACAGTATAAATAAATAATTAATAGGATGCTTTATTATCTGTTAAAGTATATCAATGATATTGCCCATCCACCGGTGCTCCGTGTTATTGAATATCTTACTTTCAGAGCGAGTGCTGCGGCTATTACGGCGCTGTTGATTACGCTATTTGCCGGTCCAGGATTTATCAGATATCTTAAGTCCCGATTTATCGAGCCGATTAAGGAGGAAGCGCCACCAGAACACCAAAAGAAAAAAGAGCTGCCGACTATGGGTGGTTTGCTTATTATTTTTTCGATAGAAGTTTCTGTATTGCTTTGGGCTAAATTCACTGATCCACATGTCTGGTTAATCATGCTTGCTGTGCTCTGGATGGGAGGCATCGGTTTTATTGATGATTATCGCAAGGTGGTTCTAAAAATTAAGGGGGGTCTTTCGGCACGATACAAGCTTATCGGGCAGGTATCTCTCGGTTTAGTAATTGGTTTTTATACTTGGTTTAACCCTGCATTTTCGGTACTGCTTTCAACGACTGCTGTGCCGTTTTTCAAGCATCTGACTCTTGACTATGGTATTTTTTATATCCCGATAGTCATCTTTATTATTACCGCAGTTTCAAATGCAGTGAATCTGACTGACGGTCTGGATGGACTTGCTTCCGGAAGTTCCGGTATTGTTGTTATGGCACTTGGTGGTTTTGCCTATTTGGCTGGAAATGCGGTGTATGCTACCTACCTTAATATTCCATTTATTCCCGGAGGCGGTGAAATTGCTGTAGTATGCATGGCCATTGTTATGGCATGCGTAGGCTTTTTATGGTTCAACTCAAATCCTGCAGAGATTATAATGGGTGATACGGGCTCCCTTGCTCTTGGTAGTGCGATTGCTGTTATTGCCTTGTTGATTAAGCAGGAACTGCTTCTACCGATTTTAGCCGGTGTGTTTTTTCTTGAGACACTTTCCGTTTCCCTTCAGGTACTTTATTTCAAATATTCAAGGATGAAATACGGCGAGGGGCGTCGGATTTTTCTTATGGCGCCTCTTCATCATCATTTTCAACTTAAAGGATGGGCTGAGCAGAAAATTGTAATCAGGTTCTGGATTGTGACAATTCTTTTTTTTCTTGCCAGTCTCATGACCTTAAAACTTCGATAGCGGTGATGGAATTGTCAGGAAGAAAAGTATCGGTTCTCGGTGCCGGAAAAAGCGGTATTGCTGTGGCAGAATTACTCTGCAGGGAAGGCGCGGAAGTGCTGGTCAGCGAGTTGGGTAGAATAGGAGCGAAGGAGATTTCACATCTTCAGGAGCTACAGATTCCTTTTGAACAGGAAGGCCATTCTGAGCTTGTTTACGATACTGATTTTTGTGTTATCAGCCCTGGTATATCTTCGTATTCACCGATTGTGAAAACCATGCAGGCAAAAAATATAGTCCTGTACAGTGAGATTGAGATAGCTGCTCTTTTTTGCAAAGCACGTGTAGTTGGTATAACTGGTACTGACGGTAAAACGACAACATCGACACTGATTCATCGAATCTGTGAAGCTGACGGTATTCTGAATGGCTACAAAGCTTTTAGTGTTGGTAACATAGGTGTACCTTTTTCCTCAATGGTGCAAAAAATGAATTTTGGAGATGTAGCTATTGTAGAACTGAGTAGTTACCAGTTAGAACGATGCTTTGCTTTTAGACCTGATATCGCTTTGATTACCAATATAACCCCTGACCATCTCGATCGTTATGACTTTGACCTGCAAAAGTATGCGAATGCAAAGTTTAGGATTTACTCGAACCAGGGTGAGAATGATACACTTATATATAATGAGGATGACCCAATGCTCAGAGAACATTTTAGAGTTAATCAAGGTCTGTTTCCTTTTCGGATTATGTCTTTCGGCATGAATTCTGTGCCTGATAGAGATACTGATCGATACACTGTTTTTCTTGATGGAGATACGATTGTTGCACATACGCTTAATGGTTACGATAGGGTTGCGACAGTATCGGATTTCTTGAAAAACAGTTTTCGTGGTCGTCACAATATTTACAATGTGCTGGCGGCTGTATCAGCTTCAAAAGTGTTAGGAATTGGTAATGATGTTGTTCGTTCGGTGCTGAGAGAATTTAAGGGAGTTGAGCATCGTCAAGAATTTGTTACGACTATCAATGGAATTGATTGGATAAATGATTCCAAAGCAACAAATATCAATGCTATGCGCCAGGCGCTTGAAGCAATTCCCAACATGGTAGTTCTTATTGCCGGAGGACGGGATAAAGGAAATGATTATCAATCAATTGCAAATCTTGTAAGGGAAAAAGTTTCTCTTCTTGTCGCGTTTGGAGAATCAACGGTAAAAATAGTTTCGGCTTTTGAAGGTATTGTTGTCGTAAAATCCGCAGAATCGCTTGAGCAGGCGGTTTCTATTGCTTACAAAAATGCTTTACGCGGACAAACCGTAATGTTTTCCCCAGGATGCGCAAGTTTTGACATGTTCGAGAATTTTGAAGAGCGTGGCAAGCGGTTTAAGCAATATGTTTACCATTTACAGTCGTGATTAAAACCAGTCACACTTCAGGTTTTGAAGAGAACGGCACTACGGTGGACTTTTCACTTCCATCTCGTATTGAGGGAGTTGCAGGGAAGCTACTACTGCTTATTGTTGCCATGCTTATGTGTATTGGTGTTGTTGTTGTTTACAGCAGTGGAGCAGGGTGGGCTGAAACCAAATACTCGAATACCGAGTATTTTTTATGGCGGCAACTTACCTTTTCTATAGTAGGCATCGGTATCATATTACTTTTTGCTCAACTAGACTATCACTTTTTTTGGAAAACCAGCAAGATTATTCTTTTTGCCAGTGTAGTACTTCTGACTCTTCTTCTTGCCATGAAAGCAGTTGGTCTTATTTCAGGCGCAGCCCGATGGATAGGATTTGGACCACTTAAATTCCAGGTATCTGATTTTGCAAAGTATGCTGTTATTTTTCATTTCTCTAGGCTTATAAGTGAAAAACAAAAATATATAGGGGATCTTCACAATGCATATTATCCCTTGCTTACTATTCTTATGACTGTCGTTGCACTTGTTGCACTTGAGCCTAATTTTAGTACCGCATCTCTTATCGCCCTGACAGGTTTTATACTTATGTTTATTGGGGGAGTAAATATTCGCCATCTCTTATTGACTGCCCTACCACTGATACCGGTCGCCGCAGTTTTCGCTATTGCAGCTCCATATCGGGTAGCTCGTCTTTTCTCGTTTTTTAGCGGAGACGAGAAAGGTATGAGCTACCAAGTTCTGCAGGCATTGATCGGATTGGGAAACGGTGGGCTGTTTGGACTCGGCATTGGGGCTAGCAAGCAAAGACAACTTTATTTACCGCTATCCTATAACGATTTTGTTTTTGTTGTTGTTGGTGAGGAATATGGATTTATCGGTGCACTTGTCGTTATAGCTCTTTTTGCTGGTTTTTTTTGCTGTGGGCTTATTATTGCAAAGCACGCACAAGATAATTTTGGCAAATATGTTGCAAGTGGCATTACTATAGCGATTTCTCTTTTTGCTTTTATCAATATTGCTGTTGCTTGTCATCTGATTCCAACCACAGGTGTTGCTCTTCCTTTTATCAGTTATGGAGGAACGGCACTTCTTTTCAATTCTCTTGGGGTCGGTATTCTTATGAGCATATCGCGATACAAGAAACTGAAATTGGAAAAAGGCTTGCCGATTGATGTTACTGACAGGAGATTGTAGTGAAAGTTCTTTTTGCTGGAGGAGGTACAGGGGGACATTTATATCCAGCTGTAGCTATGGCCGGAGAGCTCAGGAAGCTTATTCCTGATGTTAAGGTTTTATTTGCAGGTACAGTCGGAGGTATTGAGGCCACCGAAGTGCCGAGACTTGGTTACCAGCTATATCTCATTTCTGTTAAAGGTTTGAAAAGAGGAGGATCGCTTTCTACTATTATTAGTAATTTTCCTGTTATTGTAGGTTTTGTTCAAGCGGTTGGTCAATCAATTATGCTGATCCGTAAGGAGGCGCCTGACGTTGTTGTCGGAACTGGTGGATTTGTTAGCGCACCGGTGCTTTTTGCTGCACAACTCATGCAAAAAAAAACACTTATCCAAGAACAGAATGCCTTTCCAGGAGTAACAACAAAACTACTTTCAGTTTTTGCCAGCGAAGTTCATCTTGCTTTTGAGGAAGCGCGGAGTTTTCTTTTAAAATCAAAGAATGTGTTTGTTTCCGGTAATCCAGCACGCTCTTTTGAACTTTTAAACACTTCTTTGGACAGGAATCGCTTTGGTTTAAACGAAAAACGCCCAACGCTTCTTGTGTTTGGTGGAAGTCGCGGAGCACGCTCGATCAACAATACCGTGTTACAGCGACTCAGCGCGATAATTGCATCATCAAACCTTATATGGCAGACAGGAACACTTGACTTTGAACGCATAAAAAAACAGCTTATTCCTTCTCCTTATCTATGGGTTGCTCCGTACATTGAAGATATGGGTGCTGCGTACAGCGCCGCTGATTTAGTTCTTTGTAGGGCGGGAGCTTCTTCAATTGCCGAACTTACTAATCTTGGTAAACCTTCGGTTCTTGTTCCCTATCCTTATGCGACAGGCGACCATCAACGTCATAACGCTCTTGCGCTGTTGAAAAGCGGTGCAGCTATGGTAGTTGAGGATGATTGTCTCAGTCAGCCGGAAACAGCAAGAAATATTCTGGAGCTTTTGCATGATGCCGCGAAGCTGAAAAGCATGGGTGCTGCTTCAGGGAAAATGGCATATCCCAATGCAGCTCGTAATCTCGCATTACGCATCATAACTCTTACTCAAAAAGATTAAAGAATCTAACTCATGGAACTCGGGAAGACAAAAAATGTTCATATTGTCGGAATTGGTGGAGCGGGAATGAGTGCTATAGCGGAACTACTCCTGAAATCAGGATTTAGAGTAACAGGATCTGATGTGTCAATCGGAGAGGTGACTGATAAACTCGCTGAGCATGGTGCAGTTATTTTCAAAGGGCATCGGTCTGAGCAGGTTGCTTCATGCGATGTTGTTGTTTATTCTTCTGCGATAAGTCAGGGAGACAATATTGAAATCATAGCCGCACAAAAAAATGGTACTCCCGTTATCAAGAGAGATGAGATGCTTGGAGAGCTTATGCGTTACAAATATGGCATATGTATTTCCGGTACGCATGGCAAAACAACAACCACGGCAATGATTGCTACCATGCTCATTGAATCTGGTGAGTCTCCGACTGTCATGATAGGAGGAATATCCGACTATCTTAAAGGCAGTACAGTTGTGGGTGAGGGGAAATACATGGTTATCGAGGCTGATGAGTATGATCGTGCGTTTTTGAAGCTTACACCGACTATTGCGGTTGTTAATAGCCTTGAGTCTGAGCATATGGATACATACGGTACGCTTGATGAACTTAAACAGGCCTTTATTACTTTTGCCAATAAAGTTCCTTTTTACGGCAAGGTGATTTGTTGTATTGATTGGCCAGAGATAAGAAAAATTATTCCGTCACTAAACCGCATTCATAAAACATTTGGAATTGATGAGCCGGCTGATGTTATGGTTTCAGACATAGTTTTCGAAAAACAGCATACCACATTTACTATTCAGGCCTATGGGCAAGAGTATCGTGATGTGTGTATCAATGTTCCTGGGCGACATAATGTGCGCAATGCTCTTGCGGCTTTTTCTGTTGGGCTTGAACTAGGGATAATGCCTGAAAAACTTATTGTTGGGCTTGAACGCTACAGTGGCATGAGACGGAGATTCCAGTTGAAATTTGACAATGGCAGGGGACTTATGGTTGTTGATGATTACGCTCACCATCCCTCGGAAATCAAGGCGACAATCAAAGCAGCTAAAAGTGGTTGGCCTGAATTAAAAGTTGTGGCTGTTTTTCAGCCGCATCTGTTTTCCCGTACGAAAGATTTCGCTGATGAATATGGCTGGGCACTTTTACGTGCAGATATTGTCTACGTGACTGACATCTACTCTGCTCGTGAACAAGCGGAAGATTACCCGGGAGTAGATGGACATTTGGTGGCAGCAGCCGTCCGGAAAGCAGGTGGAAAGCAGGTTGATTTTATTGCCGACATGGAGAGCCTTTATTTAGCTATCAAGAACTACGCTTTTGATGGGAACCTTTTACTATTCATGGGTGCGGGGGATATTACTCGACTCGCATCAAGAGTTTCCGAATTCTGCAGAGCTTCAGATTCTGCTCACGGTGCTGGACTAAAATCTAATTATCATAGTGAATAAGTGTCGAATATGCAGGTATAAAGGAAGTGGTTGGTAAAAGTACTTGAGAATAAAACAAGGACATCCGGCTCAAATTTGCCGCTGTCATGCAAGGAGTTGAAACAGCTTTTTTTATGCTTGATACTGAATTCCCGAATTCCCAAGGTTCTTCTGCTGATCCAGATCCTCAGGGATATTCTGAAGAAAATGATAGTTGTAAGCTTTACGATTCTTTTGTTCCAGAATATACTGGAAGTCGGAAAGCTTGGTTATTTATTACTTTTATTGTTCTTGTTGCTTTGGCGACGCTTACATACTATGCTACAGGCTGGAAAAAAGATGTAGTGGTCAGAGAGTTTGTCGTTGACGGAACTTCAATTGTTTCCGATAAACAGCTGATTGCAAGTTTGAAAAGTTATCAAGGCAGAAATCTGCAGGAACTTGATTCCGAAGCACTTAAGAAGGAAATAGTTTCCTTTCCTTATGTGAGGGATGCTTTCATTAGCAAGGAGTTGAATGGAATTGTCCGAATAAGGATTGTTGAGAGGGTACCGGTAGCCCTGACGTTGATTGGTAGCGAGATTATGACTATTGACCAAGAGGGATATCTTCTTCCTGGCAAAGATGTCTTTTTATGCCGTATGCCGAAATTGCTTGCGGTTAGAGGAATAAGTCGGCTAAAAACTACCGTCAATAGTTTGCCGCAACTTAATCAGCGAGATATTACTTTGCTTCTACAGTTTCTTGACGCCCTTTTACGTACTGATTATGCAAGTATTTTGATCAAAGAGTTCCATTTCGCTGAAAACAATCAGGCTTATTGTATAACCATTAATTCTCCTACCCGTTTTATTGTCGGTAATGATGGTAACTTCAAGGAAAAGTTGAAAAAATTCGAGATATTCTGGCAAAAGGTTATATCAAAAAAAGGTTTTGACGCTTTCGAGACTGTGGACTTGAGGTTCAGAGACAGAATTTTTACTAAGGATTTTGTGTCTGTCAAAAAGACCATAGAGTAATTTCCTGTGATAATCGAGCAAGAATAGAACAATGCTGAAAAGCAATATTGCTGTTGGTCTTGATATCGGAACCACTAAAGTATGTGTTGTGGTTGCTGAAAAAGATTCGATCGGTAAACTTAATGTACTCGGTAAAGGTCGTTCTAATTCCGACGGCCTTCAGCGGGCAACGGTTGTTAATATCAATAAAACTGTTGCTGCTATCAAAGCTGCTGTTGCCGACGCCGAACGTGAGTCATCAATTCGTATTAATGGAGTTAACGTCGGAATTTCCGGGGCACATGTCCATTGTATTCACAGTGATTCGGAAATCAGCATTAATCAGTCAGGAATTGTAAATGATTCTGACGTAAAACGTTTTTTGGAAAAGGCTAAGACCAATATTCGTTATTTAGATATTGATCAAGAAATTATTCATGTTATTCCACAGGAATTTATTGTTGACGATCAGGAGGGACTTCTTGACCCTATAGGTATGGCCGGAACAACTATGAGAGGGAGTGCCTATATTGTGATCGGACAAAGGACAAAAATCCGCAACATCAAGCAATGCGTTGAAAAGGCTGGTCTTGATATCAACGGCCTTACTTTTGAACCGCTTGCTTCGGGCATGGCTGTCATAAAAGAGCGGGAAGAGAAAAGTGGAGTAGTTGTAATTGATATTGGGGGTGGTACTACCGAAGTGGCGATCTATAATAATGGAGCAATTCGCTACTCGGAAGTGATTAAGGTTGCAGGTAACGATGTTACTCACGATGTTGCTCACGGAGTCAAGGTTCTCTATGAGGTGGCAGAAGAATTGAAAATACGGCATGGTTGTGCATATGGCCATGTTTGTGGTGAAGATGAGGAGCTTCTTATAGAAGGCATAGAAGGTCGTCCGCAAAAATCTTTTCCGAAAAGTTCACTGACTATGATTATTGAAGCCCGGATGATGGAAATTCTGGAACTTGTGCGAGACTCTGTTAAAAGGTCGGGCTATTATGAGTATATCAATGCTGGTGCCATTATAACTGGTGGCGGCTCGCTGTTGCCAGGTACTGAGCAACTTGCTCGTGATGTTCTTGGTCTTGATGTCCGTATCGGTTATCCGGAAGGAGTGTCAGGTGGCATCAAGGGTTCTATTAACAATCCCATGTATGCAACTGTTATGGGGCTTATTGCTCATTCGTTTCAAAACATCCTTCCCGGGGATTATGGTTTTGCTTCTACAGCAGAGGTGTTGCCACCCGTAGTCTCTCCAATTATCGACGAAGAACAGGTGATTCAGGAGCAAAATTCTGCACGAAAAAAAATTGTTGATCGCATGAAAAAATTCTGGGAGCAATTATGATGGATGAAAAAAATAAGAGCGCTTTAAAAGGGAGAAATGACTGATGGCTTTTGAGCTGGATCCCGGCCTGTTTGACAGTGAGCAGGGTAAAGGGGTTACTATAAGAATTGTCGGTATAGGCGGTTGTGGTGGCAATGCAGTCAATAATATGATTGACCGAAAAATAAGCGGAGTTGAATATATCGTATTCAATACTGACAGGCAGGCACTTCTGAACTCGAAAGCTCCGATTAGGGTACAAATAGGCAAAAAAGCGACCAATGGGCTTGGTGCTGGAGCTGATCCGGTCAAAGGTCGACAAGCGGCTGAAGACGACAGGGAAATAATTGCCGCCCAGCTTAAAGGAGCTGATCTTGTTTTTATTGCTGCAGGTATGGGTAAAGGTACCGGTACCGGTGCTGCTCCTGTTATTGCTTCAATTGCAAGGAATATGGGCATTCTGACTATTGGTGTTGTTACTAGGCCATTCAACTTTGAAGGACAGGTTAAAGCAAATATTGCTGACGGAGGAATTGCAGAGTTACGCAAGTTCATTGATACGCTCATTATTGTTGAAAATGAAAAAATTCTGAGTATTGCCGAAGAAGGAGTTAGTGCTACTGAAGCATTCAATATGGCCAACGATGTTCTCTACAGGGCAGCAAAAGGTATTGCCGATATTATTACTCGTCACGGTCATGTCAATGTTGATTTTGCTGACGTTCGAAGCATAATGTCTGGAGCTGGTGATGCGGTTATGGGTTCTGCAGCGGCGGCGGGTGAACGTCGTGCACTGAAAGCCTCATCGGATGCCCTGAATAGTCCTATTCTTGAAGGAGTGTCATTGCATGGAGCCAAAGGAGTACTGGTTAATATTACCGGTGAGGTTACCATGAGGGATATGAGGGATGCCATGAGTTATATCGAGGAACAGGTTGGCAGCGAGGCCAAAATTATAAATGGTTATGTGGATGAGCCTCAGGTATCTGGCGAGATCAGGGTTACCGTTATTGTAACAGGGTTTAAACGGATCGAACAAAATGATGGAAAAGAGAGTAAAATGCGTATACCGCCTGCAGTAGCTCAGGAGAGTCGCTTTGGAGTACCAGCTTCACCCATCAGGTCTGCCTCGTCAGTTTATATAGAACGTCAAGAAGAAGATTTGCGTATTCCTGCCTACATCAGACGCCAATTATCTATTCATGATCCGCATGAAGTAGGCATGAAAAAAAATATCGGGAATTCCACTGATCAAAAACCGTCAGTATCGGTAAGGTTAGAAAATAAGGATGATAAAATACAGAAAGGTTCATCAGATACCCCAGCATATCTCCGCATGAAAAATAACGGAATCTGAAATAGCTTTTCTGACACTCTATAAAGGATTTTTATGAAATATGTTATGCTTACTGCAGAAGATGCGGTAGCAGAAATCAAGTCGGGAAACAGGGTGTTTCTGCATACGGCGGCAGCTACACCGCAACGATTGATAGAAGCGATGGTTGCGCGGTCGGGTGAGTTGAGAAATGTTGAAATTGTCAGCTTGCATACTGAAGGAGAAGCTCTCTATGTAAAGCCAGAGTATCGGGAAAGTTTCAGGATGAACGCCTTGTTCGTTGGGAGAAATATTCGCTCTGCGGTTCAGCATGGAGATGCAGATGCCGTTCCGGTTTTTTTGAGTGATGTTCCTTCCCTTTTTCATAACAAGATTCTTCCAATTGACGTCGCCTTAGTCCATGTTTCGCCTCCTGATCGTCACGGTTACTGTTCTCTTGGAGTATCGGTTGATGCCACTCTTGCGGCAGTGCGCGCGGCAAAACTTGTTATTGCTCAAGTGAATCCAAACATGCCACGTACTCACGGTGAAGCATTGCTTCACACTAGTAAGATCCATGCTATGGTTGCGGTATCGGATCCCCTTCCTGAAATGCCGCGGCATAACTTGACCGAAATCGAAATCAGTATTGGTCGCCATGTTGCCTCTATTGTTGAGGATGGAGCGACATTACAAATGGGAATTGGTGCTATTCCTGACGCAACGCTTGCGGCATTATCCAGCCACAAAAACCTTGGAATCCATTCTGAAATGTTTTCAGATGGGGTGATTGATTTAGTTGAAAAAGGGGTGATCAATGGAAGTAAAAAGCGTACTCATAAAGAGACTATAGTCGCCAGCTTTCTTATCGGTACTCGCAGGCTCTATGATTTTGTGGATGATAATCCTTTTGTAGAAATGCTTCCTTCCGATTATGTCAACGATACAAGAGAGATCAGAAAAAATCCCAAAGTTACGGCAATCAACAGTGCACTTGAAATTGATATGACCGGTCAAGTATGTGCTGATTCGATAGGCCAGAAATTATATTCAGGTGTTGGTGGTCAGATGGATTTTATCAGGGGTGCGGCGCTTTCCGAACGAGGTAAGCCGATTATTGCGCTCCCCTCTACAACAAAACATGGATTGTCAAGAATTGTTCCTCAACTGAAACTTGGTGCCGGTGTTGTTACCACTAGGGCTCATGTACAGTATGTGGTTACTGAATTTGGAGTTATCAATCTTCAGGGTAAAAATCTTCGGCAGAGAGCTGAAGCACTTGCAAGCATAGCTCATCCGAATTTTCGAGAAGAAATCTGTCGTCAAGCCCATGCACTTTTTGGCTCTTACGGCCGGAAATTCTTATAACAGGTTTCTTATTGCTCGGGCAATTAAAAGTATTAATCCTCAGCCTTTAAAATACTTTATCAATCTCTTTGGGTCGGATTCCCCGCCGTTTACGGCGGGGTTCTTTATTAGAGGGCTGACTGTTTTTTTATCAATACCTATAGTTGCTGCAGCAATAACACTTAGGGATCGGTCAATCTCGGGAGTGCCAAAATCAATATTGCTGTACCATAAAGAGTAAATTATAAAAAAACTGAAACTGAAGCTATAAGCCGAATTTTGTGCATTACCCGACTAACGGGTAAAACTGCAGCCATTTATCTGATGCGACTTACCCGAAAACTCTCCTGTTGGAATTGAGCGGGCCGCTCTTCTCCCCAATGGGGAAAGTTTTCCTATTTAGTCTTGCTTCGGGGAGGTTTGCCAAGCACAGTGCATTACTGCAATGTCTGGTAGTCTCTTACACTACCGTTTCACCCTTACTCCGGTTGCCCGAAGCGGTTTGTTTTCTGTTGCACTCTCTGTGATAAACGGCTTGCGCCTTCATCCCCGGGCTTGAATCCAAAAAGCAGAGGTGTTGTAACACCTTTCTTTCTAAGCTCTCGACCGGCACCCTGCCCTGTGAAGTTCGGACTTTCCTCTGTGAAGCCTCAATGCTACACAGCGACTGCACACTCCAGTTTCAGTTTTATTAAGAACGTCGAATGATGCCGAAAATGTTCCCTTACCGAAGTACAGACTTTTTTTATACTTCCGCTTCTTCAAAAAGGCGTTCGTGGACGACAATGCGACCGCATGATTCACAAAGATAAAAACCACCTTGAACAATCATGGTATGACGATTAGTCGGAACCCGAGTATTGCATCCGGAACACGCGTTGCGGTTAAGCTTTACCACCGCATTCTGCAACGTACCGCTTCGGAGATGGTCATATTTGTCGAGTAGCCGTTTTGCTTCACTTATAATGAGTGCCCGTTGAGCATCAACCTGTTTTGTCAGCTCTTCAACGTCTGCCGCTGTTTCAATGACAATACCATGCAATTCTTCTTTTTTCTGATCAAGTTGCTTTTTCAGGTCTTCAAACTGCTGACTCAGAATATCGTCAGGCATCATTTCTTCCAGAATTTCATCATAGCGGTTTTCCGCAATTAGCTGGCGACCTTTCTGCTGAGTTTCCTGTGTACGCTGTTCTGCATGCGCAATATCCTGAAGCTGGATTTCGATCTGAGCTATTTCCTTTTCTTCATATTCAATCTGTTTGGAAAGAGCATCATACTCTTTGTTGTTGCGTGCAAGAGTCTGTTTTTCTTTGAAAGATTTAATTTTGTTTTTGCATTCATTGATGGTCTTCTGAAACTGATGCCTCAGTTTCAGGTTATCGTCAGCTACTTTTTTTCGTGACTCAATCTGGCGAGTGGTAAAAACCAAGTCTTCATGAAGAGCAGTAATCTCTTCCGGCAATCCTTTTTTTAAGCTGATTATACTTTCTATTTGATTGTCAAGATGCTGAAGCTTGACAAGAAGATTTATTTTAGTATGATCCACTAATGCTGATGGTTTGTATTATTTAAATCATAAAAAAAAGCACCTTTCCTGAAAAAAGTGCTTCTTTTGTGTGTATGTGTAAAGCCTGCCTGCTGCACTATATTGCTCGTTAAAGCAAAGTCTTTCCTGTTTATGTATTCCATACAGCGGAATATCATTGGTGCCCGAAAGGAGATTCGAACTCCTACACCTTTCGGCGCTCGTCCCTGAAACGAGTGCGTCTACCAGTTCCGCCATTCGGGCAATGCTTTAAGCTTTAAGCAGATAATCATGCAAAAAAAGAAAGTTACTTTATTTCCTTATGCAAGGTATGACGCTGAAGGCTGGGATTATATTTTTTCAGGACAAGACGCTCTGTGGTATTTTTTTTGTTTTTTGTTGTCGTATATCGTGAAACTGTTTTCCCTTCTTTTTTTGCCTCAGTACACTCGAGCGTAATTACGATTCTGTTTTCTTTTCCCTTGGCCATGGTAACCCCGATAAAATATGCGAAAATATTAGTTGTAAGTAACTCCGAATATAAATTCTTCAGCCTAACTTTGCAAGCTCATGTTTTTTTCTTGCTATGATAACGGAAGAAACGCTATTTTTAGTTTCATAATCATCCTTTAAAAGATCACGAAACCGTGCTTGACAATAAATTATTTCATTATAACGGTACAAGGCTCTATTGTGATGAAGTTACTCTTGAAGAACTGGCCGATACGTTCGGAACTCCTCTTTTCGTGACTTCTGCAAAAAGTCTTGTGGAAAGTCACAGGGCATTCAAGCATGCATTTGCTGATTTACCCCATCTTATTTGCTATTCAGTTAAAGCCAACTATAATCTCAGTGTAATTAGAACCTTTGCGCAACTTGGCTGCGGATGTGATGTCAATTCCGGAGGCGAGCTTTATCGAGTCCTTCAAGCAGGTGTTCCCCCTGAAAAAATTATTTTTGCCGGTGTAGGTAAAAATAACGAAGAGATCGCATATGCACTCAAGAGCGGAGTGCTTATGCTGAAAGCTGAGTCACTTTCAGAAATCTGTTCGATTAACCGGATTGCCAGTCAGCTCGGAGTCATTGCCTCTGTGGCTGTAAGAATTAATCCGAACATAACGGCTGAAACCCACCCCTACATCACAACTGGTGACAGTAAGGAAAAATTTGGTATTGATGAGGCGGCACTTACAGAAGTATTCTCAATGCTTCCTAAGTTGCAGAATCTCTCTCTTAGTGGCCTCGATATGCATATAGGATCACAGATTTTCGATCCCGAATATTATGTTGCAGCTACTGCAAAGCTTCTCAATATCTTCAATGCATTAAAGCACACTGAGCATAACATTGAATTTCTCGATATAGGAGGAGGGTTTCCGGTAACGTACGATCCGCTTAAGCCGGCTACGCCAATCACACATTTTGCTGATAAACTTATTCCAATGCTGAAGAATATTGGAGTAAAAGTGATATTTGAACCTGGCCGATATCTGGTTGCAAATGCTTCAGTACTTTTAACAAAAATTCTCTATAAAAAGCGTAATCAAATCGGGAAAGAGTTCTTTATCGTCGATGCAGGCATGACCGAACTGATCCGTCCAGCCCTTTATCAGGCACACCATGAAATTCTGGCAGTTACCAGTCATGAAAAAAAAGTTGTTGCGGATGTTGTTGGTCCGGTCTGTGAATCAAGTGATTTTTTTGCCCGTCATCGCGAAATTGATGCGGCAGAAGAGGGTGAACTGCTTGCTGTGATGTCTTCAGGGGCCTATGCTGCTGTTATGAGTAGCAACTATAATGGCAGGTTACGCCCAGCGGAAGTTTTAGTAGATGGATGCGAGGTAAAGCTGATCCGGAAACGTGAAACTTATGAACAACTCATCCAGAATGAACTACTGTAACAGGTTATTATTTATCTGAAAAACAGTTACTGGTGAAGATTATTGAAGATTCTGAGAGTAGCATCGGCCATGTTCAATGTGTAGAAATGAATACCCTTGACTTTGTTGTCAATCAACTCTTGAACTTGGTTTGTAGCCCACTCAATACCGATTGATGCCACTCCGGTATCGTCTGAGGCGCTTAGTATTTTTTTCATAAGTGCGGCAGGAATCCTTGCTCCTAATGCAAGTTCCGACATTCTGATCATGCCCTTGCGGGTTGTAATAGGCATAATTCCCGGTATTATAGGAACGGTAATCCCTGCAATGGTGCAACGCTCAACAAAATCAAAAAAATCGTGATTGTTGAAAAAAAGCTGGGTAACAATATAATCTGCTCCAGCATCAACTTTTTCTTTCAGATACTCAATTTCGCGCAGTCTGTTCGGTGTTTCGGGATGTCCTTCGGGAAATCCAGCAACACCTATACCGATATCTGGATAATTTTTTTTAATGAAGTGAACAAGATCTATGGCATGGGGAAAATCCTTGATAGCATCGGCAAGTGATGCTGCATCTGCAGGTTTATCGCCTCGCAGAGCAAGTACGTTGTTTATCCCGTGCTCCCGATAGTTCTGAAGAATAGTTCCGATTTCCTTTTTATCCGAACAGATGCAAGTGAGATGCGATACAACAGTCAGGCCTGTTTCACTCTGGATTCTTGTGACGAGGTCATGGGTTCTTGACCGCGTAGAACCGCCAGCACCATAGGTTACACTTACATAGGAAGGCGAGAGCGGTGAAAGTGCTGCAATAGTTTTGAACAGTGTTTCCCACTCTTCGTCTTTTTTCGGTGGAAAAAACTCAAAGCTGAATACAGGTTTAACGGCAGTATCCAGAATTTCTTCGACTAACATGTATGGAAAAAAGTTTAGATGCTTGATTTGAAAAAGAGCAATATACAAAACAATGATTAGCCTAAAGTGAAAAATATAAAGGCGCTGCGGGATTCAGTACAGTTTTCCCTGGAACCTTATCCTGCTCTCCGGCTTCTGTTTACCATCATTGCAGGGATTCTTATCGGCGTCAATCTCTTTTTGCCACTTGAGGTTTGGCTGCTTCTTTGTATTCTTTCTTTGCTTGCCCTTCTTTCCGGCGTAGTGTATGAACAGGTCAGGCAAACCGGGCAATTTCCGCTTCCTTTCAGCACTATCAGCTACACTCTGTTTGTTCTTTTTTGCTTTGCTGCTTACAGTGACTATCAGATGCATTATGCTCCTAAAAACGGCTTGATACGTTTCAGTGGCAAAACAGTACTCCTTTACGGACGAGTTGATGGACAGCCACATTGTTCTGAAAAGGGTGTAAGCTGGATTATGGATGTCGAAGAAATTTTTGACAATGGCAGGATTATAAGGCTTCGTGATCGCGCAAAGGTTTTTATGCATAGCGGGAACGACTCAGTTACTGCCATCCATTACGGTGATATGGTACGTGTCAAGGGCCAGCTCACGATAATCCCTGAAGCTGCAAACAAAGGAGAATTCGACCCCCGAAAAAATAGCCGTATGAAACAGGTGCTCGTGCAGTTTTACTGCGCTGGCCCTTGGAACGTCCAGCATGAAGGAGCACCAAGACTTGACAGTTTCGAGCGATTCATCGTGCTGCCAGTCTACGAATATATGATGAAGAGCCTCGAACAACTGATTCCCGGTGGTGAGGAGCGACAACTCGCAGCAGGAGTGCTCATTGGCGAAAAGGCATCCCTTCCGGATGAGCTGTTCGAAGCTTTCAAAATTACCGGTACTGCACATATTCTTGCAGTTTCAGGTCTTAATGTGGGGCTTCTCGCTTTTTCTATTCATATCTGCCTGCAGCGTCTGAAAGTTACTATGACCGGCCGGTGGATTTCATTTTTACTTGTCGCTTTTATTCTTGTGGTCTACACCTATGTTACAGGTAACTCTTCCTCAGTCAAACGTGCAGCTATCATGAGTGCCGTGTTGATCGGCGGAGAAACACTTGGCCGGAAAATCTATCCGCTGAACTCTCTTGCATTATCTGATGTGCTGATTCTTTTATTTGACCCTCTTGATCTCTTCAATCCCGGTTTTTTAATGACCAATAGTGCTGTTGCTGCAATTCTGCTGATCTATCATCCTTTTCACTCTTTGCTGCAGAAAAAAGAAGGGTTTCTTCAGGCAGCAGCCCGTTTTTTTCTGAGTAGTTTCATCATTACAGTAGCCTCAATTATCGGTGTTTCTCCGGTAATCGGGTACTATTTCGGCACGTTTTCCCTTATCGGTCTTTTTGCCAATTTTCCCGTTGTGCTGTTTTCGACCCTCTTGATGTACGCACTTGTTCCCATGCTTCTCCTGAACCTTGTTTCAAGTTATGCTGCATCGTTTTTTGCTGCAAGCGCTACGTTTTTTGCAGAACTTACGCTTCGTTCAGCACTCTTTTTCAGTCGGGTGCCTGTAGGTTCAATAACACTGAAACCCGATCTGCCAGAAGTTTTCCTTTATTACATCGTGCTTGGTGCCGCACTCTGTTTTTTCTATCAAAAAGCATGGGGAAAAGTTGCTGTCTCGATTCTCTTTGGGATAAACATAATATTCTGGTACTCCTTTTTCTTTCATCCCCAGCCAGACCCTCCCGATCTATTGACAGTCAATCTTGGTCGCAATCTTGCTGCACTTTTTTCATCCGGCAGCGAAACAGTTCTTATCGATGCCGGGCAGGAGTCTCGCAATTACACCCGTATCTCGCGACAGCTTGATGAATACGGTTTATCAGCGCCTGAAGCTGTTGTGCAGTTTTATTCGCCTGATTCGGTTATCGCAAAAGTACCTACGCGCCGCCATATGCTGCAGTCCGATACCCTGCTTTCACTGCCCTCCGTACTTATTGCACGTCCAGAACAGAAGGTGTTGAAGCTTTGGAGCAGGAAATATTCAATGCTTATGGTATCAGGAACAAGTCGGCTGAAGGAAAAGGAACTCTATAAAGCAGATATTGTTCTTCTCTGGGTTTTCCGCTTTGCGGAAAAGCAACAGCAGCAGCTTAACTCATGGCTCAACTATGCTCGTCCTAAACGATGCATTATTATTCCCGCCCCGTTTTTGTCACATGCTCATTCAGTAGCACTGCATCACTATGCAACGGGCCGCACTGGACTTGAAATCCGTTCAAAAAGCCGACAGGTTGTGATTCAGTGATAACATTCTTTTTGCCAAACAATATCTTTTTTGCCGTCTTTACTTCCCTATGTTCCATTGACGGTTCTTTGTTGTTTCAGGATTCTGCACATCTAATTGAGCAGCTCCTCACATTCCTCATGAGTCAGGTTGAGAAGCGAGCTGAGTTTTTCGATCACATATCTGTCTTTTGTCTCCTGCCAGATCCGAGTGAGACCACCCAAGACTATTTGTAGGCTATGTTGGTCATGATACTCAGTGAATATTTCCGCGGCCTCCAAGCCATAGGAAATTGCCTCGCTCCACTCCCGCTGCTCCTCTGCCACTCTTCCCAGCTGGTGCAGCGTGCCGGCCTGCTCATACCGGTCGTTGTACTCGATATAGATCTTCAGCGCATCCTTGTAATACCTCTC
>JBAXLG010000012.1:0-50062 GCA_037134935.1 Chlorobiaceae bacterium | reverse complement strand
AGGATACTAACTTAAACTCGGCCCCTTTTTGTCTCGTGCTTGGGGTCCACTTCAGTCTACCACTTTATCCCATCATCCCACTAAATTACGCCAAGAACCAAATGTTGTATTATAATCAATAATTTTATAATGATGATTTGACAATCTTCTAATTGCACCAATATGGAATCGGACTATTATGCTAAGGTAAAAGCTACAAGAGTTTGAAGAATCCGCAATGATTGTTTCTTTGTTATATATCTTACAATTATCGTGAACTGATTAACAATCAGATCAGTAATGCTTGAGAAATGTTTTAACAAATAAACATAGTGCGCGCGGTTCATTCTGAACCAAGCTGCTCTGGTTAACATGTTTGGTGATGGATTTACCAAAATATATCAAAAAGATGGAAAAAGAAGTATTTTTCAGTTATTGTATGCCGAAGAAGAGTTTTTTGTTGCTTATGATGATGAAAAGGCAAGTGTGGTTTACCATTCTTTTTTGTGCGAGAGGTTTTGAGCGGTGACTCCTTTTTTTTCAAGGGTTTATTGTGTGGATACTGGTTTTCATACGGGTGAAGAGAATATGGAATTTGACCGTAAACTGATGGAGGCATTTGTTGATGGTCGATTTCAGAGACGCTTTGGCCGAGAAAGTTGCCTCTGGCGGTTTTATGCCTGGCATCCTTATTCCATTACCTTAGGATACAATCAGGATCAATCACATATTGATACCCTTATCTGCCAACAGGCGGGTATAGATGTTGTTAGAAGGCCGACCGGTGGCAGGGCAGTCTTTCATGCAGATGAATTTACTTACAGTTTTTTTGCGGATGCCCCTGAACATAATACTATACTTTACCGGCTGGTGCATGAGGTTATAAGGCATGCTCTTGAAGGCTTGGGTATATATGCGGAGTTTTGCCGTTCTACTCTTTCCATGCCGCTGAAAGATACCAGTGCTCATGCAATCAGTTGTTTTATGGCTTCGGCCAGATATGAACTGCAGGTGGAAGGGCGTAAACTGGTTGGTTCAGCACAACGAAGGACAGGAAATGTTCTTTTGCAGCACGGCTCACTTCCTTTTTCGGAAAGGCACAGGGAACTTTACAGGTTTATTGCTTTTTCAGAAGAGGGCTCCTTCAAAAGTATCAAGGGTGAAATGGAGAAAAAAACCATTTCTCTTAAAGAAATTCTCGGTTACATTCCACAATACGATTGCATTGCTGATCTGGTTTTTAAGTCAGCAGGAGTGCCGCACGGTGTCCAGGCAGTGATGCTTCAACCCGAAGATTTATCGGATATTTTTGAGAGTAACGAATATTCAATCCATTAAACACTATGAACAGAAGCGTTCAGCAAAAATCGGCTCATGTTACCACCAGAAGACTGCTTGACATGAAGCAGGAAAACGAAAAAATATCGGTACTGACAGCCTATGATTATACTTTAGCAAGGATACTTGATCGTGCTGGAGTTGATGTTATTCTTGTGGGCGACTCTGCAAGTAATGTGTTTTCTGGTCATAGTACAACCCTGCCAATTACGATTGAACAGATGATCTATCATGCAAAAGCGGTTGTCAAGGGTGTTCAGGATGAGAGTAACAGGGCTATGGTGGTTATTGATATGCCATTTATGAGTTACCAATTGTCGAGCGAGGAGGCACTGCGTAATGCTGGAAAGATCATGAAAAAGCATGAATGTGATGCGTTAAAACTGGAGGGAGGCAGGATCATTGCTGATACTGTCAAGCGAATCACTGACGTTGGAATTCCTGTGATGGGTCATCTTGGTCTTATGCCACAGTCTATTTATAAGTATGGGAGTTACAAGGTCAGAGCTCAGGAAGAGAGGAAGGCTGAAGAGCTGCTTGAGGATGCACGGATTCTTGAAGAGTCTGGAGCATTTGCTATTGTGCTTGAAAAAATTCCTGCTACCCTTGCAGCTGAGGTGACCAAATCACTG
The DNA here is from genome assembly GCA_037134935.1 of Chlorobiaceae bacterium. GTDB lineage: Bacteria > Bacteroidota > Chlorobiia > Chlorobiales > Chlorobiaceae > Chlorobium. Next base: position 48,113 of record JBAXLG010000012.1, on the reverse strand, counting down.
ACTATCCCTACTATCGGTATTGGTGCCGGAGTTGAGTGTGATGGTCAGGTTCTCGTGATCAATGATATTCTTGGTCTCAACAGGGAGTTTCATCCTCGATTTGTCAGGCAGTATGCCGATTTGAATACTGTTATTGAAAATGCCGTTAAAGGGTATATCCACGATGTCAGAGAGAGGAATTTTCCTTCATTAGATGAAAGCTATTGAAATCGATTTCTTTTCTGTTTAAAAGCTTGCAGAAAGGTTGTACTTTGCATTTCACATTCCCGTAAGGTATTTTTGTTGCTTTTTTACGGTTAATTTTCCCTGATGTTGGATATAGTGTATATGGATGATGCTGGCAATAAAAGAGTTCAAAAATGTTATCCTCCTTTTTTGAAAAACAGTTCCCAGCAAAGATCCCAATTATTTCCGTTTGTTTCGCGCTCATTTGTTCCTTCGGTTTTCACCGTTATGAACATGGTTTGCGGTTATATTTCCATAGTCATGTCTGGTGAGGGAAGTTTTGTGGCCGCATGCTGGTTTATTATTTTTGCTGCTTTTTTTGATACTATTGATGGTCTTGTTGCCAGGGTTACCAACGGTACTTCTGATTTTGGTTTTGAGCTTGATTCGCTTTCAGATCTTGTTTCTTTTGGTGCGGCACCAGCATATCTGGCCTATAAGTTCGGTCTTGAAGGATTGCCGGGCATTACAGGAATTTTTGTCAGTTCTTTGCTTATAATCGGAAGTGGTTTAAGGCTGGCACGGTTCAATATCAGCATGATCGGGTATACAAAAGATTCTTTTTCCGGCCTTCCTACTCCAGCACAAGCGTTGACCATAACAGGGTTTGTTCTTTGGTTCAGCGCTGATAGTGTGCTTCCGCCGCACTCTATGCAGAGCATTCTGGCATGGCTTTCAACGTCCCTTGCTTTACTAATGGTCAGCAAGGTAAATTATGATGCTCTTCCTAAGCCAACACTTGATTCTTTTCGCCATAAACCGATACAGATGGCTCTCTATATTGTGATCATGTTCTGTGTTCTTGTCTTTCATTCTAAAGCTTTTTTTCTTGCAATGTTGTTGTATATTTTGCTCGGTATTGTAAGGTCGATTACTTTACGGTATCGTCAGTGGCAGACTTGATTTTTTTCATCAACCATATGCGTGATAATGCCATATAATGCAAAAATTAAGGTTACCCTTCGCCAGTCCATTCTTGATGTTCAAGGCAAAGCTGTTGATCATGCCTTGAAAAATCTCGGTTATCACACGGTGGAGTCGGCAAGGATCGGCAAATATATTGAGGTGACCATCAATGAAGATGATCGGGTTCGAGCTGAATACATTGCTAATGAAATCTGCCAGAAACTTTTGTCGAATCCGGTTATGGAGAATTATTGTCTTGAACTGGAAAAAGTCAATTAACTATTACTCTCAACTATGGCTGATGTAAGTGTAGGGGTAGTCGTGTTTCCGGGTTCGAACTGTGATCATGATACTGAATATGCCGTTGCTTCTTTCAGTGGAGTTATGCCAGTTATGCTTTGGCATAACGAGCATGATCTTCAGGGGGTTAAAGCAATCATTCTTCCTGGTGGTTTTTCTTATGGCGACTATCTTCGTGCTGGATCAATTGCGCGCTTTTCGCCTATCATGCAGGAGGTTATTGAGTTTGCCCGTAAAGGGTTTCCTGTACTGGGAATTTGTAATGGATTTCAGGTGCTGCTTGAAAGCGGGCTTCTTGAAGGTGCTCTTTCTCGTAATCGCGGTAAAAAGTTTCTTTGCTGTCAAACCAACATCAAGGCGGTTAATTGCTCAACCATGTTTACCAGCTTGTACAGTGGAAACGAGGTACTCAGGATTCCTATTGCTCATGGCGAGGGAAACTATTTTGCTCCTGCTGAAGTTATTGAAAGCCTTGAAGAGCATGAGCAGATTGTTTTTAAGTATACCAATAACCAGGGCGATGTAACTGATGCAGCAAATCCAAACGGTTCATTGAATAATATTGCCGGTATCATCAACAAACAGGGCAATGTACTTGGTCTTATGCCGCATCCCGAAAGAGCCAGTGAAAAACTTCTGGGTTCAGAAGATGGCAGACCGCTTTTCGAATCTCTTTTCATGCATATTGCTGGTGTGTAAGAGGTTTTCTTATGCCCTCGCAAGTTAAACCGGAACATTTCGTGACGCAAAAGTATAAGGTGTTTTTCTGGCTGCTTTTTGATTTCGCCAACACCTCTTTCAGCGTTATGATGGTGACTTTCGTTTTTCCGCTGTATTTCAAAAATGTTATTTGTATAGGCCAGCCTTCGGGTGATGCATTATGGGGTTTTAGTGTTAGCCTGTCGATGCTGCTTGTTGCTGTTATCTCTCCAGTAATGGGGGCTATGGCAGATTATTCAGGAAAGCGAAAACGCTTTCTTTTCTTTTTTACTGCAACGTCTGTTATTGCAACCGCGTTCCTTTTTTTTTCTGGTCCAGGAACAGTGTTAATTGCCGCATCCCTGTTTATTATAGCCAATATGGGATTTGAAGGGGGGCTTGTTTTTTACGATGCATATCTTAAAGAACTTGCCTCCGACAAAAGTCTTGGAAGGGTTTCAGGCTATGGTTTTGCTATGGGATACCTCGGAGCACTTGCCATTCTTCTGCTTTTGAAGCCATTGTTGAGTAACGGCATTATTCTTTCCAATGCCGCAAATATTCAGACGAGCTTTTTGATGGTGTCACTTTTTTTTGCTGTTTTTGCCGCACCACTTTTTTTATCACTTCGGGATGAGAAAAAACAGGAAAACTCTTCAATCTCATTTTCGGCAATAGCGCATTCCATAAAGGAAGTAAAGTATACAGTTCAGCATATCATGAGCTACCCTGATCTTGCCCGTTTTTTGCTGGCCTATTTTTTTTATAATGATGCTATTTTAACCATTATAGCGTTTTCGTCAATCTATGCCCAGAATACCTTTGGCTTGACAATAGAAGAGTTGATTGTTTTCTTTATGGTAGTGCAGACAACGGCGATTGCGGGTTCTGTGATTTTTGGCTTTGTTACCGACAAAATTGGGCCTAAAAGAACGATTGTCATTACTCTTATGATCTGGTTTATAGTTGTTATTGCTGCTATTCTATCTTATAGTAAGGATATGTTTTTATATACGGGGATGCTTGCTGGCATGTCAATGGGTTCTTCACAGGCGGCCTCCCGATCAATGATGGCACGGTTGACACCAAGTGAGCATGTTACTGAATTTTTTGGTTTTTATGATGGTACGTTCGGGAAGGCTTCAGCCATTGTCGGTCCGCTTTTGTTTGGTCTTGTGTCTGCTCAAATGGGCAGTGAAAGAGCAGCTCTTGCCTCGCTACTGTTGTTTTTCAGCATAGGTTTGCTGCTCATGACCACAGTAAGATCTGCCAGAAGCCGTTATACTCTTAAACATTGAAATCCTTGATCATGTTTCCATCGGCAGCAAGGGAGGAGATATTTCAGCTTCACAGAATCATCAATAATCTGAACCACAAAAGGGTTTGAGAAAATCGAACCCTTTTGTAAAAATGCAACAAGCTTCTCTCCTGATTTTTCCTCAATGTCAATTTCACTTATTCAGGTAGCTCTCTCTGAAATCATACGGCATGATAACACTTTGATGGCGTGTTATCATGCAATTGAAATCTTGTACACTACAGAAAGGAGTAGCTGTAGATGTTATGCAGCTTTGTCAAATTTTTTTATGATTTTTGTATGGGAAGGTAAGATGATGATAGCACCGTAAAAGATAGACGTTAAACCAAACTAAGAATGAACACCTTTAATTGCTGGAGCAATAACAGGGTAATGCCAAAAATCCGTTGATAGTCAAATGCTTTAAAGTGTCATAGCTGAAATGCAATGCATCGGAAATAACATCAACCAAATAGCCCATGATTCAAACATGCTCTTATCGCCTGATGCAGCACAGCTTCACCATGTGTTGCAGGAAGACACTGAAACACTTAAGTTGCTGCAAGAGGCGAGGAATTTTTGATTTTTAGAATATCAATATTTAAAAACGTTTAGTCATGAAGGAATATCCGACTTACTTCTATAAATATAGATCCTCTAAAAATGTTTTTCATCTTGATGCATTGTTTAAATCTTATTCGTGGATTTCAAGCAGAAAAGAATTCATAGCTTTAGACCCTAATGATTCAAAAATTGATTTTAATGACATAACAGTTAGACAGTTAAAAATAAAAAGAAATGAAAATAGAAATAATAAATTTCTGTATAGAAAATTTGACAAATTATATAATAAGGGATGCTTTACAGATGAAGGTAGAGAGTTATTATCAACACTTGAAATAAAGAAAAACTTCGATAATCTAATAGATAGTTACAAACTTTATTGCGTAGCGGGAAATGGTGACAATGAAATATTGTGGAATCAATGTGCAGATAACGACCCTACAAAACCTAATGATTTTTGTGTTGAGTTAAAGGCTGAAGAGATGAAAAAAGCTGCCAATAATGAAAAGGCACAAGAAATGATATATCAAACAGAATTAGCTAAATTGGATTTAGTAGATTTTCTTCCAGATTTTTTCTTGTATGAAAAGAAACTAAAAGAAAATAAGCCAACATTCATATCAGTAGATAATGAAATAGAAAAAAGTCATCTCGTGCTTGTGGCGAAAATTACAAAAGCATTGTCGGTTAAGCTGTGTAAGTATAGGGAAGAAAACGAATACAGGTTTACTTTTAGTGGAAAGTTTTCAATCAACCAAACCGGAGAAAAGAAAACATACCCTAGAGAATTTATAGAAGCGATTATATTTGGATACAACGCTAATCAAGAGACAAAAAAAATTATCGTTGAAAATATGCCGTACCCAGTAAAATATAAACAAGCAAGCCAAGTAAATGGTGTTATACAGATTAACGATTTACATAAACCATACGATTTTTTAGCGATATAATGTTGTTTGAAATTATCTGGACATAGGGTAGGGGAGGTCACAGCATTTCTGGAGTCAGGGGAACCGAAAAAGAAGGAAATTGCTGAAATGAAGTATCATTGTGGGGCGGTGTGCGTGTTTGCTTGCTCCACTATGTTACTCTCACATTACCGAACTATCGTTGCAGCAATGATAAATAAATTTTGAGATATTTAAACCATGAGATATCATAAAACTTGAAGGGTTAAATTTTGTATGGTATTATAGCATCAATAACCTCGTTTTAATCTCTAAGGATTAAATCCCCCGCCGCAAGCGGCGGGGGGGCTTCATTAGTATGTTCTTAAAAGTTCTTGTTGCTAATTTTCATTATTTGCTAATTCAATTGAAAATAATGATGTTTATAAGTTTAATTATGATAGATAGTTAACTACTTATTACCACAGTAAGGTCTGTCGGAAGCAGTTATATTTTTTAAAAGAATAGAAGTGATGAAAGAGCGGAGAAGCGGCTCGAAAAAGACGGATGACAATGTTGCCGGTGTTGTGCAGTATTTGCGTGCTTTTATTCCGTTTTTCTGGAAAAATTTCATTCATGACAGAATTTTTCTTGGTGCCGGATCACTGGCCTTTCAAACCTTGTTGTCGATTGTGCCTTTTCTGGCAGTAGTCCTTTCAATATTGAGTGTTTTTGCTGTCTTTACTCCGCTCAAGCGCCTTATTGAGGATTTTCTTGTACAGAATTTCATGCCCGGTACCGGCGCTGTGCTTAATCACTACCTTTCGGATTTTATAGGAAAGACGGCGACGGTGCCGTTTCTTGGGGGGTTGTTTCTTTTTACAATCGCACTTTTTCTGATTTCGACTGTCGATCATACCCTCAATGAAATCTGGGAGGTACATGCTCCACGCAAAATGTTGCAGGGCTTTACTCTTTATTGGACAGTATTGACTCTTGGTCCTGTGCTTATCGGCAGCAGCCTTGCGGCTGGTTCGTACGTATGGTATACAGTGTTTACCGAAGGTTCTTTACTTGCTCTAAAAACCAGATTACTCTCTTTTTTGCCCTTTCTTAATACGGTTATCGCTTTATTTTTACTTTATATGCTTGTGCCGAACTGCCGCGTCAGGTTTGTTCACGCTATTTCAGGAGCTTTTTTTGCTGCTGTTCTGTTTGAGCTGTCTAAAAAGTGGTTCAGCTTTTATATTACTCACATTGCAACATTTGAACATATTTATGGGCCATTATCAGTTATTCCGATGCTTTTTCTCTGGATATACCTTGGCTGGATTGTTGTGTTGACTGGTGCGGAGTTTGTTTTCTGTCTTGGGGCATTACAACCATCAGGAGTTACTCCTGAACCATTCAATCCAATGCGGGGCGTTTCGCCGATTCTTTCTGTTCTCCGTTATATCTGGATAGGTCAGAATAGCGGTTCTACAATGAATATGAAAAAGATTCTCAAAGCGGTTTATCCGATAACACCTTCCGTGTTGAGAAACATTATTGACGTGTTGTTGCAGAATGATGTTATCCATGTAACGGCCAATGGTGATTTTGCAATCAGTCGCGATCTTTATACCCTGAAGCTTTATGATCTTTATGAAATAATACCGCCGGGATTTACTGCAAGTGAAAACGGTTTAATGGATTTTGAGGGTAATAGCGTACATTTAAGTACAATAAGCAAGGATGTTGTTGACTGCCTGAAAAGCAGTATGAATATTCGGGTTATCAACTTGTTAGAGGATTATAATAAACAGGAATTATGAGTTATCAGGTTATAGCTCGGAAGTACAGACCGACAAAATTTGCCGATATTATGGCGCAAGAACATATCACTAAAACCATTCAGAACTCGCTTCGCATGGGGCGGCTTGGGCATGGTTATATATTTTCGGGATTGCGTGGTGTTGGCAAAACTACAGCAGCAAGGGTTTTTGCCAAGGCGGTTAACTGCCGTAAAATGATGGAAGATCCGGAATATTTGCAGCAAGTAACTGAGCCTTGTGGTGAATGCGAAAGCTGCAGGGATTTTGATTCGGGTACCAGCTTAAATATTTCGGAGTTTGATGCTGCATCGAATAATAGTGTTGATGATATCCGAACACTGAGAGAGAATGTGCGATATGGCCCGCAGAAAGGTAAATACAGGGTTTATATCATTGATGAGGTGCATATGCTCTCCATTGCTGCCTTTAATGCATTTTTGAAAACTCTTGAAGAGCCACCGCCTCATGCCATATTTATATTTGCCACAACGGAGCTCCACAAGATCCCTGCTACTATTGCTTCCCGATGTCAACGTTTCAATTTCAAGAGGATTCCACTTCCGGATATTCAGAATCAACTTCAGTTGATTTGTAATGCTGAGAAGATAGCTGTTGATGCTGATGCCTTGCAACTTATCGGTCGCAAGGCTCAGGGGTCTATGCGCGATGCTCAAAGTATTCTTGACCAGGTTATAGCATTTTCAGCCGAAAACGAGCAGCAGGGACGCATCAGCTATCAAGGCGTTGCCGAGTTGCTGAATTATATTGATGATGATCATATGTTTGCCGTTACTGATGCTGTTACAGAGCATAACCCGTCAAAAATGCTTGAAATCGCTCAATTTGTTCTGCACAATGGTTATGATGAGCAGGATTTTCTTGAAAAACTGATTGAGCACCTTCGCAATTTACTTATAGTGCTCAATCTCTCTTCAACCCGTCTTATTGAACGGCCCGATGCGGTACGTGAGCGCTATCAGCGAGATGCTGCAAATTTCTCTCCATCTTCAGTTATGCAAATGGCTGATTTTCTCCTGCAGACTCAGAAAGAGCTTAAGTTCCAGTTTGAATACCAGTTTCGTTTTGAGCTTGCTCTACTTAAGTTGATTGATATGATGGATGATGTTTCTGTATCGCCCCCACAACTGCAGCAGCCACAAAAAAAAAAGTACCTGACAAGCCTCTGATAACCAGTCAGGTTTCCACTCAATCTGTTTCCACATCTTTATCTGGCGGCAAACTTTCAGGATCGGCTAATCTTGATCTTGGTTCGTGGGAGAAAAAGCTTTCGGGCTTTGCCGGAACCCCTGTTTTGCGGAAGGTTCACGTGGAAGGGTCTTTACAAACAGCATCTGTTGAAGGCGCTGAAACTCATGAATCTATTGCCAATTTCGATTCGCTGAAGCTTGAATGGAGGCTCTTTCTTGATCATCTTGCAAGAAAAACCCATAATTTCATGGTAACACACCTTCAATCTTGTGAACTTGTATCATGTACTCCTGAAGGAATCCTTGAAATAGCCTGTTGTCGAAAGTTTTCTTATGAGGAACTTCTGCAGCAGCGAGAGGAGTTGCAGAAGGAAGTATCGGAATTTTATGCGATTCCGCTACAGCTCCGTATATGCTATGATGCAAAAAAAGATGCCTGTACAAGAGAGAAGTCTGTCTTTACTGTTTTTCAGGAACTTTCTCGAAGTAATGAGGTCATCAGGTTTCTCATTACGGAATTTGGTGGTGAACTTGTCTATTGACAGTAGTGTAAGGGTTTTATAAATCATTAAAAATTCCCCATATTCAGTTTTTTCGGGATTTTTATCTTTAATTTTTAATTACAATAGGACAACTTCATCAATATGAGTAAAGCTGCAGCCAGCGCACACTCTTTTCCGAACCGGTTTCGCTCAAATTATTGCGGGTTATTGAATCCTGAACTTGAGCATAGCATTGTAAGGCTTGCTGGGTGGGTTCACAGAAAACGTGATCACGGCGGGCTTGTTTTTATCGATTTACGGGATCATACCGGTATCAGCCAGCTGGTTATAAAGCCAGAGAATCAGGAGTTATTTGCAACAGCTGGTCATTTGCATGTAGAATCGGTTATCTGCATTGAAGGTGAAGTGATTTGTCGCAGTCAGGAAACGATCAATCCTAAGCTTGCATCAGGTGAAATTGAGGTTGTCGTCAGCCGAATCACGGTTGAAAGCCATTCCCAACCGCTGCCTTTTCCTGTTGCCGATGCGTTACAGACATCGGAGGAGCTTCGTCTTAAATATCGATTTATTGATCTCCGTCGCGAAAAGATCCATGAGAATATTATTTTCCGCAGCAGGTTAACTTCTGCTATCCGTTTTTACCTTGAAGAGAAAGAGTTTATAGAGATACAGACGCCGATTCTCACGTCAAGTTCTCCTGAAGGGGCGAGAGATTTTCTTGTTCCAAGCCGCCTTCATCCTGGAAAATTCTATGCTCTTCCCCAAGCACCTCAGCAGTTCAAGCAACTGCTGATGGTTTCAGGTTTTCCCCGCTATTTTCAGATAGCGCCCTGTTTCAGGGATGAAGATGCTCGTGCTGACCGCAGTCCAGGTGAGTTTTATCAGCTCGACATGGAAATGGCTTTTATTGAGCAGGACGATCTGTTTGCAATCCTTGAGGGTATGGTTGAACATCTTACCCGGACAATGTCACAAAAACGTATCTCGGATTTTCCGTTTCCGAGGATTAGTTATAAAGAGGTCATGAACCGTTATGGTACCGATAAACCCGACCTGAGAATTCCTCTTGAAATCAGTGATGTGACTTCGCTTTTTATTAATTCTTCTTTCAAAGTGTTTGCAAGTAATACCGGAGCTGGATCCTGCATTAAAGCTCTTGTGCTCAAAGGCAGAGGTAATGAATCAAGGCTTTTTTATGATAAAGCTGAAAAAAGGGCAAGGGAGCTTGGTTCGGTCGGCTTGGCATATATCCAGTTCAGGGAAGAAGGACCGAAAGGTCCTGTTGTAAAATTTCTTTCGGAAGGAGAGTTTTCGTTACTCAAAGAAAGCCTTGGGCTTGAAACCGGTGATGTGATCTTTTTTGCTGCAGGCAAATGGGAACCAGCCTGTAAAATAATGGGTGGAATGAGAAATTATTTCGGTGATCTGTTTACTCTTGACAATGACGAGCTTTCGTTCTGCTGGATTGTGGATTTTCCGATGTATGAATACAATGAAGAGGCAAAAAAGATCGACTTTTCTCATAATCCATTTTCAATGCCGCAAGGTGAAATGGAGGCGCTCCAAACCATGTCTCCACTCAATATACTTGCCTACCAGTACGATATTGTTTGTAATGGAATTGAGCTTTCAAGCGGCGCCATACGTAATCACCGACCTGATATCATGTACAAGGCGTTTGAAATTGCCGGATATACCAGAGATGAGGTCGATAGCCGTTTTGGTCACATGATCGAAGCTTTTAAACTTGGTGCTCCGCCGCACGGCGGTATTGCGCCGGGTCTTGACCGGCTTGTCATGATTTTGTGCGATGAGCAAAATATTCGCGAAGTTATTGCCTTTCCCATGAACCAGCAGGCGCAGGATCTTATGATGTCTTCCCCTTCGGAAGTATTGCCCGTTCAACTCAAAGAACTGCATTTGAGGATAGATTTACCCCCAGAGAAGGGGGAGAAGAAGTTGCTTTGAGAATATGTCAATCAATATAAAGCAAGTGTGCCGGATGGTTTTAAAAAACAATTTTTTAGCTGAAAAGCATGCCTGTAATGCGAAAATAAACAATCAAACACTTTTTTTAACCAGATTTGTCGGGTGAAAATAGCCCCTAAATTTAAAGTGAACAAATTATGAAAATTGCAGTTGCAAGTGATCATGCTGGGTTTGAACTCAAAAAAACAGTTATCGCATGGCTGGAAAGCAATGGACATGAATTTAACGATATGGGCCCTTATAATGAAGAGTCAGTCGATTATCCGGATTATGCACGTAAAGTTGCCGAGGCTGTTGCAGTAGGGGAGTATGATCAGGGTATTCTTCTTTGTGGTACAGGTATTGGCGTCTCTATAGCAGCAAATAAAATCCGGGGTATTCGGGCAGCATTAGCTTGTAATCCTGAATTCGCAACACTTGCTCGACAGCATAATAATGCTAATATCATATGTTTTTCTGCTCGTTTTACTGATCAATGTACTATAGCACAAAGTCTTCATAACTGGTTTAGCAGCGATTTTGAAGGAGGACGACACGAGCGTAGAGTTAATAAAATTGAGCCATCTTGCTGAGTGAATGCGTACAAAGTAATATTAGTACAACCTATCCTTTTTTTGCGGATGAGGCTGTAGCTGAGGAGGTTCTTTCTTTTATGATGAAGGGAGGTCTGGAGTATGCTCCAGTCCTGCATCAAGAGAAACTCATCTCAATGGTGAGCATTATGGAGCTTTTATTGACCAGTCAGTCAAAGAAAATCAATAACCAACGCCTGATTGACCTTCCGCTTCGGCATACCGAAAGTATAGGATTCCAAGAACATCTCCTTGATTTTTTTCCACGGATTTTCAACTTTTCCGGTACGGTTATTCCTGTTACACATGATGACGGGAGATATGCCGGAATTATTGAAAAAAAAACAATTCTGGAAAAAATTTCAGAATTGTTTCATTTGGGTAAAAATGGTATGACTCTTGAGTTATATGTACCATCCTCCCGCCTTAAGTTATCAGAGGTTATTGCTGCATTTGAAAAAAACGATGCAACGGTGTTAAGTTGTGGCCAGTATCATGCTGCACCAGATGGAAATGGCATGTTTGTCACTTTCAGAATTCAGACACATGACTGGTTTCGTCTGCTTCAAAACATTGAAAAATATGGCTATTCGATAAGTTACTCTTCAACAGTATTAAATAAAGGGGAGGATGAATTAAGAGAAAAAGCTCTTGAATTTATCCGCTTGATGGATATGTGATGACGTGTTGCTATACATAGAACGGAGCTATTTACAGTATTTTTTGCTCCACAGCCGTTTCGCGAGTTAATTAATTTTTTGTATGAAAACAGAACTCTCTACAGTGCTTGCTGAAAGAATCAGTGAACGTGCAGATGCAATTTTTTCTGAAGTAGTGACATTACGCAGGGAGATACACCGTCATCCAGAGCTATCCTACGATGAGGTGCAGACTACTGCATTAATAACAGAGTATCTTCTTGGACTTGGTATTACACCCGAGCCACCTCTTCTCGGCACAGGGGTTATTGCCCTGATTCGAGGAACTCATAAATCATCCAAGAGAACTCTTGTTGCTTTAAGGGCAGATATTGATGCTCTTCCAGTTACTGAAGAAAATCAGCATGAATTTTGCTCCGTTGAGCCAGGAAAAATGCATGCCTGCGGTCATGATATGCATACGGCAATGCTTCTTGGCGCTGCAAAAATTCTTGAAGAAATAAAAGATGAACTTGAGGGAGATGTACTTCTGATTTTTCAGCCGGCTGAAGAAAAAGCTCCAGGAGGAGCAAAGCCATTGCTTGATGCCGGCCTTTTCAAGCGTTTCAATCCTTCTGTCATTATTGCACAGCATTGTTTTCCACATATTGAAACGGGCAAAGTCGCCTTGTGCAAAGGAAGTTTTATGGCAGCTGCCGATGAACTGTACTTTACTGTTACAGGGCAGGGGGGACATGCTTCTGCGCCACATAAAGTAGCTGATCCTATTCTTGCCGCTGCTCATATTATTACAGCTGTTCAGCATATTGTGAGCAGGGTTGTTCCACCACATGAACCGGCAGTTATATCAATAACATCTATTCATGGTGGCCATGCAACTAATGTCATTCCAAGTCAGGTAACTATGTCCGGCACAATGAGAACCATGCATGAAGATGTGCGCGCTCTTCTCCATCAGCGGCTTCGCCAGACGGTTATGCATACAGCTGAGGCTTTTGATGTCAAAGCTGAACTGGAGATCAGACATGGTTATCCAGTACTTTTTAATGACCCCGCCATAACAAGTCAGGCCATGAGTTGCTGTTCAGAGTATCTCGGTAGTGGAAATGTTATCGAGTGTGAGCCGATCATGACAGCAGAAGATTTTGCTTATTATCTTCAGGCCTGTCCTGGTACCTTCTGGCAAATTGGAACAGGAACATCGCAACATGAAAAAAGCAATACACTGCACTCACCAACATTCAACCCTGAAGAACTTGCATTGAAAACAGGAACCGGACTTCTTGCCTACACAGCTGCTCGTTTTCTCAGTTTGTCACCACGATAAAAAGAGTTGTATATCCATATACAAAAAAGAGCATCCATAATAGGACGCTCTTTTTTGTATTATTGTAAAACCGATCACGCTTTTTCGTTTGATCCGAGAACGTTGATTATTTTATGGATGTAGAGTTTTTTTAGAGCATCTCTGGCCGGCCCGAGATATTTTCTTGGATCAAACTCTTCAGGTTTTTCATCAAGCACTTTGCGAATAGCAGCAGTCATAGCCAGGCGCCCGTCAGAATCAATATTGATTTTACATACAGCGGATTTTGCCGCAAGGCGAAGTTGATCTTCACTTATTCCAATTGCATCTTTTAGTTTTCCACCATGTTCATTGATGGTTTTTATGAGCTCCTGCGGAACAGAGGATGCTCCATGCAGTACAATTGGAAATCCGGGAATACGCTGTTCAATTTCAGCAAGAATATCAAGACGAATTTTCGGATCTTCACCTGGTTTGAACTTGAAAGCACCGTGTGACGTTCCTATGGAAATAGCAAGGCTGTCGACTCCGGTTTTTGCAACAAAATCCTCAACCTCTTCAGGTTGCGTATAGGTATGAGTTGCAGCTGAAACCTCGTCTTCAATGCCTGCCAACACACCGAGTTCTCCCTCAACGGTAACATCAAACTGGTGAGCATATTCAACAACTTTTTTGGTTACTTCAATGTTCTCTTCATAAGAAAGATGTGATCCGTCAATCATAACGGAAGAGAATCCTGAGTTAATACAGTCTTTGCAAAGCTCAAAACTATCACCGTGATCGAGATGAAGTACAATGGGAACAGGGCTACCAAGTTCAGCAGCATAGGCTACAGCGCCTTGTGCAAGATAGCGAAGGAGAATTTCGTTTGCATAGCTTCTTGCTCCTTTTGAAACCTGTAAAATAACGGGAGATTTGGTTTCAACACATGCAGCAACGATTGCTTGCATCTGCTCAAGATTATTGAAATTATAGGCAGGGACAGCATAACCGCCGTTTACAGCTTTACGAAAAAGTTCTCTGCTATTGACAAGGCCGAGTTCTTTATAACTTGTTTTTTTCTTTTCCATTGAAACCTCTCTCTTTATTATTAGCTTATGGCGATTTTTTTCTTACACATATCAAACTCTGACTTTAATAATTGGCCTGCAATATAATATTTTTGTTTCGCACTTCAATAACCTTATGGATGTTGTAATCCAACCTTAGATCATTAAACCAAAAAATGCTTCGAAAAAGTCTGTTTGTTTTTATTGTTACATTTGGATGTTCTTCACCATTATTTGCAGGAAAGACTGGGCAAGTAACGACTACTTCAGCTATCATGCCGCTCATGCCGACCAAATCGGAAGAGGAAGCCGGCAGCTACATCAGTCAATATCTCCAGCAGAACCATTACCGCAAGGTACCGGTCAATGACTCCCTTTCGCAACAGATATTCAACCGCTATATCGACCATCTCGATGAAAACAGAAGTTATTTTGTTGCAAGTGAAGTAGAAAGTCTCAGAAAAATCTATGGAACCCGGATGGATGACGACTTTCTTGACGGCAAACCCACAGCAGGATTCGGCATCTATAACTTTTTTCTCAAACGGGCACGAGAGAAAATGCGCTTTATGAAAGCAGTTGCTGACACCGTGCATTTTAACTTTGCCACAGCCGAAACCCTTGATCTTGACCGCAAGTCAGACCCATGGCCAGCCGACAGGCGCCAGCTTACCGAACTGTGGAAAAAAGAGCTCAAATACCAATGGCTCAACCTGAAATACTCCGGTGAAAGCCGTGCGGGCATTCGAACAGCTTTGGCAAAAAGCTTTACCAGCAGGCTCAATCTTCTCAACCGCCAGAAACCGGAAGACGCATTTCAGGCCTACCTTACAGCGGTAACTACATCATTCGATCCCCATACCAACTACTTCTCACCCGATGAGTATACCAACTTCCAGATCGACATGAGTCGCACGCTTGAAGGCATCGGCGCCAAACTCCAGACTGAAGGGGAGTACACGGTCATTAATGAGGTAATAGCCGGAGGCCCGGCCTTCAAAAGCAGCCTGCTCAAAAAAGGCGATAAAATTGTCGGCGTCGGTCAAGGCAAGGCAGGCGGCATTATTGATGTTACGGCATGGCGAATCAATGACGTCGTCAAACTCATTCGCGGCAAACAAGGCACCCTTGTCCGGCTTAAAATTCTTCCCGCCAGTCAGGGCGGCAGAGGCCCGGCCAAGATAATCGAACTGGTGCGGGAAAAGATTGATCTGGAAGAACAAGCAGCCAAGAAACGCATTATCCAGCACAACGGAACAAAAATCGGTGTTATTACCATTCCCTCATTTTACCTTGACTTCGAAAGGCAGCAGCAAAACACCGGCAATTATAACAGCACCAGCCGGGATGTATCGCGAATCCTCAACGAACTGAATGCCGAGCATGTTGACGGCATTGTTATTGACCTTCGAGATGACGGAGGCGGTTCGCTTGACGAGGTTGTGAAAGTTACCGGACTGTTTATTCCAAACGGCCCTGTTGTACAGATCACCAATGCTTCAGGTGATAGCACAGTGCTCAATAATGACGATGGTCGGGAACAATACAGTGGCCCTCTTGCGGTTCTGGTGAACCGGTACAGTGCATCGGCATCGGAGATTTTTGCCGCGGCGATTCAGGATTACGGTCGAGGAGTGATACTTGGTGAGAGAACGTTCGGAAAGGGGACGGTGCAAAGCATTATCAAACTTGAGCGCCCCTTTTCTTTTTTCAGAAAGAAGCAGGAGCTCGGTCAGATAAAACTTACCGTTGCGAAGTTTTACCGGATATCAGGAGGCAGCACGCAGCATAAAGGGGTTGTGCCCGATCTTTTGCTCCCCTCCATGATCGACCAGTCAAAAATTGGTGAAGATACCTATACCAGCAGTTTGCCGTGGAGCACCATATCGCGGGCATTGTATCGTCCTACAGCAGAGGTCACGCCTGACGAGCTCAAGGTGCTTCGGCAGAAAGAGCAGGAACGATTACCGAAAAACCATCAGTACCAGTCCTATCTGCAGGATTTGAAGCTGCTTGATCAGATTCGGAAAAGGAAGAGTGTATTACTGCAGGATTCAGCGTTCAAATCGGATATAGAAACGATCAAACGGATTGAGAAGCAGTGGGTTCAGGAGTCTGAAGCTGTCAAAGATCTGCAGAAAGATGTTCTGCTTAATGAATCAGCAAGAATTGTTTCTGATCTGGCTGAACTCATGATGAAACAAAAGCAGATTGTGATTAGGACGTTGCCTTCACTTAATTAAAGGAAAAAATTAAAAACAGTTTGACTGGTTCAGTGAATACAAATCAACGTGCATTCAGAATAGCGATGTAGAGTTATTAAAGCTTTTTTCTGGCTTCTGTGATTTGATCAGAAACTGAATTAAAAGAACAACTCCCGTGTGTTTTTTTTGAATTTACGCTTGCCTCAGGCTTGAGGCAGTCGTAGATATCTATTTCAATAACAGTTGAAAACTCCTTGAACTTTTCAACTGGAATCATAGGCAGGGTAATTCCCGACGTAATACTCCAGGTAACAATTTTTCCAGTAATGCGGTGAGCATCACGAAAAGGAATCTGTTTGCGGACTAAGTATTCGGCTATTTCTGTTGCAAGGCTGAGATCTTCAGACGTTAATTTTGCTAAACGCTCCTTTTTGAGTGTTATATGCTCAAGCAACTTTGTAAAGATCTTAACACTTTCAATTGCTGTTTCAGCGCTGTCAAAAAGCGGCTGTTTATCTTCCTGCATGTCTCGGTTGTAGGACAGGGGCAGTGCCTTCATAATAGTAAGCATAGCCATGAGATTACCATACACTCTGCCTGTTTTACCCCTGACAAGCTCAGCAATATCGGCATTCTTTTTCTGTGGCATGAGGGATGAGCCAGTTGCAAAGGCATCGCTGATTTCCAGATAACTGAACTCATATGAGCTCCAGAGAATCACATCCTCGGCTAATCTCGAAAGATGCATCATGATCATGGAACAAGCGGATATAAACTCAATCACAATATCACGATCACTGACGGCATCAATACTGTTCGAAAAAAGAGCGTCAAAACCAAGCAGGTCAGCAGTACGTTGAGAGTTGAGCGGTAGTGTGCTTCCCGCAAATGCCGCTGCACCGAGTGGTGAAATATTCACTCGTTTCATGAGGTCGCTGAGACGTTGACGGTCGCGGATAAACATATTGAAGTATGCCAGGTAGTAATGACCGGCCGAAATAGGCTGGGCTCGTTGCAGGTGAGTATAGCCGAATATGATCGTTTCACTGTAGGTTTCCGTTTTATCCAAAAGCACTTGCAGCAGGTTATTAATGGCTTTCTGAAGCTCATTAATTTCTTTGCGCATATAGAGACGGGTATCCGTTGCGACCTGATCGTTACGGCTTCTTCCTGAGTGTAGTTTACCTGCTGTTGCTCCTATTTTTTCCTTCAGTCGGTTTTCAATAACAGTATGAATATCTTCGTCTTCCCAGTGAGGAACCAGAGTGCCGCTCGAAAGTTCCTCCTCTATTTCCTTGAGTCCGGCAATAATCTGTTGAGCCTCTGCAACACTAACAATATGTTCTTCGGCAAGCATAGTAACATGGGCAATTGACCCTTGAATATCTTCACGAAAAAGCTTCTTGTCAACATAAACTGACGATGAAAAGAGAAGCGCATCGCGATCAAAGGGTAATGAAAACCGGCTTTGCCAGAGTAATTCCTTTTTATTGCTGCCCATAAGAATATCAATTATAGATTCACAGCCATAAGATATTTTATTAAAACATTTTATGGCTTTTTTTGCTCAAAAAAATAAAAAATCGCCACAACCAGTATTTCAGTTGGTGATAAGATAGGGAAAATATTTTCTCTGAATGAGTGTGGGATGAATTTATATCGTTTTTGGTTGCTGGCTACATTTTGCTTATAGCGCTCTTAGTTTTTTAAAACCTTTTCAACACACTGAAAAACAAATTGTTCTCGATATATAGAACAATTTGTTTCGTTAAGCACCGAAACCACATGCGTTTCAAGACGAGCTTTTTTTGGTATAAACCTCCCCTTTTCGGATTGAAATTTTTTTACTTTACATAATATATATTATACAACAAATCGTGAGGAGCGGAGGGAAAACATGACTCACAGAGTTCTTATAGGACAAAAAAGTCGCCTGCGTCATTTTTCGTTGCATGAATGTTGACCTCTTTGACCTTTGACCTCTTATAAACGTGGGCACGTCCTTGGCACTCCAATTATTATTTTGGCTTTTCTTATTCAGATTAACAAATAAACTTGAATCAATACATCAATGAGGGGAAAGGGAAATATCCTTTATTTATTTTCCTGCGATAAAAGCAGACAGATCGGACATGGTCTTTATACGCATTTGATCGTTAAGGTCAATAGCGGTCATGGTAACCTTGTGTTTCTTCAATACCTCTTCAAGCACTTGCATATTAATAATCTCAATACCGTGAAGTCTACATTGTTGAACAACTGACTGAGGAATGCTTGCATTTGTGGCTAAAACACAGCGGAGAGTATATTCGCTGCCAGTGAAGTAACCTGCTCTATAATTGTCGAAGGCGTTGATAGTTTCATTAATAACTTCAGAATCGATCACACCACCGGAGCATGTATGCTTACACTGAATCAACCGGACCGTTCGACCATTAATAGAGACAACATCGATTCCCAAATCGCCTGACCTTGGTGTTACAATAGATCGATTCCCAGCCTTTTCCTCTAGAATCCCAATAAGTGATTCAAAACGATCCCAGGTAAGTAACCTTATATCCTCAGAAGAAATTGATTGCTTAGACCCCTCTGGAATGAATTCTTCTTCAAAAATGTCTTTGCAAAACTCAGACTCATTCACCCTTTCTTCAGGCAATGGCATAAGAAAATCATTGGCCATTTTCAACCGGCGCTCTATCAATGCATCCAATTTTTCATCAAAAGTCTGGAACTCTCCTTCTGGATCCTTTGCTATCAGATAATAAACATGCACATCTTTTGTTTGTCCAATACGGTACGCGCGATCTGTAGCCTGTGACTCTTTTGCCGGATTCCACCATCGTCCGTAATGAATAACATGATTTGCTTCAACTAAGGTAAGTCCAACACCTGCAACATCTGGAGAGAGGATGATAAAGTTAACAGAGGGGTCTGACTTAAATCTTTGAATCATGGACTTCCTTGTACTTGAGGATGTTTTTGTCTCAGCGCCCGTTTTTACAGCCCCGTTCACAATATCAACTCTTTGCCCAAAGTCCTCCCTTATTGCCGCTGCAAGTAATTGCTGCATATCCAAGGTTCTAGTAAAAATCAGCGCCTTTTCTCCTGCATGCTTTACAGCCTTTAAAATATCCAGAAGCGCAGCAAGCTTTGGACAGTCATCAGTCATTCTATTGAGTGCGCCGGCCTCATAAGGGGTGTATGGATTGATAGCTGGATGCTGGTATAACTGCATCAGTCCCTGGATTGCCGAGAGATGAATGCCTTGTCTGTTGCCTGCTCGAACAGAATCTATATACTCGATATGACGACGCCTCTGTGCAGGCGCAAGAATGCACTCTTTTTTATGAATATGTTTTTTTGGAAGACCAACTAATTCCTGAGACTTCTCCCTTCGTAAGATATACGGCGGAGGAGCCCCCTGCGGTTGCTGATTAGCTGGAAAATACTTTAGTCTCTCTTTAAGCTCGTCCAAGATGCCCGTTATTTCCTCCGGATTATCCGCAATAGGTTGCTCATAAGTTTTTGAAAACTCTTGTGAACTTCCGAGGGTACCCGGCTGGAGGTAATCAATGATGTTCCATACATCAAGCATTCTTGTTTCGACCGGGGTGCCAGTACAGGCAATTTTAAACTGAGAAGAGAGACTTTTTAGGGCAAAGGAGCGCTTTGACTTCGGCGTCTTATGTGCCTGAGCCTCATCGGTTATAATAACTGACCAAGAGGATTTGATGTTTGCCATAGAGAACTGATAATTAACCAGCGTCTCGTAGTTAGTTAAAATAACCCTGTTCTTTCGGATTTTTTCAAAATCAAGCTGGCCTTTCGTAACAGCTTCAATCTTCGGAACCTTCACAGTATTTATCCCTGCTTTATAAAGCGAAAGGCACGGCCAAAATATACTACCATCATGCTTAAAAAAATGTCGCATATCATGTTGCCAGGTCTCGTTCTCTAAAAGAATGACCGGCATGACAACAAGTACTGGATTCCATGGTGGTGACTCAGTATCGTGTCCACTCTCATAAATAATACTATGCTGTGGATGTTCGACCAGTTCGAGCAACCAAGCAATAAACATTAATACTTGGAGCGTTTTTCCAAGTCCCATATCGTCTGCAAGCAAGCACCCCTTTCTTCCTATGAGAAAATTTGCCTGCATCCATAGGAGGCCTTTCTTTTGATGTTCTTTTAGGTCGATATCATCTCGAAGAGCTTGTGGAATAAAGAAAAGTTCTTCAGGTACTTTAGCTAAGCGTTCCTGCTCTTCATAGTCTAAATCAGCCTCATTTTCGTAAATAAGCAAATAAACTTTATCACTCTGATCGACAGGCCGCGGAACAGATTTTCCGCTTACCGCTTTCGTTACATACTCAGCCAGTTTTTCTGTGGCAGCCACAAAGGGATAGTCCAGAACAATTGATCGTTCTTTATAATCAATAAATCCTTTGCCAGAATTGAATGCTGACTGTGCATCACCAAGAAATTTTACGACATCTTTTACTCCGTCAAACCCAATTATCTCTTTCTCGCCATCGGCGTATGTCACCTCTATGCCTGCATCAAATTTTCGAGCTTTCTTGGTAGGATCAGGAGTTATGTCTTCAAAAAAACCGGTTTGCGAGTTTTTGATAAAAGGCAATGAAATCGAAGGGAATTTCCCAATTGCTCTCACCCGAGGACCAAAGTCAGCTAAAGCAAAATCAACCTCACCTGCCACTCCGTCAAACACGGCTTCCGGATTTCTTAAAACATCGATTTTCTCTCGACCTGAAAGATACCGGATGCTGGCCATGCGCCTTAAGGCCTCTTCTTGGTCTTCGCTGAACAATACTCTTATCCGTCCTCCCGCGCCATCATTTATATGGAGGCTTGAAAGATTCATTGTGCTGAAAAATACTTGTCGCAAAGCTTCGGGGGGGACACCCTGAATAAAAGGAGAAAATGAAATAGCTCCATTTTCTTCTTCAATAAGGTCAACGCCCAAATTGGGGGCAATAAGAACCTTGTTTTCCTTGAGATATTGATCAATCTTTGAACCAAGCCCTGCGGCAAGTTCACGTATATCAGCAAAGGAAATCAACCCTTTTGATGCGGATTTTTCTAATGGCGGCAGATTACGGAAATCATCTATTGCTTTTACTAATGAGTATGTTTGCCTGTCGAGACGGTACAATTTATCAACATAGGTAATAAAACACCCGACTCGTTTTTCAATATAAATCGGATTGCTCCCATACCAAAAGGTGAGACGATAACCAAAATCGGGGCACCCTAGTGCACTGTGGGAAGTTAGTTCACAGAAAAAGGGGGCAGATGGGGCTAACTCTTCAAAGGCATATATTTCATTGTCGGGCAACGCAAGAAGTGCCTTATACGGAATAGTCAGAGCATTCCCGTCTTTTTTGGCAAGACCAATCTCAAGTAATTGAGGAATAAGGGCCGGTAAGCGCTTGCCAAGTTCAGTCAATGGGGAGGGAGATTCAACATCAGGCGAAGTAATATCTACCACTTCGCTGAAGATGTGTAATCCATCTTTTTCAGCCGAGATTAACACACCTTTTAATGGTTCTGATAAAATCCACATCATGGCCTAACCCCATTAATTGCAAGAACATTAGCAACCCTACTTTGCCAAAAACCTGTATGTCTCACTCGACATTCAGGTGACAAATCCTGGTTTTTTAATCGAAACTCCGGAATGTATTGATTGGACCACATATCAGGAGTTGAATCATCAAACTCATCTCTCTGGAAAAGATATACACATCCACCCCCTGCATTACTAAACTCAACTGCAACCATTCTGCCAAAATCAAGAATAAATGCAGCTCGATTCTGAGTATTGGAGAGTCGGCCGAATTTGATATTTTTATTTCCATGTAGTTGAGATGCGACACTATCAGAAAGAAGTGAACGACACCCGATTAGTTTATGAACATAATTAAGCCAGAAATCTCTCCGGCCATGCGGATCTTGCCCTTTCAAGACATAATCAAAAAAGAAGTATATATCTTCTTTAGAGAGCCAGATAATAAACTGTTGGATCGCGTTCTTTTCTACACCTACCCACTTATTACGATTTGCAGGTAAACGGGGGTCCCCTAACAATTGGTGATTTAAAATTGCATGCTGTAGTTGCTTAGAAAATTGGTTGACATCGGGATGCAACACCAATTTTTTCACAGCGATATCAAGAATGCTTCTATCGCGTTCCCAGCCAGGCCAGGTCAGGAGCGTATCAAACAGGTAATCGATAACATCGGAAGAACTTACAACATCTTCTACACAAGCATCAATAGCATATGCCACGACTGAATACATATACTCTGAGAATTCATATAAAGCCCATTCTTTTGATGCGTCTTTAGGACTTTTATTCTCTTTCAGCAGGTTCTTTTTAGCAAAATTCGCCGGACCACTCTCCCCGATAATCGTAATAATATCGGTCTGCCATTTAACAAGCACACGGTCAGCCCCAGAATATATATTGAGTTGCTTAGCCGTATATTCAGTAATCTCTATTTTGGGTAATTTTTGTACCCAGTTCTGGTGTAGAGTCCATACCAAACCTTTTATAACCCTTGCCCTTGCCACGGCAACGTTACGAAAAAGGTATTCTGCAAATCTTTGATTATGAACGATATCACTCTCCCAGCAAAGCCATTTTATAGCAGTCTTATCAATCTCGGAAATATTTCCTTCACAGTATGCTAACCAAAGCTGTCTGTATTTTGGTCGTAGTGACTTGGGGGCTACGGCGACAAGCATATTGCTTTCAAGTTGTGCAATGATGCGCGTAATCTTAGGGAAATAATTCTCATCAACCTTGTGAACCTGTTGCCTAACGGAATTTTCTAATAGACGAGACAATCCCTTCAGTCCATCCAATGCAACTTGCAGTTCAAACATTAGTCAACTGCTTTTGAAGTTTGTCACCACCAAATGAGCGGACCCTAATCTTAAAAACCACCCTCCTGCTCATTTTCGCACTACTCATTAAATCCTGTTTCCCTCGGCCGCTTGCAGACAGTACTCGCAGGAAGTAGTCAATCTTTTCGTGCTCACGACCCGCCGTTTGACGTTCTAAAATGTTTATTGACTCACTCACAACCTCCATCGATCTGAATTGGCTAAGTTTAAGGTTATGCGTATCACTACCGGAAGCATCAGTATGACCTTCAACGACGACTGAACTGATGTCATCCCGAAACTCTTTATCGTAAATGATATTGGTTAGTCTTGGAATAAACCCAAGAAGAAAATCTTTGCCATGAGGAGGGATTTCAAAACGATCTACCCCAAATTCCAGCAACCCCTCTGGAACAAGAATTAGTAAGGCCAAGGGGTCATTAGGATCAGATTTTACTATAACTCCCTGAACAGCGTAATCTTTCAACTGCTGCTGTAATTTCCCTAAAATCATTGACCGAGTCCCTTCACTTGCTTCGAAGGCGTTATTCATGAACGTGCATAAAAGCAGAATAAATATGACCGCTAGTGAGGTCATCAAATCCGTAAATGAATTCGCTAGTCCTGAATTGTTATCTTCATCCATATTTACAGCTATTTAATCAGCTTGTTTTTTATGGTGCTGATTTCTTCTACAAGATCTTCTAAATCCTCAAGTTTTTCAGTCAACCCTTCTATTGCAGCACCTAATTGGCCTACAGCATTGGCCACATGGTCATTAGCTACTGTAACGGTTTTATTAAAATGGTCCTGAGTAGCACTTGAGAATTTTTGCAGATTTTGTGATATATCAGAAAGTACATTAGCTGCACTTGCCTCAACTTTTTCGAAAATCTCTTGGTAATTCACCATAGATGTTTCAATATTTTCCCATGTTTTGACCTGTAATGCTTGTGAGGCGTTCAGTTCCGCCACCTCTTCCGCTGCTAGTTCAGCAACCTTTTTAACAGACGCTTCCGTTTCCCTCATTTTTTCAACTGAAGAAGTGAGAGATTCCATTGCCAGCTTTACATCTCCAGCAACGTACCTCATCCCTGCATTGATTTCATTATACCCTGTAACATATGTACCGAACTCCTCTACAGCTTTATGAAGCGTCTCTTTGAGTTGATCAACTCTATCCAGTTGTCCTTCATGCCTGCTCAAGACTTCCATAAACTTCTCAACGCTTTGCTTGTTTAGTTCACCGACTTTTGTCATGATGCCATCTGCTGCAAGAGATGATGTTGCCGCAGACCCCTCAATGGATTTTTGCATTGCATCGCTCAGACCAGCAAATCTTGTTTCTATGGTTGACATGGATGCATCAAGATTATGAACCATCTTCTTAAGCTCCTCAGAGCCCTCACTAAGCTGACTTTGTGTTGAAACCTTCGACAATTCAATCAGCTCCTTTAGCGCGTCTTGTGTCCCTGTAAACTGAGAATTCATTCCTCCAAGTATCTCAGCTGTATGCCCAATCTGCGTAACTACATTGTTGAATTGGTCTTGAGCGCTACCTGTTAATGATTTATTAAACTCCTTACTCATCTCTTTAATTGAGGAAGCTAGTGAATCCTTTAAGTCTTTCAGCAATTCCTCAATCTTACCGGTTATAACGCCATGCTCTGACTCTTTCGCATTTTTTAGAACACCCAAAAGTTCAGCCTGTGACCCTCGAGTTAGCTCCTTAAGCTCATCAATCGCAGCTACAACCTTACCAAGTATAGGGGTCATACTCTCGGTAATATTAGATCTCAGACCAATCGATAAGTCAGAGTTAAACGACCTAAATGCTGCATCCTGGCTTTTCATAGTCTGACAAAGCTCATCAAGAAAATGGGCATCTGTCCGAACTGGAAAAAGTGTATCCATGGAATCTATGAAAGAGAGCCTGTAGGAGTTCATCTGATAGAAGACACTCTTTTCAATGAGCATAAAAATTGAAGCGGCAAAAAGAGCTGCAATTGAGGAAATAAACTTCCCGGAAAGCCCCCCAATAAGACCCTCAAGACCGTGGACCTTGTTATCAAGGATTTTAACATCTAACAAACCGATAAGAATAGCCATAAACGTAACAAGAAGGCCTATACCGGTAAGTATGCCAGGTAGAGCAACAAATCGGGACTTGTTAAAGCCCGGACCAAAAGAAAGGTGCTCACCGTAAAGGCTTCCGGCAGAACATGATGCCCATACTTGCGTTCTATCATCACCACAGTCTAACACCCTGCGAATTAATTTGGCTTTAAATAAACGCCACGGAAAAGTTAGAGCAGGACTTTCTTCAAACATTTTATCCAACCGGCCAATAACAAGAGCATCACGCCCATCGCTCCCTTTTATTGAAAACTTTTCTGCAAGTTCATTGATTGTTTCAATGGCCTTGACCAGTGCGTTTCGATTTCTCTCTTTTAAACGGTAGAGGTGATATAATTCGTAACCAGGCCATAATATCAATAAGACTGCTGCCACCCATGATATCCATGGAGCCTTAATGCCAGCAATAACAAACGAGAATTGCAAGAAATCTTTGATATCCATATGCGGCTAATTTGTCTTTTCGAGCGTGTTACAGGCTTAAAAAACCAGTTGTCATTCAGGCACTCGTCTCTTCCCATCCGGTTAAAACTCTCTATAAATGCATTGTCTACCGGTTTTCCGGGTCTGCTGAATTCAAGTTTAATCTCGTTTCTATAGGCCAAGCTATCCAAGACTTTTCCGGTGAATTCAGGTCCATTGTCTACCGTAATGACTTCCGGCAATCCTTTCATCCAGAATCAGTGGTACACTTTCCCCGGAATATGCAATACCGCCATCTAATCCGATTTCTTTCAGAAGAGCATCTTACAACTCAACTTAAAAAGTAATTTATTGCGTTCGATTTTCTGCATTTCTGCATATAAAAACACAATACGATATTAATAATCAACATCAGTCAAGATGCGTTTTCAATAGTCATATCGCTTTCAACTTTAATAGCGATAATGTATTTTATCAAAACTAAATCCTGATCCATAAACTTAAAGGCACCTCTAATAACCCTCAATAAGAGGTATCAGTTAAAAATTATCCTATTGTAAAGTAATAGGTTTTTAGGTTGCCCTTAATATTGAAAAACGTAATTTATAATTTGTTTCCTGAAGCGAACAGCTAACAATTTTACAAAAAAAGCAACCTTTTTAGGCTGCTTTTTTTGTAATCAACTTACTAAATAATGTTGGCAGTTTACTTCTTTTCCGGTACTTCGCGTTCATCTTTTACTGCATAGTTAATCAGATAATCATAGAGCCTGATAAGACGGGAATTCTGATTGTTCTGATCAATCCAGTGGCCGATCATGCCTATGGTACGGGCAAGAACGAAAAAGCCGTTCAGTGAGTATTCCGGGAAATCAAGATCAACAAGGATACAGCCGATTGTGCCGTCAACGTTAAGTATAAGGTTATCTTTTTTAGAGGTGGTAACCTTTTCTACTGCAAGTGCATAGTCAAGGCAAGGGGTATGCAGTGTGGTCTGGTTTTTAACATATTCCACCAGATATTTTACCCTCTTGTCAGGATTTTTAAGGCTTTTGACTCTGTGGCCAATACCTGGAACCGGCCCGACGTTCTGCTTCATCCATGAAAGGAATCCGGCGATATCGTTCGGATATTCCTTGACTCCGTATTTGAAATATTTACCGGCGTTGGTCACTGCCCCGCCGAATCTTGGGCCGATCATGGTCATACCTGCCGAAACTGCCTGAGGAAGATCGATTCCTGCGCATGCGGCAATAATTGAGCCGAAAGCTCCGGAAACTGCCGGGCCGTGATCGGCAGAGATCATGATAATGCGCTTGATAATTTCAGACTCTTCCTTTGAGGGAAGTTTCTTGTTCCAGA
The DNA here is from genome assembly GCA_037134935.1 of Chlorobiaceae bacterium. Lineage (GTDB taxonomy): Bacteria > Bacteroidota > Chlorobiia > Chlorobiales > Chlorobiaceae > Chlorobium. The sequence goes on along the minus strand of JBAXLG010000012.1, from coordinate 21,099 downwards.
GAAGACCGATAACATCTTCGATGCCGTAACCTTTTTCACATAGTTCAGATGCTGCATAACCGGCGTAACGAGGCTCTTCGCCACGGTCGTCGGAAATGGTGGTGCGGATCAATGGTTCTACAATAACTTGACCCTGTTTCATGACCTCCTGAACACTTGGCGGAAGCTCGGGCAGGTTTTTATCGTCAATACCATTTGCCTGCTTGATGACTCCGGTTTCGATCAGTTCCTGATATACTTGCTTGATAGCTTTGCTCAAACCACCAAAGGTGTCGGGAACGATGGCGCCCGCTTCACGAAGAGCATTCATTTTTGAACGTGCAGATCCAAGTCCTTTTTTGCCTTCCTTTGCTCCGGCATGGCCAAATTTCATCCCTTGGGGTAGAACTTCCTGGCAGGTTCCGCCGATTGCGGCAATCACCTTGACTCTGCGTGCTTTTGCTCCAAGCCATTCTGCCGCCTCTTCCTCAAGAGTTCCGCCAACTTCACCAACAATAACGACGGCTTTGGTGTCGGTATCATTTTCGAACATTTCAAGGTAGGTTACAAAATCTGTACCGGGGAAAGCATCGCCACCGATGGCGACTGCCGAAGTTATACCATCACCGTTTTGGGCACAAAGCCACATGGCTTCGTTGGAAAGACCACCAGATTTGGTAATAACGCCAAATGAACCCGGGCGATAGAGGTTACAAAGTTTCAGGTTTTTGTACTCCCCGCCAATAACTCCGAGACGGCACTCCCCTGCTGAAAGAATACCGATAGAGGATGGGCCATTGAAAATTTTGCCGGTTTCGAGTGCCTGCTTGCGCAGCCGCTTGGCATCTTTTTCCGGTACACCTTCCGTAATCATGGATACAAGCTTGATCCCCTTTGCATTAAGTGCTTCTCTGGCAGAGTCGTAGGCTCTGGATGCGCCGATATAGATAAGCGCGGTATTGATTTCAGGACGTTCTTCAAGTGCTTTTTCGAGCGTAGAGTAAACAGTAACGTTATTCAGCTCACTACCCCGATATATCTCTTTCTGCTGGCCTTCTTCAGGCGGATAAACAAAAGCCTGAACTGTAAGCGGCCGGTTGATCAGAAAGTCGAACTGGGCCATCCGCCTTGCGGCATTCAATCCGGCAACACCGCCAATGATGACCACTTTTGTTTCCCTATTTGCTAAAATGCTCACGATTCTTTCTGGTTTATAATTCCTGGAATTTTAGAAGTTTTTCTTCGGGCTATTCTTCAACGGTGTTTTCCTTACGAATTCAGGGCAAGGTCAACGATATCGGTCATAGGCATACTGCGATCATAGACATGGATATCAAAACCTTCTTCCTGGAGTTTCTTAATTGCCGCAAGTCCCTGATTCTCATTCGGCCCGCCACGTCGTACCCAGATTTTAACATTTTCAAGATACCCTTTAGCCTGACTCGACCGGAATCCATTAATGATTCCGCTGAAGGTTGCCTTTACATCGGTAAAATTGGCAATTGCGCCGCCAACAATAATATGCTTGATATTAGGAAGCTTGCAAATCGTTTCGGTCAGAGCTTCTACTGCCCAGTCCGGCGGATCACCAGAGTACTCGGCATAGTTGGCAATTGTGCCGCCTCTTGCAACCACAGCATCAGAATAAAAGACCGATGCGCCACCACCAGCAGTCAACAGGGCGATATTTCCACCCGGCACCTCAACAAACTTTACTGACCCTTTGATACGGGCATCAATGTCCATGATTTGCTGCTCGGCTTCAGAATAGGAACGTCCGATTTCAGAAACAGGCTTGAAATCCCAATCGGCATGGCGGAAACGGGCATCCCAGTCAACGTTCATAACAGCGTCAAGCGCGGCAAACCGCATATCGCTTTTACGGATGACAAGCGGATTGATCTCAATCGACTGTGCATCTTCGTTGTCGAAACAGAGAACAAGGCGCGATGCGATTTTAGCGACACGTTCAGCAATTTCCCCTTCAAAACCAGCCTCCAGTGCAACCTCGGTAATGCGTTCGACAGTCGGGTTCTCGTCAATCGGGATAAAGAGCCTTTTTACGGTATCCCAGTTATCTTCAATATCCACGCCCCCCTTGTTGGAGAGAAGAAGTTCTGCTCCATTGCGATTACCGGCAATTGAAATGTAATATTCTTCGTCGTGATCAAGCATTTCTGCTACAATGACTTGACGAACAACCGAAGTGCCAATTTGACGGCCAATCATCTCTTTTGCTGCTTCAAGAGCTCCTTCAAGATCAAGCCCAAGCTTCACCAGCCCAATCTTGAACCTTCCGCCGATGGCTTCGTGAGCTTTAACAACAAGTTTTGATTCTTTCAGCCATTTATTAGCTTCTCCAAGTTGAGCAAGGCGGTTGGGATCCATGATAACAACATAATTAGGCACAGGAATGCCCCATTTGTTGAATAGCTTCATGGCTGGCCCTTCAAGTATCTTAGCCATACTAATCCGTATTTGTATGTTAATGGGTAGAGTTACAAAAAAATTTGCAAGAGCGAAATTTAGTTATATTTCTATTTGATCCAAAAGCTTAAGCTTCATTTAATACTCGAAAATCATTGAAACGATCATTTTTATGATTGATTTTTTGAATTGGTGGCAGAATCTGCCGGCACAAATGGATCCGGTTCTGTTTTCTGTTGGAAGTTTTGCTGTTCGCTGGTATGGCATGATGTATATTATTGCCTTCGGCATCGTGTATCTGCTTACCCGTTACCGCATTGAAACGGAAAAACTTCCTTTCAAGCGTTCCTTTGTTGGGGATACCCTTACCTGGGCTATGGCTGGAGTTGTTTTGGGCGGACGCCTCGGTTATATACTTTTCTATGGAATGAGCTCTTTTTTGTCAGATCCACTTGCGGCTCTTCTTCCATGGGTTTCAGCTCCCGGCGGGTGTCGGTTCACTGGTGTTACCGGCATGTCGTATCATGGTGGTGTAATCGGGGTTATTCTTGCACTGCTGATATTCAGTCGTTCACGGAAAACTGGTTTTTTCACCACTTTTGACCTTTTCATCCCCTCTGTACCACTAGGCTATACTTTCGGGCGGCTTGGCAACTTCATTAATGGTGAACTCTATGGAAGAGTGACTAATTCTGCAGCGGGAATGTATTTTCCGCTTGCGCCAACCTATCAGCTTCGGTATCCATCACAGCTTTACGAAGCATTTTTTGAAGGTATCGTACTGTTCATCATTCTCTGGCTTCTTCGCAAAAAATCCCCGTTTCCCGGATTTCTTTCAGCCCTTTACCTTTTTGGTTACGGATTTGTCCGCTTTTTTATTGAATACTTTCGTGAACCGGACGCCCAGCTTGGCTTTGTGCTGCTGAACTTTTCCATGGGGCAAGTACTGTGTTGCATTATGATGATTGCTGGTACAGCTCTGTTTTTTATCAACAGAGCAAAACAGGAAAAGGGTTCAGCGTGAACTTAGTAACACCTCTTCCCCGCTGCCGAAACACCTGCGCCGGACAAAGAGCATTACCACAATAGAGGTTATGGCTGTTGAACCAACAAGCATCAGCATAACAACAATCTGATAACGAATAGCAATAAGCGGGTCAGTTCCAGCAAGAATCTGGCCCGACATCATCCCTGGAATAAAGACAAGACCCACACCCATCATGGCGTTGATTGAAGGAATCATCCCGGCTGTCACTGCTTTTCTGAAAATATCGTCACTGGCCTCACGGTAATTTGCTCCCAAAGTAAGCTTCATCTCAACAAGCTCTTTCTGTTCACGGAGATCCTTAAAAAGACGTTCAAGAGCAATAGCAAGAGCCGACATCGAATTTCCAATCACCATTCCGCCGGCAGGAATGAAGTATCGGGGCTCCCACCAGGGAGTGATGCCGACAATCAGACCCGAAACAAAAAGTGCTGTAGCAAAATAGCTTATGACCATTGTCAAAAACGTTGGAACAATATACGGTATCTGATGCTCCTTCACTCTTCCTTTAACAATGAACATGGCCGATACAACCATCACCATAAACACACAGAGTATCAGCCAGATGTTTGAGGATTTCAAAATGAAAGTCAGCACATACCCCATAAGAAAAAGTTGCGCGAACGTACGGATAGTGCCTATGGTGATATCGCGGTTCAGGCCAAGATGGTAGATAAAAGAGCTGGCTTGCGCTATTACAATAAAAAGCAAGGCAAGCAGCAACTGTCCGTTCGAAATGTTAATAATCTGGTTCATAAAGAGAGATGAAGTTTGCGTGCAGCGAGCGTGTAGGTCAGCGGGAGCACCTCTCTTGGCTTATAATCAATGTGGGTAACAGTTATCAATGTTTTTCCCTGTTCGGTATTCAAGCATTCCATAATGGAAAATACCATTGATGCGCTTTCTTGATCCAATGCTGAGGTCGGCTCATCAAGCAGCAGCAGCAAAGGTTTTTGAAGCAGGGCACGCATAATGGCCAGGCGCTGTTTTTGCCCTATCGACAGTTTTAATGCTGATTGATTGAGTGCTACATCTGTAAGGTAGAATTTTTGCAGCATCTCCCTCAGCTCCTCTTTGGCTGGGCGACATTTCGAGGTATTGGCCGCAAAAGAAAACGGCAACAGCAGGTTTTCCTCAACTGAGGCATCTATCATCTGTGGAATTTGAGCAACATAACTGATAACGCTCCGAAGTTTTGCCGGTGCAATAGTGGTTATATTGTTTCCTTCAAAAAAAATATCTCCTCTGATCTGCCGGTTCAACCGGCAGATGATGCGCAGCAATGTTGATTTTCCGGATCCGGAAAGCCCCTTGACCAGAATGAATTCACCCTCACAAACAGTCAGGTTAAGATTGTCAAACACCAGAGATGCAGCTTCCTCATAGCGAAAGCAGAGGTTTCTGATTTCAAGTAGTGGAGTCATATATGCTCCATCAAGTTTGTTGTATTCAGCCTTTTCCTGATGATGGCTTGGTATGAGCTGTATTAGACTGTTGACGCAGAAAAATGAAGCCAGTAAAAGCAATAACCGCTGCCGCGACTGCCCAGATGATAAGGCCGAACCGGGAACCGCCATCCAGCATGCTGAAGACTCCGAAAAGGAAAAAGATAACCGATGCTCCAATTTTAATAGCTTTTTCCGGCAATCGAGCACCAAGCATTTTCCCTGCAATAATAGCCAGGCCATCTGAAAGTACCATGCCAATAGTTGAGCCGATCCATACCGGCAGAAAAGGATTGGTTGAGGCGAGGGTTACAGTAGAGAGCATAGTTTTGTCACCAAGTTCTGCTATAAAGAACGTTGAAAAGACCAGCCAGAAAGGGTTAATACCGGTTTTACAGCTTTTTTCTTCATCATCAAGAGTATCACCCCGCAGAGTCCAGAACCCAAACACAATAAATGCAATGCCGGCAACAAACTTAATCCATTCAGTAGGCAATTGGCCACCAATAAACCAACCGATTCCAGCCGAAAAAACATGAATAGCAAGGGTTGCCCAAAAAATACCCCACAAAACCACACTTGTATTATAACAGGTCGCAAGGGTCAAGGCAACAAGCTGTGTTTTATCGCCAAGTTCAGCAACAAAAATCATCACAAGCGAAAGCCAGAACGCATCCATTGATCAATCGGTTACCGTTTAATATGTTCGCAATTTACACTCAATGTTTTTCACCATTATAATGAGCATGGAAAAAAACAAACAACAAGTATAGACAATCCGTAAGGATGTACAAGCAGAAAAAAAGCTATGCACTTATTCATTTCTCCGGAATTTTTTCAATTTAAAAATGTCGCTGTTGTGAATGCCCATCTGCAGCCTGACCTCTGCATTATGTGTTCCAGTTTCAGTTTGTCTGAACGCAATTGTGGCTTATCCCTTCCCTGTTCTCTTATATCTGTCAATTTGTCTTAAGATCAAGTGTGTGGCTTGTTGCAATACGTGCTGCTTTGCGGGCGGGATAGAGGCTTACAGCAATACAAAGCAGCATTGCTGTGATACTGACCACAATAAAATCGTTGATTTGCATACTGACAGGATAGGCGTCAATGATGAAAGCGCTTTTCGAAGGTAGCTTTACCATGCCGAACAGCTCCTGAAGTGTGCAGATACTCCATGCAATGAATGTTCCTGCCGCAGTTCCTGCCAATCCGGTCATACTGCCCTGGATGATGAATATGGCCATGAACTGCGGCTTTTCAAGACCCAGACAGCGCAGATAAAACAACTCCCGTTGCTTATCAATAGCGGTCATGGCAAGTGCTCCGGTAAGGCTAAGTGAGGCAACAAGAATAATAAGCATGAGAACACCGAAACTCACCCATTTTTCGAGTTTCATAACCGCAAAAATATTATTGTATTTTTCTTCGAGGCTGCGGATTCTGTAACTGTTTTTAAAGGGAGTTCGTGCTAACCACTTTCTGAGGTTGCCGATAAAGGATGTACTGGAAAAACCATTTTTTGCCCTGATATCAATACCCGAATAGACTCCCCTGCCAAGTAGAAGAATTTTCTGTGCAAACCGGTCTGATGTCAGCACGTATCGGTCGTCAAATATTTTTTGCAAAGAAAATGTTGAAAAAATGGTGGTTTCAGGGATATTCAGAGCTGGCAGCATGTAGGGTTCCGAGAGTGATTCAAGCCCAAAAGAAATCAACTCAGGGCTGAAAATTTTCACCGTTTTAAAAGGAAAAAGATTTGTCCGGTAAGCCAGAAGCTCTCCAGCAGCAATAGTCTCATCAGTAAAAAAAGGATGGGTGGCTCGTGTCTGGCGCATCAGGCGCAGATGAGCTGCGTTGCTGAGTCCTTTAACAATAACCTGTTCGCTTTTATTCTGAGTTGTCATGATCGCCTCCCCTTCAGCAAATGGTTCTGCAGTCCCCACTCCTTCAATTGCTTTTATAGAGTGAAGCAGATTGCTGGATACTGTTAACGATCTTCCTTCAAGTGGAACAAGCTGAACAGGGCTGTCGATAGTGGTAAAAAGGTCGCGGGCAAGTTTTTGAAAGCCGTTTAAAACGCTCATAACAACAAGCAATGTACTGACACCGATAATGATACCGGCAAGACTTATTGCTGAAATGATATTGATAATCCTGAACCGTTTGCGGGCAAAACTGAAGCGGCGCGCAATCCATAAACCAGTTTTCATACAAGCTGCAATAACATTGTTCAGGTGCCCAGAGCAGTCCCTGGTTTAAGCGATGCTGCTATCCGGGCTGGAATAAAAGCAAAAAGAAGAGTCAGTATCATGACAACTATTGACACCGCAGCATAATCAACCGGATCAATCAGGAGTGGCACATATTTGATAAAATAGCTTTTTTCAGGCAGGGTTATGAGATGAAATCTCAATTCGAAAACCGAAAGGGAGAGGGCCAGGATATTGCCGGAAACAATGCCCGACATTGCAATAAGAAAAGCCTGCGCCATGAAAAGACTGCTGATTTTACCAGGTTCGAGGCCCAGTGCGCTGAGCATGCCTATTTCTCGGGTTTTTTCGATAATCAGTACAAGAATCGTTGAGATGATGTTGAAAACGGCTACAATAGTTATTGTCACAATCAAAAGTGGCATAATGTTTTTCTGAAGCTTCAGCCATTCAAAAAGATTTGCATACCGCTGAAAAACGGTATAGCCATAAAACGGAGATCCAAGTGCAGTAATCAACTCCTGTACCGTGTTCTGAAGTTTATTGAGATGATGGACGTTGACGTCATAACCGCTGATCATCATAGGGCTGCATTGTGCTTGCATTTGTTTTAAATCGGTAATGACAACAAATTCATCAAAACCTTCCTGAAGACCGGTATCATAAATTCCGCATATAACTCCAACTTCAAGGTCAAGTGATGAAAGCAGATCCACAATATTTTTATTGCCAAAAACAAGCTTTGTATCTGATGAATTCTTTCCAAGGCCAACAAGCATAACTTTTTGCCCAACTTTTAAACCAAGGTTTTCAGACAAAGACTGCCCGGCATAGAGCTGGATAAACTCGCTATTTTCATTCCTTACAGGGCTTCCCTGCCGGAGAAACTTGTTCAGAAACAGTTGTCGCTGTTTTATGGTGATACCCTTGATAATAACAGGTTTGCTGCGATAGACGTTAGCCCCGCTTCGGCTTCGGAGTACAAAACTTTTTTCCAGAAAAGGGGCAGCCGTGGAAACATCGGAATGTTGAGCAATTCTTGCAAGATCCTGACGATGTTCCTGAAAAAGTCTGTCGTCAGGGTAACGAATCTGGATATGAGCACTGAAGCTGATCAGTTTTTGTTCAACGCTGTCGGCAAAGCCTTTAACAATGGAGAGAGTAAGAATAAGAGCGGCAGTTCCAACTGCAATACCAATAACAGCAACGATGATAATAAAGGTTGGTTTGGATGCCGAACGTTGCTTGAATGCAAACCTTCTGGCGATGTATAGTCCCAGCTTCATTAAACGCTGTTTGAAATGGTTTTCATGGATGAAAAAGTTACCACGTTGTTTCGTCCGATAGATTTTGCCTTATAGAGCGCCTTGTCGGCGTTGTTGATAAGATTTTGCCAGTCAACAGCATCCCCCGGAAAAGTTGCAATGCCGATACTGACAGTAAGCTGCCCTTCCGGTTGATGCTGTTCATGAGGAAAAGGTTCGGCACTGATGATCTTGCGAAGACGTTCTGCAATATCGCGAGCAGTCACGGAATTTGTTTTCGGAAATAAAACAGCGAATTCTTCGCCTCCAAACCTTGACGGTACGTCGGAAGTACGGCATTGACTGCTGATGAGGTTGGCCAGAATTTCAAGAACATGATCGCCGGCAATATGGCCATAGATGTCATTGTAAAGTTTGAAGTGATCAATATCAAGCATAGCCAAAGAAACTATTCCGTCGAAGTGTTTGGCTCTCTCAATCTCAGTAATCAGGTGTTCCCTGAAATATCGGTAATTGTAAAGATTAGTTTTTTCATCTCTTATATGGAGCTCATCAAGCTTTTTGTTTTTTATTTCGATATCTCCGCAAAAAACCATTATGGATTCAGTGATTTGGGCAATGTCGCTGGAGTGCTTTTTTACGGTCAGTTTCTTTTTCATCTTTTCTGCGGTATCGTGAATACTTTCGGGAATATTCCGATTGAGTAATTTCAACTGATCGGCAAGCTGTGCGAGGGGAATCATTGTCTGCCGGTAACTGTTATGCAGCAGCCATCCGGCTGTAATGCTGAGTGTAAGCAATACTGAAAGCAGAAAAAAAAGAAAAAAATGATTGGTAGTAACAAGTTTTTCGGTTGCATTTTTTGACTCAAGCCCGACTTTTCGAATGGTATTTTCAAGCTCAAGGCGAAACAGGCCAAGGTTTTCCCATGCCAGTTGTACCTGATTGTTCTGCCTGGCAGCATGGAGAACGGGCAAATCCTTTAATCCGGCAGCCTGCATCTCAGCGGCAAGTTTTCCGTACATAAATAACAGGACTCCGGCGGGTTTCTCTGATCTTTCGAACTGTTCCGCCGTAATGTTTTTTTGTTCGATATTATGATTGAGGATGAGTTCAAATTCAATGAGTTTTCCTCTGAAATTGATAAGATCAAGATAACATGTTTGTTTTTTTTCAGCCTCTTCATGCAGATACTGCTGAATAATAATCAGTCCAGCAGTTCCTGCAAGAACGAGCAGCGTACCGATAATACCGGTAGCAACAATAATTTTTAACGGAGAGTATTTTTTTATAACAGGTACGATATTCATGCCTTTATTTCAGAATAATAGTCCTTTCGACCAGCCTGAAGGGTACAAGAAAGCTTCTTTCGAATCCTTTCTGACCTAAACTGCCAAGCCACGAACCGAATCCCATGGCCAGCGCATCACTGGAATAATACACATAGTAAACAGTCGTCACAAGAGGATAGTAACCGTTGTATATATTTTGAGGTGTCGGAAGGTATACCGATTCGCTACTCTTATCTTTTGAAAGAGGAATGATTCTGATGTTATCCCTGCGTGGTACTGAGCTGAGCACTGCATCCAGTGATGAACGAAAAAGCAACCCTACAGCCTTATCATCAACTGCAACGCGTTCAATCAGTTCTCTGTCACTGCTGCATCCCCACGCGTGTAGATCACCCTTTTTTTTACTTGTTTTTTTTGCAAAGAGAGCTATGAGGCGGTAATCATCCACATTAAATAGAGGGAGTATTTCTTCGCCTGGTTTTGTATACAAACGTGCAAGGTCGTCAAGTGAAAGCGACTTGACGGGATTTCTGTGATTGACAATGCACACGATGGCATCCCGAGCAACCGGTTCCCGACGTATCGGATGTTTCAGCGTTGCTAAAATTGATTCCTCGACAGGCTGAATTTCACTACTGATCAAGACAGCTTTGGCTGTGTGATTGAGAAAATACTTGAGGGTTTTTCGCGAAGTGGCAGGGATCAGTGTTATCCGAGCATCAGGATAATAACGGTTGAATGCTTCACACTGACTTGTTACCATACTTTCAAGCTGCTGGTCAATTGCAATACTCAGCTTTCCGCTACGAGCGGTATTATCCACTGGTTGCTGCGAGCAGTTAACCAACAAAAGCATCACAAAAGGAAATGATAAATATGTAAAAAACTGAGCAGGTACCCTATAATGGAATTTCATAATAGTGCATTGTTATCCACCTTCCGATTCAGGCATGAACAAATTCTCTTGAATTTTAAAGCTAAAGTAATGATAAAAAAGATGTTGCCCTAAAATCCACTTGCTGTATTTCAACTAAGAAAAAAACATTTCTCTTCTTGATAATCGGGTAAAAATGATTAATATTTTTACTTCAATGGATATTTATTCATTTTTTTTGGATGGAAATGGAGTAAATATACAAGCTGTTACCTTTATCTGTTGATTGATCTTTATAAACACCTTTACGTTCTCTTATTCAGACATAGTCTAAAATGACTCTTTCGCTATCGGATAGCTTCAAAACATATTCAGTCTCGATAATCGGAGCATCCGGTTATTCTGGAGCTGAACTGAACAGGTTGCTTCTTCATCATCCAAATGTCCGGCTTCATGAGCTTTATGCTTTTTCACAGGCAGGAAAAGCAGTTTCAGAGCTTTACCCCTCACTATCGTGCAACAAGGTATACCGGAAATATGGCGGTGAACAGGATAGCGACATCTATTTTTTTGCATTACCCCACGGCGAAGCCCTTGAACTTGTTCCATCACTTCTACGGGCAGGAAAAACTGTGATTGATCTTTCTGGTGATTTCAGACTGAAAAACACAATTGAGCATGAGCAATTCTATAAAAAGAAAAAATCATCTGAAGCAGTGCTTTCCTATGGATTGCCGGAATTATTTCATGAACAGATAAGGCAGGCCAATTCAGTCAGCAATCCCGGCTGTTTTGCTACCAGCATCATTCTGGGACTTGCACCGCTTTTTCTCAGTGATGAGGGGCCGGTACCGGTCAGTTCAGTCAACTGCACCTCCGTTTCAGGAATTTCTGGAGCAGGAAGAAGCAGTACAACAGAGTTGTCGTTTTCTGAAATGAGTGAAAATGTCAGGGCATACAAAGTTGGTATTCACCAGCATACCCCGGAAATCATGCAGGCTCTCGGAAGTTCGGTAACTACGCCGTCATTTGATTTCACTTTTACGCCAATGATCGGTTCTCTGGTCAGGGGTATATACAGTATTCTCAATATAAAGCTTGAAAAAAATGTTGGTGTGGAAAAGCTGAAGAAAATCTATAAGCATTTCTACAGTAACGCCCCTTTTATAAGGTTACGGGATTCCATGACTGAAGTCAAACATGTAGCTTATACAAATTATTGCGATATCCATATTGCGCAGGTTTCGGGAACTGGTTCACTGACTATTATAACAACAATCGATAATCTTTTGAAAGGTGCTGCAGGGCAAGCGATGCAGAACATGAATATCATGCTTGGTCTTGATGAAACTACGGGATTCTTTCTATAACCATTAAACACATAGAGCTGCAGTGCAAAAACTTCAAAAAGGGCTTAAGATTATCAATGAGCTATCTGCAACAACATACTGGCCGGAATCGGTCATCCCGATGCAACCCAAAACAGAAGAATATCCGGAATTCTGGCCTGAAGGTTTTTCTTCAGGAGTTGTTGCTGCCGGAATAAAATACGACCGGCAAGATATGATTCTGCTCTCTACAGACGCTCCATCAAGCACTGCCGCGGTTTTTACCTCAAATCTTTGCTGTGCTGCTCCTGTGATACTTTCGCGTACACATCTTCAGCACTCATCATCCTCTATTCGTGCAATTGTATGTAATAGCGGAAATGCCAATGCTGCAACCGGCGATAAAGGGCTGCAGGATGCCTCTGCAATGGCTGAAGCAGTTGCGGCTCAACTTGCCATCAGGCCCCAAGAGGTTCTTGTCGCTTCCACTGGAGTTATCGGTCAACTCCTGCCAATGGATAAAGTTCTCAATGGTATTAAACATCTTGTAGCAAACCTGAAAAGAGATTCCGGTATTGAGACAGCCCAGGCTATTATGACAACCGATACTTTTCCAAAGTTTTTCACACTGGAACTTATGCTTTCAGGTGGACGTGTCCGCCTGAGCGGTATCGCCAAAGGGTCTGGCATGATTTGCCCGAACATGGCCACCATGCTTGCCTTTTTGGCTACCGACGCTGCAATTGAGCCCTCTCTTCTGCATGAAGCGCTCGAAAGTGCAAACCGTAACAGTTTTAATGCCATTACTGTTGATGGTGATACAAGCACTAACGATATGGCCGTTATTCTCGCGAGTGGTAAAGGCCCTGAAATTATGGCTGATAGCACAGATTTCAGGCTTTTTTACCAAGCACTTGAAGCCCTGATGATTTTTCTTGCCAAACTCATTGTCATTGACGGCGAAGGAGCTACAAAGCTGGTTGAAATAACTGTAAAAGGAGCTGCAGATAATCGGGATGCGGAACTTGCGGCAAGAACCATAGCACAGTCCAGTCTTGTGAAAACCGCTATTCATGGTGAGGATGCCAATTGGGGAAGAATCATTGCTGCTGCTGGTCGATCGGGTGCAAACTTCAACCAGAATGATCTTGAGCTTTTTTTTGATGATCTCCCTCTTCTGAAACCTGGATTTATAGTAGATTTTTCGGAAGAAAAAGCAGCAGAAATCATGGCAAAAGACTCTTACACTGTAACACTTCGGCTGGGTGATGGACCAGGATGCTCAACAGTGTGGACTTGTGACCTGAGCAAGGAGTATGTTGAAATAAACGGAAGCTACAGAAGCTGACTCCCCTTTAACCATTAATTGCAATTATTCGGAATGGAAAACGTACAGTGCCGAGAACTGAAATCAGCAAGAAAGGCGCCCCAGGCGGCAATAGGTCAAGTGCTGATTGAAGCATTACCCTATATCCGCAAGTTCGAAGGGAAAACCTTTGTTATTAAATATGGTGGCTCGGCAATGAAAGACGCCTGCCTGAAGAACACGTTTGCCCAGAATGTTACACTTCTTAGAAAGGTGGGCATTAATATTGTTCTGGTGCATGGCGGTGGAGATGCCATAACAAAAACTGCTGAAAAACTTGGGCTTCAGTCGCGTTTTTTTCATGGTCGAAGGGTAACTGACAAGGAGATGATTTCCATTATCCAGATGACTCTTGCCGGCAAGGTAAATCAGGATATTGTTCAACTGATAAGCCAGCATGGCGGCAAAGCTGTTGGGGTTACAGGACTTGATGCCGATACAATCAAGAGTGTTCCCTGTCAGAATGCAGATAAATTGGGGCTTGTGGGAGAGGTAGCAACAATCAATACTTCATATATAAATCTGCTGTGTCGTGCAGGACTCATTCCAGTTATCGCCCCGATCGGGTTCGACGACAATGGCAATATCTATAATATCAATGCTGATGATGCTGCAAGCAGTATCGCTATTGCCTTGAAGGCCGAAAAGCTCATCTATGCAAGCGATGTGGAAGGAATTCATGTTGGCGAGAGAATTCTCAAAACCATATGCAAGGCAGAAGCGGCCGATTTTATAGAACAAGGTATTATTTCCGGCGGCATGATTCCGAAAGTTCTTTCCGCTTTCAAGACTCTTGACACCGGCGTTGGAAAAGTCCATCTTATTGATGGAAAATCAACACATTCGCTTCTGCTTGAAATATTCACTCATGAAGGAGTTGGTACCCAGTTTATTGCCGAGCGGGATAATGATCAATCCTTAAACAATTAATTGAATGGAAGAGGTTAAGAACAATAGAGCATCTGCAAAAAGAGATTTTCTTGGATTTTCATCGCTTGATGCCGGCAAAATTATTGAGTTATTCGATTACTCACTCTTTATCAAGAAAAAAAGGCAGGAAAACTCTGCCGCTTCAGGCTTTCTGCCTCTGCGCAATAAAACCGTAGCCATGATTTTCAACAAGCCTTCGCTCAGAACCAGAGTCTCTTTTGAGCTCGGCATTCATGAACTTGGAGGATATGCTATAAACCTTGATGGTAAATCAATAGGTGTAGGGTCACGTGAATCCGTCGAAGATATAGCTATTTTGCTTTCCCGCTATAACGATGCGATTGTAGCACGCCTGCATGAGCACATAGTCATTGAAGGAATTGCTGAGCATGCAACAATTCCAGTCATTAATGCACTTACTGACCTGTCGCATCCTTGTCAGGTTCTTGCTGATGCGTTTACCCTTTACGAAAAAACCTTGTGGCATGAAGGCATCAAGGTTGTGTTTGTGGGTGATGGTAATAATGTTGCCAATTCATGGATTGAACTGGCCGGATTGTTCCCGTTTCATTTTGTTCTTGCCTGCCCTTCTGGCTACCTGCCGGATAAGTACATTCTCGAAAAGGCCAGAAAAAAAGGAATCAGCCGAATTGAAATTATTCATGACCCCAAAGAAGCTGTTGCCAACGCAGATGTTCTCTATACCGATGTCTGGACAAGTATGGGCCAGGAAGATGAAGTCGAAGAGCGACTAAAAATATTCAGCCCTTTTCAGATCAACACTGCTCTGCTCAGAGAAGCAAAGCCGACGGCGGTTGTCATGCACTGCATGCCGGCTCACCGTGGTCAGGAGATAAGTTCGGAGGTTATGGACGGGCCACAATCCATTATTCTTGATGAGGCCGAAAACCGTCTTCATGTTCAGAAAGCCCTACTTGTAAAGCTGCTTAACCATGAAGAGTACCGGAAATTTCATCTTACTCACCGGTTGCTTAATGCTGCCCGAAAAATCAAGAGCTGAGAGAGTGTGAAGCAATGAACAAGCATGAAAGGCAACAGAAAATCATAGAACTGCTCCATCATCATCATGTTGGAAATCAGCATGACCTTCTGCAACTTCTCAGAAGTTCCGGAATGACCTTAGCCCAGGCGACTCTTTCCCGCGACTGTTCAGAACTTGGTATTATACGTTGGCGAACAAATGGACGTTACCGGATGACTGTGGCGGATGATAACACTGGAAAAATTATCAAGGGTCTTGTCGGCCTCGAAGTACTTGAGGTTAAAAGCAATGAAACTTCCGTTATTATCACTACCCTTCCAGGCAGGGCGCACGGAGTTGGTTCATATCTCGATCAGTTGAAAAATCCACTCATCCTTGGCACAATCGCTGGTGATGATACAGTTCTTGTTATCCCCGCTTCAGTACAGAATATTTCAGCGGTTATCTCGTATATTCAAAAAAATCTCTTCAAAAACTGATAATTCATTACACAACATGAGTAAGGAAAAAATTGCAATCGCCTATTCAGGAGGACTTGATACCTCAGTCATGATCAAATGGCTGAAAGATAAGTATGATGCTGAAATTATTGCTGTTACCGGCAATCTCGGCCAGACCAAAGAAATTGAAAACCTCGAATCAAAAGCTCTCTCCACGGGCGCCTCGAAGTTCAAGTTTGTTGACCTCCGCAAAGAATTTGTTGAGGAGTACATCTGGCGTGCGCTCAAGGCTGGCGCTCTTTATGAGGATGTTTACCCCCTTGCAACTGCGCTCGGCCGTCCTCTGCTTGCCAAAGCTCTTGTTGATGTTGCTCTTGCCGAAGAGTGCACCATGCTTGCACACGGCTGTACAGGTAAAGGTAACGACCAGGTACGGTTTGAAGTAACCTTTGCGTCACTTGCTCCGCACCTTAAAGTGCTTGCACCACTGCGTGAATGGGAATTCACTTCAAGGGAGGCCGAAATTGCCTATGCCCTTGAACACAACATTCCGGTATCTGCAACAAAGAAAAGCCCCTATTCCATTGATGAAAACATTTGGGGAATCAGTATAGAATGCGGTGTACTTGAAAACCCTATGGTTTCCCCACCAGAAGATGCCTATCAGATCACAACCTCACCTGAAAAAGCACCCGATACCGCAGCAATAATTGATATAGAGTTTGAAAAAGGTGTGCCTGTAGCTCTTGATGGTAACAAAATGAGCGGCCTTGACCTGATTATCCGATTGAACGACATTGGTGCCGCAAATGGAATAGGACGGCTGGACATGATTGAAAACCGTGTTGTCGGTATCAAATCACGCGAAATCTATGAAGCACCGGCAGCAACTATTCTGCATTTTGCCCATCGAGAACTGGAACGGCTTACACTGGAAAAATCGGTTTTCCAATACAAAAAGAACATCAGTCAGGATTATGCAAACATTATTTACAACGGCATCTGGTTCTCTCCCATGAGAAAAGCACTTGATGCTTTCGTAAACGAAACACAGAATCCGGTCACCGGGCTTGTTCGCCTGAAACTTTATAAAGGGAACGTTTCCCTTCTTGGCCGAAACTCCCCTTTCTCACTTTTTAATGAAGAACTTGCTACATACACGGAAGCCGATACTTTCAATCATAAGGCAGCTGCTGGTTTTATTCATCTTTACGGCCTTGGACTCAAAACATTCAGCGAGGTCAATCAAGAAAAATAATTTCCGATAATCATTGAGTGCACGGGTATCCCCTTTCCTGTGCACTCGACGATAATATAAAATTCCTGTGGCTGGTTATATCAGCGGAAAAGTATGGGCGGAATATCCTGAGACTGCCGGGGTTCAACCAATAAAGGAATATTCAATTTACCGTTGACTATAAGAGTGTATTTACCCGGTCTTATTTTTGAAAAATAGTACATACCATCTCCTCCCGTGTATGCAGAACGAATGAAACGTGCTCCCCGTGGCAACAAAATATAGAGATCTACTTTAGCTCCTCCAAAAGGAAAAGGCTTAGGAGCATATGGATGCATTCCGTCAACTCTACCGCGCAGTTCAGTTGCATAAGAGTGCAATGGAGAGGCAAGCAGAATGGCAAACAGTGCGAAAACTCGCAGTATCTTAGTAATAAGCATTCGGTTCTCTGAATTATTATGGTGCATTCATATAAGGGGATTGATTAGTAGGAAGCCGTTGAATTGTTATTGGATTTTTAATATTCAAGACAAGGTTGATATTATCCTCATTAACCTCGTTTGACGGCAATTGAGAGGTATTTATTGTTTTTTCGCCAAATTGCGGAATCTTGAAGTTTATGAGATAATCAGGTTTCCCAATACCCTTGGCAGGAACTTCCAGTTTAATATATTTCCCCTCTTTTACCTTTACATCCGGCGTAAGCAAAACCTCCAGGAACTGTAAAGGCGCTTGATCGTCAAGCTTTTTGCCATTAGCATCCTGAAGTTCAAGTGTGGCTGTGATAGTCCACATAGGTTTTACCATTCCTGCTATGATGGTGTGTGTATTCTTAATCAGAAAAAATCCAAGAATAACCACAATAACATATGCTGCAAATGCACCACTTGATTTCAATGTCAAATTCGCAAGGGGGCCATTCAAGGCAACCTTTGTGTCGGGAAACATCCGGTAAATGACAATCGCCGGAATCATCGGCAGCAACACGTAAAGAGAATAAAGAAGGCAGGAAAGAAGTACGGCTGTAATAGTTGGATTCATTTCAATATCTCCTCAATGTGACAGTACATTTATCAGGTAATGCAGGCTATGTAGCCATGCATTAATGTTATTCTGCTTCCTGCTCGTGCATCCATTAGAACAATTACTTTGAACTTATTGTAAATTGTAAACAATATGAAGCCACAAAACAAATTCATGAATAGATTGCTGTTCACACGTCGGCAGATTATCTTCCAAATACATATAGTGTAAAATCTCTTTGACTCAACCGCACTCAACTTTGAAAGTATCAAATATGCATCAGGTTTATTGGACGGTTATAAAAAAACAAACCCTCCAAAGAGAGTAATAACTGATCCGCCAGCGTTCTGAAAGCAAAAAATCAGTGCTGGTAAATGTTATAAACCATTCATAATGACAAATAAAGAGATGGATATTCAGCCTTCCTCCGGTTCAGACTTCGTTAAGAAAAAAGAGAGTCTGCCAATAACAGAGCAAAACCTGAAAGAAAAGGATGTTGAAAAAGCTTTGGAAAGAGGATATGCTGAAATGACAGGCTACATGTCAGAAGAAGCCGTTGATATAAAAGCTGAACTGCCGGAACCTGAACATCCTGACGGCAACAAACCAAAAGTAAATATCTTTCTTTCCTACTCTCATAGTAACCAGCAAATCAAGGATGCGTTTTTCAATAAAATTCGAGAGCGTCTGAAAACATCCAAAAAATTTAAGTTTTCTTTTTCTTCTGACAATGATATTCCTGTTGGGGAACAATGGCATAAAAGTATTCAGGAGATGATCAGGAGATGCGATTTTGGCCTCCTTCTGCTCTCAACCAATTTTCTGGCAAGCAACTATATCGGAACACATGAACTGCCAACCCTTCTTGAAAAGTGCTTGCCGGTAGCTCTTGATATACTTGATCTTGAAGACCAAGACTTAAAAGGGCTGGAAAAGCGGCAGATATTTTTTTACGAGAATCAAAAATCATTTAGCGAGGTAAAAGGAACAAACCAAACTAAATTTATTAACCATCTTGTTAAGAAAATTGAAGGTAGGGTTACAGCTTTTTACACATCGCAAAATGAAGCTCCTTCAGTTGTAAAAAACGGCAAAGATCATGCCATCAAAAAGCATCTTGAACAGTTTCTTGAATACAAGGCCTCAATTTATAAACCCGAAGAGTTCATTGCTCAGGATGGGTGCCAATCCCAAATAGCTCACAAAGCTGATACAGTTCGCAGTAGCGATACAGTTGTTGCTCTTGATTACATAAGGAGTTGGGCAATTGATTCAGACGTTCCTTATTTTGCCCTGCTCGGTGATTTCGGTACAGGCAAGACGTTCACCTGCAGAATGCTTGCGCGAGAGATCAATACGCTTCACGAAAAGAGTCATGATAAGTACCCGCTTTGCATTTATCTTGATTTACGAATGGTTGCAACCCGCGTCGGGATTGAAAAAAAGGTGCCAAAGTTGCTTGATATTCTGCAGGACGCCATAGATAATACCAAAGACCCCCTTGATCGCTCAATGGTAAGCGCTGAGGATATTATTCAACTGGTACGCCAGAATAAGGCTATGATTATCTACGATGGTCTTGATGAAAAGACCGTCCATTTTACCCCGGATGACACCAACCGTTTTATTGCTGAACTATGGAAGATCAGGGAAATCAAGGTAAACAATGTAGAAGATCGACAAGGCAAGATACTGATAAGTTGCCGTACCCATTATTTCAGGAATATTCTTGAGCAGAACACTCTTTTTCTTGGAAGGGACAGGGAAGGACGATCACCTGCTGAGTACCGATCCTGCATCCTGCTGCCATTTGATGACAGGCAAATCAGAGTATATCTGAAAAAGAGACTTGCCTGCAATGACGGGGAGATTGAGAAAATTATAGATCTTTTTGAGCAGGTACACGATCTTAAAGAACTATCGACAAGGCCATATATCCTCTCTCTTATTACGGAATTTATTCCTGACCTCGAACGCCTGAATCATGAGGAAAAACTCATCAACACAGCCCGACTTTATGAGTTAACCATTGATAACTGGCTTATGAGAGATAAAGGGAAGCATGAGTTCAGTGTTTTGCACAAAAAGGAATTGATGAAATCACTTGCAAGTGAAATACATAAAAGAGGGGGCGCATCCATTAAAGCAGAAGAGCTGGAGAAATGGCTCGACACATGGTTTTATAACCACCCTGTTATCAACAATGCCTATAGTAACAAGCTGCGTGAAACCCTGCAAAAAGATCTGCGAACAGCAACTTTTATTATCCGTGAACAGGAAAACGAGTTTTCTTTTGCCCACACCTCCCTGCAGGAGTATTTCCTTGCAGGATATATCCTTGATGAACTGTTATCACCAAAACAAAACAGGCCTGATCTTGCAATTGCCATGCCTTCATCAGAGACGCTGAACTTTGCTATCGACATGCTATCTCTTGATGACCGGCTTCTGAAAGAGTGTATTACAGCAATAGAACGCATATTTTCAGCAAGTTATCAGAAAGGAGCCTCTGAAATCTCTCTCGCCCTGTGGCAAGGGCTTCATGACAGGAAAATGAAGCAGCCGAATCCCAACGTCATCCACTTTGAACATGCGAACCTGAGCAAACTGATCATATCAGGTTTGAATTTCACTAACGCGATTTTTGATCATGCAACGCTTCAGGGAACTCGATTTAAACGTACTGTTCTGCAATCAGCATCGTTCAAAAACAGCTCTCTTGTCAATGCGGAGTTTCTTTCCTGCAATGCTCATTGCGCAAATTTTTCTGAAACTGATGCTGTAGGCAGTATATGGCGCAACAGCCACCTGCAGAACTCCTTATGGGATGCAGCACATCTCAGGCTTGCCTCTTTTGTGCAATGCAATGCGCTGGGTAGCAGGAATCTCCTTATGGACAGTACAATAGCGGCAGTTCACTGCAATGGCATCAATAACACACCACTGCCCAATCATGCTCATATCAGTATATTTACCGGTCATTCGGATTGGGTCACTTCGTGCGCCATCAGTGCCGACAACACACGGATTGTTTCCGGTTCCGATAAGACCCTCAAGGTGTGGGATATGGAGTCCGGCAACTGCTTGATGACCCTCGACGGTCATTCGGGCTCGGTCACTTCGTGCGCTATCAGTGCCGACAACACACGGATTGTTTCCGGTTCTGGTGATAAGACCCTCAAGGTGTGGGATATGGAGTCCGGCAACTGCTTGATGACACTCGACGGTCATTCGG
>JBAXLG010000011.1:0-62077 GCA_037134935.1 Chlorobiaceae bacterium | reverse complement strand
CGAATAAAATTGAAGAGGCTTTATCCGTCAGTTTAATCTTGACATGACACTAGTAAGCTTATCCCAGTACATTCTTTCGATGTACTTAGCTGCTGTTGGTAATTCAAACATTCCATATTCTCGTCACAATATGCCAACAATAAGTTCATACGCCTCTCTAACCTGACTATTTGCATAGTAGTTGGGCCTACTGCCAAGAGAGTCATTCCATATATGCACTATTTGGGCTCTAAGAGCATGAGGCAAATCATTGTAGGCATAAACGTCTGGCACATCGCCTCTTAATGCCTTCTGTCTCTTCGAAAATAGATCAATAATTGCCACTTACCCAGAACCTTTTATTTATTATTATTACTCCGATTTCTCATTTCAAAATCAGAACAATAGTCCGAATCAGACATTACTTGTCAATCGAGATATCTCATCCCGCAATCTTGCTGCCTCTTCGTAGTTTTCATTACTTATTGCATCACTAAGAGCTGACTTTAGTTCATTAAGTCGAGCATCTGGACTAAGTGGTGCTACAGGCATATCTTTAGATTCAGTATACCCCTCTTCCGAGCCGTTCTGTTTCTCTTCATCCTTGATACCCGCCTCATTCATGATGGATTCGGTAACAAAAAGTGGTGCATTAAAGCGGACAGCTATAGCAATTGCATCACTGGGACGTGCATCAATTTCATGCACTTCGCCATTGGCCTCACAAACAACTTTTGCATAAAAGGTCTCATTATGCAATTCATCAATAACAACTTCATTAACATGCAGATGAAAAGCATCGGCTATATTCTTGAAAAGATCGTGAGAAAATGGCCGTGGGGGGGTTATATTTTCAAGTTTCAAAGCAATCGCTTGAGCTTCAAAACCACCAATAATGATTGGAAGCTTGCGCGTGCCCTCTAGTTCATAAAGAATAAGAGCATATGCACCGTTTGTATGAGGACTGGTAGACAGTCCGAGAATATCTACCTGGAGTTTACGCATCGGATAAAAAAATATTTACGTTATACATTGCAGTTCATACACAACTATCTTTCTTCGCTAACAGTAAAGTACCGTTAATCATTTCGTCTTCAAAAATTCCTTTACCGCCTCAATAAGTTTAGGTAGAATAACGTGTACATCGCCAACAATACCATAATCAGAAACATCGAAAATCGGTGCATCATAGTCATTGTTGATGGCAACCACAATACCGGCTGAACCAATACCGGCAAGATGCTGAACGGAACCCGATATGCCACATGCAAAATAAAAAGCAGGAGACACTGTTTTTCCTGTCAGTCCTATCTGTTCTGCATGAGGACGCACCCCTGCATCAACAACAGAACGACTTGCACCAACCGTTCCCCCAAGAATAGCTGCAAGCTGTTCAAGTAATGCAAACCCCTTCGTTCCCCCCATTCCTCTACCTCCAGCAACAATAATACCCGCATCAACAATATCCAACCTGTTGTTAAGCATCACAATTCTCTGCACTACGGGAAAAAGCTTTTCAACAGTGACGTACTGCGGCCGAAACGTAACAAAATCAATGCGCCCTCCAACGGATGATTCGGTCAATATTTTACGGGAAGAAAGCTGATATATGCTCAGATTGCATTTAGGTACAAATGAAGCCGTAGCCAAACCCGAATAGACCGGCAAATAGCAGCCATTAGGTTCCCCTGACTGGTTGAAAAGCAGGTTTCCCGACAGCAGCGAAGCCTTAAGACATACAGAAAGTCTCGGCGCCAGATCCCTGCTGAGAGCAGAATCTGCGAAAAACAAAGCATTAGACACACTCTGGCGCATAATGTCAACAATAAGCCTGATATAATAAACCTGATTGTACAACACCAACTCCTCTTGATCGGCATGATAAATAACTCCATCACCGATCATTAAGCCATTGAGATGCAGGATATCAGCCGGTCCGGCAATAATTCCCATCACTGTCGCATCTGCCAATGAAGCAGCAAACTTTTGAACAAGGTTCCAAACATCAATGGAGTTGTTTTTCACAACACCATCCCTCTGCTCAAGAAATACAAGAAATTTATTCATTACGGCAATAGCGGTTTTTTTATCTGTTCAACAAAAAACGCCATCTTTACTCAGCAAAATTACCAGTTCTTTTTCATCCTGCAAAAAATGACACTTTTTTGTTCGCACAACAGGCTCAAGGCTGCTCATGTGAATAAAAGAAGTTTCATCAATACTGATAGGCAAAAGCTCTATCGTTTTTTTTTTAGCTTCCATTACAGCCCTGATACTGGCTTTTCGAGGCTGATTTAGCCCTTTTTCTGCACTGAGAACAACAGGATATTGAACATCAAGACATTCCAAGCCCCCTTCAATCTCACGCTCAACATGAAGAAGCTTCCCTGAAACATTCAGAGTAGTAACACCAGTGACTGATGCTATTCCAAGCAACTCTCCAAGCATTGAGGGAACTTGTTCTTGTTTAAAGTCGGTAGAGTGCTTGCCACAAAAAACAAGGTCAGGAATAGACCCAATATAAAACGTAATGAGTGCTTTACTCAACAGTTGAGCTGTAAGATATGGCTCTCCAGTCTGGATGCTACTGCTTACCAGAACTGCCCGATCAGCTCCAAGGGCAAGAGCTTTGCGCAAAATATCTTTTGCTGAAGCAGAAACAATGCTAAAAGCCGTCACTACACTTCCGACAAAGCGCTCTTTTAGGCGAACCGCTTCCTCAAGAGCATACTCATCATAAGGATTCATAACCTCGTTAACTCTGGACCGGTCTAACACTCCGTCAACGAATCCGATAAACGAAGTAGTATCGGGTACCTGACACACACATACTGCAATATTCATGATAGCTATTTCGCTTGATTATGATGACTTCACATTCAGAACACTGCTCACGATGCAGAAAGCAAAAATATTTTTATGACCCTTTAAAAGAGTATCCCAGAGAACAAAGCATGGGCATTTTTATCGTTCCTCGCTCACCCTTCGTAAATATACGTTCAAGCTTACGAAGCTCTTCTTCTGCTGGAGTTTTCTTCGGATGCCCGCTATACAAGGAAAAGATCCACCCTTGTTTGCTCTATATGCTTTTTTCAACCAGCCCAGCAAGGCAGCACTTATTTATATTGATGTATTACTTCTTATCAATAGTTCAACAGCATTTACCTGGAACTTTTTGATAGTACAGTTCGCAACTCTCATTGCTTTGCTCGGTTATTTCTAATGTCTCTTTTTGCCTGAAGATACTGATTATCTTTACTATCTATGAAATATAGCAAGTTCATTTGACTATCATTCAGTGCACCCTATTTACGAACCAGCTCTAAGAAACTTTATAGACTTTTTCTATAGCAGCTGTTTTTTCGGAGATTTGAGCATGTCAAAAAGAAACTTAAAGGTTTCGGCAATAAAGCTGAAAACGGCAGTAACAGCATGTTCCATATAATGAAATGCTACGGGTGTTTTGCCTCCGGTAAAATGAAAAAACAGGGCAAAAAGCAACATAACAGCCGCAATAGAAAAAAAAAGGTGGGCAAGTTTTTTGATAAAAGGAAGCAGGACGATGATGGAGAGAATCACCACAATCACAAGTAGCACAGTATGGCTTGATATATAATCAACTATTTTTTCCATAGATGCACGTGTTTTTTATTTAAAGGTATTCCTGTAATATACCAGCAATTTTGTGTGAGGGAGAACTACATGCAAGTCTCTTTCGTGCAGCAAGCAGTTCACTGCGTATGGCAGCTTCGCGTCCCGAGTCATCAAGAATTATTCCTGCTTGTCGACAAATTTCATGGCCAGTCGCATCATGCTGGATAAGTTCTGGAACGACGCGTTCGCTGCTCCGAAGCCCTTTAGTTACAATATTTGCCAGTGAGATATTGTTCAGCTTTATCAGCCAGCGACCAATCAAATAATTAAGCCTTCCCGTCTTGTAAACCACCACCATAGGAAGACCAAAGCAAAGCGATTCAAGAGTTGCTGTACCTGATGTAACCAAAGCCAGATCACTGTATTGCATCACTTCATAGGCTAAACAATGAACTATAGTAAGATCGTTATATTCCGAAAGAATGCGATAGACTCCTGCATCAAGATGCGGTGCATGACCCAAAAGGAAGACTGCCTGGTATTTTCTGCTCAAAAGGCGTGCGGCTTTAAGCATTTCCGGCAAAATATGGAATATCTCCTGATGACGACTTCCGGGCAGAATCCCGATAAGGCGAGTACCAGATACTATTCTGTGCTTATTTAAAAACTGCACTTTTGAAGGCAGTAAAATTTCCGCAAGTTCTTCAACAACAGGATGACCGACAAATTCCGCATTGATGCCGTGACTGCGAAAAAAATCCACTTCAAAATCGAAAATAACAAGTAACCGGTCGATATAACGTCGGATAGCCTTGACTCTACCCTCTTTCCACGCCCAAACCTGTGGAGATACATAATAAATAACAGGAATGTTAAGTTCATGAAAAAAACGGGCCATGACAAGATTCATTCCCGGATAATCAATCAGAAAAGCAGCTTGCGGCTTTTCCCTGCGTACACTTTCCTTGAGATCACGAAAAACACGTCGAAGAAAAAATGAGTGCTTAAGCACGTCAACAAAACCCATAATACTCATTTGTGCCGTATCATAAAGCAATTCTCCACCGAGCTCCCGCAGTTTCTGCCCACCGATACCAAAAAAACCTATATCAGGTCTTGCTTTCAACAGCTCAGCGATAACTCCGGCAGCATGAAGGTCACCGGACACCTCCCCTGCTAACACAAAAAGCTTCTTTGACATCAACGAAAAATAGATAATTGGATGAACGACAGGGAAACTGTACTTTAGTGTTTATTTTATCATAATTTTTTTTCGAATTTCAATTCCCATTATATCAAAATCAATAAAGAATGCAAGTTAAATTCGGTACTGATGGATGGCGCGCAATTATAGCACAGGATTATACGTTTAATAACCTGAAACTTGCAGCATTAGCAACTGCCCGTTACTTTCTTGAGCATCCAAATCAGGCAAAAGGAGTTTGTATCGGATACGACACCCGCTTTATGTCAAAAGAGTTTGCTGAATATACCGCGGAAGTCTTTTCATCACAGGGACTCAAGGTCTTTCTTTCGAACAGTTTCGTTTCCACACCTGCAGTATCCCTCTATACAAGAGCAAAGCAACTGGCAGGCGGAATTGTTATCACTGCTTCTCACAATCCGGCAATTTATAATGGCTTCAAAGTAAAAGCTTCTTATGGTGGTCCAGCAAACCCGGAAGCAATCGCTAAAATCGAAAATAACCTGACACTCATTGACCCACAAACGGTCATCAGAACAGACATAAAACTGATAGAATCAGTTGATATGAAAGAATTTTATTTGAGCTATTTGAAAAGCAAAATTGATCTTTCCCTGATTCGTGAGTCCAAGATCAAAATTGCACACAATGCCATGTTCGGTGCAGGACAGGATCTCATCACTAGTCTGTTTGACGAATCAATGGTCAACTGCTATCACTGCAGTATAAATCCGAGTTTTGGTGGTATTAATCCGGAACCAATGCCTCAGTACATCGGAGAGTTCATTGAATTTTTCAAGGAAGTTGAAACCAATGTCGCTATTATAAATGACGGTGATGCCGACAGAATCGGCATGTTGGACGAATATGGTACATTTATTGACTCGCATAAACTTTTTGCCATTATTTTAAAGGATCTTGTTGAGGAAAAGCACCAGACTGGAGAAGTTGCAAAAACATTTGCACTGACTGATGTTATCGACAAGATATGCCGTAAGCACAATCTCACCATGCATGAACTGCAAGTCGGGTTCAAACATGTTAGCAAACTCATGATTACCAATGACATTCTTATCGGTGGCGAAGAATCCGGCGGTATAGGTATTACTTCGTTTCTTCCTGAACGAGATGGCGTTTACACTGGGCTTCTGATTCTTGAAATGATGGCACGCAGAGAAAAGACACTTTCGGCGCTTGTTAAAGAACTTTACGATGAGTATGGCTTTTTCTGTTACAATAGAATTGATATGCATGTCACCGATGAAAAAAAGCAGGCAATTATCAATCGCGCAGCAACCGGAACTCTTGCAAACATTGCTGGGTACAATGTACTTAAATTCAGCAACCTTGATGGTTATAAATATCACTTTGAAGGTGGGTGGATGCTCATTAGAGCATCCGGCACAGAACCAGTACTACGCCTTTATTGTGAAGCCGACTCTCAGGAGAAAGTTGATAAGGTTCTTGCTTTTGCGGCAAAACTGGCCTGAAAATATACCATTATATTTTTACCCAAGGCTGTCAACCTGTTGATGCTTTGGGTATAAAAAAGGGCAACATAGCTTACATACACTCCCCCAAACAATACAGCACTTTTTTTATAAAAAAACACAGGAATTCAGTTCGCATGACGTCAACCCGTCAAGGCGTTCATAAAACTGGTTGATAGAAAATCAAGCTTTGTATTCATGGAAGGCACAAGAGAAGCGACGATTACCGGCAAGATAAAAATAAGGGGATGACGCAAAAAAAAGAGTTGTTCAGAAGCCTTGTTGCCGAACACGAGGAGATGGTTATAAATACCTGCTATCGATTTGTCTTTAACCGTCAAGATGCTGAAGATCTTGCTCAAGATGTTTTTGTTGAAGTATTCCGTTCTCTCGAAAAGTTCAGGGAAGAATCCAAACTCTCAACATGGATTTACAGGATTGCCGTTACCAAATCACTGGACCACCTGCGTCGGTTGAAAAGAATAAAGCGGTTCGGCACACTGAAAAGAATAATTGGTATTGAGGACACATCCGCAGAAATTGCAGCCCCTTTCAATGAAAATCCAGCTGAAGCCTTAGCGAACAAAGAGCGGATCAAAATATTACAGGAAGCCCTGAACCAGTTACCAGACAACCAGAAAACAGCGTTTATTCTCAGTAAACAGGATGGTTACGGCCATCAGGAAATCGCAGATATACTCAAAACATCAGTATCAGCTGTAGAATCTCTGGTACACAGGGCAAAAAAAAATCTTCACGCCAAGCTCTACACCTATTATAAACAGCATTAACTTTTATTCAATAAAACACAAGGTTTTAAGAAACCTGTCGTCAAATTCAATAAAAAAAGGGATGTATGATAAAGAAGTGTAATAAAAATATAGAGGCCGAGGTCGAGAATACCATTCATTTGCTTGATGACTTGCAACCCCTTGAAGTTCATCATCAATTCAGAACATTACTGATGCAGAAAATTAATAATGAATACTATCATGAATTGAAACAGGTAAACAATGGTTTCAGCCAATTTCTTGATCTCAGAATTGCATTGATGGCACTGCTTATTATCATTAATTTTTTCTCTGGTTTACTATTATTCCAGAATAATGACAAGCAATTGAGGGAAGGAATCAGCGAAGTGCTTGACAGTAGGAATAATGACTATACAAATCATGCTTTTGCCTATTACGATCAGACAACCTTGCCATTAACAGATGATAACAGGATTCCATAATACGTTACTACCCGCTTTTTCAATAAAAAAAAAGAACCGATAAAAAAAACAACAATAATGATGGCCATAGCAATCGGACTTATCGGGTTTACTACTGCCTTGGCTGCAACAAATTACTTTTCTGTAATAAATTACAACTGCTCTTCGACTACTGAATCTGAAAATTTTCAGGATCAAATGTGTAATATGCCACGTGTTGGGCAAAACAACTGCGGAAAAAAATGGCAGCACAGCGGGAAAAACTCGGAGCAAAATGCACAAATTCACAATATGAGACAACCGGAAGGAAAAGTAGTGAATTGCTGGATAAGAGGGATTCAGAAACAGCTCGGATTAAATGATACTCAGAGCACTCAAATCGAAAAACTCCAACAGAAACACTTAACTTTTATAACTACGGAATGGCAGGAACTTACAACACTTAAAAGCGATCTTCGGATAGAATCGCTTAAAATCCACTCCGACAGAGAAAAAATTGACCGCCTGTCAGAGAAAATCGGCAAACAACAAGCAACACTTGCACGTATGAAAAGCCGTCATCTTGAGGAAGTAGCTTCGATATTAACTCCTGCACAACGCGATAAAATGCAAAAATTGATTCACAATCGCACTAAGCACAACAATTGCAGCATGATGTGTCAATAGGTAAACCTATTCGGCACTGCTGATCAGCTTTTTTATTCAAAACTGGTTTACGATACTATGGATTTTCTTACATCAAAGCGAGTTGTAACA
The DNA here is from genome assembly GCA_037134935.1 of Chlorobiaceae bacterium. Lineage (GTDB taxonomy): Bacteria > Bacteroidota > Chlorobiia > Chlorobiales > Chlorobiaceae > Chlorobium. The sequence goes on along the minus strand of JBAXLG010000011.1, from coordinate 53,841 downwards.
ACTTTAGTAGCTTTTCTTGTACTACTGAATGTAACTTTACTCGGAATGTTATGGCGGCAAAATATTTGCGGTATAAACCGCAATCAATACCTCCGGCAAAACTCATTTACCAAACCACTTGCACTAAGCGAATCGCAAACCTTAAGTTTCCAAAAACTACGCGAGGAGCATTTTCTTAAAATCCGCCCTGAAATGCAAGCTATTACACGGCTAAAAAAACAACTACTGGAAGAAGCTTTGAACGATAAACCGGATACAAAAAAAATCGAGACTATAGCCAACAACATCGGCTCTCGACAAGCTACAATAGAGAAAGAACTTACTCATCATTTTCATGAACTTGCAACAGTATGCAAGCCTGAACAACGGGATTCACTGAAAAAAGTACTTGAACGTATTATTACACATAAATTCTACAGCAGACATGAACGAGGTAGTACTAATCATCCATTTCACCGTGGCATGTACAATCCCATTGGGGCTAATGATGAACATCAAAAATAATTTTTTAATTCTGTATTTCTTGTAGACGTATTAAGAAACTTATTCGTAAATAAATTCAAATTTACTTGAAGGTAATAATAACAGCAGTTTTAATAACTATTTTTCTTCTGGAGAACTGTTGTTCTGATCGAATAAGTACAAGTTGTCCAAGTCAAATTAATTGCAAATAGATTCTAAGGGTTTGCCACCATCTTATAAAGCTCCCGTACCTCATTACGACTCAGGTACCGCCAATCACCTCTCCGCAGATCCCCAATTGTCAGTCCAGCATAAGCAACCCGGTCAAGCCGCTTTACTTCAAAACCGAGAGTTTCAAACATTCTTCTGACCTGATGGTTCTTTCCTTCATGAAGGCTCAACAATACCTGTAACCCGTCATCAAGTAATTTTGCCCTGCAAGGACTGACGTTTTCGCCGGTATCCTTCAACCGCATACCTCCGGTCAGCTTAGTCATCAAATTTTGCGGAAATTTTTCACTCAATACCGCCACATACTCTTTTTTTACATTTGAAGAAGGATGCATAAGCTTATGCGCCAAAGTACCATCATTTGTTAACAAGATCAGACCTGTAGTTTTCCTGTCAAGCCGGCCTACAGGAAAAACCCGCTCCTTGACATCAATGTAATCCAACACAATCTCCCTGTTGTTTTCATCACTGCTGGTAGTAATAACATTTCGAGGTTTATTAAAAAGGATATAGACCTTTCTACTCTCCGGCTGCGCAAACTTCTGGCCATCAACAATAACCTCGTCATGGGAGGGATTGATCTTTATTCCCAGTTGCGTTATCACCGTGCCATTCACCATGACCCTGCCATCAAGAACAAGTTGATCAGCAGCTCTTCTGGAAGATATGCCACATAAAGCCAGAAACCTGTTTATTCTGACCTCTTCATTATTACTATTTGTTTTCATTCTCCTGTATCATATCCTCTTGATAATTATCGTATAAAACGATTGTTTTCCCCTCAAGTCTGCGCAAAACGCTCCAGTTCTTCTTGCTCTTGCAGAATTTCCTTGATCTCGCGAAGTTTTGGCAACTCCTTTAATGATGATAAGCAGAAAAAATCCAGAAAATCTTTGGTCGTACCATATTGCAAAGGTTTTCCAGCAGAATCCGCCCTTCCTCGAATCTCAATAAAGCCTCTATGCAGCAATCTGTCGATGGCATATTCAGGGCTGACTCCTCTAATTTGTTGAATTTCCCCACGAGTCACCGGCTGATGATATGCAATAACGGCAAGAACTTCAAGAATGGAACGCGAAAGCCTTCTGTGAATTTTCGGAGCAAGCAGCTTTTTAAGAATATCCGCAAATGCCGGACTGGTAAGAAATCGGTAGCCACCAGCAATTCGGTGAATACGAAACGTCCTTCCTGTATGCTCATATTCGGTATTCAGCCGTTCAATAATCAAGTGGAATTCCTCTGAATCAAGATTCAAACCAGTGACCTGCCTGATTGTTTGGAGAGTAACAGCCTCTTCTGAAGCAAAAATGATAGCCTCAATATGCTGCTGCAATTGTTGATCCTGTTTCTGCAAGTTTTTCTGCAATCACTTTTAGAGGGTACTTCAAGTTATATCTGTTCCGCAATTTGATTGTTTTATGAAACGATGCCTAAGATTCCTCATGTAATCTCCACATACATGGCGATTCCTGCAGTTTCATCCGACACGACTTCCAACAGCTTCCGATCCTATTATTGCTCCTGCAAATATAGGTATGGATAAAAAAAACGTATACCCATTATTCACAACATGCTTATAAAGGCTAAGGATTAAAACTTTTAATAGCCTGAGCAATAATAGGCGTGGCATAAAAAACAAAAATCGGAAAGCCTTAAAAAGGCTGTGCTATTTTTTCTGGGCTGTCGAATAATTGCAATCCAGGCAGATACTGTTTTCAAAAGTATACCATAATTTCTGACAGGGAAAGTTGCATTCGTAAAGCGCCTTGCCAACAATGACAGAGTCTACACCATAAGCTTTCAATTCATCAAGTTCTTTCAAGTCTTTAGCACTTGAAACTCCCCCTGAAGCGGTAATTTTCATTCCAGCTCTTTCGGCAAACTTTTTGGTGCTTTCATAACCAAACCCTTGCATCATGCCATCACGGGATATATCTGTATAGATTACCCGTTCTACGCCCAACCCCTTCATCTGAAGGGCAAGATCATAATCTTTAACTGTGCTGGCTTCAGTCCATCCCTTGATTTTCGGGATTCCGTTTTCAGCATCTATACCAACAACAATCTGTGACGCTCTGTATATTTTCAGAAGTTGTTCAATTATTTTCGGATTGGTAACTGCAACTGAGCCAATGACTACCCTGCAAACACCGATATCAAAATAACGCTTGACGGCATCTACAGAGCGTATACCGCCTCCAACCTGTACAGGAATATCAAGTTCTTTAACAATTTCCCGAATTTTCTCAAAATTGACACTTGTTCCAGTAAGAGCCGCATCAAGGTCAACAACATGAAGCATCTTGGCATTTTGCTTACGCCAAATAACTGCCATATCGCGAGGATTGTCGAGGTATATTTTTTTCTGGCTGAAATCACCACGAGTCAGCCTGACACACTTACCATCTTTAATATCTATAGCGGGAATAATCAACATACGTAAAAACTCAAAAAACTGTTTTTATTAGTACCCGGCAAAGTTTTTCAGTACCTGTAATCCTACATCGGAACTCTTTTCCGGATGAAATTGCACTGCAAAAATACCATTTTTTTCTATCGCCGAACAAAATTTTTTTCCGGCAAACCAAGTTGTCGCTGCAACTGAATCCTCACTTTCCGGTTCACAATAGTAAGAATGAACAAAATAGAAGAACGAGTGATCCGGAATACCCCGAAGCAGAATACTCTCTTTCTGTTGATCTACAGAGTTCCAGCCTATCTGGGGAATTTTATCAGTTTCACTTCTGAAATGCAATACACGGCCGTGCACAAGGTTCAATCCCTTGTAAGTTCCCATCTCTTCACTGTCAGTAAGAAGAAGCTGCATGCCCAGGCATATTCCAAGAAGTTGTCCACCTTTATCAACGTGCTCCAAAATGGCCTCTGTAAAACCTGACGCATTAAGTGTTTCTATCGCTTGTCCAAAAGCCCCAACACCGGGAAGAACAACTTTTTTGCAACCGGCAAGTTTAACCGGATCGTTGCTGACTGTAGCCTTTACTCCGATATAGTCAAATGCTTTAAGAACAGAACGAAGATTTCCTGCACCGTAATCGGCAATAAAAACCATGAAGAAAATGTTGAGATTGTAGGGAATGTGCAACTTCAAGTTGCCGTAAACTTACAGCTTCCCCTTTTACACAATTTTTATTATTGAGTATTTAATCCTTAATTCTTAACTTTAAGACGTTATTGCTCCTTTTCAAAGCAAATCTGACAACTCTCTCACTATCATACGAAAACGAAAAGCTAATGTATAAAATAGTTTCCTCAATTTTTTTAGCGGAAAATATCAAAAAAATTGAAATCGAGGCCCCTCGTATAGCGAAAAAAAGAAAAGCTGGCCAGTTTGTAATGATCAGAGTTGGCCAAACCGGTGAAAGAGTACCTCTTACCATTGCTGGCGGAGATCCAGAAAAAGGAACCATTACCATCATTGTCCAAGGAATGGGGAAGTCTACAAAAGAACTGAACCGTAAAGAGGTAGGCGAAACCATCAGCGATATTGTAGGACCACTTGGAACACCCTCACATATTGAGAAATTCGGTACCGCTGTCAGTATTGGCGGAGGCGTCGGTACTGCAATTGCTTATCCGACAGCGGTTGCTCTCAAAGAAGCTGGCAATTATGTTATTACAATTAACGGCGCACGCTCAAAAGATCTGGTCATCCTTGAAAATGAGATGAACGCAGTGAGCGATGAAGCATACATTACAACCGATGATGGCTCGTATGGCTTCCACGGCTTTGTTACCCAGAAACTTCAGCAGCTAATTGACTCCGGTAAAAAAATTGATTATGTCCTCGCTATAGGACCAATTCCAATGATGAGGGCAATAGCTGAGGTTACCCGCCCCTATAACATCAAAACCATAGTCAGTCTCAATCCTATTATGGTTGACGGTACCGGAATGTGTGGCGGATGCCGGGTGACTGTAGACAACCAAATCAAATTCGCGTGTGTTGACGGCCCTGAATTTGACGCCCATCTGGTAGACTTTAAAAATCTGTCCGACCGGAACAAACTCTACCTGCCGGAAGAACATCAATCAGCTGAAGCATTTACTCATCAGTGTAAACTGAGCAAGCAGGGCTGATTAACTATTCACTCTGCTTCACACATGTGATAATAATGCATCCCTGTCAAACAAGTATAGCTTTAGCAGTATAAACGAACTCTCTTTTTTAGTAAAAATATTATGGACGCACAAAATATCTCTACCAAAGAGCGCCTTGCAATTCCGCGCCAGGACATGCCATCACAAAGCCCTGAAGTACGGAATAAAAACTTCATGGAGGTAAATCTTGGCTATACCTCAGAATTAGCCAAACAGGAAGCACTGCGCTGCATTCAGTGTAAAGATCCTGTATGCATCAAAGGTTGTCCAGTCAACATCAAAATTGACCAGTTCATAAAAATGATTGCCGAAGGAAATTTTCTTGGTGCGGCAAAAAAAATCAAGGAAGACAATGTACTGCCTGCCATCTGTGGAAGGGTTTGCCCCCAGGAAGACCAATGCGAAAAAATGTGCGTAATCGGCAAAAAACGGAAGCCTGTCGCCATCGGCAACCTCGAACGCTTTGTTGCCGATTACGAGCGTGAAACCGGCAATGTGGAGCTACCAACCGTACAACCATCAACAGGGAAAAAAATAGCAGTTATCGGTAGCGGACCAGCCGGCCTGAGTTGCGCCAATGACCTTATTCAGCTTGGTCATGCAGTGACAGTGTTTGAGGCTTTGCATGAACTCGGGGGTGTTTTGATGTACGGAATTCCTGAATTTCGACTCCCCAAAACTATTGTGCAAAGTGAGCTGGAAGGATTAAAGAAACTCGGTGTTTCATTTGTAACCAATACCGTTGCCGGCCGTACCGTCACTATTGATGAACTCTTGACCGAAGAGGAGTTTGATGCGATATTTATCGGCGTGGGGGCAGGTCTCCCCTGGTTTATGGGAATCCCTGGTGAAAATCTGCTTGGAGTTTATTCCGCCAATGAGTTCTTGACCAGGGTAAACCTGATGAAATCCTATAAATTCCCTGATAATGACACTCCGGTGTTCAACTGTAAAGGAAAAAATGTTGCCGTTTTCGGGGGCGGCAATACCGCCATGGATGCTGTCCGTACAGCAAAACGACTTGGAGCTGAACACGCCTACATCATTTACCGCCGTTCAGAAGCTGAAATGCCTGCCCGGAAAGAAGAGGTTCATCATGCAAGGGAAGAGGGTATTGAATTTCTCATGCTAATGAACCCAATAGAATTTGTGGGAAACGAACAGCAATGGCTGACAGGAGCAAAATGCCTTAAAATGGAGCTGGGTGAGCCCGACGAATCCGGACGACGCAAGCCTGTACCAATAAAAGACTCTGAATTCATCCTTCCTATAGACATGGCGATCATTTCAATCGGTAACGGTTCTAATCCGCTTATTAATCAGACCACGCCTGATATCAAGGTCAGCAAGCGAGATACCATTGTTGTCGATATCAACACAATGGCAACCTCCAAGGAAAATGTCTACGCTGGTGGCGATATCGTAACCGGGGGTGCAACCGTCATTCTTGCCATGGGCGCCGGACGTACCGCAGCACAAGCCATTCACGAAAAACTGACAGGCACCAGCGAAAACTGAACTGACCAATAACAAACAAACAGAGACCGGATAGTCATCTGGTCTCTGTTTTGTTCAAAAAAACGTCAGTGCAAACACAATAGTTTCTGCCACATTAACTTGTTGACAGATGTGGAGAAGTCAGAGTTTCATAACGTTCGTGAAAGAAGTTCTCAACTGTTCGACCCTTGCACGGTTTACACCAAGATCCGAAAATCCTAACCTTGAGGCGGAACGAACATGTATCACACACTCTTTCGGGCATAGCCTGAACTCAACATCATCAATAAAACCGAACACCGGAACAATAAAGGTTGACCAGATATATTCCGGTTGCTCGTCATGAACCGTTCCACCATTTTCGCTGATAACCTTTTTCAAAAAATCCCAAGCTTGTTCAGTTGAACCATTGAACGCAAACGGATCAATCCTGTGAATCATATCATCGCTTTCACTGCTTACACAGTTCGGTGTTCCGGGACATGGCCTCAACTTGCCATTTACCAGATGCGGATTTTCATCAGGCTTTGGCCATAAACCAGAAAGGCTGTTGGTTAAAATATTTAGTAAATCCATAGCATGTGCTCCGTTTTGGTGGCACTGGAACGCCACGTTGAATATAAAAACAACTCTACCCGTCTATCCGTAAAGAGAGCTCATCGGCCATACTTCTATCTGCAAGCTTGACGGTAATTTCCGGAATTTCCTTCACAGTACTGACATGAAAAACTGCCACCTCAAAAATATCGGTCAAACGTACAATAGCAGTTAAATCGCTGATATGTTTACTTACCCCCAGAAAACTCAAGGGAAGAAGACATTTGACATGGTAGGGATTACTCAAAAAAATCCCGTAAGGTTTTACTTTGAGAACAGTGCCGGTAAACAGTTCTCCAATATCGGGCAGGCAAGGCAAAAACTCCAAATTACCAACCGCAGGAATATTCTGAACACGCACACCATTTTCCAGTCTCGCCTGCTCAATATGCTCTTTCAAACCTGAAAGAGCACCATAAATAATGCCTGGTTCGGCAAGCAGTTCCCTGGCACACAACCCCTGAGCAGAATACACAATAATCTTCTTTCCCTTCTCTTTCAACGCCCTGAGTAAAGGAATAAAATCACTGTCACCGCTGAAAAGAATAAACGTATCATAGAGATCGGCACTGATCAATGCGTCAACAACAAGCTCAACATCAAGATTACCTTTTCTGATAATCTCACCAGTTTCCTTATTAAGAATCTTTTTGACTGGTTTTGAAATAATCCGATACCCATGAGCTGTCAGTACTCTGTTAAATGCAGCACCTTCCTCCGAAATCGTTGTGGAAGCTGGAACGTAGTAATTCGCCTGCACCGAACCATACTCAGCTATAAAAAATGCCATCAGGCGCGAAAAATCTATCTGCCACCCGAGATGACGCTGTGTAAAAAACAGATTAGCACCATCAATAAAAACAGCTGCACGTTCCATACTATCAGTTTTTCTTTTTTTCTCTTTTCAACATAAATCTTGACCATACTGAATAATGAAACATCTGTCAAAAATTAACCATTCACATGCTATAGCGTCCTTGATGTATAGCAAAGTTTTAGGCAACGATGAAACAGTAATTGACTCCATAAAAGAAAAAGATAGATATTATGTATCAACCTGCACTGGCTAATCAAAGGAGAAGAGAAAATGTTTTTCTCTAACGCTGGCAGCATGGTAAATAGCCATTATGAGGAGATAGACCGTTTAGCTGAGACAATTGTAAAAAAGATCATGGGGAAATGAGAAGAAAATGCACAACCACACCTTACTGGTGGGGCTTTTTTTGTAATTTTTGCTTTTAACCAAAGGGGAAAAAATATGAGCAAAAAAATTAAGCTATCAGTCATCATTTTCTTCTTCGCCTTATTCGGTACATGGTTCTATTTTACACCGTATCTCGCTGTAAACGCATTTAAGGCCGCGGCGAAAGAAAAAGATGTGGTCAAGTTGTCAAGCTACATTAATTTCCCTGCGGTTAAGGAAAGTGTGAAGGCAAGTTTAAACGCTAAACTCGCATCAGAAGCAATGAAGGAACAAAGCAATAACCCTTATGCCCTTATTGGTAGTGCTGTGGTTGCCTTTCTCGCTGATCGTCTGATTGATGGAATTGTCACTCCAGAAGGTATGGCTATGATGATGAAAGATGGTATGCTGTTTCATCCTGGGAACACGCCAACAATCTCTTATAATAGCCCCATACCAGCACAACCTGATGACGTTCCACAGCCAGTTGATAATAGCTTGCAACAGGTTGAACATAGCCCACAAACAAAAGCCTCCGAAAAGGAAGCAGAACCTTCAATGTCATACGAAAGTTTTGATCGCTTCGTGGTAAGCATAAAAAGGAAGAATTCTAATGATAAAACAGGGATGGTTTTCAATCGTGAAGGATGGTTCTTTTGGAAACTGTCGGCAGTGAGGCTACCATCATGAGACCTTCACGGGCAATAACGAAGCCCCGTCGATTAACGAGTCTTGGTTGGTTAATTGAATATCTTTGTAATAGAATAACTTTTGTAACGAGACCCTGGAAGAACATCAAAGTCTTCTGATGTAAAATATTTATATTCTTTACCAACAACACGCTGAACTGTTTCCGGCTGAAGTTCAGAGGACGGAAGCGACAGCATTACTTTCCACCCCAGATTATTGTAATAAAGCGACTCCGCTTTTTCTTTACTATATCCATGAGAAACGCACTCATCAACATATTCCTCATATGATTGAGTATTACGTATGTCAAATTCGCAATGAAACTCACCGCGCTGTACAATAGCGGTTGTGCTTCCCGCAAAGCCGGGATGCCATAAACTTATGCCGAGTTTTGTCATGTCTGGCAAATTTGTTTTCCCTTGTACTGTAAAAGTATTTACGGCATGTATAGCATTGAATGACAACTCAAGTGGTTGTTCCTTTACGTCACCGTTAGCTTCTTTTACTGCCTTTTCCGCTTGCTCATACAACAGCCCTCTGTCAACAGCTGTTCCTTCCTCCACAACAGCAGGCGCCCTGTTTCCACAATGAGAAAGGCTGGTGATCATAAAAATAATAGCCAGAACAGAACACAGAATATAGGCTATTTTTTTTCTTTTCTTTTCCCGTGTCCGTATGTCATTAACCTGTACTAACGTCAGTTTACAACCGCATTTCGGGCAACAATCCGCCGTTTCGCTGAACCTTTTCTTGCAGTCTGGACATGTTATCAGTGCCATGTATCACCTCCCGTTTGGTTTATGATAAGATAGGGAAAGTAAGCTGAAAGAGAGATCAATCTCAAATATCCATTAAGGCCGAAGAGAGAGTTCGGAAAAACTAAGCAACAAAGGGAAGGCTTTTTGAAAAATCTCTAGCAAAATAATACTGGCAATATTCCCTTACAGCAATCTTATTTATTTCAATAGCATCTTTTGGAGAAATGACGGCAATACCAATATTTGCAGAAAAGAATCGCATAAGAAAAGGGAATAAATCATACGCCAATGATTTTTCAACGAGACAAAAATTTGGCGATACCGGCACTATATCTATATCACCAAAACTATCCGGTACAATAAACTCAATGGTCTCTGATTTAACTATTCCCCATATTTTCTCAAGCAACCCCAAACGATGTAAGACAATATTTTGCACCATTCTGTGAATTCCTGCCAAAAATCTACTTTGCATGATGCCATCATCGCTGGTAAATATATAGCCATTCTTTTCTAAAATTTCTTGCTTATCCTTGCTTGATACGCATCCCTGTAGTCCGGTTTTAATATTTGGAAATTCGGTACAATTAGCCTTAAATCGCCATTTCCACAATTGATTGAAATAAGAAATGGTTTGATTCTCAACAGTTCCAATATCAGGCATTTTTTTACCACCGGATATAATTTCTTTTGTCAAAGTATCAAAATCATTTTCTAATTTTTTCGGGTAACCTTCTTCGGTACGCTGATCCCAAACACGCTTCACACAAAATCGTGGATCAATGGGTTTCCATGATTCACAATTTTGTTTTGGACGCCAATATACCGAAACCTTACCGTTTGCCTGAGTATAGCGTTTAATGATTGCTTTTGGTAGCACATGCTGCTCTATTGTCAGCGTGTGAGGATTATTTGTTTGTGCTCGTTCATATCGCATTTGTAGAGACTTAATTGTCGTAACAAAAACAGAATACCCGTCCTACTCCCCACTATAAACATCCGAATGAGCTTTATGCGCATCAAAGTTCTTGATATACTTTACCGCCAAAGGAGTATTTTCTTTTCAGTATATTTCTCTCTCCGCTGGCTTTTATTCAACATAACAACAATATTATCCGAAAAATACGTTCAAGCAGCTCATGCGGTATCAGGCATTTCCCGTGAAAAAGAGTGCTACGCCGCCACTGTAAAAATCATGTCATGACTTCCTTGCATGAACAATTCTTGCCTCCATGCCTTCATGAAGTCCTTTCTCTGGAGCAAGAACAACGTTATCCCCTTTTTTAAGGCCTTGGACAATTTCAACATAAGTCAGGTCACTGGCACCCTGGCGTACTGGCTGCTTTTTCAAGTGTCCTTTTTCAATTTTCCAGACATAGCTTTGACGATTCTCTTCAAATACGGAGTTCTTTTTGACAAGAAGAGTATGGGGACGGGTATTATATATAATATTTGCTGTTGCAGTCATGCCGACCTGAATATTGCCTGTTAACTTGTCAATCGTCAGGTAGATCTTGGAGGTCTTCGTTATCCGGTCAGTCTGGGGCACAATCCGGGTAACCACTGCTGAAAACCGTTGATCTGGATAGGCGTCAAAAACCACTGCTGCGGGTTGACCTTTTCGTATCCGGGGAATATCAAGCTCATCAACCTCAACACTTACCAGATAACCGGAAGTATCAACAACTCTGGCCACAAGAGTGCCAGCAGTAACATAATCACCCTTCTTGACGTTCTGCAATGTCAGTGTGCCTGCAAAAGGAGCTCTTACTGTCAGTTTTTTAAGGTCATCCTGACGCATCTGCAACTGTAATGCTTTCTGCTGCAGCTGTTCTTCCGCCTGGATACTGCTCTTCTCGGCAGCATCCAGTTCCTGGCGAGATATCGCTCCTTCGCGGAACAGATTTCTTTTTCTGGCGAACTGAACCCTACTCTCTCCAGCCTGAGCCTTTTGTTCAGCAAAGGCGGCAGTTGCCTCACCGACAGCAAGCTGCGGTCGGGGACTGTCAAATTCAATAATTTTTTGTCCGGTACTGACATGCTGGCCCTCAAGCGCACCAACATAACTGACTGTTCCGGAAAATTCAGTGCTGAGATTCGCTACCCCATCAGCCTCAACAAATCCAATAGCATAGATAGCCTGAACAAGTTCTGCATAGCTTACCTCACCAGCCTCAACATCAACAGTGTTACCTCTGTTAATCAGAAAAAACACCATTATGATAAAAACAACACCAAGAGCAATCGAATATTTAGGAAAAACTTTTTTTAGGGTCTTCATTGATAACCTTTATTAATAATTGAGCTGCGGAAAGTTACATGTTTTGCTCTATTTCTCAATTCCGACCTTGTTTTTTCCATAATTTTATCAATCTTTAAAAACATTTTTATATCTCTGCCTTTTATAAAACAGCAGTATTGTACTAAATAACACGTAACCTATCGTATCAATGGGCGATAATCAGGATCTCCGGAAAAGCTTTCTTGAAACTGTAAAGTTTGATGAAAAAGGACTTGTGCCGGCGATTGTCCAAGATAATGAAACTGGCAAGGTTCTCATGATGGCATGGATGAACCGAGAAAGTCTTCAAATGACTCTTGATAAAAAGAAAGCATGCTACTGGAGCCGTAGCCGTCAGGAGCTATGGTTGAAAGGACAATCTTCTGGAAACATGCAGGACGTTCATGACATTCTGATCGACTGCGACGGCGACACTCTGCTGTTAAAAGTCTCCCAGAAAGGTGGAGCCTGTCACGCAGGCTACCACTCCTGCTTTTATCGTAAAGCAAAAAGTGATCTGATGCTGGAAATCTGTGATACACTGATGTTTAATCCGGAAGAGGTTTATGGCAAAAAAAACTAACACAACGGTTAGTCAATCAAAAGAGAGCGCAAAATCTCTTAACCAGACCAAGTCAAGAACATCCATTCAGCAGATGTTTGACGAAGTTGCTCCAACCTATGATTTTTTAAATCACCTCTTAAGTTTAGGTATAGACAATTACTGGCGAGCGAATGCTACAAAAAAGGCGCGAAAACTCCTTCAAAAAAATCATTCGCCACGGATACTTGATGTCGCTACCGGCACCGGTGACCTTGCTGCTTCTATGGCTAAAATAGCCGGAGCGCAAGTTACAGCTCTTGATCTTTCGCCTGAAATGCTTGCTCTTGCAAGAAAAAAGTATCCGCAGATTACTTTTTTTGAAGGCTATGCAGAAAAACTGCCTTTTAACACAGCAAGTTTCGATATCGTCAGTGCTGGATTCGGTGTAAGAAATTTTGAAAACCTTGGACAGGGAATGAAGGAGTTCCATCGTGTACTGAAACCGGGCGGCCATGCTCTCATCATAGAACCGATGATTCCACGGAACAACCTGATGAAAAAACTTTACCTCATATACTTCAAACAGATACTGCCCAAAATAGCAGGCCTGTTCAGCAAATCAAGTTTTGCCTACGACTACCTGCCCCACTCTGTCGAAAAGTTCCCACAGACTGAGGCATTCACTTCCATTCTGAAAAAATCAGGGTTCAAAAAAACGGAATATTTCCCGATGACCTTTGAAACTTCTATTCTTTATGTAGCGCAAAAATAAACGCTACCGTAGAAAGAGAGGTAATCAACATCAAAAAAAACAGTTTTATAAGGAAGCTCCCCGCCATAAGTAGCGAAGTATCTGTTATCAGAAGCATTCAGCATACTTTCACCGTAAGCGGAGGGGAATTCAAGACTGAGAAAATAATGATTCAATAATTGTTATGCCATTCGAAGTAACAGGAATATGGATGGTGGCGCCGGCCAATTTGAATCGTATCTGCCACCGAAAAAGTTATATATATACATGAAAGTATAACTTTTAATTCTTTCCATGAATAAAGCACCGTTCATGAATGTGATTAGAGTGTTCTGGGATCGTTTGAAGGAGCACCCTTTAGCCAGGATTGGACCTGGGCTCATTACAGGAGTTGCTGACGATGATCCAAGTGGTATTGCAACATATTCCCAAGCTGGCGCACAATTCGGTCTCAATATGCTCTGGACGATGCCATTGGCATTTCCTCTTATGGCTGCCATTCAATCCATGTGTGCCCGCATTGGCCGCGTCACTGGTAAAGGGCTTGCAGCAAACATTAAAACCGCCTTTCCTCCGATTGTGCTTCAAGGGGTTGTGCTGCTTTTACTGCTTGCAAATACGCTCAATATTGCGGCTGATGTTGCAGCAATGGGTGAAGTTGCCGAACTTATTACTGGTGTTAACCGTCATATAATGACAGCAGTATTTGTATTCGGAACGATTTTGCTTCAGGTATTCGTTTCGTATCATCGTTATGTAGTTTTTTTAAAGTGGCTGACTATTTCACTTTTTGCTTATGCGGCTGTACTGTTCACAGTTCATGTACCATGGGGTGAAGTAATTCAGCGTACGGTATGGCCAAAATTTACCTTAAATTCTGATACCGCAGCTGTAATCGTCGCGGTTTTCGGGACTACCATAAGCCCATACCTGTTTTTCTGGCAGGCATCCGAAGAGGTGGAGGATATGCAGTCAAAACCAAGTGCAGTTTCGCTCGTATCCAATACAAGCTTAGCGGGTGAAGAGTTGCGCCGTATCAGATGGGATACATGGAGTGGTATGCTCTACTCAAACATAACGGCGTACTTTATTATTTTAGCAACCGCTGTCACGCTCAATGTGTCTGGCATAACCGATATCACTACTGCCGCTCAGGCAGCAAGCGCACTGCGGCCTCTTGCTGGCAACTTTGCGTTTATTCTCTTTGCTGTTGGTATTCTTGGCGTTGGGCTGATTGGTGTGCCTGTACTTGCGGGTTCGGGGGCTTATGCTTTTTCGGAGGCTATGGGATGGAACTCAGGCCTCGAATGCAAGACAAAAGATGCACGAGGATTTTATGGTATTATTACTGTAAGCGTACTGCTCGGACTTGTTATCCAGTATACACCGATCAGTCCGATGAAAGCCTTGTTCTGGAGCGCTGTGATTAATGGAATTATTGCTGTTCCCCTGATGATTGTAATCATCAGGCTGGTTTCAAAGAAATCCGTCATGGGTGATTTTACTGCAAGCCGGCCGATCATTATTCTTGGCTGGATCGCAGTTGCTGTCATGGGTTTGGCATCTGCAGGGATGCTGATTCCCGATTAGAATCCGTTAATCATCAGCTATATAACAGGACAATCAGATATTCATAGTTGGACTGTGACATAACAAAGCAAAAGGTTGTTGCACAAATGCAATGTGCTTTTCTACTCAATGTTTTCATCCGCTTGATGGATTACGCTATATCACTATTACACAATGGTTCCGAAAAGCCTGCCAACTCCGGCAGTTAGCGCCATTGCAATTGCCCCCCAAAAAGCAACACGCGTTGCTCCCTTGATAATAGAGGCTCCACCTGCATATGCCGCTGTTCCCCCAAGAATAACCAAAGTCACAAGTGCCGTTGCTGATGTTACTTCAGCAACATGGGCTGAAGGTGCCAGCAATGCTGCGGCAATTGGAATAACTGCACCGGCAATAAATGAAATTGCGGAGGATAATGCTGCCTGAATTGGCCGTGCCCGCAGAGTATCCGTTATACCAAGTTCATCGCGAGCATGTGCCCCAAGAGCATCAGTTGACATAAGCCTTTCTGCAACGAGCCTTGCCTGCGGCTGGTCAAGTCCCCGGCTTTCATAAATTGATGTTAGTTCCACCAGTTCAAGTTCCGGCTCCGTTTCTAATTCACGTTTTTCTCTTGCAATGTCCGACTTTTCGGTGTCGGCTTGAGACTGTACCGATACATACTCGCCTGCCGCCATAGACATGGCGCCAGCAACAACACCTGCCACACCAGTTAACAGAATACTACCCCGAGAAGTCCCTGCTGCAGCTACGCCAATGACAAGGCTTGCTATTGAGATGGTTCCATCATTCGCACCAAGCACAGCAGCACGAAGCCAGCCGATTCGATCTGATCTGTGAGACTCTCTATGAATGAAAAGCATCAGCAAAAGCTCCTATGGTTTCAACGATTTACTTTTTTTATCGGCTCTTAAAACATTGCAGCTGAAAATGAAAAAAACGCGCACTACTCTTATAATCTTTCATGAAATAAGCTCGCACCCTACACATAAAACCGAACCATCGGGAATTGGAATAAATATACTAATTTATTAGCGGGGCAAATTGATGGGATCAGATCAACTGTATAGAAAAGTTTTTTGGAAAAAAACGAATATACAATCGAATTGCTTATGGTTTAGAATCCAGAACAACATCGCAAAGCATATGAATTCCTTCTGGAACAACTGAAATTGCAATGCTTCCACAAACCCCATCATAGACCTCCCCATCCATATGCATCACATCAGGTTCCTCCAGCATAATATCAACAGCTTTAGCCTTGCAATACAGAACTTTCGGATCGTATATATGGCTCCCATAAAGGTATTTGAGTACATAGCTGAAAAATTCATATTTCCCGACCGACTTCAGAATACAAACATCAAGCAAACCGTCCGATAAATCGGCATGGGGCGCAATTCTGAACTTTCCACCTTCGATTTTTCCATTCGATACCGAAAAAGCAAAAACAGGCTCATAAAGCTGCAAAACACAATCATCACAAGTTATTGTAATATGCATTTTTGGAGGTGTATACCCTATAAGCACACTAAAAAGTGCATAGACATAAGCAAACTCTCCTTTTAACCAAGGAGTACTCTTAACTGCTTTTGCAACTCTTCCTGTAAATCCGATGCCCAGAGAATTGATAAAATACTGAAGGTTATCGTTTCCGAATGTAACACAGCCGAGATCAACAGCTCTGCTGCCCGAACCAAAAAGACAACCGATGCCATGCCTCGGAGTACTATGGGAATTAAGTGTTTTAATAAAATCATTGCCAGAGCCAAACGGCAAAACACCAACGGTAACATCTTTTCCGGCAACTGCATTGACTATTTCATGAAGAGTTCCATCACCTCCGCATGAAATCAGGGTAGTTCTCTGCCCGATTGCAGATTGAGCAAGCTCTCCGGCATGTCCGGCATAAGAAGTAGTTGCCAACGACGAATCTGATCTTCCAAACACAAAAGTTTTGAGCCATTTCAATTTTTGTGAAGCACGACCCTTATCAGCGGCTGGATTGAAAATAAAAAGGTAACGGGGAGCACTCATGACGTACTGAGTATAAAAAAGTAATATAATCCCTATAAGTTAAGATCGGGTTGACTGAGCAGTAAGATAAGGGTAATGCTCAAACATCTTGAAAAGTATCTGTTCTGACGCAATTACAAGATCATGCATCACCCTATCAAACCCTTTGGAACTGCCGTAGTAAGGATCGGAAACCTCTTCTCCCGAGCGGCCTTCAACAAAGTCCATAATCAGGTGAATCCGAGGCCTTTCGTGACCAATAAAAAAACTGGATATCTCCTCATAATTCTCATGATCCATTACAAATATCCAGTCAAAGGAATACAGATCCAGATCCAAGATACTGCGTGCCCGTAAACAAGAGATATCAATACCAAGGGACGAAAGCACTGCTATTGCACGTTCATCGGGCGGCGATCCCTGTTGATAACTTACTGTTCCAGCTGAACTGACTGAAAAACAGTGCAGCAGATTATACCTTGCAAGAAAATCGGTAAAAATACCTTCAGCCATGGGAGAACGGCAAATATTTTCATAACAGATAAAAAGAACCTTTATATGCATTTCAGCTCTTCTTGCTTTTAATAAAAAAACATTGAAATGATGACTCACTCAGTCAAACAGCTTACTTCTATTGCTATCATTAACAACTGAATCTATAACACGGAAAAAAGCAATGACATCGTATTTGGCGGCAAAAACAACAAATAAGTTTTTTTTAAATACGCGAATTTCATTGTTTTTCCATAAAACAATGCTAATATTACTTTCAATAACACGTTGAAACAAGTATTAACAGCGAAACACTGAACGTTGGTTATTACAATCCAGAAAGTCAAGCATGAAATAATAACCAGAAAAGGTAACTGAGAGTTTGTTCCGCCCGAGAAGAATTATGACTTACTGAATCAAATCAGTAAAAACACAAATAAAACTGCAAGGGTATTTTCAACAAGCAAAAGTTTTTCCCTGTAACTATTTGAATCTAAAGTATATATACAGTAAAGTCATTATTTTGAAAATAAAATAACCAAGATCAGAATAACAATGAATACCCAAGCAGAACCGAATGAAAAGTGCTGTATCGAATTGGAAAACGAGATCGGTGCTCTTAAAACAAGAATTGCGACACAGGATATGGAATTGGCAAGAATTTCTACAGCAATTGCAGAAAAAACAAGTGCATTACGTAATCTTCTTGACCAGATATACGCCCTTGACATTGATCCCAACGTAAAAAGAGCTATGACCGATGCCTGTCTGAGTCTGATCGAAACCGAGACTATTGAAAAGCGGCTGAATATTGAACTAACCGAGTCGGATTCTATCTTTTTATCAAAACTGCAGAAAAAACACCCCAACCTTAACCAGCGGGAACTGAAAATAAGCCTGCTTGTCAAGCTGAACTACGACACCAGAGAAATTGCCCGTTCGGTCGGCATCACAACAAGAGGAATGGAAAGCATTCGATATAGAATGCATAAAAAGCTTTCCCTCGGTAAACACCAGTCAATAAAAACCTACCTCTCAGAGCTCGCCGTCACTTTTTAAGCAACTGAACAGTTGTTAACGTCAAAAGCTTCAGGCAAAACTGATACTTTTGACGTTAACAAACTCACGGATACCGTAACGGGAAAGTTCACGGCCATAGCCAGACTCTTTGACCCCGCCAAAAGGCATTGCAGGATCGGATTTCACCATACTGTTAATGAAACAGTTCCCTGTATCAAGCTGATCTGCAACAGCAAGAGCCCTTTCAGTATTACCGGAAAAAACCGCTGAACCCAAACCATAGGGAGTATCATTGGCAATACGCACAGCATCATCATCATCGCAGGCTTCTATCAGCGTCGCAACCGGCCCAAATGTCTCCTCACTATAAACCGCCATACCCTTGCAGACGCTGGAAAGCAAGGTCGGCGGATAGAAAAAGCCACGGCCTTCAGGAAGTTCCCCACCGCAAAGCAACCGTGCACCCTGAGCAACGCTCCGTAACACCTGTTCATGAAGCTGAGCCCGGAGATCACCACGTGCAAGAGGGCCAACTTCAACGCCCGATTCGAAAGGATCACCCATAACTGCAGCCAGCAGACGCTGTAGCAGAAGACCTTCAAACTGCGCAAACACGCGCGAGTGTACAATAAAACGTTTTGCGGCAATACAACTCTGCCCGCTGTTTAAAAGACGCGAAGCAGCGCAGAGATCAACCGCACGACTCATATCAGCATCATCCAGAACAATATAGGGATCACTGCCACCCAGCTCAAGCACGCTCCTTTTCAGCGCCCTGCCCGCTTTAGCGGCAACAGCGCGACCAGCAGCCGTGCTTCCCGTCAACGACACACCCTGAATGGCGGAATGATCAATCATAAAGCCGGTCAGACAATCAACATCCTCAAGGCCAATATGCACCGTTCGATAAAGATGTTCAGGAAATCCTGCATGACGGAAAAGCTGTTCGATTGCAATTGCTGAACCGGTAACATTAGGGGCATGCTTGACCATAATGCCATTACCAGCCATAAGAGCTGGAACAGCGAACCGGAATACCTGCCAAAACGGAAAATTCCAAGGCATAATACCAAGCACAAGGCCAATCGGCTCAAACTTGACTACTCCACGTGCACCGTCAAGCTCACTCAGCTCCGGATTTAAAAACAATTCCGCGTGCTCTGCATAATATTCGCAAACCAGGGAAGATTTTACGACTTCCGCAACTGCCTGCGAAAGCGGTTTACCCATTTCGAGACTTATACGTGCAGCATGTTCATCTTTCTGATCACGCAGAAGTGAGGCAAGGCGCTTCATCAACTCACCACGTTCATGCAAAGAAACCTTTTTCCATGAAAGATGGTCACAATGAGCAAGCGCTATTACTTCACTAATCTCACCGACCGTCATAACATTATATTCGGCAATCGGCTCTTCAGTGGATGGGTTAACGGTAATGATCATGGGCTGTAACGATTCATAATGAAAAATACGGTCAATAAACAAAAAACATGACTGAAAATTTAAAGCACAGCCATTGAACAATAAAGTAAAAAGAAAAAAATCAATCTATGCTTTCATAAATTGCAAGGTAACTCTCATAACGATACGGATCAATAATACCGGAATCAACCGCCCTTCGCACTCCGCATTCCGGCTCAGTTGTATGTGAACATGAAGAAAACGCACACTCCGGCATAAACGCAAGAAAATCGCGGAAATAAAACCGCAAATTTTCCCTTGTAATCCCGGCAAGATTAAACTCCCTTATGCCGGGCGTATCAATCACATACCCTCCACCAGGAAGAAGCAACATCACCGAATTGGTGGTAGTGTGCAATCCTTTTCCCGTCTTTATGTTAGTTTCACCAGTTTTAAGCCTCTCCCGGCCAAACAGAAGATTAATTAGGGTTGACTTTCCAACTCCGGAATGACCACTAAACGCTGAAAGCTTGCCTACAAGCGCCTTCCTGAGCGGCTCAAAACTGCCAGAATCCTCGGCACTGGTATAAAAAACGGGATAACCGAGTAACTGATAAGGCTCCATCAGCTCCCGGGTCATCAACGAGTCTTCCAGATCCATCTTGTTGACAACAACCACCACTTCAAGCTGCTCGGATTCCGCAAACACAAGATAACGATCAATAAGCCGGGTACTGAGGGGAGGATCATAGGCCGAAGCAATAACCACAAGCTGATCAATATTGCCAGCTATAACCTGGATTTTTTCTTTACTCCTGTTGCGACGAACATCCCTCTTTCTTGTCAGGGCGCTCCTTCGATACTGTACCAGCGTAATGACTGCTTCCAGCTGCTCTGTTCCTGTTTCAGTTACCTTCAGTTCAACCCTGTCGCCAACAGCGACCAGAGACGTACCATCATTTTCGGTCTTCGTTCCAGAATACGTACGACAGCGAAACTCTGCTCCGTTGTCAGCAACAACAATATATGATGCTCCTCTCACCGCGGCCACCACACCACAGCACACGCCATCACAATCTTTATTCAATTCCATCATCAAACAGTCATATTCCCTGATTTCCATAAAACTACCCAATCTCAGCCAGCATAAACCGCTCATGGTAATGACGAAGATAATGTGATCTGATCACTCCATTCTCCGCGTTCCTCAGCTGGGCATCCTGTTCAACAATTCTGAATGCCGCAGAACGGGCTGACTGCATGATATCAAAATCCCGGTTCAGATCAGCAATTTTCAAGCCGCTTAAGGTGCCGGACTGCTCTTTCCCGAGAATATTTCCTACGCCCCTTATTTTGGCATCAATTTCAGAAATAATAAACCCATCCGTGGTTGACACCATAGCCTTCAGTCTTTCACGTGCATCCGCAGTCTGGTTGGCACAGAGCAGAAAACAGGTGGAGCGATGCTTCCCCCTGCCAATACGGCCTCTGAGCTGATGAAGCTGGGCAAGGCCAAAACGTTCTGCATGTTCAATAACCATGACCGTTGCATTCGGAACATCAACACCAACCTCTATAACCGTTGTCCCTACCAGCAGATCCAGTTCGCCCTGCCGGAACCGCTCCATTACCTCATCTTTCAGTTCGGGTGTCAATTGACCGTGAATCAACCCAAGGCGGAGATCGGGAAACACTCCGACCGACAATTCATGAAAACTCTCCACAGCCGCCTTCAAATCCATCTTCTCCGACTCCTCTACAAGAGGATAGACAATAAACCCCTGTCTTCCCTCAGCAACCTGAGAACGGAGAAAATCATAAACCTTGACCCGTTCCTGTTCACTCCGAAGAAAGGTCTCAACCGGTCTCCTTCCTGCAGGCATCTGACGAATAACCGACACATCAAGATCTCCAAACGCTCCCATGCTGAGAGTTCTGGGAATAGGGGTAGCTGTCATAAGCAGCACATGGGGATTGACTGACTTTTCGCGAAGAGCCTTGCGCTGCAATACCCCAAAGCGATGCTGTTCATCAATAATAACAAGGCCAAGCTCTGCATAACGCACACCACCTTCAATCAACGCATGGGTTCCAACCACAATATGCAGCTTTCCTGAACTGAGATCGTCAAGAACAGCCTGACGTTCTTTTTTTTTCTGCTTGCCGGTCAGGATACCAATGCCTAGCCCGATCGGCAGAAAAAAACGTTTCAGGGCAAGAAAATGCTGAACCGCAAGAATTTCGGTCGGCGCCATAAATGCCGACTGTAAACCATTATCGGCTGCCAGCGCCATAGAGAACATGGCAACAATGGTTTTTCCCGACCCAACATCACCCTGCAGCAACCGGTTCATAGGAGTGCCACTTCTGAGATCGCGGTATATTTCGCGAATTACAATTTTCTGGGCATCAGTCAGTTCATAAGGCAACTGCTGATAAAGCTTTTCAGTAGCACTGCCAGAATGAGTAAATTTTACGGCAGCTTTGTTTCTCTTCAACTCGCTATGCCTTAAAGCAAACAGCAACTGTGCATAAAACAGTTCACTCCACTTCATCCGGTAACGGGCCTTTTCAAGAGCTTCATGCGATGAGGGAAAATGAATTTCACGATAGGCTTCAGCAAGCGGAAGAAGTCCGTAATCAGAACATATGGACGAGCTCAGATTTTCTTCTCTCCGGCGCAAGTTTTCATCAAAAGCAGCAGCCACAAGCTTGCGTAACTGTTTTGAGGTAAGGCCGGCATGCTTCATTGCCTCGCTGGTAGGGTAAATCGGAATGATTCTACCTGTATTGTAAAGCTCAAAATCGCTGTACTCCCCTTCACCTGTTTCATGAGGAGAAGAGCTGAGACGGTCATAATCGGGATGCTGCATCTGCGCCTGGTGCCCGAAATAATTCACCTTGCCATGTACAGCAAGTGCTTCACCCAAAACAATGCTGCGCGAAAAAAAGCGCACACCCCTGAACCATGTCAGCTCAAGCACCCCAGTACTGTCGCCAAGCCATGCCTTGAAACGCATATTGCTCCGGTACGTTCCCTCAACCTGCGTTTTAACCACCTTGCCGACAACCGTTACCATCTCTCCATCCACAAGCGTGTCAATGCTTTTCATAACACTCCGGTCGAGATATCGGCGGGGAAAATAATCCAAAAGATCATCAATCGTAACAATACCGACCTCTTTAAGAATTAAAGCCTTTTTTGAGCCGACTCCTTTCAGATAGGTTATTGAAGTAGAAGCTGTCATATTAATGGTTGTATCTGCACAGGAATTCTTGTATATTTGCACCATTTACAATTTTATTACCAGTCGGTTCATTTATTGTACGACAAAGTCAACAAAAGTCATGAAAAAAGGTATTCATCCCAAGTATACAAGCGTCACCGTCAACTGCGCAAACTGCGGAAACAGTTTTGAAACCCGCTCAACCCGGCCGGCCATCAAGGTTGACATCTGCAACAACTGCCACCCTTTCTATACCGGAAAGCAGACCATTGTTGACACTGCCGGACGCGTCGATCGCTTCAACAAGCGGTTTGCAAAATCAGCAGCAGCGCAAGCCGGTACAAAATAAAGGTACTCGAACTTTTCGGTAAATCAGCATTAACCCATCGGAACAGCTATGAGTGTCAAGGAGGTTTTTCAGAAAACTGAGCTGAAAATGAAAAAGAGCATTGAGGCTTTTCAGCATGAACTCGCCTCAATACGAACAGGTAAAGCAACAACAGCACTGCTTGACCGAGTCAAGGTAGAAGCATATGGCCAGCAAATGCCGCTCAAACAGGTCGGCAACGTCGGTATTCTTGATGTTCATACCCTTACAGTACAGGTATGGGATAAATCAATGGTTTCAGCCACTGAAAAAGCCATTCGCGACGCAAACCTCGGGCTTAACCCTTCAGCCGACGGCCAGAACATAAGGGTCATTATTCCACCTCTGACTGAAGAACGCCGTAAAGAGTTTGTCAAACTCACCAAAAAATTTGGTGAAGACTCAAAGGTATCAATTCGCAATCTCCGCCGCGACATGATTCATGAAATTGAAAAACTCGAAAAAGAAAAAAAAATCAGCGAAGACGAAAAAAACCGAGGAAAAAAGGATGCTGATGAGCTGCTGCACAAATTTGAAAAACAGCTTACCGAAATAATCACAGCAAAAGAGAAAGAGATTATGGCGGTGTAAGCCACCGATACACCAAAGCTATTAATAATCAAGCCGGAACCGCCGGCTTGATGTGTTTTATACCTCTCACCGTAAAATTCGTACTCACATCATCACCCTGTTATTTTTTCTCGCCAGTGGCAGAGCTGCTCTGTTCAACCTTTCCAAAAAAGACGCCCAGAGCCAACGTAACAAGACCCTGCATAGGCCCAAGCCATAAATTGGACTTTTTCAAAAACTCAAGAGGAAAAACATCCTGCCCAAAAACGGGCTGCAAAAAAACGCTCGACATCAGCACAAGAAAATAAGCCACTGAAAGCCAGAGATTCAACCGGTAAATAAACGTATCAACCACTTTTTTCTCATCCGAAACAGCACCGACATCTTTCACTACCACACCGATCATCAAGGAGAGGGTCGGCATCACATTCGGCAGAAACCACCCCCATGCATCACCCGCAAGGTCAACATTTGCAGCATCAATGTATGCACCACTCATCGACTGCCCGATCAAAACAACCGACAAGACAGCTGCACCAACCAGCCAGATAACAAGCAACCGTTTCTTGCACTCCTGAACCTCCACCTTATGTTTCATTATTCATGATGTTGAGATTGCAAAAAACTCCAGATACCAGCACGAAGAAGATGGGTTTTCCCTGGTAAATCGCCCGGAACAAGGGGAATCGCCCGCTGAGGTGTTTTTTTGAACTCATAGATAAGCGCTGTACAACGATGCCTGTTCGTATAAGGATTTTTAGCAACCTCTTCATCCAACACATTAAACCCGCCACTGAACCAGCCCTCAACATGCTCTCTACTTGGCCCCGCCGGGCTCTGGTTAAAACCGGAAGAGGTAATAATAAAAACAATCACGCGATAATATCCGGGACTACCGTTGAACAGTGCATTCATGTATGCAGAAAAATCAGAAAACGGATTTACAGGGGGACTCTTCAAAGACCATCTGCTATCTCCAGCTTTAGGGACTCCGTTCTTGTTTATCTGCTCAATACGGGTAACCACAGCAAAACCATCAGGAACGGCATAATAAGAATATTCTGAATAGCCGCAGTTATCAAGCGCTGAACGGAAAATGGCATCCACATCACGAAACAGTACAACGCCTTTTCCCGATCTCCGCAAATATGAATCAGGTATGACAACCTGAGCAGAAGCTTTTGGCGGTGGCCAGTCAAACGTTGGCATACTCTGCGCTCTGGATGTCTCAACAGACGAACCCGGCGTGCTCAACGAAGAAAATGCGGCTTTTCTTTCTATTGCTTTCTGCCCGTTTGCACTTTCAGACACGGCACTACCATAACCAACATGACCATTTTCTGGCTTTGCCGAAGAAGTTGCCATCTGCGGCGCAGGCGCAGCCATAACTGGCGCTGGCACCGGTGGAGGTGGCGGGGGCAATGCAATCCTTTCCTTTGCAGGTAAACTAGCACGTTTAAGACCACGAGACTGTATAATCCCCTGACCTTGAGTATAATCAGCCTTCAGATTTGACGTATACTGGTTTGAAGCATAACCCTGCTCGGCAGCCAGACGAAACCACCTTTCAGCCTCCGCACTGTCCTGTGTGACCCCTCTGCCACTCTTGTACAGCAGCCCGAGATTGAACTGCGCCTGGGCATGACCCTGTTCGGCAGCCAAATGATACCATCGTGCGGCCTCAGCATAATCCTGTGTGACCCCTTTGCCACTCTCATACAGCAGCCCAAGATTACACTGCGCCTGGGCATATCCCTGCTCGGCAGCCAAACGATACCATCGTGCAGCCTCCACATAATCCTGTGTTACGCCTCCTTTGCCGTTCTCGTACATAACCCCTTTATTGAACTCCAGTGGTGGTGACAGAGTTGATGCAACAGCTGTCGGCAACAAACAAGAGGTAACAATGAAAAGCAGACGCAAAAAACGAACAGCAAAAAACATGGATGAACAAAGTTTCTTCATACCTCCTCCATCGGTTAATAATCATTAAAACCGGCAGTTGCCCATTGTAACTCTTTTTAAAAGTAATGTACCGCTGTTTTACCGAAAAAAGAATCACACGAGCACAAAATCCCTGTCAATGTTATTCGGTTGCTGTACAAAAAAAACTTGCAGCAATGCTGCAAGTGCACTCCCTTCACCATAAGCATTTCCATGATTGGTATAGTTGTTCTTTCCAGCAGTTCAAAAATCAGAGTTCCAGATGGTCAGATGACCAGAATTTCAGAAAGATAAAGAATGACTGGAGCAGACAACACGAAAACCGATACCGACGCTCATGCCGTCCGGAACGCCGCCGAACCGGGCAGAGCAACGCAGAAGATCAGATCCGTAGTTCCACGAACCACCGCGCAACGAACGGACAGCTACAAGAGACGTATTATTGCTGTATAAGTCATTCGTCCACTCCCAGACGTTGCCAGCTATGTCGAATAACCCTTCCGGTGTCGCTCCTGCTGGATAACGGCCAACCGGTTTGGTTGCTCCTTCATTTTGATTATAGTTTGCCCGCTGGGAGGTTGGCTCTTCCTTTCCCCAAGGGTAGATTCTCCCCTCTTTTCCTGCTGCGGCATACTCCCATTCGATCTCTGTCGGCAAACGGTAAAGAGCTGTATCCTTGCCTTTGCTTTCCATAAGCGAAAGCCATAAACAATAGGTTCGGGCACCATACCAACTTACTCCAACAACCGGCTGATTCTCCTTGTTGAATCGTTTGTCGTCTTCATAGCCGGATCGAAAGAGTGCTGCCAGATCCTTTTCACGTTGCAGGTATTGACTGAAGCCGGCAACGTCATCACTGGTTTTAGCAAATGCTTTTAACTCATTGCGGAACGTTTCGATGGGTAAGGAATTTGTTACAGGTGCTTTGCCGGTCTGCAGGTAATTGATGAACTGCCGGTAGAGAGCGTTGGTAACAGGGTATTTGGCTACATAAAGATCGGGAACAGTTTCTTGTTTTCCTGTCACCGAGTAGGTGAATATCCCGCCTTTGATCAGGATATAGTGAGCGTTCTGCTCAAGGGAATTCAGGAAGCCGGTGGCTCTGGTGTAATGTGCCTCAAACTGACTGACCACAGCAAGTGCCTCAGCACTGCCGATCGTTTTCAGGCACATCAGCACATACTGTTGTCGATTTTGATTTGAGGCACGCATCACTCCAACGACTTTCAGGCACATCAGCACATAACGCCGCCAGTTGGAGTTGGAATGCATTAGAGCATGTTTCAGAGCATCAATCTTTTTTTGTGGCGCTTCCTGAACAAGGGTTACCAAAAGGTCCTGCTGCTTTTGCGACAGCTCTTTGATTCTCCAGTAAGCAAAAAGCTTCTGCATGAAGGCGTCAAAAACCTTTGCATCAACATGGGCAATAAAAAAGCGGAGCGGTTCACGCCACCAGTCAAACCGGTCGCTGCCAAAATGAGTAACCAGTTTATTGAGCTGCTTATAGGAACGATCTTCCTTGAGCTGCATTCCGGCCAGATACTCACGGAATGTCTTGTGGCTGAACCGGTACTCATTGCTGCCGTATGCTACCAGCAGACCTGCTCGGTCAACAAGATTCTGGAAAAAATCTTCAGCTGTTGGCGGATTCTGCAGCATCTGCAACTCAGCCTGCATCTTTTGCTGCATCTGTTCCCTGTCAGCTTCATCACTGCCCAACTTTTCCTGCATCCAGAGCGATACCGGCCCGAGTACCAAACGGGCATCCCGTGCTGACAGCAAGGGTTTCAGACCACGGCGACTGTCACGATAGTCAAGCAGGTAGTTCAAGGCTGCATCGTAAAGTTCCGAAAGTGTTCCGGGCAGAAATTCCCGCTCTTTCCAGAGTATTGCCATAATCTGGAGCAGCAGAGGCACACCGGCCATTGAGCGTAACCCTTTGTTTTCCTCCTGATTCAGAAATGCAATAATGGAGCTGGCTTTTTTGAGCGCTTTCTCTTTCTGCTGCTCCTGTAATGCAGATTCGGCTTCGGTTCCAAATGGAAGGTCACGCAGAAATGCAGCGTCGAACCATTTTTGTAAAAAAGTTTCCTGCTGCTCTGCTGTAAAATCCATGACATCGGCACGCTTGTGCGGCACAACAATTTCGATACCATCTCCTTTCCGGTAACCTGTGCTGCGCGAAGTGACCACAAAACGGGCACGGGGAAACCTCGCAACCGTGCGATCAATCCAGCTGCATAGTGCTATTCTGTCCTGAACATTGCTGATTTCATCCAGCCCGTCAAGCAGTACCAGTGTTGTGCGCTCATCAAGCCAGCCGGAAAAGTGTTCTTCCGGAATAGTGAGAAAGTGTTTTTTTGACCATGCGGTCAGAGCTGCTGGAAGCGGCTCATAGTCTGTACCTGTTTTTTTCAGGTCGCACAGTGGCAGGTAAAAGACAGGAAGAGGCTCATTGAAGCCAAACGCTCTGTATCCTTCATGTTCATGGTCAAGGCAGGAAAGAGCATAATATTTCATGAGCGTGGTTTTCCCTGAACCAGGGTCACCAATCACCAGCATCAGACGATCACTCTGGAACCCGAGTTGCATGACCTCTTCTGGGGTACGGATACGATCTTCAGGCTGCAATGGGCAACTGTTTTCACCATCAACACGGTTTTCGCTCCTCCAAGTGTCGGAGAGGCGCAAGGAGACAAAAGTATCGGAAAGCTTCGCAGAAAAACTGACAATAGCCTGTGAGCCGGATAAGGTAATGTTACAAAGCTGCTCTTTCAGTGTGGTTTGGTACTGTTGGAGTTCGGCATCACGATTACCATGCGGCACAACAATCTCCTCATCGGTTTCTCCATCTTCACCGAACCAGTTTGGTATCTGCAAATCAAGGTGACGGGCAAGCAATTCCCGAAACTCATACCGTTCCTCATACTCCCATATCAAGGCATGCGATTGCAATGATTCCTTGAACTCGTCAAGTTTCTGTATCTGCTTAAGATCAAAATCCTTTCGCCGATAGGATACATTGGAAAAATAGAGCATCACCGGTTTTCCTGCCTCCATCATTCTCTGGACCTCCTCAACCGCTCCTCCGGCAGCAACACCGGTTTCAGTACCAATTCGTGTCCAGAAAATACCAATAGCGCAATCGCACTGGTCAACAATCTGCTTATTGAGTATCCCCTCTGCACCCTGTCACCGGTTTCAGGGGCACCATGCAACTCCCATAACACAGGCTGAAGTACAAGTTTTGATTTTGGGTGACGAACATGCCAGTCGTGTATTACCTGTTCAGCCATCTCCCGTTCTTGAGCAACATCAGAAGGGGAAGCTACAAGCACCTTTATTTCTTTGACCGTGTTATTTGGTGCCATTACCAACGCCTCCTTATTACAAAGTGAAAGTTCAAAATCTTCTTGCCCTGCATGATCTATACGCTATCGGTCTTACCATACCTTAAAAGATTACCTGACAATGAATTATAAGGTAATATTTTTTCGGAACATCACATTCAACATCACAAACAGTGCCGGCATTAGTTTTTTGCTCATCCATACCAGCCCATCCTTTACAACGACATCTGCCAAAGAATAAAGATAAGGTGAGGAAATAGGTTTATAAAAAACACCTCGAGAATTTTTAAGCACCTTTTAAGCCGCCCCTTACTTCCCTTTAAGGTTAAAACAGATATGTTGAAAACAGAAAAGTGGCTGCTCACTCCTGATTATCAACTGAGCCATTTGACTTGGAATCATGTAACGTAATTTTCAGCAAATTTAAAAAAACAGAAAACCATGAGAAAAAGACAGAACACAATGTACGGGTTACTGCTACTCCTGATAACCATGACAACGTATGCATCGGATCTTTTTGCCGCAAAAAAGAACAACGATGGCCTTAAGAGCATAACAATCGGCAAACAGACCTGGATGCAGGAAAATCTTGATGTGAAACATTATAGAAACGGAGACACCATTCGATATGCCGGGACTGACCAGGAATGGCTTGACGCAGCGGCTAAAGGGGAAGGTGCATGGTGCTACGAAAAATACGGTCGCCTCTATAACTGGTATGCTGTGCATGATCCACGTGGTCTTGCTCCTGCAGGATGGCGCATACCAAGTGCCAAGGATTGGGAAACACTATCGGATGCTTTAGGTGGAGGGCGTGTTGCAGGGGGAAAAATGAAATCCAACATGTCGGCAATCTGGAAAACCCCCAATATTGAAGCCAGTAACAGTAGTTATTTCAGTGCCTTGCCGGGCGGTCTCAGAGGATTAGATGCCAAAATTCTCTTTGTAGGGGAAAGCGCATACTTCTGGACATCTTCAGAGAATGCTCAGGATGCACTGAACAGTGCACTGTACATCAACATGAATTATCACAATGCAAACATGTTGATACTCAGTGAACACAAAGCCGATGGAATGTCAATTCGTTGCGTAAGAAATTAACCGTTATGATTTTTTGCTACTCAGAGAGCCTGTTTCGACAGGTTATCTGAGTAGCATGAATTATAATTTGAGCCGATTGCAACAGCTATACTGTAAAATACTCTTTCATCTTCCGGAACACCTCTTTTTTCCCGAGCAGCCCGCTGATCATACCAAGAACAGTCGCAGCACCCGCAGCAAAAAAGAGCGGACGGGCAGAGATATTGTTGGTGTAGTAGATTGCCGGAATACCCTGCTCTTTGGCAAAGCTGTCGAGCGAGGTTGTACCGATAACCAAATCAGGTTTATAGTCAAGTACGGCCTGCATATCCTCTTCAAGATATTTCCGGTAACGGATTTCTGTACCAAGCATCGACAATACCTTGTGGTCTTCCTCACCGAGAGGCATGCGCGCAATGGAGGTGGAGGCATAGGGCACTTCAAGACCGGCCTCAACCAGAAGGCGAACAACCGGAAGTTCATTGCCTTCATAACCAGCAACAATAACCCTCCCCTTCAGGTTTTTGAACTGGGCAAGCACATCTCTTGTTTTTTGACCTTCCTCTTCGGCAACCGCCTTGACAGTGGCAGGATCAAGCTCCAGTGCCTCTCCGATACGATTTATCCACTGCGTGGTAGCATTCGCTCCGATAGGGTTCCCTTTAACAGTTTTTATGCCTTTTTCCTGAAGCAGCGACACCGTTTTTTCATAAAACGGATGAAGTACCGCACAGGCTTCTGCCTGTCCAGCTTCGATATAATCCTCAAGTGCTGTTCCCGGCAGAACAATCACTGACTCAACACCGATTTTCTGAAGAACCGTTCCTATGGTCATGGCATCGAGCGGAAAAATCTCTCCCACCACAACCAGTGATTTTGGCTTTTTTGGAGCATCAAACGCCGCAAACCTTTTCAGAAGGGTTGCTACGGTAACATCCTTTGCTTCCGGATGAGTCCTGATCTGGAATGCAGGTAACCGGACAAGAAGCACTTCGGCATTACCTGCCTTTCGCGGAAGAAGTTCCTCGGCAATCCCTGCAGTTTCAGCAACACAGGTGCTGACAACCGGAATAAACCGCACCGATGGGTCACGGGCAATTTCTTCGATGGTGCGGCGGAGATCATCAATCATTGTTCCTCCCGAAATTTCCACATTCATCAATTCGGGCGAAATAATAGATTTGCGGGCAGCATAAAAATGTGATACAAAGGTAAGTCCGTAAAGGCAACCTTGATCGGCAGCCATGCACACCTGCACACCGTCGATTCTTGTCAATACCCTTAATCCACCGAATGCCGGACACATAGACTGGGGATGCAATGTGCTACAACTCTTTTTAGGGACAAACTCCATTTTTATAATAAGTTACTGGCTTTGCGTCGCAAAAAGCTTGCAAAAGGACTTGAAAAAAAGTATTCATGATAACATACAAAACAGGCTTCTCTCAAGCATAAAAATAAGCTTGTAACTTTAGAAATAATTGCAAAAAATACAGTACAGCTTCGTCCCGCCGGCCACTCTTGGTGTATCCGATTTTATGGGTTGGGATTGCAACAATTCAAGGTTTGATTTTTTATACTACTAATCAGGCAATATTTTCCATGTACTCCCGTCAGGGATATTTATTTCGACTGGCCAATCGTTCAAATTTGGATACTTGCTTTTTAATAATTGCATGTCGGCATCTTTATTATCCGATAGAAATGGATTAGCTCCAGCGGAAACGGATAAACCAAGAAAGTTTTTACCTTTCAAGGTACTTAATATTACCGATTGAACATTATCATCAACACGGAACCCATGCACATCATCCATACTCCGCATGCCGTGTCGTTCTTCAAAGCGTTCAGCCATGAGGCGTATGCAGGCGGCATGAGCGTTTCGTGGCTTAAGGGGAATTGGCTGCTTTCTGTACGCGGGAGATGAGAAGCGAAGATGGTTCATAATTCAAGAAATAAATTGGATATTACAGGACTTATACAATACTTCCCCTTCATAATCCCAGACAACCGGCTTGCCTTGGGCAAAGCATTCACAGGACAGACGCATGACGACTGAAAGCCATATTGAAGAGAGCCTGATTGCCAAGCTGAAAGATCTCAAGTACAAATATCGCGCAGAAATCCGCGACCGTAACGCACTGGAGAAGAATTTCCGCGAGAAATTCGAGGCGCTCAATCGGGTGCATCTGACAGATGCCGAGTTTGCCCGCCTGCTGGAACAGATTGTCACCCCCGATGTCTTCGCTGCCGCCCGTCTCCTTCGGGAACACACTACCTTTGTGCGGGACGACGGCACGCCGCTCCACTTTACCCTGGTCAACCTCAGGGAGTGGTGCAAGAACACGTTTGAGGTGGTCAACCAGCTCCGCATCAACACCCATAACAGCCACCAGCGGTACGATGTGATGCTGCTTATCAATGGTGTGCCTGTCGTGCAGATCGAACTCAAGAGTCTGGCCATCAGCCCGTACCACGCCATGCAGCAGATTGCTGCATACAAGAACGACGCGGGTAACGGCTACACCAGAACCCTGCTCTGCTTCGTGCAGCTGTTCATTGTCAGCAACCGCAGCGACACCTGGTACTTTGCCAACAACAACAGCCGTCACTTCAGCTTTGATGCCAACCAGCGCTTTCTGCCGCTCTACCAGTTCGCCGACGAAGGGAACCTGAAAATCACCAACCTCGACACCTTTGCCGAAAAATTCCTTGCCAAGTGTATTCTTGGTGAAACGATCAGCCGCTACATGGTGCTTGTCGCCAGCGAGGAGAAGCTGTTGATCATGCGTCCCTACCAGATCTATGCGGTACAGGCCATTATGGAGTGCATCCACCAGAACCGTGGTAACGGCTACATCTGGCACACAACCGGCAGCGGCAAGACCCTGACCTCCTTCAAGGCATCGACACTGCTCAAGGATAATCCGGAGATAGAAAAGTGCCTGTTTGTGATTGACCGCAAAGACCTCGACCGGCAGACGCGGGAAGAGTTCAACAAGTTTCAGGTGGGCTGCGTCGAAGAAAACACCAATACCGAAGCTCTGGTTCAGCGGCTGCTTTCGACTGATTATGCCGATAAAGTCATTGTAACAACTATCCAGAAGCTTGGCCTTGCCCTTGACGGCAGCAGCCAGCGCAACTACAAGGAGCGGCTGGAACCGCTGCGCAAAAAGCGGATGGTGTTTATTTTTGACGAATGCCACCGCTCGCAGTTCGGCGAAAACCACAAGGCAATCAAAGAGTTTTTCCCAAACTCCCAGTTATTCGGCTTCACCGGCACACCGATTTTTGAGGCCAATGCGACCTTCCAGCAGATTGAAGGTCAGGCCGCCTCGTATAAAACAACGGAGGCTCTTTTTCAAAAACAGCTTCACGCCTACACCATCACGCACGCCATCGAAGACCGCACCGTTCTGGGTTTTCATATCGATTACTATAAAGGAAAAGGCGAAGAGAGCGCCAGGGCGGGTGAAGCCCTGACACAGGAGGCAATAGTCAAGGCTATTCTCGACAAACACGATGCTGCCACCTCCCGCCGCAGGTTCAACGCTCTTTTCGCTACCGCCTCAATCAATCAGGCAATAGAGTACCACCGGTTGTTCAAAAACATACAGCAGGAGCGGCAAACAGTTGACAACGCATTCAGGCCGTTGAACATTGCCTGTGTGTTTTCGCCCCCTGCCGAAGGGAACAAGGATATTCAGCAGATTCAGGAGGAGCTGCCGCAGGAAAAGGCCGACAACCAGGAGAGGCCGGACAAAAAAAAAGCAGCGCTCAAAGCCATTATTGCCGATTATAACAGCCTCTATGGCACAAACCACGACATCGGCAATTTCGACCTCTACTATCAGGACGTGCAGAAGCGCATCAAGGATCAGCAATACCCCAATCAGGATTATGCACACAAAGAAAAGATCGACCTTGTCATTGTGGTCGACATGCTCCTGACCGGCTTTGATTCCAAGTACCTCAATACGCTCTATGTTGATAAAAACCTGAAGCACCACGGCCTGATTCAGGCATTCTCACGCACCAACAGGATACTGAACAGCACCAAGCCCTTCGGCAACATCCTCGATTTTCGCCAGCAGCAGGAGGCGGTCAACAGTGCCATTGCCCTGTTTTCCGGCGAGAAAATAGAACGGGCTCAGGAGATATGGCTGGTTGAACCGGCACCGGCAGTAATTGGCAAGCTGGAAAGTGCGGTTAAAAAACTGGGTGAGTTCATGCACTCTCAGGGGCTGGAAAACACACCGGAACAGGTTGCCAACCTCAAGGGGGACAAGGCACGCGGGCAATTCATCACCATATTCAAGGAGGTGCAGCGGCTCAAGACACAGCTCGACCAGTACACCGACCTCACTCCGGAACATGCCGGCACGATTGAGCAGCTCATTCCCCCTGACCGGCTGCAAGCCTTCCGCGGCATGTACCTCGAAACTGCCCGGCGCCTCAAGGAAGAGAGAGGCAAGGACGGCAATGAACCAACCGGCGAAGAGCAGGAGGTGGATTTTGAGTTTGTGCTGTTTGCCTCTGCCGAGATTGACTACGACTATATTATGGAATTGCTTGCCGGCTACTCGCAGCAGCATCCCGGCAAGCAGAAGATGACCCGAGAGGAGTTGATCGGGCTGATTGAGGGTGAAGCGAAATTCATTGAGGTGCGCGAGGATATGGCTGAGTATATTAACACCTTAACAACCGGCAAAGGGTTGAGCAAACAGGCAATCTGCGAAGGCTATGCCGCCTTTAAAAACGAGAAGTTTACAAGGCAGCTGGCAGGGCTTGCAGCTGCACACGGATTAGACACAACAGCCCTGCAGGCGTTTGTGGAGAGGATCATGGAACGGATGATTTTTGATGGTGAACAGTTGAGCGACCTGCTTACCCCGCTGGACCTGGGCTGGAAGGCAAGGATGCAGAAGGAGCTGGCAGTGATGAAGGAGCTGACACCGCTGCTGCACAACCTTGCGCAGGGGCGCGAAATTTCGGGATTGGGAGCGTATGAGCAATAATGCACCGCAAGAACAAGAGGTGAACACACTCGACAGGCAACAAGAGTTCAGCGAAGTGCTGCAGCAGATACGGCAATCGCGACAGAACGTGTTTGCCCACATCAACACCGCCCTCATTGAGTTGTACTGGCACATCGGCAAAACCATCAGTTATAAAGTCCGGACGGCCGCATGGGGCAACGGTGTGGTCGCGGAACTGGCACGGTGCAAAACCACCGAGGAAAGAGCGTACTATCTGAAGCTGACAGCGACGGAAAAACTGACGAAGCGGGAGTTGGAGCGCCAGATTGACGCAGCACCTTTTGAGCGGAGCATGTTGAGCACAACACTCTCACCAGCGGCGAGAGAATTACATCCCGCCATCGGCACCACCTTCAAAGACAGTTATGTACTGGAGTTTCTGGGCTTGCCGCCTCAGCACCGCGAAAACAACCAGCAAAAGGCCATGGTTCAGCACATGAAGCAATTCATTCTGGAACTGGGCAAAGAGTTCATTTTCATGGGCGAAGAGTATCGCCTGCAAGTGGGTCATCAAGACTTTTTTATCGACCTGCTCTTTTTCCATCGAGGCTTATCCGCACTGGTGGCATTCGAGCTGAAAATCGGCAAATTCATGCCCGAATACATCGGGCAGCTCAATTTCTACCTTGAAGCCCTTGACCGCGACAGTAAAAAGCCGCACAAGAACCCGAGCATCGGCGTTCTGCTCTGCCGCGACAAGGATGATGAAGTGGTTGAATACGCCCTCTCGCGCAATTTATCGCCCGTGCTCATTGCTCAATATCAACTGCAACTGCCCGACAAAAGAGTGCTTCAGGCAAAACTGCATGAGTTGTATGCCAATGAAGATGAGTTGGATCGGGAAACGCGACAAGGAGGTGAGGTATGACTGTGCCCAGGCTAAGGTTTTCAGAGTTTCGGGATTCTGGGGAATGGGTGGAGAAATCTATAAATGACGTTTGCAAAACATTTAGTGGGGGTACCCCGTCAACCTCAGAAAAAGGGTTTTACGGCGGTAACATTTCGTTTATTCGATCTGCGGAAATAGACAAGAGTCAAACAGAGCTCTTTCTGACGAACGAAGGATTGGCCAATTCTTCCGCGAAGCTTGTAAAAAAAGGAGATGTGCTGGTTGCATTGTATGGAGCCAATAGTGGAGATGTAGCGTTAGCAAAACTTGACGGTGCAATTAATCAAGCAATCCTATGCCTAAAGTCTGACAATAGTAATCAATTTATATATCAATATCTTTGCCTAAAAGAGGATTGGATTGTTTCAACTTATATTCAAGGAGGGCAAGGCAATCTTTCTGGTGAAATCATAAAATCACTCAGACTTGGTTTCCCTACCAAGCTTGAGCAACAAAAAATAGCCGACTGCCTTTCTTCCCTTGACGAGCTGATCACAGCGCAAACCCGAAAGCTCGACACGCTCAAGACCCATAAAAAAGGGTTGATGCAGCAGCTTTTTCCGGTGGAAGGAGAAACCCTGCCCAGGTTGCGCTTTCCGGAGTTTCGGGATGCGGGGAAGTGGAAAGAGAAAAGGCTGATTGATATATGCGACATCAATCCTTCCAACGAGCATTTGCCACAATCTTTTATTTACATTGATTTGGAGTCTGTTGTTGCTGGAAAACTTCTGTATAAAAAGAAAATTGAGCTGCAGGATGCTCCAAGTAGAGCACAAAGGCTGCTAAAAAATGGCGATATTATTTATCAGATTGTACGCCCTTATCAGAGGAACAATTTTTTCTGTGATTTTGATGATGAAAACCACTATGTCGCATCTACAGGATATGCCCAGTTACGATCATTTGGTGAAAGCAAGTTTTTATACCAATTGATTCATGCTGACACTTTTGTTAATAAAGTTATAGCGAAGTGTACTGGTTCAAACTATCCGGCCATTAATTCATCGGACTTGGCCGAAATAAATGTGGCTACCCCAAAATTGCCCGAGCAACAAAAAATCGCCGACTGTCTTTCATCCCTTGACGAACTGATCACGGCGCAAACCCAAAAGCTCGACACGCTCCAGGTGCATAAAAAAGGGCTGATGCAGCAGCTTTTCCCTTCAATTAAAGAGTTATAGAACAATGAACGAAGACACTTTTTCCAGTCGGGATGCTTTAGTCACGCATCTGCGCAATGATCTTAAAAACAAAAAATTCGTGCTGCTCTATGCATACAACGGCACGGGCAAGACGCTCCTATCAATGGACTTTAAGAATAAGGGCAAGAATGGCAATCAAAGAGATACCATCTATTTCAATGCTTTTACTGAAGACCTTTTTACTTGGAATAACGATTTAGATGGAGACACCGAGCGATACTTAAAAATAAATAAGAAATCTAGGTTCTTCAATGCCCTTGATGAATTTGAAATGGATAATCGTATTCGCCCTCTTTTACACCAATTTGCTGATTTTGATTTCGAGATAGATTCAGATAAAGAAAAAGTTAGATTTTCACGTGAGATCGTGATAAATGACAAACTAAAAATCATTGAGAATATTAAAATATCTCGCGGCGAAGAGAATACATTTATTTGGTGTTTTTTTCTGTCCATTCTAGAGCTGGTAATGGACGATGATGTAAATACATACGAGGAATTTCAATATGTTTACATTGATGATCCAATCTCATCACTTGATGATAACAATGCAGTAAGAATTGCTGTTCATTTAGCTCAGCTACTCAAAAAGCAAAGCAGGTTAAAATCGATTGTATCTTCACACCACCCTCTATTTTTTAACGTTATGTGCAACGAGCTTGGGGCTTGGCGAGATAAGTCTAAGGAGTCTAAGAAATACTTTCTTAAAAGAATTAAGAAAACAGGTGAGTATAAATTAAAAGATACTGGTGATACGCCATTATTTGAGCAGATTGCGGTGTTGGAAGAACTGCAAAGTGCAGCAGATTCTCAGCAAATCTCCAAATATCACTTTGGCATGTTACGCAGCGTACTGGAAAGGACATCTGCCTTTTTTGGAATAAACAGTAAAGATTTCATTAACTGTATTGATACCAAAGAAAAAAACCTATTTAAGAGAGCTACAAACCTATACAGCCACGGAAACCATTCTTTATACGCACTTAAAGAAATGAATGACGATGATATAAGTATCTTTCGTGATATTTTAGAGGCTTATTTTACAAAATATCCACTGCCAAAACCCGCAGCAACATCCTCAAGTTGATTGGACAGCACCACTATGACTGAACAGAACCAGAAAGAGCTGGGTAATACCCTCTGGGGTATTGCCGACCAGTTGCGCGGGGCAATGAATGCGGACGACTTCCGCGATTACATGCTCTCGTTCCTCTTTTTGCGCTACCTCTCCGACAACTACACCACGGCAGCCAGAAAGGAGCTTGGGCGTGATTATCCCGAGGGGGAGGGCGACCTGCACGACTCTCCGCTGGGGGTGTGGTACAGAAAGAATCCGGAGGATATTGCGGAGTTTGAAGCTCAGATGCGGCGCAAGGTGCATTACGTCATCAAGCCGGATCATTTGTGGAGCAGTATTGGTGAGATGGCGCGTACACAGCAGAAGGAGTTGCTCCACAGGCTGGAAGAGGGGTTCCGGTATATCGAGAATGAGTCGTTCGAAAGTACGTTTCAGGGATTGTTTTCGGAAATCAATCTCTCGTCCGACAAACTTGGCAGGAGTTACGCTGAACGCAACACCAAACTGTGCACCATCATCACCAGGATAGCCGAGGGCATTGCGAAGTTTTCCACAACGAGTGATGTGCTGGGCGATGCTTATGAATATCTGATCGGGCAGTTTGCTGCCGGTTCGGGCAAAAAAGCCGGTGAGTTCTACACACCCCAGCAGATATCGACCATTCTTTCTGAAATTGTCACCCTCGACAGCCAGGAACCGTCAACGGGCAAGAAGAAGCGGCTCGACAAGGTGCTGGATTTTGCCTGCGGCTCCGGTTCCCTTTTGCTCAATGTGCGCAACCAGCTCGGGCACCATGGTATCGGCAAGATTTACGGGCAGGAATCAAACATTACCACCTACAACCTTGCCCGCATGAATATGCTGCTGCACGGAGTGAAGGATTCGGAATTCGAGATACACCACGGCGATTCACTGCTTAACGACTGGGGGTGTCTTAACGAGGCAAACCCTTCCAGAAAACTGCTCTTTGATGCCGTTGTCGCCAATCCGCCGTTCAGCTACCGCTGGGAACCGGCCGAGGCATTGGGCGAGGATTTCCGTTTTAAAAATTACGGGCTGGCGCCGAAATCCGCGGCTGACTTTGCTTTTCTGCTTCATGGCTTTCATTTTCTTGCCAGGGAAGGCACCATGGCGATTATTCTGCCTCACGGGGTGCTGTTCCGGGGCGGCGCCGAGGAACGGATACGCCGCAAGCTGCTTGAGGATGGCAATATTGATACGGTTATCGGCCTGCCTGCCAATCTGTTTTTTTCAACCGGTATTCCGGTCTGTATTCTGGTACTGAAAAAGTGCAAGAAGCCCGATGACGTGCTGTTCATCAACGCGAGTGAGTTTTTCGAGAAAGGGAAACGCCAGAACCGGTTGCGGCAGGATGATATCGACAAGATTGTTTCCACGTATCAATACCGTAAAGAGGAGGAACGGTATTCCCAACGTGTAACCATGCAGGAGATTGAAGCCAACGGCTATAACCTGAACATTTCACGCTATATCGCTACCGCAATGCCGGAAACGGAGATCGACCTTGATGCCGTGCACAGGGATTTTGCCGCGATTGAAGGGAAAATTGTTGAGGCGACCCGGAAGCACAATGAGTTCCTTAAGGAGCTTGGGCTGCCGGTTTTGCCGCTTGCCGGTCATGAAAGCGGGTGTGGCGGGTAACAGCTTGTTGTGATGCGCTCCCTGTTCTGTTCATGGATGTCTGTGTTTTGTGGTCTGCGCTCTCCTGATAACAGCAGAAATGAAGAAAAAGCGTATTATTTTAAAACTCTTTTTCTCGATGAAGCACAACACTCTTTATGACTTGCTGGATATATGGCCTGCCGCCGAACGTTGTTTCATGCATTGTTTTGAGATGCTCCGAAGCGGCACTCAAACTTGAAAATTTTCCGGTCATGAGCCTGTAGTATGTGACGCTGTCAGTATAGGCCGGCCAGATAAATGAGGTAATGCCTTCTGAACGAAGCGGCGCAAGTTTTTTCAAGGCTCTCTTCTTTGTATGAAAGGTTGCAAGAACAATGGTATACTCTCCTTTTTCGAGAACCACAGAGTCAACTGCTCCAACCTGAGCCACCGGAACAGCGTGCGGCGTAACCTTGACCCCGACGGCTTTCGGCAAAGCTGCAGGAGGCAATGAACGCCTGGACTGCTTTACAAATGAAGGTAACGCAATATGAATATCAGTTCTGCGCATGGTGAACAGAACAGCAAACAGCAGAAAAACGGCAAGCGCAAAAGCTGAAAGGGGAACCAGATAGGGCGGCATTTTCCATTTGCTCTTTCCTTGCACCGGTTCAAGACGGGAAACGACAATCTCTTTCAGATCCTGATACTCTTTGTTAAAAAGCTGTTCCAGAGAGCGCTCCGGAACAAAACCATAACTTCCTTTATCAAAAGAGAAGCGGCCAAACCCGTTGAGAACAATCTCCCTCTTCTGCTTAACAGCTTCAGTCAAAATTGAAGCAAGGCTGCGGCCAAACCGAACAGCTTGCTCACTGCTCATTGATACTCTGGAAACTGCAATACGCAGCGTATCATCAGCACCGGAGATCCGGCTGTCGAAAACAAGCCGGTTGGCAGGCGGGGTATACACCGTTCCAGAACTGGTACTCTTTTTTTCTGGAGGGACATGCGTAACGGTAAACATGCCGAGACCCTTGATTGACAGCTTCCCCTGAGCAAGCAGCTCCGCAACCATGGCGCTGGAAAATCCGTTCAGAAGGCGAAGGGCTTCAGAAATGTCAATAGTAAGCAGGCCTGCCAGTTGCTCAGTACAATCATGGTTTGTCATAACATAGCCTTAAAAAATGCGGAGCAGACAGCTTGCGCTTGTTAAAGAAAAAATATAACACTTCCCCGGTAAAACACCGATTGCCCCTGCATTGCAGGTTAAGCGTAAAGAATCAGCAGGTAAATTGCCGATGTTTTGTTTTATTGGGAAATGCA
Organism: Chlorobiaceae bacterium; assembly: GCA_037134935.1. Lineage (GTDB taxonomy): Bacteria > Bacteroidota > Chlorobiia > Chlorobiales > Chlorobiaceae > Chlorobium. The sequence continues at coordinate 12,538 of JBAXLG010000011.1, read as the reverse complement.
GGTTTCATGATAACCAATTCTATTCTATTTCATGGCATGAGCAGAGAGATTCTTTCGGTCAGTGAACTGACACAGCAAATCAAATCCGAACTGGAAACGCTTTTTCCTGAAGTACGAATCAAGGGAGAAATTTCAAACTACAAGCGGCACAGCTCCGGCCACATCTATCTGACACTGAAGGATGAGGGAGCCCAGCTCCCTGCCATAATCTGGAAAACCACTGCCGGCCGTCTGACTGTTGCAATCAAGGACGGTATCGATGTTATTGCCGAAGGACGGCTTGAAGTCTATCCCCCATCCGGACGATATCAGCTCATCTGCACCTCCGTCACTGCGGCTGGAGAAGGCGCTCTTCAACAGGCATTCGCCTTGCTGCTTCAGAAACTTGCAAAAGCCGGTTATTTCGCACCTGAACGGAAAAAGCCAATTCCGGCAATTCCTGAAACCATCGCCCTTATCACCTCTTCCACTGGTGCGGTCATTGAGGATATGAGCAATGTGCTTGAACGAAGATTTCCTGCGGCAAGGGTGCTTCTTTATCCGGTCAAGGTGCAGGGAACCAATGCCGCTGAATCAGTTGCCGCAGCTATTGCTTATTTTAATGCAGCAAATACCCCTGCTCACCAACCGGATGTAATCATTATTGCCCGCGGAGGCGGTTCGCTCGAAGACCTGCAGGCATTCAATGAAGAGGTTGTTGCAAATGCCCTGTACAACTCATCCATACCGGTAATCAGCGCTATCGGGCATGAAACCGATATTACCATCGCCGATATGGTTGCTGATTTACGGGCGGGAACACCTTCCATTGCCGCAGAACTCGCTGTACCCGAAACTCAGGAGCTTCTCCGCCATATCGAAACCCTCCAGTCAAAACAGGAACGGATCGTTCAAGCAAAAATTGATGGTGCAGAACGGCAGCTCTCCTCAATCTGCAGCAGTTACGCTTTCAACAGACCTCCCCTGCAGATGCAGCAGTTCGAAGAACGGATTGAGTCCTTTCTTGAACGGATGGCAAAAACCATACAGAGCATCTATTACACAAAAGTGGAACACTACGCATCCATCCAGCAGCAGCTGAGCCTGCTCGATTACAGAAAAACGCTTGAACGCGGGTATGTGCTGGTTAAAAAAGAGGGGAAATTCATGACCGGTGTAAAAGAACTGCACCATGCCGATACGGTTGACCTTCTGTTTCATGACGGCACAACGCCTGCAGTTATCAATCAGAAAAGCCTTGCCTGAGTATGGCCCGCACCAGTTCAAGATCTGCGAGTGTATTAACCCCCGGGTTGTCAATAGAGGTTTTGATGCACTGTACACGAAACCCGTTCTCCAGCAGCCGGAGCTGCTCAAGCGACTCTTCCCCTTCAAGCATTGAAGGCGGCAACGCAGCAAATTTTTCCAGCACTTCGGCACTGAACGCATAGAGACCGATATGACGGTAGAAAATGGTCGCAGGCACCATATTGCGTCTGAAAGGGATCGGGCTTCGCGAAAAATAAAGCGCATAGCCGTTCACATCCATAACCACCTTGACCACATGAGGATCGTCTATCTGCATGCAATCTTGGGGCTGCAGTGGAAAAACAAGGGTCGAACAGTCCGGAGGAGCTTCTGAAAAGAACGGTTCGAGAGCCAGATCAATATTTTCAGGAGTGATCAAGGGCTCATCGCCCTGCAGATTAAGAAAAACATCTCCCCCGATTGTTCTTGCAGCTTCAGCAATCCGTTCCGTACCGCAACACGCTTCCGGCGACGTCATAACAACCTCCGCACCCCGCAGCTCAAGCACATTGGCAATCTCGCGGCTGTCGGTAGCAACAACAACCCGTTCAGCAAGTCGGGATTTCAGCGCCTGACGCCAGGTATGAACAATAAGGGGCTCACCTTCCAGATCGGCAAGCATTTTTTTTTCAAGCCGGCTTGATTCAAGTCGGGCCGGAATAAGAATAACCGCTTTTACTTTTTTATTGCGCATGACTCTTCGAAAACTTTTTTAATAAAAACGTTAACAAGCAGCAAACCTTTAAAAGGAGGTTGCACTTTACAAAAACATTACAAATTCTCAAATAATCCCGAATTTTGGAGGCCTGATCGCAGACGCACCGCAATCAGCGGTGAAAGGGCAAGAATTGTCATTCCGACTATCATGAAGCCGCCTTGCCAGGGCAGGTAGTCCGAGATGATGCGTTGCCATGAAAGTCCGAAGGCACGGCCGACAACTACTTCGAAGCAGAGCATAAGAGCGAACCAGACTATGCCAACGGCAAGAAGCGTCCTGGTTGCTTTCGCTCCGATCCAGCCAGTTGCGGCACAGGCAATCAGCAGAATCATGATGGAACCTGTAACAACACCAATCTGACGTGAAGCAAGGTCACCTACAATTGGTTTGAGTAAAAGCGTCCGAAGTGTTCCATGCACTGTCTCGGCCAATGCGATCAGAAGCCACACCAAAAAGCCGCGAAGCAAGCAAGCTCTGACACTTGCTTGATCTGTCTCAGTTCGTTGCTCCGGCATCGGGATTCGGGAGAAATGTGAGAACTAACGATTCAGCTAACCTGCGCATCTGGTTGAGCAGTATGTTATTCGAGATCCTATTTTCGAATATATGAGGCCCGGCACAAATTGCACTAAATATACCATATACCCCAAAATAGACCAAAGAGCAGTGAGGTTTTGAACAAAATGTATTGACAGAAACCTGTTGTCACATCTGCAGCCACTGGAATGGGCACACATTACCTTGATGGGTAACGACATTTGGCAACAGTGAGATATGCAATGTTTTCCCGATTATGACAACCGGTCCATCGTTATCTTGTTCCTGTGGCGACATCTCTCAATTAAGGCAATAGTTTCTTCGTACTGTTCTCGAGATGCCTTATCGCACATCGGCAGAATGTCCTTCAGGTTTTTTCTTAACGTATCATATTTCTCAGGATGAATATCTGATGACCAATAGTAGAGATACTCATAAGATGAACTGTCCGGTGTAGGGCAAATTCTACGCAAAAAGCTATCGGCAGGGGCGGCAAAAATTGAGCGCAGATAACCATCGTGACTTTTCCAGTCAGGCACATCATAAAGAAGATCGTTGGCTAATGCTGATTCTATCAGGAATCGGGCTCCCTTCTGCATCTTTTCAAGACCGGCCGCACGTGCAAGCGTATCGTCGTCAGGAAGACGGGTTTGAAAATTCTTTTTCGTGATGAGCGGTTCAAAACTCAGCTTGCCCTTAACCATTGCTCCACGAAGGAGTAATCCCTTGTCAAGAAGGTTTGCAAACACTTTTGATATTTGCACAACGGCATGAGCTGCATCATCTCCTTTTACAAAAAGACTGTCACTGAACATCTCGACTTCGTCAAACGCATCAAGGACTCTGAATGTTTCATCATAAAATGCGGTAAGTTTATCCTTTGCAGTACTTGCACCCAACCTGTATGCTGAACCTATGCCAAGCAGATCACCATAGAATGTGTATTCCATCTCTTTTCTATTCTCGGACAGTTCGCCCGTTTTAGCGTTGAGCTGCCGATCAGCCCTTCACCTGAAGAATAATACCTTGCCGTGTACTGAGTAAAAACAATTCCTGATGCAGTTTCCACTGCTTGTCGTTTTCGGCTGCAAGCTGGATAGACCCTTACCTCGAATAATTTACCTGCCTGTACCGGCTTCTTTTCAGGCAGATAATCCGGTTACGGAAACTCATTTACGGGATATAAAATACCTATTTAACGGTATTTACAAAGTCAATCAGATTGTCGAATTTAAACCAGTAGATTTAAGCTTTTTCCTTGCATCCGGGTTACTGGAACAAAGTCAGGTGGGAACTTTCTGGGTTGATCAGTGCAGCATCTTCTTCTCCATTCCACCCGGGTGTTTTTTATATGGCTATGTGGGTGAGTGGTCAAAACCAAGGGTCTGCAAAACCCTTTATCACAAGTTCGAATCTTGTCATAGCCTCATATTGATGGATGTATGGAATGATCCTGGCAACAAAGGAGTATCGAGAATTAGGGTTACCGGCCCATCATTGACAAGCGCAACCTGCATATCTGCACCATACCATCCGGTCATAACCGGCTTTTCAACCTGAAGGGAAACCATCCGGACAAAACTCTCATAAATCGGCCTGGCAGCATCAAAAGAGGCTGAACCGGAAAAACCGGGCCGGTTACCGCGGCTTGTATCGGCATAAAGGGTGAACTGGGACACAACCATCACCTCCCCACCGCTTTCCTTGAGCGAAAGGTTCATTTTGCCCTCACTGTCATTAAAAATCCTCAGTCCGGCTACCTTGCGGCTCATCCATCTGATTTCCGCATCCCCATCGCCAGACGCAATACCAAGCAGGACAAGTAAGCCGGGACCAATTGCCGCATATCTGCCATCACTTGCTGACACACTGGCCGACAGCACTCTCTGTACAACAGCTCTCATAATCTCCGCATGTTCAGCTTTTCGGAAAGTTATGCATGTTGCCCGAAAGATTCGAAAAGACGAGCGACGGCTTGGGAACTGATCCCTTCAAGCATGACTGTTTTTGTTCGTGAACTTTTGCCTGAAATAATATGTACCCGTGAGGGGGGAATGCGGAACACTTCAGAAAAGAGTTCGCAACACTCCCTGTTTGCTGCATCATCAACAGGAGCAGCTTTAAGAGTTACTTTAAGTCCTCCGTTGTAGATGCCGCAAATTTTGCTTTTCGACGATCGCGGCTGTGCCTTGACAGCAACAACTGCATTACCGTTTTTTTCGCGAAGTTGAAGCATTATCGGCTAACCGATCACTTTGGGTACTTTGAAAAAGCGATCCTGCCGGTCAGGGGCATTCTGCAGAACGGCCTCTGTGGAAAGTGAAGGAATCAGAACATCCTCGCGAAGCACGTTAATCTGGTCATGAATGGTGCTGAGCGGCTCAACTCCTTCAGTATCAACTTCATTGAGCTTCTCAATGTAGTGAAGGATAGTGTTGAGTTCCTTGGTCATGATGAGCGTTTCATCATCAGTGAACTTGAGCTTTGCCAGATCGGCAATATAGGCAACATCTTTGGTAGTAACTGACATGATAATCTGATTGTAAAATGGATAAAAACTAACGCATCCTGTAATAATTTATAGCCTGCAGATACCTGCTTTCTGCTCGTCCAGCCGGTTTTTCGGGCGCTGTTCCATCGGGATAAACTCCCGTTTATCTTCACCAAGGTAGATCTGCCGAGGTCTGGCAATCTTCTGCTCTGGATCTTTGACCTGTTCAATCCATTGCGCAAGCCATCCGGGAATCCTTCCGATAGCAAACAGCACAGGAAACATATCCATCGGAAATCCCATTGCCTGGTAAATCAACCCTGAATAAAAATCAACATTGGGATAAAGCTTCCGATTGATAAAATAGTCATCCTCAAGAGCAATTCGTTCAAGTTCAAGAGCAATATCGAGCAACGGGCTTCGTCCGGTTTCTTCCAAAACCTCAAAAGCAATCTTTTTGATTATCTTTGCCCTTGGATCATAATTTTTATAAACCCTGTGGCCAAATCCCATAAGACGGCCTTCACCTTTTTTGACCGAATCAATAAACTCCGGCACTTTGTTCACTGAACCGATTTTCAGCAGCATGTGAATCACCGCCTCATTTGCTCCACCGTGCAAAGGGCCGTAAAGTGCTGCACAACCTGCCGTTATAGCCGTATAAGGATCAACACCGGAACTGGCCACAGCACGCACGGCATTGGTTGAACAGTTCTGTTCATGGTCGGCATGAAGAATAAAAAGAACATCAAGAGCACGTTCAAGAACCGGATTAGGCTGGTAGCGCGATTCCGTCATTTTAAACATCATCGACAAAAAGTTACCGACATAGCTCAGCTCATTATCAGGCAGAACATAAGGAAATCCAAGGCTGTGGCGAAAACTCATTGCTGCAAGAGTAGGTATTTTACCAATCAGGCGGCGAACCTGAAGTTTGCGGGAATCTTCATTACCAATATCCTTCGCATCGTTGTAGAAGGTTGAAAGCGCTCCAAGAGTACCGACCAGAATCCCCATCGGATGAGCATCGTAACGAAACCCGTCCATAAATTTGACAAGATTGGAGTGGGTCATGGTATGATGGCGGATATTGTATGTCCATACAGCAAGCCGCTCCTTATCCGGCAACTCACCTTTTATAAGCAGGTATGAGGTTTCCAGAAACGTACTCTGTTCGGCAAGCTGTTCAATAGGATAGCCCCGATATCGCAGAATGCCTTTATCGCCATCAATGTAGGTGATTCGACTTTTGCATGAAGCTGTATTTAAAAAACCCGGGTCATAGCCCAACAGCCCGAAATCATCATCTGAAACCTTGATCTGACGAAGATCCATGGTATTGATGGTATCGTTTTCAATCGGAAAAGTATAGGTTTTCCCTGTCCGGTTATCAGTAACGGTCAGAGAATGCTTGGACTCTTGGGAAGCCATAATGGCAAAAGTTTTGAATGTTCCTTTGCTATAAAAACAGCATCGTACAATAACAAATATGGTAGCAAGCCGTCAGCAAATTCATGAAATAATCTGTCCATATCAGGTCAAGAAGAAAGATATTTTTTTACCCGCTTTTATTTTAGCAGCAATTTCCAAAAGGAACTTTTGCTGCTAAAAACAAGTACTGAAAGCATTCAGCAACAACGGAATAAAAAAGATAGTTGCCTGGTTTCAGGAAACAATATAAACAGAAAAAAAAGGAAAATACTTTTTGGATATTATTAACCGGCTCAATACATTTACTCCTCTTTATCCACTTTGGATATGAGTAGATATGGAGCTGTAGCTCAGTTTGGTTAGAGCGCCTGCCTGTCACGCAGGAGGTCGCGGGTTCGAGCCCCGTCAGCTCCGCAGAAAATACAAAAAGGCCGTCTCATACGTCAAATTATGAGACGGCCTTTTTGCTTAATCACTGTCTGCTTCCATCAGTCGGCTATGCTGCAAGGGTATGTGCCAATGCTACCACTCCCAGTTCCATTTTCACGTTCTTGAGTCCCCGTAATCTGAGTTGCCGCACCATTTATATTCGCTGATGAACGGCGTCCGCAGCAAAAAGGCCACCTTTTCTGGGTAGCCCTTTTGCTGTTTCTGCACCCTTTTCAGGGAATGTGAAAAAAAGAATAACGTGACTGTATGGAAACAGTTGTTCTCAGCTTTTCTTTTCAGATACTTTAATCGGCGGCTCCAGTTCGGCCGTTGCTGCCTCGATTTCCTTTTTCTCATTAGGATGAGCCTGAAGATACGCTTCTATCTCCTCCTTACTCTTATCCTTGAAATATTCAAGAGCCGAAAGAATAATGCGCTTATTCTCCTTATCGAACTCAATAACACGAAGAGGCAACTCATCACCGATTTTGAACGATGAATTGATATCCTTTACTCCGCCCTGAAGAAGATGCGATACCGGAACAAAACCATCTACGTCACCGGGAAGAATAACAATAACACCTTTCTCAATGATCTGTGAAATCTCTCCGGGTGTCTCTGCACCGACAGCATATTTCTGTTCGAATTCGTCCCAAGGATCCTGATTGATTTGCTTGTGACCAAGAGCAATACGCCGTGCATGGACATCAAACTTCAGTACCTTGACCTCAAGCTCCTGATTCTTTTTGACGAGTTCACTTGGATGGCGAATTTTCTTTGTCCAGGAGAGGTCGGAAATATGAACCAGACCATCAACACCAGGCTCAAGTTCAACAAAGACACCGAAATCGGTAATATTGCTGACTGTTCCATTATGCAGTGAACTTTCGATATATTTTTCGGAAAGCGCAATCCATGGATCTTCGTTCACACGTTTCATGGAAAGGGAGAGCTTGGTATGATCCTTGTCAATATTGAGGATCACACATTCGACTTCCTGACCAAGAGTAACAAACTGACCGGGATGCTTAATATGCTGCGTCCAGCTCATTTCGGAAATGTGGACAAGTCCTTCTATACCCTTCTCGATTTCTACAAAAGCGCCGTAATCAGTAATAGAAACAACACGGCCCTGCGCTTTGGAACCAACAGGATATTTGATCTCGATATTTTCCCAAGGATGAGACTCAAGCTGTTTCATGCCAAGCGAAACTCTCTTGGTGTTCTCGTCAAAACCGACAACAACAACCTTGATCGGTTGGTCAAGATCAACAACCTCTGAAGGATGATTGATTCTGCCCCAGGTAATATCCGTAATGTGCACCAGCCCATCAAGCCCACCAAGATCAACAAAAATACCGAAATCGGTAATATTTTTGACCGTACCTTCAAGTACCATGCCCACTTTGATATTGGCGAGCATCTCTTCGCGACGGGCGGCATACTCCTCTTCGAGGATAACTTTATGACTGACAACAATATTCTGAGTAACCGGATTGATCTTTACAACCCTGAAATCCATCGTTTGACCGACAAGTGCATCAAAATCACGAACCGGTTTGACATCAATCTGTGAACCAGGAAGGAACGCCTCTACACCGGACAACGAAACTGTCATACCACCTTTGACACGGTTGATAATCTTGCCATTGATAATGGTATCGTTTTCAATTGAATCGTAAATCTTGTCCCAGATTCTGAGGACATCAGCTTTCCTCTTGGAAAGAATCAGCTGACCCATCTTGTCTTCGATGTTTTCAAGGTATACCTCAACATCATCGCCTACCTTGACCTCATCTTCATCCCTGAACTCAAGCAACGAAACAATACCTTCCGATTTGAAACCAACATCAATCGTAACATCTTTGTTGGATATCGAAACAATTCTGCCCTTGATAATCTCATCTTCTGTGATCTCATTGAGCGTACTGCAATAAAGTTGCTCCATCCGGGCGAGTTCAGTTGCCTCATAGTGAGCAAAAACTTTAATCTTTTTCCTTGCTGGTCTTTCCTTGACCTTTTTTTCCTGGGTTGCGAATGCTTCTACCATTAATTTTTTCCTTCCTCTCTGTGAATTAGCCTGCCTGCCGCGAGAGAGTTCGGCATGCGGTTTTATGGTTAATAAACAAAATCGTAACAAACGCGGCAGACTCTGACCGCGTCACTACTTCCCTATTGCAAGGGCAAGCGTATATACTTTATCTACCTGACAATCTATACTCAATTCCGATGTATCAATTTCAACAGCGTCAGGATGTTTTCTCAATGGAGCATACTCCCTCTGGGTATCTTCAGCATCTCTTCGCTTTATTTCCTCTTCAATCAACTCAAGCTCCGGAAGTTCAGATTCCTGAACAGACATGGCAAGAAGTTCGGCATACCGCCGTTTTGCTCTTTCGTGAGGGTCAGCAACAAGAAATATCTTCAGTTCTGCATCAGGAAAAACAACAGTTCCGATATCCCGTCCATCCATTACAACGCCACGCTGCCGCCCAAGATCCTGCTGCATCTGGCGAAGTTTCTCACGTACAGGCTTAAGCGAACTAATAAAACTTACCTCGCGGCTTACCCTGTTATTCCTGATATCTGCAGTGACATCGCAGCCGTCAAGAAAAACAAGATCACCTTCAAAATGAATTGAAATATCTGCAATTAAATCAGAAACACGTTCGGGCGAACGTCGTAAAGTATCAATAAGCCCCTCGGTGATAGCTTTGAGAGTCACTGCGCGGTACATTGCACCAGTATCAAGATAAGTGTATCCAAGCATACGCGCTACTCTCTTGGCTGTAGTACTTTTACCAGATGCAGCCGGCCCGTCTATTGCAATAATAATACGCTTTTTCCCGATTTCCCGCTCCACGTTTATATTATCAATTTAGCCTGCCATTTTATAAAATATATTTGCTTTTTCCAAACATATTGGTTACATGTTAAAACCTTGTTTTTTCCCATGGTTTTTCTTTCAACAAACTCATTTTGCTATGTCACTTCGATGCGGCATTGTCGGACTGCCAAATGTCGGAAAGTCAACACTGTTCAATGCCATCACAGCCAAACAGGCTGAAGCTGCCAATTACCCTTTCTGTACCATTGAACCTAATGTCGGAACGGTCCTTGTACCTGACGAACGCATGCCGCTTATTGCTCATGTGGTAAAAACTCCAACACTTGTACCGACAACACTTGAAATTGTCGATATCGCAGGATTAGTAAAAGGCGCGAGTAAAGGCGAGGGGCTTGGAAACCAGTTTCTGGCACATATCAGAGAAGTTGATGCAATTGTACATGTCGTACGGTGTTTTGATGACGAAAACATCATTCACGTTGAAGGAAAGATCAACCCTGCGGACGACATCATTACCATTGAAACAGAGTTGATGTTGGCCGATCTTGACAATATGGAACGCAGAATCGATCGGCTCAGAAAAAATGCCAAAAAGGAAAAAGATCTGCAGTTGCAGGTTGAACTGGCGGAAAAAATAATCAGCGAACTAAGTAAAGGTATTCCGGCTCGCAACATCATCGAAACAACTGAGGAAAAAGCAATTGCCCGGCAATTCTTTCTCTTATCATCCAAACCAATTCTTTTTGCCGCTAATGTGGCAGAAGGTGATCTTCCAGCGGGCAACAACTACACCGAGAAAGTAGCAGAGATAGCTTCAGCGTCAGGCTCAAAAATGCTGATTGTCAGCGCTAAAACAGAAGCGGAAATAGCCGAATTGCCACCAGAAGAGAGACCGGAATTTCTTGAAAGCCTCGGTCTGGAGATGTCGGGTCTTGACCGGCTCATCAAAACCGCCTATGACCTGCTTGGCCTTCAAACCTATTTTACCGCAGGTGAAAAGGAAGTTCATGCTTGGACCATTCGCAAAGGTGCTACTGCTCCGGAGGCTGCCGGAGTAATCCATTCAGATTTTGAAAAAGGGTTTATCCGCGCTGAAGTCATGTCATACCGTGATCTTATTGAACTTGGTTCAGAACAGAAAGTCAAGGAGACAGGGAAACTCCGTTCGGAAGGCAAAGAGTACATTGTCAAAGACGGCGACGTGATTGTTTTCCGCTTTAATGTTTAGAGTAAAAGTAGCCATAAAGCTCTCTTTCCTTTTACCTGCTGCTTTTTTTATTCACTAAATTTTCCGTTTAAATTGGAGATATTTTACTACCTCAAAAATCTGCATTTCAGCAAAGCATAGTTACATGAAAAGCAAAAATTGGAAATCCATCTTTGGTGGTGGTGGCATTGTTACAATTATTATTGTTGCCTTTATCCGGTATGGTCCCTGATGGTTTTCCGCTGGAGGCAAGAATTCTGGTAACAACGGTCCAACGCAGAATATTACCGGTCTCCGTGCCGGACGTGACATGTCAATCAACCAGACGATGGTAATACAGAGTGGGCTTGAAAATCATGAAAAAATCATTGCTGAGAAGAATTGGCAGGAGGCGGAGCGTGATCCGGCGTTTCGACGATTTGTCGAGGCTCGGTATCATAAAAACATCGAAAAACTCAGTTCCGCCGAACGGGCAACATTCTGGCAGGATATGCAAAAATATCTTGACGAAGAGAAAAATGCAGACAAGAAGTATGCTCAGATCAAACAACAAGGTGTCGGCGATGAACTCAAGCAGTTGTTCAAAGAAATAGATCAGGCAAAGCGATCATTTGATTATCAGGGGGTAGACAGACTGCTGCAGGGATTTGAGAAGAAGCATGCCGGTCTGGTTAATGATCTGGCAAAGGCATATTACTTGCGAGCCCAGAACTTCGAGCTACAAATCAGGTACAAAGATGCAGAACGGTATTACCGTAAGGCTGTAGAGCTGGATGACCAGAACCCGCTGTATCTGAACGATTATGCTGTGATACTCCATAAGTTAGGCAAATATGCGACAGCAGAGCCGCTCTATCGCCGAGCGTTGCAGATTGGTGAAAAGCAGCTTGGAGCCGATCATCCAGATGTTGCAACAGGCCTCAGCAATCTGGCTTTATTGCTGCAAGACCAGGGCAAGTATGCCGCAGCAGAGCCGCTCTATCGCCGAGCGCTGCAGATCAGGGAAAAGCAGCTTGGAGCCGATCATCCAGATGTTGCACTGAACCTCAACAATCTGGCAGAATTATTCAGAGTTCAGGGCAAGTATGCGGCAGCAGAGCCGCTCGTTCGCCGAGCGTTGCAGATTGATGAAAAGCAGCTTGGAGCCGATCATCCACATGTTGCAGCAAACCTGAACAATCTGGCTTTATTGCTGCAAGACCAGGGCAAGTATGCGGCAGCAGAGCCGCTCGTTCGCCGAGCGTTGCAGATTGATGAAAAGCAGCTTGGAGCCGATCATCCACATGTTGCAGCAAACCTGAACAATCTGGCTTTATTGCTGCAAGACCAGGGCAAGTATACGGCAGCAGAGCCGCTCGTTCGCCGAGCGCTGCAGATTGATGAAAAGCAGCTTGGAGCCGATCATCCAGATGTTGCAGCAAACCTGAACAATCTGGCTTTATTGCTGCAAGACCAGGGCAAGTATACGGCAGCAGAGCCGCTCGTTCGCCGAGCGCTGCAGATTGATGAAAAGCAGCTTGGAGCCGATCATCCAGATGTTGCAGCAAACCTGAACAATCTGGCTTTATTGCTGCAAGACCAGGGCAAGTA
>JBAXLG010000010.1:0-62712 GCA_037134935.1 Chlorobiaceae bacterium | reverse complement strand
GCAGACACGAAAACGGCTCTTGTGGATTTGGCAGCAATTCCTTGGCAATCCTTTTTCCGTACCGGTTCCGTTTAATGGATCTTTTCAGCCATTGTTGTTCAGCCATCAGGCGGTAGACCTTTTTTTATTGATGATCATTCCTTCCTGACGAAGCCAGGCAGCTGTTTTCTCGTAGCCATAATCAATGAATTCCTGACCCATAAGCCATTCGATCCGCTCAAGCACAGAGTCATTACTGAACAATACCCCATGAACGTTCATCGTCTGCGTACTCGGCTTTCGACCCCGACGTCCAGAATAGCTACGGCAGTAATAACTGCTCCGACTCAAACCGCACAGTGGCAGAACCTGATAATACGCAGAACCCTGACTGATATACTGCTCGGCAATCATAAGCCGCTCTCCCTTTTGGATTGACTTTTTTTTAAAAGGGCATCTTTGACCGACAGAGCCAATTTCTTTTCAGCAAGCAGCGTTTTCAGTCGTTCGTTCTCTTTCTGCTGCCTCTTGAGATTCAGGGTTGATCTGGTAATGCTGACTTTTCAGTGCTTCCACACCACCGATAGCAAATTTCTGCTTCCACTGGTAAAACGATGTTTTGTAGACACCGTATTTCCTGATCGTCGCAGTGATACCGTTCGCTTCAGCCTCCCGGAGAATTGACAGTTTCTGTTCTGTGTTCCAAACTCGTTTGTTCATCGTTTACAAGGGTTTGAGGTAATCTATTCACTTGTAGACTTTCTTGTCCAGTTTTTTAGGGGGCTAAGGATAACATTGTCTACCTTCCATATGTCTGGAAATCCTAAGAGTTGTTGGTAATGGTCGATAAGTTTTTGCATTAAAATCGTGCTTATTCTTCACGTCATATAATCTACCAAATATTGTACACATTTTCCATTTTGGATGTTATGGGACTGGGAAAATTTTTTACAAAAAAACAGTAAATGAAAAATGTCGTTTTAGGTTTTGCTTTTTTTGAAATTTCGCTTACATTTACTGCCCGTATAGATTTTTTTACGTTTTTCGTAATCAGGTTTTTTAAATAAAGAAAAAAATTCAATATGCCGACGATTCAGCAGCTCATCAGGCGCGGAAGAAGTATAAAGGTGTCAAAAACAGCGTCACCGGCGCTTGATAAGTGTCCGCAGAAGCGTGGAGTTTGTACGCGTGTATATACTACTACTCCAAAAAAACCTAACTCTGCTTTGCGCAAAGTTGCGCGTGTTAGGTTGTCCAATAAGATTGAGGTTACGGCGTATATTCCGGGAGAAGGTCATAACCTGCAAGAGCACTCAATCGTTCTTATACGTGGTGGTCGTGTGAAGGATCTGCCGGGTGTGCGGTATCATATTGTGCGCGGTTCTTTAGACACGTCTGGAGTTGTTGATCGCAAGCAAAGTAGGTCGAAGTATGGGGCTAAGCGGCCTAAAGCTGGGGTGGCACCTTCTGTTAAGGGTAAGGGCAGATAATCGAATCATAAATTCAGAGAAGAAATATGTCCAAGAAAAGTAGTTATAAGAGAATTAGTGGTGATTTTCGTTATGGGGATGAAGGCGTTGCGCGTTTTATCAACGCAGTGATGCTTGATGGTAAAAAGGCTGTTGCGGCGAAGATTGTTTATGACGCATTTGCGATTATTGCTGAGAAGATGAGTGGTGAGGATCCTTTGGGGGTTTATCGTAAGGCTATGTCTAACATTGCACCTGTGGTTGAGGTTCGTAGTAAGAGGGTTGGTGGTGCAACTTATCAGATTCCTATGGAGGTCAAGCCTTCTAGAAGGGGTGCGCTTGCGTTTCGTTGGTTGAAGATGTATTCGGCGAGGCGTGGTGGTAAATCTATGGCGGAAAAGCTTGCTGCTGAGTTGATGGATGCTGCGAATGAGCAAGGCGCTTCAGTAAAAAAACGAGATGAGGTGCATAGAATGGCGGATGCTAACAAGGCATTTGCGCATTTCAGGTTCTGATATTTTTGTATAAAGTGTTGAAACGAGGTCAAAAAAATTATGACGAGGCTGGTTGATTTAGATAAAGTTAGGAATATTGGCATCATGGCTCATATTGATGCTGGGAAGACGACGACGACGGAGAGAATTTTGTATTATACTGGCCGTCTGCACAGGATGGGCGAGGTGCATGATGGTGGTGCGACGATGGATTGGATGGACCAAGAGAAGGAGAGGGGTATCACAATTACCTCAGCGGCAACAACCTGTTTCTGGGTGCCTAAGTTTGGTAATTATGCTGGAGTTAATCACCGAATCAATATTATTGATACGCCTGGTCATGTTGATTTTACTGTAGAGGTTGAGCGTTCTTTGCGGGTGCTTGATGGTGCTGTTGCTCTTTTTTGTGCGGTTGGTGGTGTTGAGCCTCAGTCTGAAACTGTTTGGCGCCAGGCAAACAAGTATGGTGTGCCCCGAATTGCCTATGTGAATAAGATGGATAGGACTGGGGCGAACTTTTTTGATACGGTTAAGGCTATAAGGGAGAGGCTTGGGGCGAATCCTGTTCCTCTTCAGATTCCTATTGGTGAGGGTGAAATTTTTGCGGGTTTTGTCGATCTGATTAGAATGAAGGGTATTATCTATAGTAAGGATGATGGTAGTACTTATAATGAGGTCGAGATTCCTCATGACTTGCAGAATGAGGCTAGAACTTGGCGTATAAATATGCTTGAGGCGGTTTCGGAGGTTGATGAGACTCTTCTTGAGAAATATCTGAATGGTGAGGATATCACTGAACAAGAGATTCGTAGTGTGTTGCGTCAAGCTACTCTTAAGGTTGATATTGTCCCGGTATTTTGTGGTTCATCGTTCAAGAATAAGGGTGTGCAATTTATGCTTGATGCTGTGATTGAATACCTTGCTTCTCCGGTTGATGTGGGTGTTGTTGAAGGTCATCATCCTCGTACTGAAGAGTCTGTTGTCAGAGAGCCAAAAGATAATGAGCCGTTTGCAGCTCTTGCTTTCAAGATTGCGACAGATCCTTTTGTTGGGAAGCTTACTTTTTTCAGGGTTTATTCTGGTGTTCTGAAGGCTGGTAGTTATGTATTGAATACTGTGACGGGTAAGAAAGAGCGTATAGGTCGTGTGCTTCAGATGCATTCGAATAAGAGGGAAGATATAGATTGTGTTTATTGTGGTGATATTGCTGCTGCTGTCGGTTTGAAAGATGTTAGAACTGGTGATACGCTGTGTGATGAAAATGATCCGGTAGTTCTTGAGAAGATGGTTTTTCCTGAGCCGGTTATTGAAATAGCTATTGAGCCGAAAACTAAAGCGGATTCTGATAAGCTTGGTATTTCATTAGCAAAGCTGGCAGAGGAGGATCCAACATTCAAGGTGAAGACTGATGATGAAACAGGGCAGACGCTGATTGCTGGTATGGGTGAGCTTCATCTGGAGATTCTGGTGGATCGTCTTAAGCGTGAGTTTAAAGTTGAGGCTAATGTTGGCCAACCTCAGGTGGCTTACCGTGAAACTATAAGAAAAAGTGTTGATTTTGAAGGTAAATTTGTTAGGCAGTCTGGTGGTAAAGGTCAGTTTGGTTTAGTTAATTTGAAGGTTGAGCCGCTTGAGGAAGGGAAAGGTTATGAGTTTGTTGATGCTGTGAAGGGTGGTGTGATCCCTAGGGAATATATTCCGGCTGTCAATGTGGGCGTGCAGCAGGCTATGAAAAGCGGGGTTGTTGCTGGTTATCCGATGCAGGATATCAGGGTTACTCTTTTTGACGGTAAGTATCATGAGGTTGACTCTTCAGAGATGGCGTTTAAAATTGCTGGTTCAATCGGTTTTAAGGGTGCGGCAAAAAAAGCTGATCCAGTGCTCCTTGAGCCGATTATGAAAGTTGAAGTTGTTACTCCTGAAGAGTATCTCGGTGATGTGATGGGTGATCTTTCGGGACGCCGCGGGCATATTGAGGGTATGGGTCAGAGGGCTGGTGCTCAGTTTGTTAATGCTAAGGTTCCGCTTTCTGCAATGTTTGGTTACTCTACTGATCTTCGTTCAATGAGTCAGGGAAGGGCGAATTATTCGATGGAGTTTGATTGTTATCGCGAAGTACCGCGTAATATTGCTGAGGCTTTGCAGGAGAAGCGGGTAAGTAGGGATTCTGAATAAGCGGGTGTTGTGCTTGTATCAGTTTTAATTATTATATAACAACAACAGATAACCGACACGGAGATAAGTTATGGCAAAAGAGTCCTACAAAAGGGATAAACCTCATGTCAATATAGGAACTATTGGTCATGTTGACCATGGTAAAACAACCCTAACTGCGGCAATTACTTCGGTTCTTTCGAAGCAGGGTCTTGCTCAGCAGCGTGCTTTTGGTGATATCGATAAAGCTCCTGAAGAGAGAGAGCGTGGTATTACAATTTCAACTGCTCATGTGGAATATCAAACAAAAAAGCGTCACTATGCGCATATTGATTGTCCTGGACACGCTGATTACATTAAAAATATGATTACCGGTGCGGCTCAGATGGATGGGGCTATTCTTGTTGTCGCTGGTACTGATGGTCCTATGCCTCAGACACGTGAACACATTTTGCTTGCGCGCCAAGTAAATGTTCCTGCCCTTGTTGTGTTTCTTAACAAGGTTGATATTGCTGACCCTGAACTTCTCGAGCTTGTTGAGCTTGAATTGAGAGAACTCCTTACTGAGTATAATTTTCCTGGTGATGATATTCCGATTATCAAAGGTTCTGCATTGAAGGCGCTTGAAGGTGATCCTGAAGGTGAAAAAGCTATTATAGAACTCATGGATGCTGTTGATGAGTTTATTCCGGAACCTGTTCGTGATATTGATAAACCGTTTCTTATGCCGGTTGAAGACGTATTCTCTATTTCCGGTCGTGGTACTGTTGGTACAGGAAGGATAGAGAGGGGGCGGATCAAGATCAATGAGGAGGTAGAAATCGTGGGTATCAAGCCTACTCGTAAGTCGGTCGTCACAGGTATAGAAATGTTTCAGAAGTTACTGGATGAAGGACAGGCTGGTGATAATGCTGGTCTTCTTCTTAGGGGTGTTGATAAAACAGAGCTTGAGCGTGGAATGGTTATCGCAAAACCTGGTACTATCAAGCCGCACACCAAATTCAAGGCTGAGGTTTATATTTTGAAAAAAGAAGAGGGTGGGCGTCATACACCGTTTTTTAATGGATATCGTCCTCAGTTTTACTTCCGTACTACAGATGTTACCGGCTCAGTAACTTTGCCTGATGGTGTTGAGATGGTTATGCCTGGTGATAACCTTTCCGTTGAAGTTGAGTTGCTTGCTCCTATTGCTATGGATGAGAGTCTCCGTTTTGCTATCCGTGAGGGTGGTCGTACTGTAGGTGCGGGTTCTGTAACCAAGATTATAGAGTAAATAGATGTATGGCGTTTTGGGGTGGGGTTTTAACCTCATCCCTTTTATTGATAAACATAGAAACAGGGTTGACAAGTGGCTGTACAGCAAAAGATAAGAATCAAACTCAAGTCTTACGATCATAGTCTGGTCGATAAGTGGGCTTTAAGGATTATTGATGTAGTAAAGCAGACGGATGCTATCATCTTTGGTCCAATACCACTGCCAACAAAATCGCATGTGTATACCGTAAACAGGTCTCCACATGTTGACAAGAAGTCGCGTGAGCAGTTTTCATTTTCCTCCCACAAGAGGCTGATTGAAATTATAAATCCGACATCCAGAACCATTGATATGCTAATGAAGCTGGAGCTTCCGAGCGGTGTTGATGTTGAAATTAAGTCTTAAAGAATTAGAAAAGATAATTATATGGGTGCGATTCTTGGAAAGAAAATCGGTATGACCCGTTTATTCAATGATAAACGTGAGGCAGTGTCATGTACGATTATTCTCGCAGGACCATGCTTTGTGACGCAGGTTAAGCGTGTTTATACAGATGGGTATGATTCTTATCAGCTTGGTATTGGTGAAAGAAACGAGAAAAGTATAAATAAGCCTTTACAGGGGCATTATAAAAAGGCTGGAGTTAAGCCAACTTATAAATTGGCTGAGTTTAATGTTTCCGAGTTCAATCAGGCTCTTGAGTGTGGTAGTTATGTGAGTTTGGATTTGTTCAAGGAAGGTGATAAAGTTAAAGTTCTTGGTGTCTCGAAAGGAAAGGGTTTTGCGGGTGTTGTCAAACGGTATAATTTTGGTGGTGGTTCTAGGACGCATGGTCAGTCAGATAGGTTGAGAGCTCCGGGTTCTGTTGGTGGTTCATCTGATCCTTCGAGGGTTTTCAAGGGTACGAGAATGGCGGGGCGAATGGGGTCGGATAATATAACCATCAAGAATCTTGAAATTATCAAGCTTATTCCTGAGTCTAATCTTATGGTTATAAAAGGATCAGTGCCAGGTCCGAAAAATTCCTATGTCAAGATTGTATCTATAAAAAAATAAACGATGAATACTCGTAGCTATGGAACTTAAAGTTTTAAATACTGCTGGCACTGAAACTGGTGAAATGGTGACGCTCCGTGATGATATATTCGGTGCTGAAGTATCTGAGCATGCAATGTATCTTGATGTCAAGTCGATTCTTGCAAACAGGCGACAGGGAACGCATAAATCAAAAACGCGGTCTGAAGTAAGAGGGGGAGGAAAAAAGCCACTTCGACAGAAAGGTACTGGTAATGCCCGTCAAGGTTCAATTCGTTCGCCTCTTAATATTGGTGGAGGTACTATATTTGGTCCTACTCCTCATTTATACGATCAGAAGATCAATAAAAAGGTAAAGTTGCTTGCCAGACGATCTGCTTTGACGGCTAAGGCTAAAGCGGGGAAGATACTTGTAGTTGAGGATTTTAGGTTTGACCAGATAAAGACTAAGCCTTTTGCTGAAATACTGAATAATCTTGGGCTTAAAGAAAAAAAAACCTTATTGTTAACGCCAGAATATGATATAATAGTCGCTCGCTCCGGTAAAAATATAGAGGGGCTTAATATCATGACAGCTAATAAAGTTTCAACATATGATATTTTGGATAGTCAAACAGTACTGGTTCAGAAGACGGCGTTGAAAACGATAGAAAACACACTAGGTTAAAATTAGTGGTATTTCAGAAAAAGGAGTTAAAAAAAAATGAAAAATCCATTGTTGCGTCCGTTGTTGACAGAAAAAAGTACGGGGCTCACTGAAAAGAAAGGACAGTATGTATTCGTAGTTAAACCGGATGCTGACAAGACTGATATAAAGATTGCTGTAGAGCGGAAGTTTGGTGTTGAGGTAAAATCAGTTCGTACAGTTTATTGTCTAGGAAAATCACGTAGGCAGCATACCCGTAAAGGAGTAATGCTTGGTAAGAAAAGTGATTGGAAAAAGGCGATAATTACTCTCTTAAAGGGACAATCGATTGATTATTACTCTGGTACCACTCAGAAAAGCGAAGGATAAAAATAATAAAAAGGATAGATCATATATTCAAATGGCTATAAGGAAATTAGCGCCGGTAACGCCAGGGTCACGCTTTATGTCATACCCTGTATTCAATGAAATTACAAAAAGCGCACCGGAAAAAAGTTTGCTGGTGCCTATAAAAAAATCTGGTGGACGTAATAGCGCGGGAAGAAAGACATCAAGACACAGAGGTGGCGGTCATAAAAGGCATTACAGAATTATTGATTTTAAGCGTAATAAGGACGGAGTTCCTGCAGTTGTTGCTGCAATTGAGTATGATCCGAATCGTTCCTCAAGAATTGCATTATTGAGTTACAATGATGGGGAAAAGCGTTATATTATCGCCCCGAAAGGTTTAAAGGTTGGTGATAGTGTAGAAAGCGGGGAGAAGGTTGAAATCAAGCCTGGGAACAGTATGCCGCTTAAAAATATACCACTTGGTACTGATATTCATAATGTTGAGATGAAAGCTGGTAAAGGTGGTCAGATCGTTCGTTCAGCGGGTGGGTTTGCTGTGCTTGCTGCTAGGGAGGGTGATTATGTGACGTTAAAACTTCCTTCCGGTGAAATTCGAAAGATAAGAGTTGAGTGTCGTGCGACTATTGGTGTTATAGGTAATGCTGATCATGAAAATATAGTTCTTGGTAAGGCAGGTAGAAGTCGTTGGCTTGGTATTCGTCCGCAGACAAGAGGGATGGCGATGAATCCTGTCGACCATCCGATGGGTGGTGGAGAAGGAAAATCAAAATCTGGTGGTGGGCGGAAGCATCCGAAATCTCCATGGGGACAACTTGCTAAAGGTCTTAAGACTAGAAACAAGAAAAAGGCTTCACAGAAATTGATTGTACGCAGTAGAAACGCAAAATAACTATAGGGGTTAACAATAATAAGTAGAGAAACCATGCCGAGATCACTAAAAAAGGGACCATTCATTGATATAAAACTGGAAAAACGGATTCTTGATATGAATACCAAGGGAGAAAAAAAGGTTGTAAAAACATGGTCAAGAAGTTCAATGATTTCTCCTGATTTTGTGGGTCATACTGTTGCTATTCATAATGGCAAGAGTCATGTGCCAGTCTATGTTAGTGATAACATGGTCGGTCATAAGCTGGGTGAATTTGCTCCAACAAGAACTTTTCGTGGTCATGCTGGTGGTGGTAAGACTGAAAAAGGTGGTTCAGCTCCAAGGAAAAAATAAATTGAATAACGAGAAAGAGTAAACAATTATAATGGAAGCTAAAGCAATTTTACGGCATACGCCAACATCACCAAGAAAGATGCGTCTTGTGGCAGGACTCGTTCGTGGAAAGCAGGTTGACATAGCAAAAGCTATTTTGTACAACTCAACTAAGTCAGCTTCACGAAATTTTATGATGACACTTAAATCAGCTGTATCAAATTATACGCAGCTTAATCCTGACGAACGGCTCACTGATCAAGAGCTTTTTGTTAAGGCTGTTTTTGTTGATCAGGGTACTACACTTAAAAGAATGCTTCCTGCTCCTATGGGGCGTGCATACAGGGTTCGTAAAAGATCGAATCATCTGACCATAGTGATTGATAAGGTTAGAAATCCAGTAACAAAAATTAAATAAGGAGAGCGCATTGGGTCAGAAAGTTAATCCTACTGGATTCAGGCTTGGAATTATAAGGGACTGGACTTCTCGTTGGTATGATAGTAGCCCGGTTATATCTGAAAAAGTCAAGCAGGATCATATTATCCGCAACTATGTCATTGCAAGGCTGAAAAGAGACAGGGCTGGTATTGCCCGTATTGTTATTGAGAGAACGACAAAGCATGTCAAGATCAATATTCATGCTGCACGTCCAGGAGCAGTTGTTGGAAGAAAAGGTGAGGAGATCAATAATCTTTCTCAGGAGTTGAGCCGTATCACAGGTAAAGAGGTAAAAATTGATGTTGTCGAGGTTGTAAAACCTGAAATTGAGGCGCAGTTGATTGGTGACAACATTGCTTACCAACTCGAAAACCGTGTATCGTTCAGAAGAGCTATGAAGCAAGCTATACAGCAGGCCATGCGCTCTGGAGCTGAAGGTGTCAGAATTAGGTGTGCTGGGCGACTTGGTGGTGCAGAGATAGCTCGTGCAGAGCAGTATAAGGAAGGTAAAATCCCGCTCCATACTATTCGTGCAAATGTTGATTACGCAAGTGTTACTGCCCATACTATTGCAGGAACAATAGGTATAAAGGTTTGGGTTTACAAGGGTGAGGTACTTGTTCAGCGTATTGATGCAATTGAAGAAGATGAGCTCAAGAGAATCAAGGAAAGACGCGTAGATGCAGGTGCAAGAAATCGCGATGGTCGTAATAAACGTCGTCGTCGCACTAAGCGAGCATAATTACAAATACCATACAATCATCAGAAACAGAATGGAGTTGTCAGTATGTTAATGCCAAAAAGAGTTAAATATAGAAAGACGCAAAAAGGCCGGATGAAGGGTAATTCTGGTCGTGGTATATCTGTTTCTTTTGGTTCTTTTGGTCTGAAAGCTATTGAACCAGCATGGATCACTAGTCGTCAGATTGAAGCCGCCCGTGTGGCAATGACCAGATTTATGAAGAGAGATGGCAAAATCTGGATAAGGATTTTTCCTGATAAGCCAGTTACTAAGAAAGCTGCAGAGACACGCATGGGTTCCGGTAAGGGTTCCCCGGAGTTTTGGGTATCAGTTGTCAAGCCAGGACGAATTATGTTTGAAGCCGATGGCGTGCCAAGAGATATTGCCATGGAAGCGTTTAGGTTGGCGGCAAAGAAATTGCCAATAAAAACGAAGTTCATTGTTCGTCCTGATTACGAAGATTAACTGAGCCACTAATTGGATAAGAGGGTTACTTATATGAAAAAGTATGAAATTGCGTTATTGGGCAAGCAGGACTTGATTAATCGGATCAGGGAGCTTGAGGATAAAGTTGCTGATATTAATTTTTATAAAGTTATTGAGCAACCGCAGAATCCGATGATTTTTCGCAATTCAAAAAAAGATATTGCGCGCATGAAAACCCGTCTCCATCAACTTATTTCCGCTGAAGCGGCTAAAGATTGATAGAAAGGCAAATCATAAAATTGTTTACTTACATGGAAGAGAATAAAATTGGCACTGTATCTATGGAACAGGGTGCTCAGGTAAGGGGAAGAAAAAAAAGTTGGTTAGGCAAGGTTGTCAGCGATAAGATGGATAAGGCGATCATTGTTGTTGTCGAGCGTAGGGTACAGCATCCGGTTTATAAGAAATATTTCAAGAAAACGACCAGGCTTATGGCTCATGATGAGAAGAATGAAGCTGGCATTGGTGACTTTGTGAAAATTGTTGAGTGCCGTCCGCTCAGCAAGCGAAAAAGTTGCCGTTTGGTTGAAATTATCGAAAAAGCCAAGTAAAGGTCAATTTTATACACTTAACAAAGTTTGAAACAGGATGATCCAGAAAGAAACAAATCTGGTTGTTGCCGATAACAGTGGAGCCAAAAAGGTTCGTTGTATTCATGTTTGCGGTGGCACTGGTAGGCGATATGCCTCATTGGGTGATCAGATTATTGTATCGGTCAAAGCAGCTGTACCTGGTGGTATTGTCAAAAAGAAAGATGTATGCAAGGCTGTTGTGGTCCGTTGCGTCAAGGAACTGAGAAGAAAAGATGGATCGTATATCCGTTTTGATGAGAATGCTGTTGTTCTTCTTAATGCTCAAGGTGAGCCGAGAGGAACTCGTATTTTTGGGCCTGTTGCACGAGAGCTTCGAGACCGGAGATATATGAAGATCGTATCGTTGGCACCAGAAGTACTCTGACTAATCCAATGCGGGAGTAACTCAGTTGGTAGAGTCACAGCCTTCCAAGCTGTTGGTCGCGAGTTCGAGTCTCGTCTCCCGCTCACAGTTTTATGAATACTATTATTAGTTAAAAATGAAAACAGGGATTAAAAAAGTTAAGCTACATG
This sequence comes from Chlorobiaceae bacterium, assembly GCA_037134935.1. Taxonomy (GTDB): domain Bacteria; phylum Bacteroidota; class Chlorobiia; order Chlorobiales; family Chlorobiaceae; genus Chlorobium. The sequence goes on along the minus strand of JBAXLG010000010.1, from coordinate 51,355 downwards.
TTCGGAAAAATGATACAGTAGTTGTTGTCAGTGGGAATGATAAAGGTAAAAGCGGGAAGGTTCTAAAAGTGTATCCATTGAAAACCAGAGTAATAGTTGAAGGTGTTAATATAAGGAAACGTCATATGCGACCTACGCAAAGTAATCCCCAAGGGACAATTATTGAGAGAGAATTTCCCATTCATGCATCAAATGTTAAGAAAAGTTAAGTTTTTTCACTAAATGTCAGGATGACCAAGACCATCCTGGTTAATAGATACAGAATAAGATGATTCAAAAAGAAGAGACGATACAGATAACCTCTACAAAAGCTCGGCTTGAAATTTTTTATAAGGAGAAAGTGATCTCTAAGCTGATTGCTCGCTTTGATTATAAGAACGTTATGCGTGTACCGAAGCTGAAAAAAATATCAATTAACATTGGTGTTGGTGCAGCAGCAGCTGAGCCGAAACTGCTTGAAATTGCTATTCAGGAGCTTTCTCAGATTACAGGGCAGAAGCCGCAAATACGTAAATCACGAAAAGCGATATCCAACTTTAAGCTTCGTGAAGGGCAGGCTATAGGTTGTCGTGTAACGTTACGTCGTAAGGCCATGTATGAGTTTTTTGACCGTTTTGTCAGTCTTGCGGTTCCGCGAATACGTGACTTTCGTGGTTTGAGTGATACAAGTTTTGATGGTCGAGGAAATTATACGATAGGTGTTCGGGAGCAAATTATCTTTCCGGAAATAGATATTGATAAAGTGCCGAGAATATCCGGAATGGATATTAGTTTTGTTACTTCTGCTTCTTCAGACGAAGAGGCCTATGTATTGCTTTCGGAACTTGGAATGCCATTCAAAAAGAAAAACAACTAAATTATTAATATAACAGATGGCAAAGAAAAGCGTTATAGCAAGGAACGAGAAAAGAAAAAGACTTGTCGAAAAATATGCAGTTCTTCGTCAAGAATTGTTAAAATCAGGAGACTATGAAGCCCTGCGCAAACTGCCCAGAGACAGTTCAGCAACTAGGGTTCGGAGTCGTTGCGTTCTTACCGGACGGGGAAGAGGTGTATATGTGAAGTATGGATTGTGCAGGCATATGTTCCGTAAGTTTGCTCTTGAAGGAAAGTTGCCTGGTGTTAAAAAAGCTAGCTGGTAAATCACTACAAATGCTTAATAAAGAAAAATATTTGTTCATTTTTGAAAGTAACCAACGTTTGCTATGCCTGTAACGGATTCTATTGCAGATTATATCACCCGTATCAGAAATGCGGGAAGAGCAAAAAATAAAACAACCGATATCCCGTATTCGAAGCTTAGGGAGAATGTATCCCAATTGCTTCTTGATAAAGGTTATATTAAAGGTTTTGCTGTCATTACAACTGAGAAATTTCCTTTTATTCGTATTGATTTGAAGTATACCACTCACGGTGATCCTGCTATCAAGGAAATTTCCAGAGTTAGCAAGCCGGGTCGTCGTGTATACGATGGTAAGGATATAAAGAAATATCTTGGTGGGCTCGGTCTCTATATTCTTTCTTCCTCAAAAGGCATTATAACTGATAAAGAGGCCCGAGCACAGGGAGTTGGCGGAGAGATTCTTTTCCGTATCTATTAATTCATAAGTCAAAGAGCATTAGAATATCATGTCAAGAATAGGAAAAATGCCAATACCCCTGAATAATCAGGTCAAGGTAGAGATTAATGACTCAATCATTAGGGTATCAGGTCCCAAGGGAACTCTTGAGCAACAGCTTACAGATCAGATAATTGTTACTCAGAATGGAGCAATTGTTACGGTTCAGAGAATTGATGAAAGCAAAAAGGCTAAAGCCCAGCACGGTCTTTATCGGGTGCTTATTAGTAATATGGTTGATGGTGTCACCAAAGGATTTTTAAGAAAGCTTGAAATATCTGGTGTCGGATACCGAGCGGAGCTTAAGAACGATTTACTTGCCCTGACACTTGGTTATTCTCATGTAATTTATTTCAAGGTTCCTGACGAAATTAAAATTGAGGTACCTGATCAAACAACTATTCTTATAACTGGTATTGATAAAGCTCTTGTTGGTCAAATTGCGGCAAAGATACGCTCATTTAGGAAGCCTGAGCCATACCGTGGTAAAGGCATCAAGTATGAAGGTGAAGTAATTCGCCGCAAGGAAGGTAAAGCTGCAGGGAAGTAATGAATGATAGGGTGGGTAATGAATTAGTATAATGATATATATATAAAAGTTTAAAAGAATGAGTCAAATCGATAAAGCCGGCCGGAGGCAGAAAATCAAGGATAGAAGTAGATTTAACGTTCAAGGTACACAAGTCAAACCGAGACTTTGTGTATATAGGAGCCTTTCCCAGATCTACGCCCAATTGATTGACGATCAGAAAGGTAAAACAATAATTGCTGTATCAACAATGTCGAAAGATAATAAGGCCCTTCAAGGGGCAAAGACGGACCTCTGTCGCATTGTTGGCAGGCAGATAGGTGAGAAAGCTCTTGCTGCTGGAATAACAAAAGTAGTATTTGATAGGAATGGTTTTCGTTATCATGGCAGGGTTAAGGCTTTGGCTGATGGAGCGAGAGAAGCAGGGCTGATCTTTTAAAAACTTTTTCAAAGAGAAATAAATGGCAAAAACATCTGCTAAAAATATCAGGATTGGAGAATTAAATCTGAAAGAAAAGTTAGTTCATATCAATAGGACGGCAAAGGTTGTTAAAGGTGGTAAGCGTTTCGGATTTAATGCTATAGTCGTTGTTGGTGATAAAGAGGGTCATGTTGGCTACGGGCTTGGAAAGGCAAACGAAGTACAGGATGCTATTGCAAAAGGTGTTGAAGATGGAAAAAAGAATGTTATTAAAGTTCCGATTGTAAAGGGGACTATTCCGCATCAAATTATAGCTAAATATGGTTCAGCTAAAGTTCTGATGAAGCCGGCTACACCCGGTACTGGCCTTATTGCTGGTGGAGCAGTTAGGGCTGTTCTTGAAATGGCTGGTATACGGGATATTTTAACTAAATCACTGGGTTCATCAAACCCGCACAATGTGGTTAAAGCTGCAATACTGGGATTACAGAGCATATCTGATGCTTACGATGTAGGTGAAAGACGGTCAAAGAGCCTGCAAGAGGTTTTTGAAAGCTAAAATGAAAGAATGCTATCATGAGTGAAATAAAAATCAAGATTACACAAGTCCGTAGCATTATTGGTGGCACAAAAAAACAAAAAGCTACCATTAAAGCTCTTGGACTTGGCAGACCAAATTACCATGTTGAACGGCAGGATAATCCCTGCACCAGAGGACAAATAAGGGTTGTACAACACCTTGTGAAAGTTGAAGAAGTTTAAGATTTTATTAATAGCAAGTCGGGAATTGAAACTATGGATTTAAGCTCACTTCGTTCAGCAAAATGCGCAGTAAAAAATAAAAAACGGGTCGGCCGGGGTCAGGGTTCAGGTAATGGAACTACAGCCGGGAAGGGAAATAAAGGCCAGCAAGCCAGAAGTGGTTATAAAAGTCCCATCATGGAAGGTGGTCAAGTTCCAGTCTACCGTAGATTGCCTAAATTCGGTTTTACACCAATTAATAAAAAGCAGGTATGTACTGTTAATTTAATCCAGATTAACAAGTGGATAGATGATGGGCTAGTAGAAAAAGAAATTACTGTTCTTGACCTCAAGTCACTTCTGCATGCACGGAATGCCGATTATTTCAAGATTCTTGGGAATGGAGAACTTACGAGTTCAATTAAAATTACAGCTCATGCTTTCAGTAAGACTGCTGAAGATAAAATCATATCAGCAGGTGGCTTTGTAGTTAAGGCATTCCGAACACTTGAAGAGGGTGCCAAAGTTAGGGATCTGTCGATTGATGAGGCTATTTTGAAACCAAAGGCAAAACTTGTCAAAAGAGTCAAAAAATCCCTTTCTAAGTTCTGAATTTGTTAAAAAGCCACTATGAAGCTTACAGAAAGTATAAGGAACATTAATAAAATCCCTGAACTTCGCCAGAGGATTCTTTATACGCTTCTTCTGTTATTTGTTTATAGGCTTGGTTCACATATTACTATACCAGGTGTGGATGCTGGAGCTATGTCTAGTACATCTCAAGCACATGCTAATGATCTTTTTGGCCTTTTTGATCTTTTTGTAGGTGGTGCTTTTGCTAGGGCATCGATATTTTCTCTTGGCATTATGCCTTATATTTCCGCATCAATAATTATTCAATTACTTGGTGCTGTGACTCCGTATTTTCAGAAACTGCAAAAAGAAGGAGAGGACGGACGTCAGAAAATTAGTCAGATGACACGTTATGGAACAGTAGTGATCGCGGCTCTTCAGTCTTGGGGTGTCAGTGTGAGTCTTTCAAGTTCCTCGTCATTTGGTAAAGTGGTTGTTCCTGATCCAAGTGTATTTTTTACTGTCACGGTTGTTATTCTGCTTACATGCGCTACTGTATTTGTTATGTGGCTTGGTGAGAAAATTACTGAGCGAGGTATAGGTAACGGTATATCACTCATTATTATGATTGGTATACTTGCCAGATTTCCGCAGTCGTTAGTGGCTGAATTTCGATCGGTTTCTCTTGGGAGCAAAAATTGGATTATCGAAATAATTATTCTTGCCTTGATGGCTGCAATTGTGGCTTTTGTAGTCATACTTACAGTCGGAACTCGTCGAATTCCTGTTCAGCATGCGAAAAGAGTTGTCGGACGTAAGGTTTATGGAGGAAGTACACAGTACATCCCGATGAAAATCAATACTGCTGGTGTTATGCCAATTATATTTGCTCAGTCTATTATGTTTCTTCCTGGAACCTTCGTTTCTTTCTTTCCTGATAACGAGGTTATGCAAGGTGTTGCGACTGTAATGGCTTATGATTCTTGGTGGTATGCTCTTATGTTTGGTACTATTATTGTTTTTTTTACTTATTTCTATACAGCTATAGCTTTCAATCCCAAAGAAGTTGCAGACACCATGCGTCGTCAGGGAGGTTTCATTCCTGGTGTGCGACCAGGTAAAAGTACTGAGGATTTTATTGACAATATACTGACTCGCATTACGTTACCTGGGGCTATTTCACTAGCTATAATTGCTATTCTTCCAACATTTCTTACAAAATTTGGTAATGTAACCCAAGGATTTGCGCATTTTTTTGGAGGAACTAGTCTCCTTATCATTGTAGGTGTTGGTCTTGATACATTGCAGCAGGTTGAAAGTCATTTGCTTATGCGCCATTACGATGGCTTTATGAAGTCAGGTAAAACCCGTGGTCGTCACGGAAGGTAAGAAAAATCCGTTATGATCACGATTAAAAGCGCACGAGAAATTGAACTGATGAGAGAGTCAGGAATTCTTGTTGCAATGACATTAGATATGCTTGAGAACGAAATCAAGGCGGGTATGAATACAAAACAGCTTGATCTAATAGCTGAAGCGTTCATCAGAGACCATTTTGGAGTTCCAAGTTTCTTAAACTACAAGCCGAAAGATGACCCTCATGTGATTCCATATCCGGCTACTCTTTGTGTTTCAATTAATGAAGAGGTTGTACACGGAGTTCCGAGCAGTAAAAGGATTATGAGGGAGGGTGATATAGTTTCTGTTGATTGTGGAGTATACAAAGGTGGTTACCACGGTGATGCAGCTAGGACTTTTGTGCTTGGTGACATTGATCCAAGATTAAAGCAACTTGTAGATGTTACCAGTGAATGTCTGGACAGGGGAATTGCTATGGCGGTGGAAGGTAATCGTCTCCATGATATATCATCGGCAATTGAGGAGTATGCGCGTTCCTTTGGGTTTGGTGTGATTGAAAATATGGTTGGTCATGGTATTGGGAGCGAACTTCACGAAGATCCTGCGGTACCAAATTTTGGAAAAAAGCATACAGGAGTAAAACTTCGGGAGGGTATGACGCTTGCTATTGAGCCGATGATCGCTCTTGGACGAGCACGCAAAGCTGTTAGTCGCAGAGGTGGATGGGTTGCCGTAACGGAAGATGGGAAGCACGCAGCACATTTTGAGCATACTGTAGTCATAAGGCCAGTCAAAGCTGAAGTACTGACTCGTACTTTTCTCCAGCACTGATAATCCTGAACGCTTATAACACTTTATAGAATAAAGGAGAAAATAATTTGGCCAAGGAAGAATCAATTGAGATAGAAGGCGTTATACTGGAAGCACTTCCTAACGCGCAATTCAAAGTGAAACTTGAAAACAGTCTTGAAGTTTTAGCGCACGTTTCAGGTAAAATCAGGATGCATTACATAAGGATTTTACCTGGAGACAAGGTAAAAGTTCAGATATCTCCATATGATATATCGAAAGGCCGTATTACCTACCGCTATAAATAAGTTACAAGATAAGTAATCTTGATGTTGATTTTTTCATCTTTTTTTTTAAATTAAATGCCTTTTCAGATTTTTGATCGGTTTGGTTAATTATTGCATGTCGGTTTTACTATGAAAATATATTCTTCTATTAAAAAACGTTGCGAGCACTGCCGCATTATAAAGCGCAAAGGTAAAAGATTTGTGATTTGTAAAGTAAATCCAAGCCATAAGCAGCGCCAAGGTTGATCTTCAGTAACACAATAGAATTTTAAAGAGCATATGAGGGTAGCTGGGGTAAATTTGCCGTTGAATAAACATGCTGTTATCGCTTTAACGCACGTTTATGGTATAGGAAGAGTATCAGCGGAGAACATTCTTGAGAGAGCCGGTATAGCACCAGACCGGAAAATCTCTGAGCTTAATGATGAAGAAGCGCATGCTATCAGAGAGATTATTACCGAGAGTTATAAGGTGGAGGGTCAAGCTCGCGGTGAACAGCAGCTTGCGGTCAAGCGCCTTATGGATATTGGTTGCTACAGAGGGTTACGTCACCGACGATCTCTCCCTGTTCGTGGTCAGAGGACATCAACCAATGCAAGAACGAGAAAAGGTAAGCGGAAGACTGTAGCTGGCAAGAAAAAGGCGGCCAAGAAGTAGAGTGATTTGCAGGCATTAAAATCTTTGAGACTAAAGAGTATAAGTTCATGGCTACAATAAGCAGGAAAAAAAAGAAAGTAAAGGTTACGCCTGAAGGGGCAGTGCACATCAAGGCATCGTTCAACAATATTATGGTAACCATTACCGATCTTCAGGGCAATACAGTTTCTTGGTCGAGCGCCGGTAAAAACGGGTTCAAAGGTTCGAAAAAAAATACACCTTACGCTTCTCAGGTTACATCAGAAGCTGCGGCAAAGGAAGCTTATGATCTTGGTATGCGTCATGTTGATGTCTTCATTAAAGGTCCAGGTGCTGGACGTGATGCGGCAATACGTGCGTTGCAAGGAGCTGGTCTTGATGTGCGAACCATAAAGGATATAACACCTATTCCGCATAATGGATGCCGTCCACCAAAGCGCAGAAGGGTCTGATTTTATATATTCATAGAATTTCAATGAAGTAATTGATATGGCAAGATTCAGAGGCTCAATAACTAAGGTATCCCGTAGGTTAGGAGTTGCACTTTCACCTAAAGCTGAAAAGTATCTCGAAAGACGTCCATTTCCTCCAGGTCAGCATGGTCAGTCCAGGAAAGGGAAGGTATCAGAATATGCTTTGCAGCTCAGAGAAAAGCAAAAGATGAAGTACCTTTATGGTGTTCTTGAAAAACAGTTCAGGAACTACTTTATGAAAGCTGCTTCCCAGCGGGGTATTACTGGTGATAATCTTGTAAAGCTTCTGGAAAGGCGTGTTGATAACGTTGTTTTCCGTAGCGGGTTTGCGCCTTCAAGAGCGGGTGCGCGTCAGCTTGTAACTCATGGACATCTTCTGATAAACGGCAAGAAAGTCAATATTCCATCTTACCTTGTTGCGCCCGGTGATCTGATTGAGTTCCGACAGAGAAGTAAAAAGCTTGATGCCGTTACCGATTCACTCAATAAAGCTCCTGAATCACGTATTCCTTCATGGATCCAGGTTGACAAACCTAACCAAAAAGCTGTTTTTCTAAGTGTTCCTGAGCGCGAAGAAATACAGGAACAGTTTAATGAACAGTTGGTTGTTGAGTTGTACTCGAAGTGAGTTTAACAAATTCTAAGGTATAAATTATTATGGTATACCAGATGCAGATGCCTGCAAAAATAGATGTGGATGAAGCCAATCATACAGATAAATATGGCAGGTTTATTGCGCAACCGCTTGAGCGTGGTTACGGTGTGACTCTAGGAAATGTTATGAGAAGGGTTCTGCTTGCATCACTTCCGGGAACTGCAATTACAGGTCTGAAGATAGATGGCGTTTTTCATGAGTTTGCTACTATTGAAGGGGTTCTTGAGGATGTTCCGGAAATTGTTTTGAACCTTAAGCAGGTACGTTTCAAGTCAACTGCTAAAAGAAACTGTAAAGTAACCCTTAATATTGTTGGGCCAAAAGAATTTATGGCTGGTGATATTATTTCACAGGATGGGACGTTTGAGGTGTTGAACAAGAATATGAATATTGCCACTGTCAATGAAGGGTTTACGTTGAAAATTGATCTTTATATCGGCAGAGGTCGTGGTTATATGTCTGCTGAAGAAAATATGCCGGAAGGTATGCCTCTTGGTTATATAGCTATTGATGCTATTTATACACCTATCAGAAATGTCAAGTTTACGGTTGAGAATACTCGTGTAGGTCAGCGAACTGATTATGAGAAAATGATTCTTGATGTCGAAACTGATGGATCGATAACTCCAGATGACTCAATTAGTCTTGCTGGTAAGATTATTACAGATCATGTGGCTTTTTTTGCAAATTTTTCCCCAACTGAGGAAGAGTTTACCGAAGAAGAGTTCAAGCAGCAGGATGATGAGTTCGAGAATATGCGAAAACTGTTACATACCAAGATTGAAGACCTTGATCTATCTGTACGTTCGCATAATTGCTTAAGACTTGCTGAAATTGATACAATAGGTGACTTGGTTTCACGTAAGGAAGATGAGTTACTTAACTACAAGAACTTTGGAAAAAAGTCTTTGACTGAGCTTAAAGAGCAACTTGAAAAGTTTGACCTGAAGTTTGGTATGGATATTACGAAGTACCAAATTAAATGATAAAAACCTGAACGGATTTTTTAGAAATATTGAGAACACCAACCAGTCATGTATAAAGTCAAGCCTGCAAGAAAACTCGGCAGAACCGCTGCTCATAGAAAAGCTACACTCCGCAATCTCTCCACACAGTTGTTTCTTTACAAACGAATAGAGACAACAGAGGCAAAAGCAAAGGAGACTCGTCGAGTAGTCGAGAAGCTTATTACAAAGGCACGTAAAGGAACGGTTCATGCACAACGCGAAATTTTTAAGGATATCCGCGACAAACAGGTAATCAAAATTCTTTTTGAAGAGATTGTTGCTAAAGTCGGTTCTCGTAATGGTGGGTACACTCGTGTTGTTAAGCTTGCTCCGCGTTTTGGTGATGCGGCAAAAATGGCTGTTATTGAACTTGTAGATTATACCGAAGCATATCCGGCAACGCCGAAAGTGGGTAAACAGGATCGTGCAAAACGAGTCAAAGGTACAAAAAAACTGACGAAAAAACCTCTATAACACAAACTGCAGGCTAAACTGTAGGTTATCGAATACTCTTCGCATAGTAAAAGATAGTCGTTGCTTTCTATGTATGTTTTATGCTATCCAAAAGCAATGACTATCTTTTTATCTAAAAAAAATGTACTGACTTCACTTATCGTGTGTTGTTCAACTTTTAGAGGAAATCCGTTGTAAGTCTTGCTGGAGTGGATTGCCTGTGAAATTTCTTTTTCGAGATTCCCTCCTTTAAGGCAGATCAGCATTCCGCCTGGTTTCAAAAGTCTACTTGCATAGCTGCAGAGCTTTTCGAATGGGGCAACCTGTCTTGATAAGATAGTATCAAAACCGCCATCTTTCAGATCTTCTGCCCTAATATGCATAGCGATCGCATTTCTGATACCAAGAGCATTAATCATTGCTTTACATGCAGCGATTTTTTTCCCCGTTGCGTCTACCAGTAAAAACTGTGTTCTTGGAAACGCAATAGAGAGTGGAATGCCCGGTAGTCCGCCCCCAGTACCGAGATCGAGAACTTTCTCATCTTCTCTGAAAGAATGATAGCTACTGATTAACAGCGAATGAAAAATATGTTTGATAATAACCGGCGCATTCTCTTTTCGGCTGATGAGATTGACCCTAAGATTCCATTCTTCAAGCAGTTGGCTGTAGTGTACTATTTTCTCAAGCTTTAATGAATCAAGTTCTATGTGTTGTTCAGTACATAAAGCTTGAAGAATCGATAAATCATCATTCAATGCTTCCATCAAGGTATTCCTTCTGTTCAGTGGTTTACTGAAAAAACAATATTTTAAGATGAATGACAAACGGCAGTACCTCACATTCATCATTTATCTTCGCATTTACTGAGTCGAAATAATTGTAAATTGTAAAAACACGCACTTATTATGTGCCTATTGTATTAAAACGGTCAAAATAACTCAGATCAATGAAAAACAGTGCACACAACCATGTCTATGCTTTGATCATGGCGGGGGGAATAGGCAGGAATCTGTGGCCAGTCTCAAGAAAAAAGATTCCCAAGCAGTTTCTTGATCTTTTTGATGAAGGCACCATGATAGCAAAAACGATAGAACGTAGCAGAAGTTTTGTGAGTGATGAAAACATCTTTGTCGTTACTGGAGAGTCCGGTCGTGTTTTGCTTTCAAACTTTCAGGGTTGCTTAAAGCCTGAGAATATCATCGTTGAACCATCCAGTCGAAACACAGCGCCCTGTATTGCCCTTGCAACGGCATATATCAAAAAAAGAGATCCCGATGCTGTTACTGTTGTGCTGCCGTCGGATCATCTCGTGCTTGATGAAGAGAGATTTATTAAAATTGTTGATGCAGGTATTGCTATAGCCCGAGAAACAAGAGGCCTGATCACCATTGGTATAACTGCAGACAGGGCTGAAACTGCCTATGGTTATATTCAAGCAGAAGAACAGCTTTCTCATTGTTCTTCTTTTTCAGAAAGTGATGATTTTCAGCTTTTTAAAGTGAAAGCCTTTGCTGAAAAGCCCGACTATGCCACAGCTGCCCAGTTTCTTGAGAGTAAAGATTTTTTATGGAACAGCGGAGTTTTTATATGGCATATTGATGCTATATCCAAAGAGTTTGACCGCTCCATGCCTGATTTGTACAAAGATATGCTCAATATCTATGAAAGCATTGGAACAAATCATGAAAAAAAAGTGATTGAGGACGTCTATTCTTGGATTCATCCTATGTCCATTGATTATGGTATTATGGAGAAAGCTGAACATGTATTTGTTCTTAACGGAGAGTTTGGCTGGACTGATCTTGGATGCTGGGATGATGTTATGAAAGTTGCCGGAATGCGGGCCATTTTTAGTACCAACCAGCCCGACAATCACTTAGTGCAAATCGACTCTGAAAATAGCTATGTCAGAAAACCTGCAGGCAAGGTTGTCTGTACAATAGGTGTGAGCGATGTGATTATTATTGATACTGATGATGCACTTCTGGTTTGCAGTAAAGGGTACTCTCACCGTGTCAGTGAAGTTGCTGATATACTAAGACGTAAAGGATTGGAAACGTACCTTTAAACTTTATAACACAAAGACTTGAAAAGTAAAACTGGTTGACTATGCTGAAAAGAAACACAGTCTCATAGATCGAGACAGCTATTCCATTCCAAAACTGATCCGCTCATAACCTTGCGTACATAGCCGTTTTTTATCAGTTCCTGAATTTACCGAAGAATGGATTTCTAACTGAGTAACCTTTTCAGTAAAATATAAAAGGATTAAACCTGATTTGACTTATGCGACAGCCTGTTTATTTTGTCAATTATCCTCCGTGACTGACCACAAAAGTGCGGCAAGCCAACCGAAAAATGTCCAACCAAGAAAGACATTAAGAGCAGTAATGCGACCGAGCTTATGGTGTTTCCTATCAAAAGCATTGATTGTCGGGAACATATAGACTGTTATGACTAAAGCGATAATTACAATATTAATTATAACTAATCCAAACATAGGGCCTCCGGTGTTTTATTTTTTTCCCTAACCTTACCCAGTTGTTACGCACTATTAATTCAAGATAGTGACAATTGTTTCTAATGTCAATCCCGAAATCCTTTTTTATATGGTTTTACATTTGTTTACGTAAGTTGTAGATTAAATCAAATAAAACGTCAGTATCGGAAGCTTAAAGCATTATTTATTGCGCTGGTCATGGTGCTTTATGGCAGGAATGGCAAACGGATCGAGGAAAATGTCAGACAATGGTTTAATTGCAAAAGCTATTGTTGCAGTCAAACACACACTTCAAGATCCCGATTCAGTGTGGTTTCAAGTATGTTCATGTAGGGAAAGAAGCGAATCGACCGGTTTCAAGGGTAGGTGAACGTACAGAACAGTTACAGAATCTATAAAGGGTTTGATCAGTTTTATTATGATCCAAAGCAGATGATGCCATAACTGAAAGCATTTTGTCTGATGGTGCGCTCGAAAAAAAGACAGCAAAAACATCATGTAAGAAGCTTATCAATCAAAAGATTAGAGAACATGAAGAACGTGTGAAGAGTTGGGTAGATTTATGTTTGAAACAGGTTAGTTGTGCTTATCACACAAAGCTCCGATATCGGTGTGATTTTCTGTTTGAAAACTATCTCTTTGTACTTTTTTAAGCGTCTTTACAGAATTAATCAGTTATTTTTTCATCACTGGCCTTATACCATTACGTTAACTCATTATTTTGTGAAAGGCGGCGTGTTGACTTAGTTATTGCTCCGGCAACTATAGGTATTGATAAAAAGACACTATGGCCTTTATTCCCCAAGCGTTTTAAGAGCTACAGATAAACATTTTTAATTGCCGGAGCAATAACCTTTGCGATTTTACTTTTTTTAGAAGCTATAGAAAATGAGGAACTTTTTTCACAAGCAGAGTTGTTACTTAGTTGCGTTGTTGTTTCTATATAAAAACGTATAAAGCTGATAAACAAAAATAGGAGATACTATCATGTCGCTGACACTCTTTAAAAGGGATCCCTTGAAATTGTTTGAAAATGCGTTTTACGACAATCTGTCGCCATTTTTTTCTTCTGCTTTGGTACCCCCCTTTAAGGTTGATATCAGTGAGGACGATACGTCCATTTCCATTGAGGCCGATATACCGGGAGTAAAAAAAGAGGATGTAAAGATTTCTCTGGATGATGGCGTATTATCTATCACTGCAGAACGAACCCAAAATGAAGAAGAAAAGAAAAAAGGATATCACCGTGTTGAACGTTCATGGGGATGCTTGAGCAGAAGCTTTACCGTGGGTGAAGATGTTGATGCTGAAAAAATAGAAGCTGCCTATGATAATGGCGTATTGAAAATCAAGGTGCCAAAAGTAAATCCTAAACCTAAAGCAGGAAAAGAAATTACTGTTAAATAAAGTTTGAATTTACCGTGTAGAACCTATAAAGGCCACTCCCTAAAGAGAGGCCTTTATGTATTCATACATCCCCCCACGTTTACTCATCAGACGACTTTGTTTCACATTCCGGGCCCTTGCAAATTTTTTCAGCTTCTAACCAGTCGTCAACATCACAACCATCTTTGCATCCTTTCTCTTGCCACAAATAGTACGCGGTGAGCCTTATTTCATCCTCACTCACTTGAGGTGTGGCGTTTTCCTTTACATTTTCTTCCATTGGAACTCCTTTTAATCGTTGATCTTAGAAAATAACATCACTCATTACGCTATTGTTCTTTTAACATTATTTGTTCTGGATTTGTTCCCAGAAATGCTGCATTCAGAACGAAGAGATTGGACGAGATATTTATGTTATTCCTGGTTAGCACGGAGAAGAGGTGTTGAAATATGTATTTGGAAAAGGCCTCCGAGAGAGTAGTGCAAAACAGCCATACGAAAAAGAGACATCCTCTTTTTCGTATGGCTTCGGCAAGAAAGGAGAGATTAAATCTCGCGACGGAACCCAATCAGTATTTGGTGCCCTGATGTACTTGAATCAATTTTAATACCAGGCAAATAATTGGTTGTAGCAGGAATCGCACTGTATTTGTAACCCGCATCAATCGTAACCTTATCCGAAGCCTTCACTCCAACACCACAGCCAACTTGATACATAATTGATGTGTGATTAAATTCTTCGGCGGATAAGTATTTTGTCCTTTCGTTTGCAAAACCAATACCTGCCATGATATACGGAGACAGGGCTTTCATCTTGAAGTCATGGTAAGCATTTACCATGTAAGACATGACTGATTCGCTTAACCCGTTTCCTGAGTATTTCCCTTGGGTAGTATATGGTGAAGCCGCAGGATAAAAGGTAATTGTGTCAACATCATATGACTGAGAGCCAATAGAAAACTCAACCCGATCAGTGCCGAATGAAATACCGATAGCCCCGGTAAACGGGAAGCCTGTTTTAAGTTTTGCTGTGTCAACCAACGTACCATCAGCTTTCTCTTCAACACTGTTCGGGAATCCAACACCAAAAGAACCTGACAGGTAAGGAGTTTCAGCCATTACTGGAGTAAAACAAAGTAATACTACAGCAAGGGTTACACACAGTTTTTTCATTGCTATTGTTATTAGTGTTGTGAATAGTTGACAGGAAGTGAAAAGTATAAAAAACAATAAAAACGAAAAAAAACGCTGTTACAAGAGCTGATTCCGTTTTCTCGCTATTCATTCTTTCATGAGCTTGTTACACGTCATAAGTGACCATATAAAAGCCAACAATCTGATCGATGAATGTATAGCCGAGAAGAGTGGTTTAAGTCGTGATGGCTCACTTATTGAAATTATGTCGCTGGCCGGCAAAGTTAGGGGAAACCTTCCCGCTGAAGTGATTTTTTTGGAAATGGTGTCAGTATGGGTGTTTTTCCTCGAATACCTCGGTTGCCTGATCGAGTGAGCTGACCCTGACGGCAACGCTGAGTTTTTCCGCTGAAGTACCCTTGTAGGTCCCGCGCACCGGCGGAACATCTCCATAGTCCCTTCCCGTGCCGATCTTGATATAGCGGTCATTCACTGTAAGTGTTTTATGAGTCGGGTCGAAGCCTGTCCATCCTTGCTCTCCTCCGCAGTACACTTCACACCAGGCGTGGCTTGCTTCGTCGTGTCCATCTGGAGTACTGCCACCGCCATAAAGGTAACCGCTGACGTAGCGGGCAGGAACACCGAGCACCCTGCAGACGGCAAGCATGATATGGGCGAAATCCTGACAGACCCCACGGCCTAGAGCCATGACCACAGCGCTGGTGCTGTGCACGTCCGTCACGCCTGGTTCGTACCGGAACGAACTGTTGATAAGTCTGCAGATCTCCATAGCCTGCTGGCATGGATCTTCAATATCCTTGAACTGTTCTGCAAGCGAATGGATTGACGGGTCGAAATGGACGTAACGGCTTTCGGCCGAGAAGTCCAGCAGGTAGATCTCATCTTCATCAACCCGTCCTACAACAGGCGATGCAACGGTTTCTACAACCGAAGTCGCCACAATCTCGACGCGCTTATGGCTTTGCAGCAAGTTGAAATGGTGTACTTTGTTACCATAGAAATCAGTGTATTCAAAGATGGGAGCGGGCGGGTTGACCTGAAGACTGAAGCTGGCACATCGCTGTGAGTTGACGCTACTCGCAGGATGAAGGCGCACTTCGGTCGCTGTTTCATAGATCGGTTCTTCGTATTCAAAAATCGTCGAATGTTCAACCTTGAGTATCATAAAGCTTGGGTTTTCCCTGTTAATGTAACCACACAAGGTTACTGCTGCTGCTGCTGTTGTGACTGACTCCAATTTGCCCGTCCTCCGGCGATACCGGTAAAAGGGAGGGCTTCGGAAACGTCGTGCGGCTCGATTTTCGGCGTATGGTAGGCAAAATAGAGAAGGTGGAGCTGTTCTCCAATTCTGATCAGTCCATGCTCAATTTCTTCAAGGAATTCATGAACACCTTTCTGGTAGATATCTTCTATGGTCGTGTAGCTCAGTTCGGCATCCGTCTTACCGATCAGTCGGTCGACGTTGTTGACGTATCGGTGGAGAGAGCTGCCGGAGATTCTCCAGAGGGCCTCCTGAGCAGCGCAGATCGAAAAGGTTATACTCCGAGGGAAGGTACGGTCCAGAATCAGGAACCTGAGAATATTGTCGGGATCTATGTTTGAAAGGTAGACTTTCCTGAACGCTTCCAGGGCACTGCAGCTTTTCAATACGGCCATCCACTGAATGATATCGACTGAATCCTTTACAAGATCCAGGTGCTGGCCTCGTTTCGGCATAAGCATATGGTACTTGACGTCAATAAGACGTGCCGCGTTGTCAGCCCGCTCCAGATACTTGCCGATCTGCACAAAATCCCATCCTTCGTTGCGCGAAAATGTATTGTCAGTGATGCCCTGGAACAGGTGAGAGGCGTTCTTGATCTCCTTGTAGAAGCTGTACGGATCGGTATGCACCTGTTGCTGCGAGACGCTCTGCAGGAAATGGTAAAGGTTGTTGAGCTGTTCCCACATTTCGCTCGAAATGCTCTCAATGATGCTTCTGGCATTTTCACGTGCCATGCTGATTGAGGCGACAATTGAGCTGCTGTTCTGCCGGTTGAACACAAGGTAATCAGTCACCGTCTGGACGTTGTACTCCTGGTAATGAGCATTGAAAGTTTTCGGATCGGCCATGACCATGATCAGCGGTTTCCAGTAGTTCGGATGATCCATCGTGGTAATGCTGTTCAGGTCGAGCAACAGGTTAAAATTCACATCAAGAAACCTGGCGGTATTCTCGGCCCTTTCAAAATATCGGCTCATCCAGAAGAGCGATTCGGCGACACGGCTCAGCATTGGTCTTTGTTTTGTTAATGAGTTTCGTTAATGGTTCATATATCAATGACCCAGGTATCCTTGCTTCCTCCACCTTGGGAAGAGTTGACTACAAGTGATCCCCGCTTCAAGGCCACTCTGGTCAGTCCACCGGGCACAATAGATGGCGATTTACCGTAAAGCACATAAGGCCGGAGATCAATATGGCATGCCCCAAGCTCCGTATCGTTGAAAAAGCTCGGGTGGCGCGACAGGGGGATGGTCGGCTGTGCGATGTAGTTTCGAGGGTTAGCCACAATCTTTTCAGCAAACTTTTCGCGTTCCACAGCCGTCGATTCAGGGCCGATCAGCATGCCGTAACCGCCAGATTCGTTTGCCGCCTTGACCACCAGAGTGTCAAGGTTGGCAAGGATGTGCTTCAGGTGCTTCGGGTTGTTTGCCAGCCATGTTTCAACATTGTCGAGGATCGGCTCTTCGTTGAGGTAATATCTGATGATGTCCGGCACAAAGCTGTAAATCACCTTGTCGTCGGCTACACCGGTTCCGATGGCATTTGCGAGAGCGACGTTTCCTTTTCTGTAAGCGTTTATTAGCCCTGCCACACCGAGCTTCGAGTCGGGTCTGAATACCAGCGGGTCAATAAAATCGTCGTCAACACGCCGGTAGATCACATCTACACTTTGCAGGCCCCGCGTTGTCCGGGTGTAAACCTTGTTATTGTTAACCACAAGGTCGCGCCCCTCAGTCAGCTGCACGCCCATCTGCTGGGCAAGGTAACTGTGCTCGAAGTATGCCGAGTTGAAGATGCCCGGCGTGAGCACCACAACTTTAGGATCCTGTTTCGGCGAAGGGCTGATTTCCTGCAGGGTTCTGAGAAGCTGTTGCGGGTAGCCGTCCACTGGCCTGATCTTGTAACGGTCGAAAAGTACCGGGAAAGCCTTTTTCATGGCCTGGCGGTTCTGCAGCATATACGAAACGCCGCTCGGGGTACGAAGATTGTCTTCAAGCACAAGGTAGCGACCTGAGGTATCACGGATGAGGTCGCTTCCGGTGACGTGGATATAGACGCCGAGCGGAGGCCGTACTCCAACGAACTCGCGCCTGAAATGCTTGCTTCCGAGAACCAGATCGGCAGGCACAATCTTATCTTTCAGAATTTTTTGGCCGTGGTAAATATCGGACAGGAACTCGTTGAGCGCGGTGATCCGCTGTATGAGACCCCGCTCGATAGTTTCCCATTCCGGCAATGGAATAATTCTCGGGATCAGGTCGAACGGGAAAATACGCTCGATACCCTTGTCGGCACCATACACAGTGAACGTGATGCCCTGATTGCGAAAGAAGATGTTCACCAGCTCCCGCCTTGCCCTGATATCCTCAGTTGAAAGCTGGGTGAACCTGCGCATCATTTTTTCGTAATGAATCCTCGGAGTGCCTTCTCGTGAAATAACCTCGTCAAAAAACCTGTCGGGAAGAGCTTCGTAGTTGTCGAACAATCGGGTCATGGCCGGAAATGGTAAAGCTGATGTAATTCCGTTGTTTTCTTACTGATAACTTAAAAAAATTTGGTTACATAAAAAATATACCTAAAAATATTATACGATTATGTAAAATACTGAAACCTTGAAAGGAAAGATTTGGGGAGTAGTTATCGCGCTGAAAGGATGTAAACGCTGTTTTTTTTGTTTGCAAACCGCAACCTGCCCGACTGTAACCAGTAAAACCAGGATACGATATCGGTTTACACTCTACGATGAAAAGAACCAAAAATGCAAGCTGCCGGCTCTCTTTCTGACTTTTATTTCTTTTGATTTCAGTCGGCTTTCAATTCGCTGGTTCTTGATGCCATGATGAAATCGTTCATGTGCAAACCATTGGCTGAATGTGTCCACCAGATTACCGTTACCTTACCCCACTCCGTAATAAGTTTCGGGTGATGCTGTTCCAGTTCAGCCAGTTCACCTACCTGATTAGTAAAATCGAGAGCCGTTTTAAAATCAGGAAAAATAAATGTCCGCAGTAATCGGTTCATGCCGTTTTCTCTTGACACTACCCATTCAGGAATATTTTCTGATAATTCCTTGATATCGCTTTCAGACATTGGCGCCAACCCTGCAGAATATGGAATACATGCTTTGTTTTTCAGTGCGTTCATTTTCTTTCTCCGATGTTAATAATTAGTTTTTGATAGCGTTATAGAGAGCTGCTCCCTATTGATACGAATAGTTTTTCATGCAACACCAAAATCATCCCGACCACTTTTTCCGTTACAGCGAATCTCAATCATTGCAGAAGCTCTTGGCATGAGCGCGTAATGTCAGCAAACGAGCTCCGGCGGCATTGAGGGTTTCAGGCTGTTTGGCAAAATGAAACCTTATAAGCTGATAGACCGGTTCACGGAAAAAACTTGACCCCGGCACTGCCGCAACACCAACCTTGCGTGCCAGCCATTCACAGAATGCCAGGTCATCGGCTATTCCAAACTCGCTGACATCAACCATCACATAGTAAGCACCCTGAGGCCTTGTATAAGAGAGGCCTGCCTTGTCGAGCCAGCCGAGAAAAATATCCCGTTTTTCGGTGTAACTTGTCTGGAGCTGGTCGTAATATGAATCAGCAAACTCAAGCGCCGTCACAGCGGCCTCCTGCAAAGGGGCAGCTGCACCAACAGTCAAAAAGTCGTGGACCTTGCGAATTCCATCAATAATTTCAGGCGCTGCTACCACTGTTCCAAGCCGCCATCCAGTGATCGAATAGGTTTTGGAAAGCGAGCTGCAGGTAATCGTCCGTTCAAACATGTCGGGTAACGCTGCTATGCTTATATGCACATGCGGCGCATAAACAATATGTTCATAGACCTCGTCCGTAATGACAAACGCATCAAATTCACAGGCAAGAGCAGCAATGAGCTCCAGTTCACTCTTTGTAAACACTTTGCCGGTCGGGTTGCCCGGATTGCAAAGAATCAATGCTTTAGGGCGATGCTGCACAAAAGCCTGCCGAAGTTCTTCAGCATCAAAGGTAAACTCCGGCGGCCGTAATGGAACATAAACCGGAATCGCCCCCGTGAGAATGGTATCTGCTGTATAATTTTCATAAAACGGAGAAAAGATTACGACCTTGTCTCCCGGATTACAGGCCGTCATCATGGCGGCCATCATTGCCTCCGTACTCCCGCAGGTGACAACCAGATTGGTTTCCGGGTCAATGGCAATTCCCATAAAGCGTGATTGTTTGCGGGCGAAAGCGCGACGAAAATTCGGCGCACCCCATGTTACGGCATATTGGTGGGGGCCTTCTTTTCCAGCTCGTTCGGCAGCCGCAAGCAGCGCTTCAGGAGGATTAAAATCAGGAAACCCCTGTGACAGATTAATTGCATCACAGGTGTTCGCCACTCGAGTCATTCTCCGGATGATTGATTCTGTAAAATGATTTGTGCGTTGACTTGTTTCAGGCACGTTTACATCCTTGAACGTTATAATTAGGTAAAGACCTCTTAAGTGAAAGTGTGTTATTTATTCAATAAATGTGTATTTTTTAACCATAAAACAATACTCACCTTTAAACCATGATAAGCAATGCAGAAAAATTTAGGTCAAAACGATAAAATAATCCGGGTTGTTATCGGGATTGCAATTATTGCAGTAGGTGTCATCAATTGTTCGTGGTGGGGAGCTGTTGGAATTATACCGCTTTTGACCGCGTTTGTAGGCTTTTGTCCACTCTACACTTTACTGAAGATTTCGACAGGAGGAAATTGTTGCTGCAATGAAAAACCGGCAAAAAACAACTCTTGCAAGTTATAATGCCTGAAAAACATTTTGCCTTGGATAGAAAAGGTATTACAACACGTAACGTTCCTTTTGTTTGAATGATACGGCATTGCTTACTGTCCATGAAAATGGAGCAAGTTGACTGACGATCTGTGTTCATCACCCGGCCGACTCCCTTTTTGCCGCATTCCATGAAGCAGCATGGTTAGAGGTGCGGTTTATATGAAAGGAGATGAACCTATTTGACCGCGGTCATATGAGAACTCTCATGAGCTTACCAGAAATTACCTCAATATGATTTTCAGTGAAGATTCACGGGTCAAAATACCCGGCATTCTGCATCTGGTAAGGCTTGGTTACCACTATCTCTCCCTCAAGAATGCTGCATGGGATCAAGAGAGCAATATCTTTCCTGAACTGTTCTGTGCTGCTATTGCCCGCATCAATCCCGACACTGATGCCGATAACATCAAACGCTTGCTGGACGATGTCAGGCTCTTACTGGACAATGAGGACTTGGGGAAGGCTTTTTATGAAAGACTCACTGAGCGCTCAGGCATCAGGCTGATTGACTTTGCCGAATTTGCCAACAACAGCTTCCATGTAGTCACCGAACTGCCGTACAAGAACGGTGACGACGAGTTCCGGCCTGATATCACCCTGCTTGTCAACGGCATGCCACTGCTCTTCATCGAAGTTAAAAAGCCAAACAATCGCGAAGGCATTCTGGCCGAGCGCAACCGTATTATCACGCGTTGCCAGAATAACCGCTTCCGCCGTTTTATCAATATCACGCAGATAATGGTGTTCTCCAACAACATGGAGTATGAAGACGGTTCTCCGCTGCCCATTGAAGGAGCCTTCTACGCCAGTCCATCCTACGATGCACCGATCTTCAACTACTTTCGTGAAGAAGAACAACTCAACTTGGCAGAACTGCTTGCCGACGAGGACGATGAGGTTGAAAACGAGGTTCTCAGCGACAACAACCTGAACGTCATCAAGTACAGTCCGGAGTTTCTCAGCAACAAGTCTCCAGATACACCGACAAACCGTATCTGTACCTCTCTGTTCAGCCATGATCGCCTCTCATTTTTTTTGCAATACTCACTGGCCTTTGTAAACGAAACCGATGGCCTGCACAAACATGTCATGCGGTATCCGCAGTTTTTTGCCACAAAAGCAATTGAAAAGAGGCTGGCTTCCGGCATCCGCAAAGGAATTATCTGGCATACCCAGGGGAGCGGCAAAACCGCATTAGCCTATTATAACGTGCGCTTTTTAACCGATTATTTTCAGCGCGACGGCATCATTCCAAAATTCTACTTCATTGTCGATCGTCTTGATCTTCTCATACAGGCACAGCGGGAGTTTTCCAGTCGCGGATTGACGGTGCACACCATCGACACTCGCGAGGAGTTCGCGCGCGATATCAAGGCAACCAATGCACTTCATAATCACTCCGGCAGGCCGGAGATCACCGTTGTCAATATCCAAAAGTTTCAGGATGACGCGGATGTTGTCCGTACGGAGGATTACGATATCACTGTCCAGAGAGTCTATTTTCTCGACGAGGTACACCGCAGCTATAACCCAAACGGCAGCTTTCTTGCCAACCTCAGCCAGTCAGACCGGAAGGCTATCAAGATCGGCCTGACCGGTACACCGCTTTTGGGGGATGACTACAACTCCCGCACTCTTTTCGGCAATTACATACACAAGTACTACTACAACGCATCCATCGCCGACGGCTATACCCTGCGCCTTATCCGTGAGGAAATTGCCACTAACTACAAGTTGTCTCTGCAGGAGGCTTTGGCAGCAATGGAACTCCAGCAGGGTGATCTCGACAGAAAGCTGATTTATGCCCATCCGCGTTTTGTCGAACCAATGCTCGACTATATCCTTGACGATTTCGAAAAAAGCCGGGGAGCACTGAACGATTCCACCATTGGCGGAATGGTAATCTGCGACAGTGCCGAACAGGCGAGGCAGATGTTCGACATCTTCAAGCTCCGCATTGCCCCAAAGCCCGTTGAGCAGGGAGCCGGTAGTTTTTGTGACTCATTCGAGGCACTGCCGATGGTAGCCGAACGCATGCTCAGTTACACTGCCCGACAGAGAGAGGCAAACAAGGTTAAACGCGGTGCTCTGATTTTGCACGATTTCGGCACAAAGGCGGAGCGCAAGAACTGGGTTGAAAAGTTCAAAGAAGGCAAGATTGACCTCTTGTTTGTTTACAACATGCTTCTCACCGGTTTTGATGCTAAAAGGCTGAAAAAACTTTACTTGGGTCGGGTGATCCGCAAACACAATCTGCTCCAGGCCTTGACTCGGGTCAATCGCCCCTACAACGATTTTCGTTACGGCTACGTGGTTGATTTTGCCGATATCCGCAAGGAGTTTGATGCTACCAACAAGGCCTATTTCGACGAGCTGCAGGCCGAACTGGGTGATGAACTTGAACACTATTCCAATCTTTTCAAGTCCGTCGAAGAGATAGCCAAAGAGATCGAAGAGATCAAGGAGATTCTCGTCCGCTATGATATTGCAAACGCCGAGCTGTTTTCGCAGCAGATCAGCCAGATTCAGGATCGGGCTACGGTGCTGGCTCTCAAAAAAGCTTTAGCCAATGCCCGGAGCCTCTACAACGTCATCCGTATGCAGGGAGAATACGATTTTCTTAAACAACTTGATTTTCAGAAACTCAACCAGCTCTATCGCGAAACCAGCAATCACCTCGACCTGTTGAACTTGAAGGAGAGCATTGAATCGAATGCCGATACCACTAATCTGCTCACTGTAGCCCTTGAGGATGTGCTTTTTATGTTCATCAAGGTGGGGGAAGAGGAGCTGGTGCTGGCCGACAAGCTGAAGAACACCCTGCGCCGGACCCGCGAAGCGCTCGCAAACAACTTCGACCAGCAAGACCCTAAGTTTGTCACCCTGAAGGAAGAGCTTGAGCGGTTGTTCAAGAAAAAGAAACTCAACGAGGTGACCCAGGAAGAGATGAACGCCAATATCGGCGCACTCAACCGGATCTACGAAAAAGTCAAGGAGTTGAACCGGCAGAACAACCAGATACAGACCAAGTATAACGGCGACGCCAAATATGCCCGCATTCATAAGCGGTTGCTGGATCGCGGCGCACTTGCAGCATCGGAGCGGCGCATCTTCGAGGCATTAAACAGCGTCAAACAGCAGGCCGACAATCAAGTGCTGCAAAACACCCAGCTGCTGGCCAACGAAAGCTACTTCGAGCGGATGATGATGCCGCTGATAATCGGTGCGTTTCAGACCAGCCGAAAAATACAACTCAATCCTGGCACCTCTCGTATGATCAACCGGCTGGTGGTAACCGAATACATGAACGAATATATCTCAGGCAATAGAAAAGGAGCATCTTCGTGGTAACACAGGATTTTGAAAAAAGAACCCGGCAACTGATTGATAACCTTAAAAGCATCTGTGCCTCCTATGGCCTTGGCAACGATGGCAACGAATTCAAAATCATCACTCAGGTATTTCTCTATAAATTTTTGAACGACAAGTTCGCCTATGAGGCGAAAAAAATCGACTCTCGACTATCCGAGGCCGAAAACTGGGAGCAGGCCATCGCCCAGCTCACGGCCGATGAACTGGACATGGTGCAGTTACAGATGGGGCCTGATACCGCCCGTCTGAAACCGGAGCATTTCATCGCTCATCTTTTCAGCAACCAGAACGCTTCGGAATTTGCCAGACTGTTCGATAATACCCTGCGCGACATTGCCATTACCAACAACGACCTCTTTGCAGTCAAAACAGACGGCGGCGCAAAGGTCACCCTTTTTGACCGGCTGAGTGAATACATAACCGATGAATCCAGGCGCGACGATTTTTGCCGTGCCATTATCAACAAACTGGTTGAGTTCAGCTTCGAACGCATTTTTACCCAGAAGTACGATTTTTACGCCGCCCTTTTCGAGTACCTGATCAAGGATTACAACAAGGATAGTGGCGGCAAGTACGCAGAGTACTACACTCCGCATGCAGTAGCCAAAATCATGGCCGCCATCATGGTGCCCGAAGAACAGCGGGGCAAAGTCACCAGCGTCAGCTGCTACGATCCTTCAGCCGGTTCCGGCACATTGCTCATGAACCTCGCCCATGCCATCGGCGAGCAGCGCTGCACCATATACTCTCAGGATATTTCACAGAAATCCTCAAGCTTGCTGCGCTTGAATCTGATCCTGAACAATCTTGTCCATTCCATTCCCAACATCATTCAGGGCAACACCCTGCTTCATCCCTACCACAAAGAGGGCAAGGCGCTGAAAAAGTTCGACTATATCGTCTCCAATCCACCCTTCAAGATGGATTTCAGCGATTTCAGAAACGAACTGGACGCCAAGGAACACCATGCCCGATTCTTTGCCGGAGTGCCGAACATTCCCAAACAGGCCACGGACAAGATGGCGATCTACCAGCTCTTTTTGCAGCATATCATCTATTCGCTCAAACCCGGCGGCAAGGCGGCAGTTGTGGTGCCCACCGGCTTTATTACCGCTCAATCCGGCATCGACAAAAAGATTCGCCAGAAACTTGTGGACGAGAGAATGCTGGCCGGAGTGGTCTCCATGCCGAGCAATATCTTTGCCACCACCGGCACCAATGTCTCCATAGTTTTCATCGACGACGGCAACAAGAATGATGTGGTACTGATCGACGCATCAAGCCTCGGCACCAAGGTCAAGGATGGCAAGAATCAAAAGACACTGCTTTCGGATGACGAAGAAAACTGGATTATCACAGCCTTCAACACCAAAAAGGCTATGGAAGATTTCTCCGTTGTGGTCGGCTACGACGAGATCGTTGCCAAGAACTATTCTCTCAGCGCCGGGCAGTACTTTGATGTGAAAATAGAGTATGTGAACCTTACGCCGGCAGAGTTCAAGGCGAAGATGCAAGGATTTACCGATAATCTTGAACAGTTGTTCAAGGAATCCAATGAACTTGAGCAGGAGATCAGAAAACAGTTAGCGGGGTTGCGGTATGAGTAAGTGGGTTAAAGGAAATATTGGAGATATTCTGTCGCTCCAAAGAGGGTTTGATATTACTAAGAAGATACAAACTGATGGCTTATACCCAGTAGTATCCTCCAGTGGTGTATCAAGCTATCACAATGAATTCAAAGTTAAAGGTCCAGGGGTAGTAATTGGACGGAAAGGTACTTTGGGTAGTGCATTTTATTTTCAATCCGCTTTCTGGCCACATGATACGACCTTATGGGTAAAAGACTTTAAAGGAAATGATCCCAAATTCATTTACTATTTTTTGAAGGCTTTTCCTTTAGAAATGCTTGATTCTGGATCGGCAAACCCTACCCTCAATAGAAACATTGTTCATCAAATAGATACGTTAAAGCCGCCACTTGAGGATCAGCAAAAAATCGCAGCAGTCCTATCCGCTCTTGACGCTAAAATCGAATGCAATAATCACATCAATACTGAGCTTGAAGCGATGGCCAAAACCTTGTACGACTACTGGTTTGTGCAGTTCAACTTTCCCGACCATAACGGCAAGCCCTACAAATCCTCCGGCGGCAAAATGGTATACAACCCCACACTGAAACGTAAAATCCCGTTGGGGTGGGATGTTTGTGATCTGAACAAAATTACTTCAGTTAGTAATGAGTCAATATCTCCTATAGACACTCCGGAGAAGTGTTATCGACTTTTTAGTATTCCTGTATTTGATATAACAAAGACATATAGTTATGAGGAGGGTAAAAAAATAGGTAGTAACAAATTTGTTGTGTGTAGTAAAGATTTATTGGTTTCAAAACTTAACCCTTGGTTTAACCGTGTTGTTTACGTTATGGATGAAAACGATCAGATTTGTTCCACTGAGTTTGTCGTTTGGAGGTCATCCAGCGAGGAAATCAAAAACTATCTCTACTTGGTTGCAATATCTCAACAATTCATTTCATATTCTGTTCAGTCTGCAACAGGTACATCAAACAGTCACAAACGTGTCAACCCAACTGTAATGATGCGATTTTTAATTCCTTTCAATAAGAATATTGCCGAAAAGTTCGGAGAAAAGATTTCAGTGGTACTGAAAAAATCAATCTTGAATCAGCAGGAAACTAAAGTACTCACCCAACTCCGCGACTGGCTTCTGCCCATGCTGATGAACGGCCAGGTCACAGTATCGTAAAAGAGCTTGAACCGAGAGGCGGGTTGTTGCAACAAGCCATTGGTCATGGTTGTTTCTTTTTTTCAGAATCAATAAAAGAAAAGGATAGTATTGCCTATCTTTGTATAGAACAGCAAGGTTACATATAGTGTGAAAATCTTCAGTTAAACCATCACAGAAGGGGGTATCTGTCATGAAAAAAAATACTGGCTTATGGATTGATCACAAAAAAGCTCTTCTCGTGTCCATAGAAGGCGACAATGCTCATGTTCAGTCGATTGAATCTGGAGCGGATAGTCATTTCAAGCCATCAGGAGGCTGGAAAGCAGGTGGAACATCTGTTGCGCAATCGGTATCAAAAGAACACAGTGTTGAAGAGAGTCTGAAACACCAGTACCGAGCTTTTTATAAAAAAATTATTGCGTTACTCAGTGATTCAACCGGTATTGTTATTTTTGGCCCCGGTGAGGCAAAAATTGAGCTTGCCAATGAAATCAGCAAGAACAACAGTGCGCTTCAGGAGAAAGTCATTGCAGTGGAGCCTTGTGAGCGATTGACTGAGAACCAGTTTATAGCAAAAGTGAAAGCGTTTTTTATCAACCAGTAACGTAACGCTTACAACGTATAACGGTGTTTAAGCTTGATCCGTGCATCAATAAATTGTTGCAAGTTCAAGTCAATAGTGGCGGGTTACACAAACCAGAAAAACCGCAAGTTCCTGTGGCAGTTCCACAAGCGCAGGTTGGAACAAATCAGGGATGCATAACTAGCATTAATGGGTAAAAGGTCAATTATTCTGAAGAAGAACTGATTATCAAACAATGGCAAGCCGGCCAAGTAATTCAGCTTTACAAGTATGAAGAAATACCTTCCTGTCACTCGTATTGGTTTGCTGGTCATTGCCATCACCTTATTCAATGCTGCTGCTGTTTTGTCTGCAACTCGTGAAACAGTCTCAGTAAACGAGGATTGCAATCCATTGTCCCTCAATGCCCGTGGAATAACACTTCAGACGTCAGGAAAATATTCTGAAGCGGAATCACTGTTTCGTCAAGCCTTGGCAATCCGCGAAAAAACACTTGGCCCCGATCATCCCGATGTGGCGACGAGCCTGAACAACCTTGCGGAATCGCTGCGACTGCAGGGAATGTATACTGAAGCCGAGCCACTCTACCGCCGTGCACTGGTGATTGATGAAAAAGTCTTAGGCAAGGAACATCCTGACGTAACATCAGATCTTAACAATCTTGCGTTATTGCTGCGACTGCAGGGAAAGTATGCTGAAGCCGAACCGCTCTTCCGCCGTTCGCTGGCGCTTCGCGAAAAAGCGCTTGGCCCCGATCATCCCGATGTGGCGATGAGTCTGAACAATCTAGCGGGATTGTTTTATACTCAGGGAAAGTATGCTGAAGCCGAACCGCTCTTCCGCCGTTCGCTGGCGCTCCGCGAAAAAGCACTTGGCCCCGATCATTCCGATGTGGCGATGAGTCTGAACAACCTTGCGGGATTGCTGTATACTCAGGGCAAATATGCCGAAGCCGAACCGCTCTTCCGCCGTTCGCTGGCGTTCCGCGAAAAAGCACTTGGCAAGGATCATCCCGATGTGGCGACGAGTCTGAGCAATCTTGCAGAATTGCTGCGAGTTCAGGGCAAGTACGCCGAAGCCGAACCGCTTTTCCGCCGTTCGCTGGCGCTCCGCGAAAAAGTGCTTGGCAAGAATCATCCCGATGTGGCGACGAGTCTGAACAATCTTGCGGTATTGCTGTATACTCAGGGCAAGTACGCCGAAGCCGAACCGCTCTTCCGCCGTTCGCTGGAAATCCGCGAAAAAACACTTGGCCCCGATCATCCAAACACCATACAGTGCAGAAAAAACCTTGACAACGTGCTTAAAAAAATGCAGTAACAAAGCACATTCCGGAATAAGGGCAAGGTTACTCCAACGGTTTCACCACAATACAGCACTGTGTAGACGACTGCATATCGCATGTTCAACCAGTTTTACGAAACGCTGAAAGAAACGCCGCTCTCCTCTCCATCCCGCGAAAATCAGCATAACGAGCTGGGAAAAAAACAGCCGCAAGCATTCGCTATAGCATACCTTTCATGGCTGCTGCTCAGCAATCTTTTGCTCGACTTCACTGTTCTGTTTTGCCTTGAGCATCTCCGCAATACTATCAAGCGTTTCATTCAGAACAGCAGCATGGTTCTTTCGTTCACGCTCTATTGCAGGGTCAAACAGAATCGGTTGCTGCATGCATACCCCCCGCTGAGGTCTGCCAGCAATGCTTGATGTGCTTTTCTTGCTTCGTTCCATTCCTCTACTGACCGTTTCAACAGCTCCACAGTTATTGCTCCGGCAATTAAAAAGTTTTTATCCGTAGCTCTTAAAACTCTTGGGGAATAAAGGTCATAGTGTCTTTTTATCAATACCTATAGTTGCCGGAGCAATAAGAAAAAAATAGCCCAAAAAATTGGAATTATGTTTACAATTGTTTAGTCTTCAAAAGATACTTCAATTATTCCATTTCCTTTCTACAGGAAGTATCCGGTTGAGAAAGTACAAGCAGTTTTTATGAGCCTGTTACAGTACTCGCTAAGGAGCAGTTGTTCAATATTTTAGTAGTACCCTGTCATTTCAGCGTTATCTGAGATACATGCTTTGGAGGTATGTATCAATCACTCGAAGTTGCTTTTGTTGTTACGCTCATCTCCTTTGGAGATTACCAGAATTGACGTTCGGAATACGTTTTTGCACCCTCTCGGTCAGTTCATCATAAACGGAAAGTAAAGAGGAGTGCCAGTATTTCTGTACTGTTCGTATGCTTGAGGTTTATAAGAATGTTTCGTAAGCCAGACCGAGGTTTTTATGCCAGCACCCGTAACACCTTTATTGGTATCAGATAACGGGGTAAAGCATCTGGAATCAATGAGTAGTCTTTTATCTGGCTCTACCCGTTACGCATCCTGTCAGTGCTTCGGCTGCACGGGTGCCATGACGTTGCGCGGCCATCTTCTTTGTTGATCAATAGTCACCGTTTAGATTTTTTCAGAAAGACGTTTTTCATTTGAAAACCCAACCACCATGCCTGAAAAAACTCTCTCCATGCTGCTTGCTTCTTTGACAGGGCAAATCCAGACAAACAATACTCAGGAAGAAAAAGCCCTTGAACAGGTACAGGAAAAACTTGCCTCTGCTCTGCTTCAGCAGGATCCCGAAACAATTCGCAATCAGAGTTTTATTTTCGAGCAGAGCGATTTATTTGCCTCCTCAAACGTTGAAAAAAAACGGATCGAAAAAATTGATGCGATTGCAGCCCGCTGCAAATCGCAGTCGCCCGGCAACCTGCAAGTATTTCTGCGTACGCTTCCTATCCGCACTACTCAGCAACAGGGAGGCACCCCTGCAGCAGCGGCAGGTGCAAGGGTAACAACGTCAGGCCCTTTTAAAGAGAGCAGCGGACAAGAGCTCTATTTTGATGTTGTTCGCACCGAAAAGCTTATTCCGCTTTATATCAATGGCTGGGCAGAACCGGCAATTCTGTTTAAGGCAAGTTTTGTTGAACCGGCATTTATTCTTGCCAATGCACTGCCTGTAGAGCTCACAAGAACGTATGTTATTGTTCCTGATTCTGTATGGATCAATGCAAGGGTTTTTGATCCTGCTGCAGATTCGGCATACTTCTGTGGACTTCGGGTGAAGGGGGGAATACTCACGCTGGACTCTGATCCGGAGATTATCAACGGTCAGCTGACCGTGAGTGCGTTGACAACGGTTCATGCTGCGTTGCAGCTTGAACAGAGTACAAGTTTTACAAGTGACCCGACCAGTCCGTACGGAGCTGATGCGCGTGAGGCTGAGTTCACACTTCCGGAGAGTTTTCAATTCAGCTTTAAGGGCAGTACAAAGCAGATACTTGAGGTTCGGTCGTCTTCCTGGTCAGTGTATGGACACAAAGCTGTTTTCAACTATAACGGCGATCAGAACAGTTTTCTTCTTCCGTTTTTCAGCCGGCTTTTTATTCCTGTGGAGTGCGATACTCCTCTCTTCAAGGTTGCGACGTGTGACTCTCCCTTTTGTACATTTGCAGGTGAGGCGGTTATTCAAAAGAGTTGGTGGAGCATTCCTGCGGCTAAAATTGACATTGCAACTCCCCCTGAAGCGGATGGGAACGGCGCCCTCATTATTGGTTGCGGGCCGGGGCTTGATGTAGCCCCTATCAATCTTCAGAATAAACACATTTCGTTACCGTCGCCCTTTATCATAGGTGAACCAGGCCGCATTGGTGTGACTGAGTTCAAGAGTGACGGAGCGGGTGCTCTCCAGACTTTTGAGCTTTGGCAGGATGATGTGAACCGCTTTGGCACCACAATGGAGTGGCATTTGCTGAAGGAGGCGCTGTTCCTTTACAATACCGTTGCAGGCGGAGATGAGATGGTTGCAGGCATAACAAATTGCGAGATGCTTGTTGACCGGCCGGTAAAGGTTGACGGCACTGCTGTTACCGTGAAGACGAAGAACAGCGGTTATGTTCTCAGCGCGGGAAAAACAAAACGGCAAGTAACAATTATCGACAACAATGTTCTGTCAGATAATTCGAAGCCGGGCAAAATACCCAGTGTAAAACCTTACGCACTGGCGATGCATAACGCATTGTTTACGGTAACGCCTCCCAATAGCGTGATGCTTTTCGGTGAGTGTTCAGATGATTTCAGCGTTGTCAAAAAAGGCAAGCTCTATCTCGGGTTTGGCATGTTCTCCTACCTGCCAACTTTGCCCGATCCCTATGCTGCAAATCTCGGAGTTTTAAGGAAACAGTTTGAGATGGGCAACCAGAGAACGGTTGCTGCGGTCTCTTCAGGAAATAAGGGGAGCATTGTCTGGTTGTGGCTGATTGGTCTGGTGCAGTGGGAGGGCAAAATAAAGGAGAACGACAGTGTTGGTGTCTCCTTCCATTTCGCGCCATTGCAGGCAGCTTTTCCTGTTGAAAAAATCAGCAGTCAAACCAATACAGAGAGTGTTGCTCCCCAGACCGATTTTGCACAGGTAGCAGTGGAAAGCCCCTTCCGGAAAGTTTATGCGCAAACTCGCTCTTCACAGAATCAGGAGACACCGGCAATACGTTCGGTACAGGCGAACATTTCGCTCGAGTCACAGGCTATTGCAACGTTTAATCTGCTTAAAGATGATTTTGCATTGGTTGACGTCAGCAGCAAGGCCAATCAGATGGGGGTGGCCTTTAGTTTCCAGAATAATCTGGGGAGGCAATTCGACATCAAAATTCAGGATGAGGCAAATGCTTCAGTTTTTCCGATACAGATGCGGGGACTTGATGTCATTACAAAGGGTCTTTTTGCTCACGCATTCACGGTGCCGCAGATTGCATGGGAACCAGTGTTCAACCTTACTCCTCCCCAGATCAAGCCGGGTGACCCTGTTGGAGCTCCTTATGATCCGCCTGCAGGATTCAACTATTATCAGAACGATGGTCTGCCAACACGTATTGGCAATCTCAGTTCGGAATCGGTGACACTTTCACCTATTCCGCTTTCGAAATACCTTGTGGAAACTTACCGCAATAAAAAAGACGGGAAAACGTATGCGATTTTCAATCTTCCATTCGGGATGGTTACCGCTGCAATTTTGAATAACAGTTCTGGTCAGTCACGGATACCAGGGATCGAAAATATCAGGCCTGTCTTTAATAATTATGTTAACGGAGGCATTCAGCTTGAGTTGACGGCGGGTTCTTCCGCGCTGCCTGGCGAAGATGATATGTTCGAAGGATTCACCTTCCAGTTTTTTAACATCAATAATGTTGCCGGCTTGCCGACCAATGCGAGCACACTGGCACACTCGCCGACCAGAATATTCAACAGTGAATTTTTCAGCAATACTTGGGGGCTGCCCTGCAGGCCGGGATCACCCCTTACGAAAGCCGGTCTCAGCGGTTACGGAGCCAGTATGTTCAGCGACTGGCATAACAGAGATGCGGCTTTTGCCCAGACCAGCCAGGCACTCTTTAATGTTGTTACCGGAAGAACTTCTCACGAAGTGGTTCAGGTGAAAAGCATGGTCTACCCCTGGGGTGTAAAAGTGGTTCGTACCATTACGTTGTTCCGACTTGCCAACGGCTATGTCTGCCGTATCGACAGCGGCTGGAAAGCTGAAAGCGACGGGAAGTTTGATTTCAGTTATAAGGTTGCGAAAAAAGCGGACGATACTCCCGTCAAAACCGAAGCCGATGTCTTTGATCATTTTGACGAAGTTGACAACCCCTTTATTTTTCATCCCGGCATGATTCACGGCATTTTCAATGTCAAAAACATTCAGGAAAAGCCGAAAGAGTTTAAAATCGGCAGTTGCGAACTGCTTGCAGTAACATTCGATGCGGATGTGGAACTGGAGGATGTTGTGGAGGGCGGAACGGCAAACCGCGTTGCAACCAGGGTGGTTGTAGGATATGTGCAGATCGGTCCGCAAGGGAAGCCGATCGAAGAGGCCGATTTTGTAAAACTGCTGAAATCGGAAAATAACTCCATCGGTGCCGAAATCAACTGTACCGTTAAAGTTGCCGGAACAAAGCAGTATATGAGGTTGAACCGTTTCGACGTGAATAACGCCGTGGATGCTTCGAATAACCCGATTTTCGTTTGCGCGGCAAGAGGCTCCGTGGTGCTGCCAAAGGATGGCAGCTGGACTATGGTACAGCACGAAAGGGGATCCGGAGAGGTTACACCACTTGCCGAACAGTTGAGCGTTCCTCTTATCCGTATCGGCGAATGGAACAAGGATACAGTTGTTGATCCGGTTGCGGCAGCTAAGGAACTGCTTCGTATTGCTTATCCCGGGGATATTCTCCGTGTGCCTGATGCCGCCACCATCAATTTTGGCTTCCTGCAGAATATGAACACGCAGAAAGTCCTTTTTCTTACTCCCTCATTTAAAAAGGGAGTGGACTCCCTGTTG
The DNA here is from genome assembly GCA_037134935.1 of Chlorobiaceae bacterium. Lineage (GTDB taxonomy): Bacteria > Bacteroidota > Chlorobiia > Chlorobiales > Chlorobiaceae > Chlorobium. The sequence continues at coordinate 17,593 of JBAXLG010000010.1, read as the reverse complement.
AGCAAAACGCCGCCGTTGTTGGCTGATGCTTACCGCCTCATGAACAGCAAAGGGATTTTTCCCAATATCAGCGATGCTGAAAGCACCTTCGGCACGGCAATGCAGCTTCTGAAAGGTATCGACAATCGCAACGGCAATCCGCTTGAGGCATTCAGCAAACTTCCTGGTGTAACCGATGCAGGAAAGCAGGTGTGGGAGGTGATGGAGCTGCACTCAAAGGAAGAGGCCGGAAAACTTCTCGATCAGGGTTACAAGCTCATCAAGAACAAAGTTGACGATCTTATCAACGAAGCATTCAAGTTCGACTTGCCGAACTTTGAATATCCGCTGGTGGATGTTACAGGTCTGAAGATTTATGTTGAATACAAGGCGACAAAGAAAGCTGGCATTGACCCTCCGAAAGAGTATATAGGCAAGTTTGACTTTGATGTGGACTCTTTTGCCGCAGATATGTCGAAGAGCTGGAAGGGCAGGATGAACAGTATGGCGATGGTGGTTGATCTCGGGCCGTTGAAGCGGCTTCTTACCATCAAGGGGAATTTCAATTCACAGAAAGGAGCGGAAACCGATTTCGGCAGCAAGAGTGCTTCGGATTCGGCTCTTGATCTGCCTGCACCTGAAATCGAATACAGTGACGACCTGAAGCCGGTGATTCAGATTCTTGAGATACTTGCCGCGCTTTCCACAGGGGATTACGCTGAGGTTTTGAAACAGGGGCTGAAGGTGGCGATGAGCAATAGCGCCAACCTTTGGGAGTACAAGTTTGAGGCAACAAAAGATATTCCGCTGATCAAGTTTCCGCCCGGTGCATTATATGATTCGCCCCAGACGCCGTTGAAGCTTGAAGCCAGTCTTGGATTGGGTGTTTTTTTCAATGCGGCATTGAAGGTGACAACTGATCCCAAACAACTTCTGCCTACTGCAGGAGCTTTCTTCAAGTTTCACGGCGGCTTGCAGGTTATGTGTCTCTCTATTGGCGCTGGAACAGTCTATGCCGTCGGCAACGCTGATCTTACCCTTCGTGCCGATACCAGCCCTCTGATTTCGCTCGACATGAAATTCGGGTTCGGTGCTCAGATCGGCGTCGGGCTTCCCGTTATCGGCAACGTCAGCATTCTCTTTATGGTGGGAGTTGAAATCTACGTCGACAGTTCTCAGAGAGTAGCGGTATCAGCTTTTATCCTTTTCCGTGGTCATGCTGAAATTCTTGGAGGCCTGGTTGGCGTCACTATCACCATTGAGGCAAAAGGCACCATTGATAAAGGGGGACCGGGAACGCCCACGAATTGCAAGGCACAGGTGACCTTCGGGCTTGATATCAGTATTTTTTGGGTTATCAACATCAGTTTCAGCGAAAGCTGGGAAGAAACACGACAGATTGCGTAACCGCTTTTTGTGTCAATAATTGAATTAATCATAAACATTGGAATTCAATACTATGCCTTCCTATAAAAATACCCGCTTTACGCTCATGGCCTTTCCCCAAAGTGTGGATAGTGCCGGCCTGCTTTCGCTGAACATTGTCTTTATTCCCAGAAATATAAGCCCTCTGGAGAAGATCACAACTCCGTACAACCCTGCTTTGGCGTCAGCGTTTGCGGACGTTCAACCATCTTTCGTGGCGATGGTGGTGAATAACCCCGATGAGTTTCCCGGGAAAGTTCCTGCAAACGAAAGGGTGACAGATATCACGGCATTGCTTTATCCTTCGGAGATATACAAACTCTACAAAACCCTGAAGGAGGCAAAAAAAACCGATGGCACGTCGAAGTATTTCGATATTGATGAGGAGAGGAGTACCGGAAAGCCAGGTGCACAGTCTGCACCTGTTGCGGTGGCTCTCTCTTCTTCGGTAAAGAAATACCTGCCGGTTTCATATCGGAAGGCATTCAACTTCACAGCACCGCGAACACCGAACGCTGTTATTGACGACAGCTACCTTTGTGCAATCCGCGGACAGAAGCCTCCCGTTCCGTTTGTTCCTGACAATAAAGTGAGCTGGGGAAAGGTTTATGCGCATTTGCTGCGTCAACCTTTGCTTGCTAAGAGTGGAGGTCTTCTTTATAAAACGACCATTCAGCTTGTGGATGGTGATTTCGATAAAGGAGGGTGGCTCTATCTTGATATCAAACCAGGTACCGACTATGCTTTTGAACAGACGACATCATTGTCATTACCCGCCGATGTTGACGGTCCGTTTATTGCCCGCTATGCCGCCCGCATTCCGATTCTGAAAAAGGGTGAAGCACGCCCTCTTTTTGCGCCTGTGCTTTTCCCCGTGCTGAACACAGGAGCATCGCCCACAGGTATTTACGATGAGCTTTTTATTGAATCGGCACGCTTTAATGATGGCTTTGCTTCTGTCGTTCATGCAAATCAGCCTGTAAGTCATAATTTACTGAAAGAAGAACAGGACGGTTTTCATCCCCAGAAAGAGATGGGGATCCGTCTTGGCTGGGAGGATGAGCAGATTCTCATCTGGTATCTTCGTCAGCTTGCCATTGATGAAACGGTAGGAACAGACCGCCTTGATGCGCCGCTTGGGGTCAATGGTTTTCATATTGATGTCCGCTTAAACGAAATATCAGGTGGCGCTGTCGCTGCATGGGACAGTTTGACCGCAGTGCAAAGCAATGGCAGCATGTCGCTCGAAGATATTGAGATTGGGTCATACAAGGGAGAACTGCCCTTTCAGGTTTATCCAACAAAACTCGACAGTGCAGGCGGAACGAATTACTGGCTGCCCATCTATTTTGGAAACTGGAACAACGCTTCAATGGTGTTGCCTGATCGTGTTGCTGCCCGGTTGTATGCCAACGAGCAAGACGAGAAAAAAGCTGTAACTATCAGCGATACTTACAGCCCTGCGGATACCAAAACCAAGCTGCTATACGGCAATACCTACGATTTTCGGGTGCGGATGTGCGACATCAGTGGCGGCGGGCCTGAAACAGGAGCCGAGCCGCTCAATGACCTTCCAAGCCATATTGCGACCATTCCCTTCAAGCGCTATGTGGCCCCGAACACTCTGCGGATTATCAACAGTAAAGCAATTCGATTCAATACCGACGATGTGAATTTTGAGGCAGATAAGCTGGAGATTGCACGTCCCTTGCTTGGTTTTCCTTCTGTAGTTTATACCGGCAAATATGCAGATCCTGTTTCGGCGTTGCTGAAAGCCTCACAGGATATTCTTTTCAACAAGAAAGCAGAAGCATTCGGGATACCTGATCCTGACGTTGTAAAAGTGGAGCTGAAAGTTGAGGTGGAGACCCTGCAGCTCGACAATCTTGCCAGCGATAATGGACAGGAGCACTATATTACCCTTTATAAAACGTACCGCACCTTCCCTGCAGCCTTCAGCGATGCGGTCGAAATTCCAGTGGAATATGTTGACGAAAAGAAACTGAATCTTCTGGAAAAAGCGAAGCCTTTTACCGACCTGCTTCATAATGACACCATCAAAGCCTCAACAGGCACCATTATTCTGCCAACGGCACGGCATATCCGCCTGACTCTTCGCGCCGTGTGCGAAGGAGACGACGCATACTGGGGTAATCTGAACGACAACACTGATCTTGACAGCCGTTATGGAAAAACAACTGTGTTGAAACTGTTCATGCCGTCAAAGAACGAGCAGGAGCTGTTTGCCGGTACAAAAGATCCGCAGTTGTTGCAGGGTATTTACCTGCAACCTGATCCTGTCAGTGTTCGTCTCAATCCCATTGTATTCAAAACATTGCAGGGCGCAAACGACGGCATGCCGGATATTGTGCAGAGGCTCGCAAAGCAACTTGATGTTGAGTGCAAAGGAACGACGCTTCTATCCAGAAATGGAGAGCGCCTGCAGTTTTGGTGCAGCAACATGGTTCGTCATACCATGGCTCCCGACAACAGCAGCCTGACTTTTGCAAACAAAAAAGAACTTACAGGGCACTGGCTGGTTTGTACCAGCCTCTATATCGATCGCGACTGGACTTGGGATGGATTAGAGACAAGCAGTATCATTGTTCAGCGTCGTCGCCGCTGGGGAAGAGATTCGGATACAATAGATAAAAAAATTTATGAGACAATCGGTGATCTTGAAATGCGCCGGATTGCTTCGTTCCAGGCAATTCAGCATGGAGTGGACGGAAAAGTTCATCGCGACTTTACTCGCCTTATTTTCATTGATGTCATTGACATGCATCCCGCCGGCCTGCCACTGCCGGATACGGCGGAAGTGCAGTACACACTCCAGCCCCAGCTTCGGACGGATTCGTACGGAAACAAACCTTTTGCAGATGGTGAGTTTGCAACAGAACCCTTGTTGCTTCCCACAACGATTAATCCGACGCAGGTGCCCAAACTTGTCGGGGCAGGCATAGCCTTGTCGCCCTATGTTCGAAATGTTCCATACTCTGCAACTGAACCGCGTCAGCGTTTCCTCTGGCTGGAATTCGACAGGCTGCCGGACGATGACCATGACGATATTTTCTGCCGGGTGCTTGCTTATGCGCCGGATCAACTGTTGAGCAACAATAATCCGGAGCTCATGACTATTCCGGATGAGTCACCACTACCCATTGATCCCGAATATGTCAGAACAGTTACATCTTCCTCCGGACACGAACATTCCGGACTGGGTGCCATGCAAAAGCTGGAAAAATCAATTGACAAGGAGAGGCACTTTTATCTGTTGCCCACACCTCCCGGACTTCATCCCGAAAGTCCGGAACTGTTCGGGCTCTTCACCTATGAATTCCGCTACGGGCATTCCGACAGAGTCTGGAGTACAGCTCAAGGCCGGTTTGGCAGGCAACTTCGGGTTACTGGGTTGCAGCATCCGGCACCAAACATGATGTGCATGGTTACGAGGGACGAAAAGAAGATTTGTGTCAGCGCACCTTATGCTTCCTCGGTGTACAACGGTAAAAACGTCACCTCCGATCCTCCGCGCACCTCCATTTGGTGCTTGCTCTATGCACAGGTAAAACAGGCAGACGGTCGCGATTACCGGAACATTCTGCTTGATGAAATTGAGCTTCCTCCGTTGTCGCCGAAGCGTTTCGACATTGAGTTCAGGAAAAAAATAGAACGGGCAAAAAGGAGAAGAGATGCGGCTCTTGTCAAAGCCCTTCAGCTTGAATTAAGCCAGTTGCATATAAGAGAAAAAGAGGGCGTCCGGTATGCTAAGAGCTGCTTTTTCAACAAGGATGTGGTAACGATGCTCGAACTCTACGGACTTCCTCTCGATTCATCATTAAGCGTTCTTTGCGTTGAAATCTACGGCCAGATTACAAAAATCAGCGAACATATCAATAACTACTCAATGAAGAAAAGGGATAGCCTGATAAATGAAACTGTAGCTCTTTTTGGCAGCCATATTACTCAGGAGATGACTCAGAGTCTTCATAGAATTGGAGAGAACACTACCCGGGCATCTTCTGATCCTCTTGGTACAAATCTTGGGCTCTTTAGAATTCTGCGCACATCGCCGCTCACAGAAGTGCCATTTATCTGTTGTGTCGGGTGTGAGTAATATAAAAGTATTATAAAATGGGTGTATCCATAACTATTGATGATGTATGTATATATCGCCGATATCTATCAATAGTTATGGTTCCCTCATTATACTGAGTGTTTAATGGTTGAGGAATGACCTGCCATTGTCGCATAGGTAAATATTTATACTCTTTACAAGACCAGTTTTATCGGGAGAAGTGTCATGTCTGTTTTCTATGATTCCCATTGCCACATGATGAACCTGAGTCATCCCAATCTTACGGCGATGATCAAGAGAACATTCAAGGAGGCAATGCCGAAAAAGCTTATCCAGTATTTCGAAAAGGTGAGCGCATTGCCCCTGGCTCTAAAATTCCTTATCTGGCTTCTGCTGTTCCTGCCACTGTTGGTTATTCTGACGCTGCTGGTGCTCATTGGAATGATTATGGTGCCGTTCCTGCTTATTCCGTCTGCCAAGCGCTCTCTCATTGAGAAGTTCAAGGAAAAGATGGCCAATGTCATGAATCTCCTGGCTTTGATGGAAACGGACATCGGCGATTGCCTGATTCAGCTGGAGGAAGAGCTGCGAAATAAATATGCAACGAAGGGCGGGCTGACCCTGTATGGCGACAGTGGTGAGAAAGTCTATGACAAAATTGTGATGACTCCCCTTATCATGGATTTCGGCCTGAAAAATTACCAGAACTCGAAGTCCCCCTACAAAGTGCGCTGGAAGCCTATTGTAGCACAGGTTGAAGATTTATGCCTTGGAATAAGGGACTATTACCTCCACAGGGCAAACTACATACCATCTACCGGTAGCCCGGTTCCTCCGCTTTTCGAGATCCATCCGTTTATGGGTATCAATACACGGAATTACCAATTAAAATCATTTCCCCCTATTTCCGGTTATCCGAGCTTTCTCGAAGATCTTCTTGACAAGAATTTCAGAGAATTTGAGAAAGACACGACCCCTGCAATGCGTCGCACCAAGCTCTCGGCGCGGGACTGGAGCTTATTCAACGGCAATATCGAATCAATCGGCTCACATGACTTTGCAGGAATCAAAGTCTACCCTCCATTGGGTTTCAATCCCTGGCCTGAAGACGGAGATGGATATACCGATCAGAAGGAAATGAAACAGGAAAGGGAGAAGGTTTGCTACCTGTATGGATTCTGTATACGGCACAACATTCCCCTGACGGCGCATTGCAACGATGGAGGATTCCTTGTGGACAAGAAATACAAAAACTTTTCCAGTCCGGCCAAATGGGCGAAGGTTTTGGAGCAGAAAGAATACCGGCAACTGCGGCTCAATCTCGCCCATTTTGGCGGAGCTGAGAGAGATGACTGGAGAGACAAGATTGCCGATCTTGTACTGAAGTATGACAATGTTTACACTGATATTTCGTACCAGGGCGTCGACCAGAAAATTTATGGCAAGCTGAAGCTGTTTCTTGATCGTTATGATGCTGTAAACAGGACGCGGTTGATAAAGAAGATTATCTTCGGTTCCGATTTCATGATCAATCTTCAGGATATCGCAACCTATGGCACATACCTGCAATATTTTGCGGAAACGTATGATCTCACACTGGAGGAGAAAAACCTCTTGTGTCATGAAAATGCAATGAAGTATCTTTTCCTGGCGTGATGAAGTACATGCTTAATAGGCAGAGTGAGAAGCCGTATCTTCAATCAAAAGATAGTCCGAATATTATTACAAACAACTCGCCATACAAGGTGCTGACTTCCTAAGAGGTCGAAAAAAAAATGTAATTTTTTATTGCGTTTTTAGTAAATTGCGGTAGATATACCCTCATTCTGAGGGGTGATGTAAATTATGGAGCTAAGTAACCTTTTGTGTTGGTAATTTTTGCCAGAACTTATTACTCAAAAATGATTTATGAGAATTTTTTTATCCGATTAAACAGGTCTTTCTTTAATCGTATCAAAAATACACCGCAAATCCCTTTTAAATAATGCTTTCCGGTAAGCGGCCCCAACACGAAAGGTTACTTAGCTCAAATTATGAGAAACATACTAAAACCAGTTAGACCATGAATGTTATCATTAACGACAATATTTGTGCTTCTTCCGTCGGGCAGACCCTCGGCAAGTCTGCAAGGCTGAACCACAGCCATGTAGGCTACATCTGCGGCGGCCACGGCGTTTGCCAGGCCTGCTATGTGACCGTGCAAGAGGGTGCCGACTGCCTGGCGCCTCTGACGGATGTTGAAAAGGCCTTTTTATCGCCACGCCAGATTGCTGCCGGAGGCCGCATGGCCTGCCAGGCCACAATAGCTAAGGAGGGAACGGTCAAAGTGCTTTCTCGTCCTGAAGAGGTTCGCCGGATGTTTTTCAGCAACCCTTTAGCGTTGTTCGCCTATGGCGCGGAAATGGGCCGCGATATCGTTCAGCAGATCGTTCCCGGCATTGGAAACCTTGTCGGCCGCATAGTTAAGGGAGAGATGGATAGCAAGGATGCTCTCGGAGACTTAATGGAATCGATAAGAGGTGCGTTCGGCCTTGCGGTTGAAACCATTCCGGAGTATTTCCCTTTCAAAGAGCAGGTCAAGGGAATCGCTGGCAAGCTGCCGATTCAGCTGCCATTCACAACACAGAACCCGACTGAAAGCGTTATTGAGAAGGTTAAGCTTTCGTTGCCTGCCCCGAAAGCCTGAGTATTATTGGACAACCGGGATCCGCATGCATAGCTGGTTCCGGTGGTCACATCCGGCAGTTTGAAGGCATCCCGGCAGATTGGCAATTATTCTGACAACAGTGCCACAGAATCCTTTTTCAAAACGCTGAAAACTGAATTGGTTTTGATGAGTACTATCGCACGCAAGAAGAGGCCTGATGCCGTCTGTTCGAATACATTGAAGTTTTGTACAACAGGAAACGCAAGCACTCAACGTTATGGTATCCAATTTATTGTAGCAAGTTTATGAAAAGCCTCTATCTTATTCGTCATGCTAAATCGAGCAGGGAAAGTCCGTATACAGGCGATTTTGAACGCCCACTGAACAATCAAGGCATAAAAGATGCGCCACTCATGGCAACAATGCTTGAAAAAAAATGTGTGCATCCCGATTTTGTGATTTCAAGCCCTGCAATCAGGGCTATCACTACGGCAAAACTGTTTTGCGACATTCTCAGCTATCCGCACGTACGGATACAGCAACGATCTGAGATTTATAACGGCAGAGCCAGCCAGCTCTTGAACATTGTTCAGCAAATCCCCGACAACTGCAAAACGGCAATGCTTTTTGGTCACAACCCGACAATAACAGAATTTGCAATTCTTCTTATAGGTAAGCACATTGAGAGTATGCCAACCTGCGGTATTGTGCAGATCAATTTTGATTTTACATTGTGGCAAGATGTAGCTCCCGATAAGGGAAAAAAGGTTTGGTATGAATACCCTCGGAAAAGTTTAGAATGAATGTACCCCGAGCAGCAAGCCGCGAGGTATCAAAACAAGAGTTTTAGCTGCTTCTTATGAACCCTCTTTATGCTCTTGTTGAATATTTTGATGTTTTCCACATTGTCGAGTGGCTGTTCCTGTTCCGTTTTTCCATTAGATTCCTACTGCGGCTATTCCCTTAATCGGTTAACCAAAAAGCAGAGATTTCCAGCCTGTCTTGCTGCAATAAAACCGTGATGTTCTCGTAATTCCCTCCTATTTATCCAGCCAGTATTTTTTTAGCAACTTTTAAGCGAGGATTTAGAATCCTTAAAGGGTTCAGGGCGTACCTTATTTCTAAGTAATTGAGCTGTTCAAACAAACAGCGGCTGTAAACCGAACTTTTTATATCTCAATCTTAACCAATAAAAATACAATGAAAAACGATACCAAATCATCAGCGACTCCTCTTACAATCGGCGTAATCATCATTTCTCTCCTGACCGTTTTGATGATTGCTCTTCATGTCGCAATAGGCCTCTCTCCATCTGCCTTGGTAGGGCTGAGCAGCCTCTTCATTATTGCAGTCATGGTGCATACCACCGTTAACTGGAAACAGTTGACCTGATACTGTTTTGAACAGGGGAGTGCGTTGGTCATCATCAGCGCGCTCCATGTTCGCCAAAAGTTACCGGAGCAACAAGTTGTCAACAGCGTCAATTTCCCTTCATTCTGCCTTCCCATACCAGTATTCAATTATTGATTTTCGTGAATTCGAGTCATTTATTGCTCAAGCAACTATTGGTATTGATCTGCCGACCTACTCTCAAGTAATATAGCAACTCTATGCTGCAAGGCACTGAAACGGCATGGCGTAACCAAACAGCTTCTCATGAAAGAGTAATCAAAGAGCGGGAGGGAAGGATTCGGTATGATGCCTCAATGTTATCCATGAGGTGACCGTGGAATCGGCAATACAGGCCTCGCTCATGTTTCATTTTCTGCATTCTTTGGGGATTTCTCTATATTTTTGAATGTTATGAAAAAGTTACTCTCAGGAAAACCTGCAATCTGAAAATCAAAAAAGAGCGCGTAACCATGGGTCAAAAGCAATCAAATCCACAGGCTTTAAAAATAGCAGCGTATATTCCGTTTATATTGCTTGCTATTATTTCCGCTCTGCCAGCCTTGTTCATATTGCATGAGTTGACTCAGCCGGGTTTACGAACCGGAGATGCCAACTCTATTCTTGAGGTTTTTGCGTTGACGATTTTACCGTTCGGCATTCCGATACTTCTTGTACTGTTCAGCAGCATAGGTGTCAGCCTTTTTTTCTGGCGGGATATTTATCTTCGCATTGCTGGTTTATTGACCCTTGGCTTATTCATTTCCACCTTTACATCAAATGCTCTTTATCTGATAGTGATGTTATCCTTTTATGCTGTTGCCTGTCTGCTCATCTGCATTATCGGGATCAGGCAGACCGTTACATCCGCAAGAAAGTCAGAAAATGAAACATGAGCCTGTCGTGTATGATGGCCGGTTCATGCTTTTACCTCAACTTTCTTCTTAAAGACCGCTTGATGCAAATGGATAATTCCTCCAAAATATGTGATAGTGCTTTTCTTTGCAGTGGGTTAGGGGCAGAGTTATATTCATCTCGTACCTTTTCAGCATTAAAGCTCATCACTTTTTTCATGATGCCTCTACAAAAGGGTAAGGGAAGATGACCGTAACAACTAATTTCAGGAGGAGTCGCCTTTGTGACGTGTACCCACAGAGGAGGCTGAAGGCTCAAATATTTCCTTCTCAGGTCTAAATTTGCTCGTCCAGCCATACTTTTCTTTCCATATTTTCGATAACTTGGAAGTATAATACTCAGTTGAATAGTTGCTGCCAACTCACAAAACTTTAACATAATTAGAAAAATGAGATCCTCTAATAGCTGTTTGCAGTTGATCCGAAAAAGTGAAGGCTTCTCTGCTTCACCCTATCTTTGTCCTGCAGGAGTACCTACCATCGGATATGGGTCTACAAGGTATGCTGATGGCCGGCCGGTTAAATTGTCAGATCCAAAAATTACGCAGGATATGGCGGATGATATTATGCGAGCAACGCTTAAAGAATATGAAGAGGCTGTATCCCGTTATGTGAAAGTGCCACTGAATCAAAATCAGTTCGATGCGCTCGTTGATTTTGCTTATAACGCAGGAGCCCAGAATTTTCGAACCAGTACCTTGCTGAAATTACTCAATCAGGGAGATTATGCTACTGTTGCTGGCGAGTTTGACAAATGGGTATACGGCGGCGGGAAAAAACTTAATGGTCTGGTCAAGCGCAGAGATCTGGAACGTCAGCTTTTCCAGCAACCGGTTTAATTATTAATAATTGCCACTTCAAGGAAAATTGACAGGCTCTATTGATAACAAGCCTAAATAACCAGAAGTGCTTACGTCTGATGATAACGAATCTTTACAGGATGTACTCAACTTGCAGCAAATAAATTTGGACAGGACTTGGTCTATTTTCATTAGGCAGGTGAGTAGGGTATCTCCTTTTGGTGAACATACAGCTTTTCACTAAAAGAGAAAGTGAGATATGAGTTTTTATGAACCCACCTTGTATGACATGATTCATTTGCGCAGCAAATTGTCTCGAAAAGTTGTAACTTTCATACAAACACACATAGATGGTAACATGTTAGCTTTGAATGAAGCAGAATGATCATAGAACCGATTGGTGTCATCCATACACCGTATAAGACAAAAGAGGAGTGTCCAATTCAACCTCCCTACTCCTCTGAGTCTTTTGGCAGTGTTGAAGTATTTGCTGATTATGAGCAGGGTTTGAAAGATATTGAAACCTTCTCCCACCTCTATCTGCTTTTCTATTTTGATCGATCAGGTGAGGTTGCTCTGGTACGCCCCACCTTTCTTGACGATGAGCCGCACGGAATATATGCATCACACCATCCCTGCAGACCAAATGGCATAGGATTATCAATCGTAAAGCTGGTACGCCGAGAAAAGAATATTCTTTTTATAGAGGGACCCGACATATTGGACAAGACACCTCTGCTTGATATAAAACCCTACTTACCTCAGTATGATTCCATCCCTGACGCTTCTGAAGGTTGGACAGCTGGAAAAAAAAGGCGGCCAAAACCTGAAGGCAGAGAATAAATTTCATTGTTCCAGATTACCTTGCTTTTTCCCTTCTCAACGTCAAGCTTTCAGACGGTACTGTCAGGTTGCGAAAATGGCTGAAATTTGGCAGGGTTTAGCTATGGAAAAGAAAACGAGCTTTTAGACTTTTTGTCGATCGGATAAAAATTATCAGGGAATGGCCCAAAAAAGGGCTCTAAGTGACGTATTTTTGTTTGTTAATAACACGTAATATCAGCGAAAAATGCAAAATTAAATTGCTTTGGAACTCCAGCAAAAACCTGTTTTTTCGATTCCCTGTTAATTTGTTATCAGGAAATTAAAATGCAGGAACAGCGAATTCTTGTTCTGCGCTATTTTTGCATTTCAAGCTGGTAAATTTTGCCGTTATGGTGTACTGATATCATGACAATTTTTGTTCTGTGACGAGAAATGAACAGGCTAAGGAGGTATGCTGCACTGACATCAGCTCGCCAGATGTTCCTCGATACTACGAAAGCCATTGCTTCCCTATAAGCCCGGTGAATGTAGAAAGACTGATTTTTGTTTTGTCTTTATGACTGATACTGTTACCAAGATACTTGAAAGAGCCTTTCAAATTATGGCTTTTTAGAATAAGAAAGGATATAGTCCAGGCCGGCGTAGACACTCTCTGCAGAACGATTCAATGTTAATTGTGCAAGAATTTTTGCAAGTGGATGCAGCTTGCCAACAAATGTCTGGTTTCTTGACAGATACTCATGAAGAGGCATATAGACATCGTCACGTATTGATTTGATATCAATATTGACAAATCCGGCATTGAAAAGCTTATTGTTATAGGATGGGATTAAATAGTAGTTTTCATTCGGAATATTAAATTTTCCTGCGACAAGGCTCCATGAAATCCATTGCTCTATTCGCCTGAAGAGGTTATCGGAGTTTTTTGTTGGTAAAATGTCCGCTGTCACAAGCCTTCCGCCTGGACGCAAAACGCGAAACGCTTCTTTGAAAAAGTCCTCACGGGTTCTATAGTGGAAAGCACTTTCCACGGAAACAATCAGATCAATGGACTCATTTTCAATTGGCATCTCTGTTGCCGAACCTTCTCTTAAATCTATTGATTTCTCGAGTCCCGCATCGGCAACATTTATCCGGGCTCGCTCAACTTGAGAATTCGTAATATTCAGCCCAATGATTTTTTCGGGTTTCATGTTCCTTGCCCAGAGGATGTCCTGATCGCCAAAACCATACCCACAATCCAAGACAGTATCACCTGGACCCATGCCGCCTCTTTTCGCCACCAGAAGAGCAAGCTCTTCACTGGCTTCATCAATTGTATCCACATCACGCCAATAGCCAAGATTCAGATATAACGCATTCTCAGTAAGTGAAGAGGTGCCAATCAAATCATAGACTTCCGTTGTCTTCAATCCATGGAATGGATTGAAAAGCCAATTAAGATATCCAAAAAAACGTTCTATTGTGTTGTCTGACATAGTGATAATTTGTTTTTCAAGCCGGTGAATTTTACCCTCATCATCGGTAAGGGTTACAATGACTTCATGACGGTTTTCTCTCCCATGATGTATGAACGAACAGGCAGATGTCCTTATGTGTTAATATAGATGTCTCCTAAACCAAGGAGACAAACACCTCCTTTTTGGTCAGGTACGGTTTCTCCTAGTGTCTACAAAAATATAGCAAGTCCAGCAAACACCTTCGAGAAATTGTGTAACATGGTCAAAGGTCATGATGGCTCAGGATTTGTAGTATTGCTTGAATTCGGCGCTTGGTTCTTTATCTGAGTAGATGTAGAGAACAACCCCATTGGGGTCTTGAACAGCAAAGCCTCGATCTCCCCACGGATGATCTTCAAGTGGCATAATGACAGACAACCCCGACACAACCAAAGACTGATGTTCTGCATCCACATCAGAAACACAGAAGTTGTAGGTCAGCCCTGCAGGGTTGCAAGCAGGTTGATCGGGTTGTGGCGTCATGAACTGCAAAAAAGAATTCCGCTCAAATTCGAGATTGACATACCAGCCGCAATCAAACACGATTTTTGCACCGAAGTGCTTGACATAGAAGTCGCGGGATTCGAAAACTTTTTCAGTGATGATGCAGGGTGACAATGATGTGAGTTGCATAACGACTCTTTGATGATATTTTTTTCTATCTAACGGCTTTTTGTTCAATTTTGCAACCAAGATCGCTGTAACTTATAATATTGTAAGTACTCTTATTGTAATAAATTTGAAAGACAAGGCTTATACAGGTTAAGGCTTACTTGACTGCAAAATGGAATTAGTGGGCCCATTTTTTTGATGCAAGTCCAAGGAATTGATTTCTGCAACAGTTGGCCACACCAATGTATCCAAATAATAAAATCCTCAACGGTATACCTCTTTGCGATGGCCAACGCGAACGACAAGAACCGATATCGTATCATCGTAAATTTCGCAAATCACTCGATAACCGCCGATTCGATATCTCCAGAGTCCTGAATACTCCCCCTTCAGCGCTTTACCAGAAAACTTAGGGTCAACTGATACTCGCTCACGAAGGAATTTGATGATCCTCTTCGCTACGGACTTGTCCAGCTTGGACAATTCTTTTTCTGCTGAAGCTGTAAACTCAATTTTCCAGGTCAAGACGCCGCTCCACCTCGTCTATACTGAACACGGATTCCTCGCCACGCCTCACGCGCTCGAGAACCTGTTCAGCCAAGTAAATATCTTCAAGATCATCAAGATGCTCCACGATAGCCTCACGGATGTAATAGGTCTTACTTCGACCTGTTCTTTTGGCCAGGTTTTCAAGCCGTTGACCAATACTCTTCGGAATCCGAATTCCGATCATCTGATCTGCTTTTTCTTTTTGCATTACCCTCTCTCTGGACATGTTATAAAATGCAACACATGTTATACAATAACAACGAAATCTCCAAACATCAATCAAAAACACGTTCGTTTATAAAAAATCTGTCCTATAATTGGGAAGTACTTCACATCTCTTTGCCCCCCAATTCCCTGCTAACAGGGAAATTATCAGGGTAAATTGCAAAATTCAGAGAATCGGATGCCCGAAAACCCTCGTGGTTATTGACTTTTTTGCGATTGAGCAAAAAATTATCAGGGAATAACGCAAGATTAAATTGCTTTTGGAATACTGCAAAAACCTGTTTTTTCAATTCCCTGTTATTTTTTTATCAGGGAATTAAAATGCAGGAACAGGGTATTCTTGTTCAGCAGTTATTTTGTATTTCAAACAGGTGCATTTTGCCGTCATGATCGTTACGGTTTAAGGGCAGCAGCATGACAGATTTCTCTTCCATGACGCATGAACGAACAGACTATAAGTTCGAATCTTCGAGTGTCACTTTTCTCTTAAAATTTAGCAACTCCACAAATTCCGACTAACTGATAGTTAGACCTACAATACGTCTCTCTCAACATTCTGTGAGGTATGGAATATCGTAAGAATCGTTACGATATTACTGCGAACAGTATAAACAACAAGGTATGGTGAATCTGAAAACAGGAGTTCTCGTGTACCCATCAGACGACCTGGTTTGCCGCTATCTGGGTATTTGGAAAGGTGGGTCGCAGTTTTTTTGATAATAGTAAGAATAACTTTTTTTGCTGCTGATGGACTTTCCTGACCTATATATGCCTCAATTTCTTCGAGACGTTTTATTGCCTTGTTAGTCCACTGAACCTGCAATTTTCCCCTCCCAGTGTTCAATCATTTTCTCTTGCGAAATGACCTTACCCTCTTCAAGATCACGAAGACCGTCCTGAATACTTTTGATCTGCCATTCATTCAGAGCAAGATACTGATCAATTGCTTCTTCGATAACAAAGGTTTTTGTCCTTCTGGTTGCCAAAGCAAGCTGTTCAATCCTGTTTTTGGTGCTCGCAGGAATTTTAAAACTGACTTGGTTTCGGGGTTCTATTTTTGCCGCTTGTGATAACATGCCGTTTCCTACTATAGATTAGTATTTCAAAGTATTTTGCAAAAATACTAATTAAGTAAGTAGTAATCAAGATTTGATTGCTTATCGGTGTACTGGTTTTCTTCCGCTTATTTTTTCTGCCCTATAATTGGGGAGTACTTCATTTTAGGGAGTCCATTTTTTTGATGTAAGTCCAGTATTGCTTGAATTCGGCGCTTGGTTCTCTATCTGAGTAGATGTAGAGAACAACACCATTGGGGTCTTGAACAGCAAAGCCTCGATCTCCCCACGGATGATCTTCGAGTGGCATAATGACAGATAACCCCGACACAACCAACGACTGATGTTCAGCATCAACATCAGAAACACAGAAATTGTAGGTCAGCCCTGCAGGGTTGCAGACAGGTTGATCGGGTTGTGGCGTCATGAACTGCAAAAAAGAATTCCGCTCAAATTCGAGATTGACATACCAGCCGCAATCAAACACGATTTTTGCACCGAAGTGCTTGACATAGAAGTCGCGGGATTCGAAAACTTTTTCAGTGATGATGCAGGGTGACAATGATGTGAGTTGCATAACGACTCTTTGATGATATTTTTTTCTATCTAACGGCTTTTTGTTCAATTTTGCAACCAAGATCGCTGTAACTTATAATATTGTAAGTACTCTTATTGTAATAAATTTGAAAGACAAGGCTTATACAGGTTAAGGCTTACTTGACTGCAAAATGGAATTAGTGGGCCCATTTTTTTGATGCAAGTCCAAGGAATTGATTTCTGCAACAGTTGGCCACACCAATGTATCCAAATAATAAAATCCTCAACGGTATACCTCTTTGCGATGGCCAACGCGAACGACAAGAACCGATATCGTATCATCGTAAATTTCGCAAATCACTTGATAACCGCCGATTCGATATCTCCAGAGCCCTGAATACTTCCCCTTCAGCGCTTTACCGGAAAACTTAGGGTCAAGTGATACTCGCTCACGAAGGAATTTGATGATCCTTTTCGCTACGGACTTGTCCAGCTTGGAAAATTCTTTTTCTGCTGAAGCTGTAAACTCAATTTTCCAAGTCAAGACGCCGCTCCACTTCGTCTATACTGAACACGGATTCCTCGCTACGCCTCACGCGCTCGAGAACCTGTTCAGCCAAGTAAATATCTTCAAGATCATCAAGATGCTCCACGATAGCCTCACGGATGTAATAGGTCTTACTTCGACCTGTTCTTTTGGCCAGGTTTTCAAGCCGTTGACCAACACTCTTCGGAATGCGAATTCCGATCATCTGGTCTGCTTTTTCTTTTTGCATTATCACCTCTCTGTACATGTTATCATACGCAATATATGTTATACAATAACAACGAAAACGCCAAAATGAATCTGGGTCGGAAACTCTACTTTTGGATTGACCGATTATAGGGATACCTGCATTGGTTTTTTCCCACTTATACTTGCTGTCCTATAATTGGGGAGTACTTCAATAATTTGATTGATGAGAAAAGGCAACTGAGAATGGCATGGTTCGGTTAGCCCGAAGGGACGTGCCCCCGTTTATAAGACCACTTCTTCTTGGCAAAAATCCGTTTGCTGAA
>JBAXLG010000009.1:0-70753 GCA_037134935.1 Chlorobiaceae bacterium | reverse complement strand
ATTTTAATCATTTTTCCACAACCAAGTGGCCCCGTTTTACGGGCTCACGTCCCCATCAAAAAACCACTGTTTTTATGAGTTCTTGAAGTTAAATAATAACTCTAATAATAGATAGAATAATAAGCTAATAAACCAGCATTACTCCCACTCTATGGTGGCTGGTGGTTTTGAGGAGATGTCATAAGCCACTCTATTGATGCCTCGTACCTCGTTGATGATACGGTTTGAGACACGGGCAAGAAAATCATGTGGTAACGGGGCCCAGTCGGCAGTCATTCCATCTGATGATTCAACCGCCCTGAGTGCCAGCACATTTTCGTATGTACGTTTGTCGCCCATGACGCCGACCGATTGTACTGGCAGCAGAACTGAGAATGCTTGCCATACCTGTTGGTAAAGACTGCTTGATTTAAGTTCTTCTATATAGATGTCGTCGGCTTCCCGGAGTATGTTGAGCCGTTCTCTACTCACTGATCCCAGTACTCTTACAGCAAGGCCGGGGCCTGGAAATGGGTGCCGCATCAGAATCTCCTCATTGAGACCGAGTTCGCGCCCTACGGAACGGACTTCATCTTTGAACAGTTCCCGCAGTGGTTCGATAAGTTTCAGCTTCATGCGTTTCGGCAGTCCACCTACATTGTGGTGTGATTTGATTGTTTCCGAAGGGCCTTTGACACTTACACTTTCTATTACATCAGGGTAAAGGGTTCCCTGCACCAGAAATTTTTCATCATGGATATGCTCTTCAAAAATCTGAATGAAGGTTTTGCCGATGATTTTGCGTTTTTTTTCAGGGGAGGCAATACCCTTTAATCGTTTCAGAAAAAGATCTGATGCATCGGCAAGGGTTACTTTGAGGCCGAGCGGTTTAAGAAAGCTCATCACCTTTTCAGCTTCATGTTTTCTCAGCAGGCCGTTATCAACAAAAACGCAATGCAGCTGCTTGCCAATGGCTTTACTCACCAGTACAGCCGCAACTGTTGAGTCAACACCGCCGCTGATACCGCAGATGACCGTCTCTTTACCTGCCTTATGGCGAATATCATCAAGCTGATGCTCAATAAAGCTTTTCGATGACCAGTCTGGTTTGATGCCAGCAATATCTATCAGGAAATTGGAGAGAAGCTGCTTGCCATAAAGGGTATGTTGCACTTCAGGATGAAATTGCAGGGCGTAGATTTTCATGGCACTTTTATTTCCCGAGCTTTCAAAAGCACATGTTTCAGAGTTCGCGCTACTTGCTGTAACCCTGAATCCTTCAGGTAGCCGTACCACTTTATCACCGTGGCTCATCCATACATCGGAATCGGGAATATTGCGGAAAAGCATGCTTTCATCCATTTCTTCCCGCTTAATCTGAATTTTGGTTCGCCCGAACTCCTGCTTTAAAGAGCTGGCAACCTCTCCATCGAAATGTTTTGCTATGACCTGCAGGCCATAGCAGATACCGAGTACCGGAATACCCAGTGAAAAAATGCTTTTATGAGGCATCATAGCAGATTCGTCATAGACGCTTGTAGGGCCTCCGGAAAGGATAATTGCTTTGGGCCTGTGTTCCTTTATGATTTCGGAAGTGGTGTTGTAAGGCAGAATTTCAGAATAAATACCTAATTCCCGAATACGACGGGCAATCAACTGAGTGTATTGCGATCCGAAATCAAGTACTAATACCGATTGCATAAGAAAACGGTTGTTTATTAAATGAGTGGGGAGATCATAATACTGTCTCCTGTTTCGTGGGTGGTGCCGGTACAGTTTTTTTAGGAGTGGTTGCTCCGTTACTGATTTCTTCAACTCCGCGATTTCCCTCAGCAGCAGGGGAACTGGTTTCGCTGGATGGTTGTTGCTGATGTGACTGATAATATTGAAAACCTTTTGGAGTGTAGTATTCAATATAGACGTCATTGCCAAGAAGCTCCGATGGAGTATTGGTCTGATTAGAAATCGGCACGGCAATAACTGTTTCTGGTATATGGAAATACCGGTTTTCAAGCTTGAGCGCAGGATCCTTGTAGCAGCGTTTCATAAATCCTGCCCATATAGGCAGGGCGGCACGGGCACCCTGACCGTACTCCATTGATGTAAATTTGATACGTTCATCATCAAAGCCTGTCCAGACAACAGCAACAAGCTGGGGAGTAAATCCGGCAAACCAAGCATCTCGCATACTTTGAGTCGTACCCGTTTTTCCTGCTGCTTCAAAATCAAAGCCATAACGGGCGCGCACAGCAGCACCGGTGCCTTTGTTAATGACATCCTTCAGCATTGAAACCATTATGAAGTTGGTTGTTGGGTCAATTGCAAAACGACGATTAGGAGTGTTTTCCGATATAATACGGTTATGCTTGTTTTCGACTTTGAGGAGCGAAACCGGCTCGGTCCAGATGCCGTTATTGGCAAAAGTGGAAAAAGCTCCAGCGAGTTCAAGTGGAGAGACTTCTGCTGTTCCCAAAGCAATAGAAAGGTTTGAAGGCATAGGTGAGGTAATGCCCATCTTTCTTGCATAACTTATGATTTCCGGTATTGTCAGGTGCTCATAGGCAAGCCTGACGGTTACTTGGTTCAGTGACTGGCTTAATGCTGTTCGGAGTGAGGTCATTCCGCCCGATGAGCCATCGGAATTTCTTGGTGACCATATGCCGCCATTACCGTTTTTAAGTTCAAGTGGCTGATTGAGCACCATGAAATTTGCCGGCAAGCCTTTATCGATAGCTGCAGTATAGACAAAAGGTTTAAAGGTCGAACCTGGTTGCCGTTTTGCCTGCCATACATGGTCAAACTGATATTTATAATCATCCGGTGAGAAGCTGTTTCCTCCAATCCATGCTTTTACATGACCGTTTGAGGGATCAATGGCTACCAGAGCTACCTGTATTCTGGTTTTGGATTGCAGAAGCTCGTTAAGCCATGCAGCATCAGCTTTGAGTTTTGCCATAGCCTGCTGATCGGAAAACCCATCTTCTTTGAGCAGTTTAAACCGCTCGCTTTCCATAATAATCTGATTTTTCAGTCCCTCAGGCCATCTCCATGAACGGTCGAATGCTGCCTGCAGAGTAGCAAGATGTTCTGCTACTGCTTGATGGGCATAGTTTTGCATACGGCTGTCGAGAGTTGTCTGTATGGACAGGCCGTCACGAAAAAGGTCTATGTTCCCAAGCATTGATGTGGGTTTGACGATTTGCCTGATATACTCGGTAAAATAGGGCGCAAGACCTTGATGGTTGACCGGAGTATAGTGCAGCACGAGAGGAGTTCTTCTGGCAATGGATGCCTGTTTGGGTGTGATTTTTTTTTCTTTTTCCATCAGAGAGATAATAAGATTTCTTCTTCTGATAGTATTAACCGGATCTTTTGCCGGATTGTAGGCGGTAGGGTTTTTGAGGGTTGCAATAAGCGTGGCACTTTCCGGAAGTGTCAAAAGATAGGCGGATTTACCGAAATAAGTATTGGCGGCCGCTTCAATACCGTAAGCTCCAGAGCCGAAATAAACGGTGTTGAAGTAGAGTGCAAGGATTTCATCTTTCGTATAGGTTTTTTCCAGCTCTACAGCAGTAATGAATTCCTTGAATTTTCTGCTTATCGTTCGTTCCTGAGTAAGGTAAAGGTTCTTGGCGAGCTGTTGGGTGATAGTACTTGCTCCGTGCCAGCGGGTACGCCCCTTGATGATATTTTCACCCATTGCTAAAACCAGACGTCTGAGATCAACCCCCCAGTGATTGTAAAAAGCAATGTCCTCAGTAGCAATAAGCGCATTACGTGCCGAAAACGGTATGGATTTCAAAGGAATGAATGTGCGATTTTTCAGAAAAAACCTGTGCATGAGCACACCATCTTCTGAATAAACGCGAGAAGCAAGTTCAGGATTGGGATTTTCAAGTTCCTCAAGGCTCGGCAGACCAAGAAAAGTGCCTGCTACCGATACCGTTGATATTGTCAGTACTATGGCAATGAAGGAGGATAATAGAATAAGTTGTTTTTTCGTAAATCTTTTACTCACAGTAACGGTTAATCTTAAGGTTTTTCCATGTGTTCCGGATATAGGAAATCTTTGCTGGAAATCATGGAATTTTTATCTGTCAAAACAATCCTATTGTCTTTTTTTATAAAATTGTTCCGCAAATTCAAAATGTTTTTTCAGCTCGGCTGCAAATATCGTCGTGTTCTCAAGCATCAGCAAATGGCCAAGGTCGTTGAATTTTGCCAGTCTGGTAGGTGCTGCAGTTTCGGCTTTACGCTTTTCATAGAGCGTGATGGTACCTTCCGGTGGAATGGTATGATCGGCCATTCCTACACAACAGAGAACCGGCGAAGATATCTCAATCACATGACGGTTATAAGTTCTCAAAGCTTCAGGATCAATGGAAAACTTCCCGACAGCATTGGTGGCATCTTTATCGGACTGAGTGAAGTCGTTAATAATAATATCGCGATATTCCTGGCTTATATCTTTTGCTGCCGCACGTTTGATAAACAGACTTTTTAGTGGTTCAACCAGGAAAATGTTACGGAAATTCATGGATACATCAATCAGGCCACCCAGCAAGAAAAGCCCTATTGATGTAAAAGCAGTCTCTTCAAAAATACCACAGGCAATAATGGTGGTCGAAACAAGTGATGTACTGTATCGAAGGCTGATTTCTGTTGCAACCATTCCACCCATGGAATGACCGACAATATGCAGATTTCTGGAGTTCTGCAGTCCTAAATGCTCAATGAGCATTGAGGCTTCATCGGTAAAACCCTGAATAGTAAAAGTGGGTTTATATCCCTTGATTACAGTTTTCCCTGTACCGCTCTGGTCATAGGTAATGCATCGGTAGTTTGGCGACAGTGCGTCAACCAGTGGTTTCCAGTAACGGGAGGAAATTGCCCAGCCGTTAACAAAGAGTACTGCAGGTAAGCCTGTTTGTGAAGGATCAGACTCCGCCGTGTCTTCGTAGTAAAGCTTGCAGCGTTCTGTCGCTAAATAACTCATGGAATCGTATTGAGTTGTTATCGAATACAAACTCTAATATATAACAATAATAACTTTTCTTCAGCTTTCCCTTAACTCGAGAGCCTCAGGAGGGCGGTTGCTACTCTTTGCTTCAATGACTACATTACAGCAGCTTTTTTGAAAACTATTGTGGTGATTATATAAAGTACTTTAAGAGAAAATGACAATGGATTATTCTCTGTCCGATACGGTTGGTGTTCTCATTGATTTTATCATCCATGTTGATCAACATCTCAAGTTTCTTATTGCACACTATGGGCTCTGGTTTTACGGTATTCTTTTTCTCATAATTTTTTGTGAAACTGGTCTTGTAGTCACTCCTTTTCTGCCAGGCGATTCTCTGCTTTTTGCCGCTGGATCCCTTGCCGCTATTCCGGATACATTGCTGAATCCTCACCTTCTTTTTCTGTTTTTTTTTATCGCAGCGGTGTTTGGTGATACGCTCAATTATAGGATTGGTCATAAGGTAGGGCCGAAAGTTTTTAACTATAAAAAATCACGTTTTTTCAATCCCCAACATCTTATAAGTGCCAACGATTTTTTTTCTAAATATGGGGGGAAAACCATTATCATTGCCCGTTTCATTCCTATCATCAGGACTTTTGCTCCATTTGTTGCCGGTATAGGTGCCATGACATACAGCAGGTTTATTTTCTTCAATATTACCGGTGCCATCCTTTGGGTTGGACTGTTTACATACAGCGGCTATTTTTTTGGCCAGCTTCCATTTGTACAACAAAACTTTAAACTGCTCATCCTTGCCATTATTGCCATTTCGATTATGCCGCCGATTATAGGATATATGAAGCATCGATTTACTGGACAGCAAGAGCTTGATTAATGTTAGCCGAATGTTGATAACTTGTCGATATGTTGTTTTGGTTTGCGTATAGACTACGCCATAACAATATTGTCCTCTGAAAAAGATTTGGATTTAACTTAATATTTTATAATAAGTTATTAGTTAACTTCTGATAAATAAAGGGATTTGTAGTTCGATTGTATCAATCCACAAATTGCTGTTGATTGATAATAGAAATGTGGATACAATTCAGTATTGGTGCGGTTACGAGACCGAATTACTTATCGGAATGGGAAGAAAGAGAGGTGAAGCATGAAAAAAAGATTCTATTAATCATCGGATTTTTTTATAATTAACAAATAATTTCATGTATCGGCGTATAGCGCAGCCTGGTAGCGTACTTCCTTGGGGTGGAAGGGGTCGTGGGTTCAAATCCCGCTACGCCGACTCTTTTGATAACATTCAGTCTTGCATTTTCCACTCGCATTATTTGACCGTTTGCTTTTGAGTTTAAAAAGTCTTTTTTCTGTTCCATCCCTCCTGTTCGAATAAATACCCCATCAGTTGCATAACCACTTCCATATTTTAACTGAAATACTGACAGTATAAAGGATGCTTGCCTGCTTCCGGAAGATATCAACAGTTGAGTGGTTTTGTGATGTTGTTTTTTACCTTTCAGCTATGCAATTACGCTTGTGCGTACTCTTTCGTTCTTTCTTCACTATATTTCTTTTCATGAAGACTTTTGAGAAATTACAGATTCTTTCCGGTGCAGCGCGTTATGACGCATCGTGCGCTTCAAGCGGGAGCAAACGAGAGGGCGCTGCATGCGGTACCGGTAATACTTCACAGAGTGGTATCTGCCACTCTTGGTCGGATGATGGCAGGTGTATCTCACTCTTGAAAATCCTGCTTTCCAACGATTGCCGCTATGATTGTGCTTACTGTGTGAATCGCTCGTCAAACCCGGTTTCACGTGCATCGTTTACTGTTCGAGAAGTAGTTGATCTCACTCTGGAGTTTTACCGCCGCAACTACATTGAAGGGCTTTTTTTGAGCTCAGCCGTTATGACGAGTCCCGATTATACGATGGAACGCAT
Organism: Chlorobiaceae bacterium; assembly: GCA_037134935.1. Lineage (GTDB taxonomy): Bacteria > Bacteroidota > Chlorobiia > Chlorobiales > Chlorobiaceae > Chlorobium. The sequence goes on along the minus strand of JBAXLG010000009.1, from coordinate 63,855 downwards.
GGTCAGAGTTGCCGAAACACTCCGTATTGAAGAGAAGTTCGGCGGTTATCTGCATATGAAGATAATTCCCGGCTGCAGCAGTGAACTGGTTCGTAAGTCCGGTCTTTATGCCGATCGCATCAGCGTGAATATTGAACTGCCGTCTCAGGTTTCACTCCAGCGACTTGCACCCCAGAAGCACAAACAAGCTATTCTGGAACCTATGGCGCTTATTGGCAGGGAGATTCATACCAGTCTTGTTGAGCGCAAAACAAGTCGCCGTGCACCCCGTTTTGCTCCGGCTGGTCAGAGTACCCAGATGATTATAGGGGCAAGTCCGGAAAATGACTTGCAGATTTTGCGATTATCACAGGGTCTCTACAACAAAATGAACCTCAAACGGGTCTATTACTCTGCCTACGTGCCGGTTAACAATGACAGTCGTCTTCCTGCACTTTCTACACCTCCGCTTCTTCGGGAACACCGACTGTATCAGGCCGATTGGCTCCTGCGGTTTTACGGCTTTTCTGCTGAAGAGATACTGTCGGACGATGACCCACACCTTGATGAATCGTTTGACCCCAAAACCGCATGGGCACTGCGCCATCCAGAATTTTTTCCGGTCGACATCAATCGTGCCGACTATAATACACTGTTGCGAGTTCCAGGCATTGGCGTTACGTCTGCTAAACGGATTGTTGCCGCCCGCCGATTTTCAGTTATTACTTCCGACGGTTTAAAAAAAATCGGGGTGGTGTTGAAGCGCGCAAAATATTTTATCATCTGTTCCGGCAGGCCTTTTGAACAAAGTGACCGACAACCCGCCTTTATCCGCCATCAGCTTCTGCATGGAGAGAGCAGTGAAGCTGCATTTCCGCGGCAACTTTTACTGCCGGGTCTTTATGTATAATGCAGTGAATCGCTACCTTTACGATGGCAGTACTGATGGTCTTCTGTCAGCTATTGAGTGGATTCTTGAAGAGAAAAGTGATCTGGAACAGGTTATTCTTTCAGTACGTGAGGATACGTTTTTTGAAGAGGGATATTTTATTGGTACAGATATTACCCGGGCTGAAGCCCTTTTTTTGCGTTTACGGCAGCATGTGCCCGATGCAGCGCAAACACTCTATTATTTCATGCTTGCTGAAAAAGAGGGTATGGCGACAGCCCTGTTTCGCTATATCTCATTGGCATTCAAGCATGGCGACAAGATAAATGGTTACCTCACCCATACCGCAGTGAACGATATTGTGACTATTTCCAAAAAAGCAGGTAGGGAGTTGCATCGTATGAAAGGGCTTCTTCGGTTCGAAAAACTGAGCGATGGCACCTACCTTGCAAAAATGGAGCCTGATTGCAACATTATCCAGCCCCTTGCTTACCACTTCAGCAAACGGCTCAGGGCGGAACACTGGTTTCTCTACGATGTTAAACGCCGCACTGCCGCCTGTTGGGAAAACGGTTTTCTCCGGTTCGGCGCAATAGAGCAATTCACCACTCCGGCCATTTCCGACGATGAAAAACAGATACAAGCCTTATGGCAGACATTTTTCAAAACCATTGCAATACCTGACCGTACCAACCCCCGCCTCCAGAAATCGAATATGCCCATGAAATACTGGAAATATCTCACGGAAAAACAAAGAGAGTGATGATTACTCGGAATTACAAGAAAATTGAGCTGCAAAAGCGCTGCCCATGTGCCATTTTCGCTCTAAGCGGGGCGATAGAGTACGGTTTCCAACGTAAAGTTGGAGTTTGAGAAAAAAGCTTTAGCAATAAAGAACCCCGCCGAAAGCAGTGGAGTATTTAAGATTTATTGCACTTTCGTTCACGCCGCCAGCGGTGGGGAATACGACCAAAAGGGCTTTAAACCGAATTGCTTATTGATGTGAAGGATTTCTGAAATTCCAGATCTTAATTTTCGAGCTAAGTAACCTTTTGTGTTGGTAATTTTTGCCAGAACTTATTACTCAAAAATGATTTATGAGAATTTTTTTATCCGATTAAACAGGTCTTTCTTTAATCGTATCAAAAATACACCGCAAATCCCTTTTAAATAATGCTTTCCGGTAAGCGGCCCCAACACGAAAGGTTACTTAGCTCTAATTCAACACAGAACACATAGCAAGACCGGCAATTGTAGAAAGGGATAATCAGTTTTTTTCCCTATTATTCTTTGTGTCAGCTTTTCCTGTATTGGGAAAGGCTGCGAGGATGGGCGAGAAGCGGGACGTTTAATCCGGCATGATTAATGCTATTTAAGTGATTATTTTATAATTAAATCGCCATATCCCCAAACGAAAGCCCCCCATAGGCCTATTATAGCTACAATCCAGCTAATGAGCGATGCTTTTTTGCCAAAAATGTTATATAGCCACCAAGTTTCTGCGAATGTTGATCCTTTGATTGATTCTGCAAAAACGCTAATTCTGAATTGTGCGAAATAAGAAAATATTGATGTTATTGCGCCACTTCGTTGGAACCATGAAGCTGCACCTTCAGTGTCTGGCTTTAGAAATGAAAAATATGCCAAAGGTTCTATAAGAACGGCAGCAAGGCATAAAGTTGTTATAAAATAGAGCTCAATGTGTTTTTTGATAATTAGTCTTTCGTTTTGCTGCAGCATGGGATGTGTTAAGTCAGAAAGTTTTTTAAGGCTATATCATAATTTTTCAATCGCTTACCATACAAAATTTGGTGCTTTTGCAGGTATTTTTTATAGCATTTATACGCAGCTTCATTGAGAAGAGCTGCTTCTTTTTTCAATGATTTAAACCACTCGACATTATCTACAGTTTTTCGATTATGTTTATGCTACATGTCTTTGCTGTCTTGTTTGAATGCATGATTAAGTGCCTAACATCATAGGAATATCTTGAATTTATCAGTTTTAGGTCAATTAAGTCTTGAAATAATTTTTTGTTTTGTGGCGGTATTTTGAAACGTTTTTTCGATTTCGTTTTTGCCCTGTCATATAGATCAGAAATCTTGTGAGACCATTTTTTGTCTCATCGAAAACCGTCTTTATTCTGTTAAAGCTCGCTAAAAGTCCGCAAACCTGAGATGTTATTAGAGACTGAAAAATCCAATACTGGACAAAATGATGAGCAGTCATAATTCGTGTCTAAATATTCCCGCCGAAGGCAGTTCTCCGATTCGCATAAGTCATCAGCCCAGCCTGCATCGTTGGAGCATTTTACCACAAACGAGGAGATGCGTTGATTTTTGACTTTGACGATAATCCCGTGTTAAAAATAAGCAAGGTCATTTGTCGATTTTGCCATCTGGTAAAATCTTTGTGGTACATTCATGGGGTTTCGGTATTTTGGAGCAGGTAGAAAGGCTACCACCTTTAAAGCGATAGCCTACACGACAGTTGATCAGATGAAAAAACATCCAATTGGTGGTGGTATTGACTAACTCAGGTGGGAGAAGTTTTCCTTGAAGGAGCAACAACAAGTTACCTTCTCAAGCCCTGCGGCATTCGAGGAAATGCAGACGGAGAGGGCGAGATACTTGCAGTTCTGTTATTAGATTGCATTGTTTGGAATCAAAGTTTTTAATAAAAAGATCGTTTAAGTAATGATAAAACCCCTCATTCTCTTTTTTTTGCTGGCTATCTGTTCTGTTACGGTATTTGCCGAGAACAATGCTGTTGAGGTTGGCACACTTGTTTCAACGGGTTCAATAAAAGCGATATTCACTGAATTTCGAAACAACAATGGCAAGCTGGCAGTTTTTCTGTTTAACAGTAAAGCGGGGTTTCCGGTAAAATCCGACAGAGCCTTCGCGAAAAAAATTGTTCAGGTTAGTGTTCCTCAATGCGAAGTTGTGTTTGAAGGCATTCCCTACGGAACCTATGCTATCAGTGCATACCATGATGAAAACACCAACGGCAAGTTGGATACGACGTTCTTGCTTGGAATACCCAAAGAGGGGGTAGGGTGCTCAAATAATCCGAAAAGCCGTTTTGGCCCACCTTCATTTGCCGATGCAAAGTTTAACCTTGACAGTCAGGAGGTTGGGGTCAATATTGAGATCAAATACTTTTAATCAGCAGGCTCTTTATTTTCAACTCCTGATGAAGTGCAGATCCTGAATTTTTTATGAATTTAAGGGGCAACCATGACAAATTCCGCTGATCATGCTTCCGGCAGTGAAAGAACACTTTTTTGTCCAATGTGTGGAACACCCTTTACCTGCGCTCTTTCAACGACATGTTGGTGCAGTACAAGGAAAGTGCCATCTGAGCTGCGTGATTATCTTGCAGCACATTATGCAACATGTATCTGCAGCAACTGCCTTGACCGGTTGATAGAAAAAAGCAATGGTGGTGAAAGTGTCTGACGACATCTTCATCATTTGTGACCAACTATAGCGCATCGGTCATCAGCATTCCGGCCTACATTGTACGTACATTTTACCATCCAGCAAAATCTTTCTGGTACATTCATGTGGGTGCGGTAGTTTGGAGCAAACAAGGAAAATCACAGCGAGGAGCCAATCTAAGCTGAAATTTTTCATGCTCAGGTAGATGGGAGCTGACTGAACGGTGAGTTTAATAAACAAAAAGGCGATCTCATAAGTTAAATGATGAGACCGCCTTTTTGTTATTTTAGCTCCCATTTTGGAGCTAAATATCAGTAAGTGACTTCTGTAAATACACGCCAGGTATTGACGATTAAGCCCGCAAGGTAAAGAATCCCGATAAAGGTAAAGAGAGGGCTTTTTTCTTCATTTGCAGCACGGCGATCGAGAAAAGGAACACAGGCCCAGAAAATAGCGCCAAGAGTAACAAGTACAATAGCTAAAATTTCCCCGTATTGAAATTTGAAATCCTTCAGGAGCTCAAACTGACCCCAGAAGTACCATTCCGGCTTGATATGATCAGGTGCCGGAGCAAGGGGATTCGCCTGAGTTCCTATCTCTATAGGAAATACCCATGCAAGATAAAGAATGAGGGCAAAACCAATCAACCAGCCAATAGCATCCTTTGCAAGATAGGTCGGAAAAAATTTCTCATACCCTTTGATACGCCCAGACTCTTTATAGCCAATTGGGGCAGAGGTACCAAACACCTGAATAAGAAGCAGATGAGCGGTAAGCATCAGTAAAAGAAGGCCAGGGAGCAATACAACATGCAACGAAAACATGCGAGAAAGTGTCGCGCCAGAAACTTCATCACCACCCCGAAGAATGTTCACCAACAATGTTCCACCAGGAAGAGCTTTAGGAATTTCCGTACCAACCTGCGTAGCAAAATAGGCAATTTCATTCCAAGGAAGCAGATATCCTGTAAATCCAAAACCGAGGCAGAGTAAAAAGAGCACGGAACCGGTCAACCACATCAACTCACGAGGCTTACGATAGGCTTTCAGGAAAAAAGTACTGAACATGTGAATAAAAACCATCAGCATCATGAGGTTGGCCGACCAAGCATGAATCTGGCGGACAAGCCAGCCATAAGAAACCTCTTTCTGAAGAAAAACAAACGAGGAATACGCCTCTAACTCTGATGGTTTGTAATACTGAAGAAGTAAAAAACCTGTACTAATTAATGCAAAGAAAAAGAAAAGAGTAAAGCCGCCGAAATAATACCAGAATGATTTACTGTGTTTTGGGACTTGCTTTTTCTTCATATAATCAATTACTGGTAATAGAACCTGGAAGCGTTCTTGGAACCATGTACTTAAAAAGCTGCATCGGGAATCCCGATAAGGGTTTGGGTCTTGGCGTTCGACTGGTGGTTTATATACACCGCTTTTGGGTGCCTCCTGTTTGGCTACAGCGGGTTTGGCTGCACCTGGAACTGCTGGCTTTGCAGCACTCGGAACAGCGGGTTTCGGTTTGGCTGGTGCATTTCCTGCCAAAACGTTCTCTTTGTTTTCAGCCATATTTCCTGACTCCGTTGGTTTGCAAGAATTAAAAGTTACGCTTTTGTTATAATCAGATTTTCTCCGTCAACCCTTACGTTAAATGTTGGTAAAGGTAACGGTTGTGGACCAGAAATTTTTTGGCCGTTCTGTTTATATTTGCCGCCATGGCATGGACAATAGATGATCTTGGCTTTATTGTCCCAATGCACAGTACAGCCAAGATGTGTGCAAGTGGCACTGGTAGCGGATATATTTCCATTATTGTTGACAACAAGTACTTTATCTTTGTTGAACATGTAAATTTTACCGCTGTTTGGTTTCACTTCGGCTTTTCCAACAACAAGCTCTTTGATACTTTTGACTGTTGCAACAGGCGGAACAAGATACTTGAAGATCGGAAAAAGGGTAGAAAGGGCAACTGCTGCACCGATCCCCCCAACTAACTTTCCGAGAAAATTTCGTCGATCGAAATCAACCCCTTTCAAACCTTCCTCTCGGGGTTTGCCACTGGAAATCGAGCCACATGAAGAGAGTGGAGCACTATCTCCAAATGTCTCCATTCTTGATGGACTTTTGAAATTACCTTGTTGTGCCATTACAATCTATCTCCTTATTAAGAGTATTGTTATTAAGTAAAAAAGCAAATAAACTTTGGCGGTTTAACAATAAGTCATTAACTCTTTTTCGTCAGTGTAATTCTCTTTTTGAATAACCACTAACAACGTATTCACATTTAACTTTTCTGCACCCTCAAAATAGGCTGGGAATTTATATTATTTCATTTATTTTTCCAATCAAATAAGCGTTTAAAACAGTTATAACTTTGATACATGATAGAGTACCTTCCTTCACGCCATATTCTGCTCCGGGTAAAAAACCTCATAAACTTGGACTGAAGAGGAGCCGGATCGAGAAATTCCGATATACCCCTGATTCCCTCCAGATTCCGTCCATCAATCTGCAACGAAATACAGGATGCAAATCTCAGGTAAAATGGTCCTGAGTCCAGCACCTTGTCGTGATGGATGTGTAGAATAACGCTTTCTTCATGTTTCAGATCAAGATTTCTGCTGTGAAGTGGTGAAAAAAGACCTTTTCTGAAATTGGTTTCGCTAAATTGAACGGCGTCATAAACGATTGCACGTTCACTCTTGTTATCATGGAGCAACAGCAAAGTAAGTGGCTTATACTCGTTATTTCTGAAATAAATCACATAATAGATGAGATCAAAAAAATCAGAAAATGCTCTGCCCCAATACCAGCGTGAAATATATTCCTGCATCGGTACAGCACCGAGATTATGGTCATGATATCCGACTGCTTGGATAGGAATAGTACGAATGGTACTATTTCGTTGATCAATAATATCAATCCTTCCGTCAACTTCGGCCTTTGGAACGCTTAATAGCCATTGGTGGAGAGAATCATTGCCGTTATTGTTACCATCTTTTTTCTCGTAAACAATCCGTCGGCGCGGTTTGAACAACAATGTTGCCCTAACCTCTTTTTTGCGGGCAGGAAAAGAGAAATCAATATCAATAGTGTACTCATCTTTCAATGAGTTATAGATAAACCGGTTTTTTTCAAACCGTACTCCTATTTCAGAGTGGTTGCTTTCGAAAAGCCCACGATGACCTTCCTTTATGAAATTTACGGTTTCAACATTGTTTTCATACAGCTGGAAACTAAAGCCTGAGTAATTGGAAGAAAGAGGGGGTTCAGTAATTAAACGCTGTTTCCAGCTCTCATAATGATTTGTGTAATCAGGGGAAAATGGAAAGCCGGAAAACCAAATCAGCACAAAAGAAAGACCAAGTGCCCTGTCTTCGGCATCGAAATACCACCATTCATAAGCACCCGGTTCCTGCATATCATGCCAGACTTCTTGCTTTGATTCCGTGGTAATATTCATGCTGGATGTTGGTAATGTTCAGAGTCTGAAGCATTGCAAAATGCCTTGCATGATATAGAATACCTCTAATAGCAGACAAAGCAGGAAAATGAAGAAGAGATGAATTTTAAGAGCGGAGTGAGTATAAGGACAAATACTGTTAATCAATGTGGACAGAGAGGGAATCGAACCCCCGACACAAGGATTTTCAGTCCTTTGCTCTACCAACTGAGCTACCTGTCCTTTCAACAAGGTAAAAAATATAGAAATAATTTCCCCCCAACCAAAAGAAAAAAAATATGGAATGTACCTTGATTCATTCCTTGCTACTATAGCTATACAGAAACACTTATTTTTTCAATTCCTTTCAAGATACGCCTGAGTACAGTCTCCTTTCCAAGAGCTTCAAGCAAATGGTAAAGGCTCGGTCCAAAACCTACTCCTGAAGTAAGAATTCTCAATGGATGAATCAGTGCAGCAGCTTTCAAACCTTTTGGAGCAACAAATTCTTTAAGGTGGGTTTCAATATTTTCAGCACTGAACGGTTCAAGATTATCAAGTATTTCAATAAATTCATGGAGAAGATCGTTGGTATCAGCAGCCCACCGTTTTTTTACGGCGTCCTTATCATAGGAAGATGGCTCAAAAAAGAAGTAGGGTGAAAAGGTTACAAATTCATGCTCAAACCCGACCCGCTCCCGCATAAGCTCAATAACTTTTTTCAGATACTCATCCCCAGTGATCATTTCCCTGGGCATCAAAGACTCTTGCTGCTCGAGCTCTGCAAGAAGGATCGGCTTTATAACGCCAAGAATTTTTTCAGCAGGACGTTGCTTGATATACTGCTTTTCAAGCCAGTTAAGCTTTTCGACATTAAATACCGCTCCCGCTTTTCCAACCCGCTCCAGCGAAAATTTGTCGACCAGATCTCGCATGCTGTATACCTCTTGCTCACTACCCTCTCCTTCGTTCCAGCCCAGCATGGCAACAAAATTCACAATAGCATCACTGCTATATCCCTTACGAATATAATCTTCGACAGCTACATCACCCTGCCTTTTACTGAGTTTTGATCGATCAGGGTTGAGCAGCAGTGGCAAATGAGCAACCTTCGGAGGTTCCCAACCAAAAAACTCATAAAGAAGAAGATGCTTCGGCATAGAAGGTAACCACTCCTCACCTCTTATGATGTGTGTAAATTCCATAAGATGGTCGTCAATGACACTCGCAAAATGATAAGTAGGAAAACCGTCTGACTTCATAAGAACCTGATCATCAAGTGTGGCAGAGTCAAACTCTACTGGCCCCCGGATAATATCTTCAAACCAGATAGATATATAATCAGGAACTTTCATTCTTATAACATAGGGTTCCCCCGCTTCGAGTTTTTTCTTGATAAGACTTGACGGCACTGAACCACCCAACTCTTCAGGAAGCCACTGCCTGTTGTATTTTGGCTGAAGTCCCTGTTTCAGCTGCAGTTGCCGATTTTCCTCCAGTTCCTCGGAAGTTGAAAAACAGTAGTAGGCGTGATGTTCTTCAAGCAACTGTTCACAGTATCCTTTGTAAATATTAAGTCGCTCAGACTGAACATAAGGTCCAAAATTTCCACCATGTTCTGGACTTTCATCAGGAATAATACCAGCCCATTCTAAGGTTTTGATAAGATTTTTCTGTGCGCCATCTACTTTTCTGCTTTGATCGGTATCTTCAATTCTAATAATGAAGTCACCATCCATTTTCTTTGCAAAGAGGTAATTATATAATGCAGTTCTAAGCCCACCTACATGCAAATATCCCGTTGGAGAAGGAGCAAACCTGGTTCTAACCTTTTTACCAAACATAATGAGCGCCGTACTGTTATAGAGTTATTGGCAGTAAACTATCACAAAAGCAATGAATTTAAGAAAAAATCAGTGTTTTTTTAGACACAAGAATAAAAGATTAACCTAAAACTTCTGAGCTAAATTAATAGGAAACAAAGCTTATAACTGAACAGCATTTAAATAAACTTTTTATTTTCCATTGCACTTTTACTTTTAATTACTTTTAATGTAGTAAGTTATCTTTATAGTATAACTCTAATCTATTTTATGTCCGAAACTCCTCAAAGGAAATCAGGAAAAAATGATTTCCGAAATAAATTCAAGCCGGTAAACGACGAAAATCGTAACACTGGTTGGCCTCAAGAAAAAGGCGCAAATTCTCAAGGAAAGTTTCCCCGTATTATTCTGTTTATGATGCTTGCCTTGTTAATGCTTTTTATGTTCCAACGCTATTTCGCTAACAGTGACAGCCCTGAAATTACCTATAACGAATACCGGTCACTTCTTTCCAAATCGCTTGTAGCGGAAGTTACTGTCAAAACATTTGAAGATAAATCAGCGCTTCTGAATGGAAAACTCAAAAACGTAACCCTGTTGACACTCGTCAACAGAACAACACTCAAAAGTGACCAATTTTCCATAAGAGTTCCCTCATTCAGCATTGAGCAGGCGGATTTCCTCACAGATAAGGGAATCAGGCTCAAAGTAGAAAAAGGTTCCGGCGACCTGAATACTTTTCTCGTAATGTTTGCCCCTTGGATTATTTTTGGTGCTATATATTTCTTTTTATTCAGGCGTCTCAATAATCAAAATGGAGCGCAGGCAAAAAATATTTTCAGCTTCAGCAAAAGCCGAGCAAAACTTGTTAGCGAATTTGATGTAAAAACCACGTTTAAAGATGTTGCCGGGCTTGATGAAGCTGTCGAAGAGCTGCAGGAAACTGTCGAATTCCTCATAAATCCCGAAAAATTTCAAAAAATCGGCGGTAAAATACCTAAAGGTGTGCTGCTTCTTGGCCCTCCTGGTACCGGTAAAACTCTTCTTGCAAAAGCTATTGCAGGAGAAGCCAAGGTTCCATTTTTTTCAATATCAGGTGCTGATTTCGTTGAAATGTTTGTGGGTGTTGGAGCTGCAAGGGTGCGTGATTTATTTGAACAAGCAAAGAAAAACTCACCATGTATAATTTTTATTGATGAAATTGATGCGGTAGGCCGTAGCCGCGGGGCAGGACTGGGTGGTGGGCATGATGAGAGGGAGCAGACACTGAACCAGCTCCTTGTTGAAATGGACGGTTTTACGACCAGTGAAAATGTTATTCTGATTGCAGCAACGAACCGTCCTGATGTGCTTGATACTGCACTGCTGAGGCCGGGTCGATTTGACAGACAGATTACCATTGATAAACCCGATATCAGAGGACGTGAAGCTATTCTGAAAATCCATACCAGAAATACTCCTCTTGAAGAAAATTTTGATATCAGTGTCCAAGCAAAAAGCACCCCTGGATTTTCGGGTGCCGATCTTGCAAATCTTGTCAATGAAGCCGCACTTCTGGCTGCTCGCAATGAGCAACAGCTTATTACCACTGATAATTTTGAACAAGCTCGCGACAAAATTCTGATGGGTCCGGAAAGAAAAAGCATTATTATTTCTGATGAGCAAAAAAAGTTGACAGCGTACCATGAAGCGGGTCATGTACTGGTTGCCAGCTATACCAAAGGATCGGATCCTATTCATAAGGTTACAATCATTCCACGAGGTAGGAGCCTCGGATTGACAGCCTACTTGCCACTCGAAGATCGATATACCAATAATAAAGAGTACCTCATAGCTATCATCACCTATGCTCTAGGGGGCAGAGTTGCCGAAGAACTTATTTTTAACGAAAGCAGCACAGGCGCGGCAAACGATATTGAAAAGGCTACCGATATTGCCCGCAGAATGGTGCGCCAATGGGGAATGAGCGAAAAGCTCGGCCCAATCAACTACGACGATAGTCACAAGGAGGTTTTTCTCGGCAAGGACTATTCTCATATACGGCAATATAGTGAAGAAACAGCGCTTCAAATTGATGTGGAGGTACGCAATATCATTATGTCTTGCATGGACAATGCAAAAAAGATTCTTCGAGAAAAAACCGATATTTTGCATCGCATTGCAAGCATGCTTATTGAAAAAGAGTCACTCAATGCTATGGAAATCGCGGAAATTATAGGTAAAGAGTAGCTTCGTACCAGCCTTTTACACCATCATAAAAAAACAACTTGATAAACTACTGACAGGTACAATAAAACTGCTTCAACTTCAATAACATTTTAAATCTTTTGGGAATTGTTGCTCTTTATTTATGGTTTAAATAAACTAATACAGAATAATAACCTAAGCTACCAACCACTATGGGAAACACAACAACAAAAGCTGATTTGGTCAATGTTATAGCCCACAGAACAGGCTTGACAAAAAACGAAACCGAGTCTGTTATTGACTGTCTATTTGAAAGCATCATTGACTCCCTGAAATCCGGTAAGCGTATTGAGATCAGAGGTTTCGGCTCATTCAATATCAGGTACAAAAACCTGCGGCAGGCAAGGAATCCGAGAACGGGAGAAAAAGTAACAGTCGATCCTAAAAACGTACCGACATTTAAGATTTCAAAAGAATTCAAACATGCCGTAAGTGAAAGTCTGAAATCCAATAGTCAATAGTTGCGGCTGACAAATCGCACTCAATCACATAATATCTATTGGATGCTGGTTAATGGAATCATAAACTCCGCCAACGAGATAGACGTTATAAAATTGGATCTCTCCAGAATACAGAATCTGAGAGAACCTGCAAGTTCAAAAGTGACCTGCGAACTGTAACAGAAAAGCCTGAGATAATTTCATTATAGCAATCCCTTGAAATACCGATTCATCAACAAGTTTAAAGCTTTATGGTAGTCTTTTTATTATCGCTGTTCTGAAATGTAACGGTTTATTAATGCGGGTTTATCTGTGCTTAAACTGCTTGAATCCTTTTTGAATTGGTATTCGGGACGTGGGTAAGCCTGAATACTTGTACCATTTCGAATTGTACTTTTGATGTAATAAGCGAAACTGAGAAGTTAGAATGCAGGAATACATGGCATGCCAACTCAAATCTATAGGCAGGTGCACCATAGAGATGAAATCGTCAACTTTTTTACACACCCGAATAACCAAAATACAGCGTTCGATGCTCTGAACAGCAAGCACAAGCAATTACTGTATGTTTCAGCGCAGGGCTTTCACAGTTTCAAGAGTTATCTCACCAGAATATTATGTTACTGTGAAAAAATAAAAAAGCTCCACCGTATGCTAAACAGCCGGCGGAGCTCAAAAAAGCAATAATGAAGGCAAATTCTTAGTGGTATTTGGCGCTCTCTTCTTTGACAAATTCAACCAGCAATTTCAGATTTGCCGGATCGACATCAGGAAGAATACCATGACCAAGATTAAAAACGTGACCTGAGCGCTCAGTATGATGACCAAACTGTTTGAGAATCTTGGAAGCTTCAGCCTTGATTCTTTCAGGTGTACCGTAAAGCACTGTCGGATCCATATTACCTTGCAGGGCAACCCGGTCATTCAATTCAGCGCGAGCCTTAGCAATATCAATACCCCAGCCAAGACCCATGGCATCGCAGCCCGTATCGGCAATATCTGAAAGAATTGTGTTGCAATCCTTTGAGAAAACAATAACAGGAATATCAGGATAGGTAGCCTTTATTGCCTGAACGGTTTCCTTGATATACGGCAGAGCATATTCGCGGTAATCATCCTCGGAAAGAGCACTTGCCCAAGAGTCAAAAATCTGGATAGCGTCAGCTCCAGCTTCAATCTGTTTCAGTACATAGGCTGTGATCACTGCTGAAATCTTGCCGAGTAATGCATGCGCCATCTGCGGCTCACGATACATCATTTTTTTCGCATAGGCATAATTTTTCGATCCGCCACCTTCAACAGCATAGGTAAAGAGAGTCCATGCTGCACCTGTAAAGCCAATCAAGGGAACTCTGTTATCGAGTTCTTTTTTGGTCATACGGATTGCATCAAGCACATAGCCAAGTTTTTCATCAATTTCAGGCACTATAAGCTTGTCAATATCGGCCTGAGTACGAATTGGTGGAGTAAGTCTGATTCCTTTGGACTCAATAATTTCGACATCCATGCCCATGGCTTCATTGACAACGAGGATATCTGAAAAAATAATAGCAGCATCAACACCCATCAACTCAACAGGTTGAATGGTTACCTCGGTAGCCAGTTCCGGAGTTTTACAAAGGGTTAAAAAATCGGTTTTTTCTCTGACGGCCCGATACTCCGGCAAGTAACGACCAGCCTGCCGCATCACCCAGATTGGTGTTCGGGAACATGGCTGACGCTTTAATGCCCGAAGAAAAAGATCATTTTTGAGCATGTAATGCAATAATTTTGATGGGTTAACAAAACAAACTGCCCGTCAGAGAGTCCGGAAACTCCCGGCTGAGAGCAATGTAAAAGTGCAAAGGTACGTTTTTTTACCCTTTTATTAAAATTTTCCTACAATTTCAACCTTATCAGATAGGCAAAAAGCATCTTCAGCTTACAATGTGCCTATTGATACCAAGTTGTTTAGCACTGTAACCAAGAGCAAGGCCAACCATTTCAGATAAATGAAAAACAGGAATAGAGTTTATGATGCCTGCCTGTTTAAGCGCCTTGGATTGATAGCCGTCAAGCACTGTGTGGCAGAGAGGGCAAGGCGTTACCAAAAAATCAGCTTTCAAACTTATAGCCTCTTCAAGCGCCTCAGCCGCAACATTGAGCGACTCTTCCTCGGCGACAAGCAATGTATGAAATCCGCAACAGCGATTTTTATGTTTAAAAGGAATGGTTTTTCCTCCAAGCGCCTCAATCAACTGATCCAGAGAGCTTGGGTCAAGAGGATTATCTTTACCTAAAACCGTTGATGGTCTGAGAATATGACAGCCATAAAAAGGTGCAATCTTGTAATTTTTCAATGGCACTTTTACCTTCTGCCTGATAGTGTCCAGCCCGACATCATCAACAAGAATCCAGAGAAGATGCCGGACCTCGGCAGTACCACGATATTCAAGCCCTTCCTTTTTGAGCAGATCATTAACTTCTTTTTTCAGCTCCGGCGATTCATCAAGTTTTTTCTTTGCTGTTCGAATCGTCATCAAACAGGTATTGCAAGATACAACAAGGTCAAGCCCCATCTTTTCGGCCAGTGCTATATTGCGACCATTTACCAGTGCAAAATGTTTTGGACTGACATAGTCGAGATTGCTGCCACCGCAGCAGGTACTTTCATGCAGCTTGACCAGTTCAATTCCAAGATCCTTCTGCCAAAGGTCAATTGAGCGATCAACCTCTTTCGTCATCGATTCATTTATACAGCTCAGGTAATATGCATATCGCCTCATCAGGAAGTTCCCTCAATTATTTATTATGAGATTTGTGATCTTGCTTTACATGTTCGGACATCTCTCTAAACAGCTTCCTGAATGCCTTTATTCCTTTTGATGGCTTTACCAAAGGAGGTGGAGGTGGTGTTCTTCGCTTCATGATCATTTTTATAGCCATCGGCAACAGGTTTTGCAATGTCCAGAATACACCATTGGTACGGATAGGAAGAGTGGCCTCAACCAGCTTGCCCTTCTTTTCAATATCAGCCATAAACGCTTCTGCGTGCTTGGCGCCACTGGTATCCTGCATTCCTCTTCTCTCAAGTGCGTCTTCACGTATTCCGTGAATAGCTTCCATAATCGGAATACTTTTCACGCAGGATTCCTGACAGCGATAACAGTGTGTACAATCCCAGACGCCATGATCCTTAACAAGCTCCGCAAGGCGGAGGTCATGTATAGAATCCCTGGTGTCAACATTCATACGGTAGGACTTCAGCAGAACAGCCGGAGAGACATATTCCTTGTTCGCCCTTAAAATACTGCATTCTGAAACACACGACGCACAGAGAATACAGTCGGTTGCCTTGTCATACTTGAGAAACTCCTCTTCTGAAATAAGAAATTCCTTTTTACCCATCTCAGCTTCAGGCATTTTCGAATCAACCCAGTTCGAATAATGCTTCATCTTTCCAACAAGCGGATCCATATCAACAATAAGATCCTTAATAAGCGGAAGGTTGCGTAACGGCTCAACCTTGATGATGCCCTCCACCTTTGATTTGGTAAGAATCTCCCATACCTGAGTCGTACAGGCAAGCATGGATATCCCATTAACCCGCATACCGCAGGATCCGCAAATACCCGCCTGACAGAATGCACGGAAACTAATAGAGGCATCAACATGCTCCTTAATGTAATTTAACGCACGGAGTACCGTAATACCTTTTTCTATCTGAATGGTATAATCGTCAAAATATGGCTTACTGTCGACCTGCGGATTAAAGCGAAATATCCGGAAGGTCACATCCCTTTTAGGCTCGTGATGCAGATCTGTTGACGCCGTCATAAAAAATAGTTAATAAGTTCTTTCCTGAAGTTCATAGCGTCCCATAGTAACAGGTTTTTCACCAAGGGTAACTGTACCGTTACTGAAAGTGGCCATGGTATGCTTGTGCCATTTTTTGTCATCCCTTGTTGGAAAATCGGTACGGGTATGCGACCCACGACTCTCTTCCCTGGCAAGAGCTCCAGCTACAACGGTTTCAGCCAGATCCAGCATATTTTTCAACTCCAGCACCTGTATAAGGTTGGTATTGAAAATATCACTGGAATCAAAGACACGGACTTTCTTGAAACGCTGTCTCAGTTCCGCTACATCCTGTATTCCTTTTTGCAGAAGAGAAGCTTCCCTGTATATACCAGCATTGATGGCCAGAGTTTGGCCAAGCTCTTCACGCAACTCGCCATATCGTTCATCGTGGCCATAAGGCTGCATGTTTCTTCTGATTTCTGCCATCTGATCATTGATCTCTTGTTCCGATATCGTACCGGTTTCAAATTTTCCTGCCTCTTCAGCCGCGGTACGCCCGGCAATACGGCCAAACACAAGAATATCAAGCAGAGAATTTCCCCCAAGCCTGTTTGCTCCATGAACTGAAACACAGGCCGATTCCCCGGCAGCATAAACGCCATCCATTACAGTACGGCCAAATTTATCTGTATCAATCCCGCCCATCGAATAATGGGCCGTTGGTCTGACAGGAATAGGCTCTTCAATGGGATCAACGCCCTCAAAATTCATCGACATCTCCCGTATTTGCGGAAGCCGTGATTTGATAAGATCAGCACCGAGATGGGTGAGATCAAGATGAAGATATTTGCCAGCCGGGCTGTCAAAACCTCTCCCCTGAAGAATTTCAGTCTCAAGTGAACGAGAAACCAAGTCTCTTGGGCCAAGCTCCATCTTTTCAGGTGCATATCTTGCCATAAAACGCTCACCATCCTTATTAAGCAGATATCCACCCTCGCCTCTGGCACCTTCGGTAACAAGCAGACCGCTTTTTCTCAATCCGGTAGGATGGAACTGAACAAATTCCATGTCTTTCAGCGGTATTCCTGCCCGGTATGCAATAGCCTGACCATCACCAGAATTGCCTGCGGCATTGCTTGACCGGTTCCAGTACATCTTGGCATACCCTCCTGTTGCAAAAATAACTGTTTTTGCGGGAAATGCTTCAACCGCACCCGTCTTCATATTCATAGCAATCAATCCTCGAGACCGGCTACCGTTGACCGATAAATTCAAGGCAAAATATTCATTAAAAAACATCACACCTTTTTTCAGGCACTGTTCATAAAGTGTCTGTAATATCGTATGACCAGTTTTATCTGCACAGTAACAGCATCTCGGACGACCGGCACCTCCAAATGGTCGCTGAGCAATGGTATTATCTGCAAGCCTTGACCACGGTGTGCCTATATTTTCAAGTTCACGGATGATTTTGGGAGCTTCAGAGCAAAGTACATCAACAGCGTCCTGATCAGCAAGATAATCACTACCCTTGATGGTATCGAAAATATGCATTTCAACGGTATCATCCTTTGCCTTGTTGGCAAGAGCTGCGTTGGCCCCACCCTGAGCTGCAGAGGTGTGTGAACGGTTGGGATATACTTTAGAGAGCACTGCTATATTCAGCGCAGGATTGGTTTTCATGGCTTCCATGGCTGCATAAAGGCCAGCTCCTCCCCCCCCAACAACAACAACATCAAATGGTTTCATTCGCTCATATCTCCTTATGAAGCTATTGAAAACAAGCTTCATTGATTAAATGAAAGGGCTTAACCGTAGTACAAGCCCGATTCATTGAAATGGTCTTTATGGTGTTACCGAAGAAAACAGTTCAGGAGAACCGACTATTACAAGGCTATATGATCATCATGAACAGGAAGTTCCTCAACAGCATGCAGCACATCAGACATATTGAGAACACCTAAAATTTTATTATTGTCCATGACAGTAAGACGGCGTACATTGGCTCTTTTCATCATACGGAGAGCATACTTAATTCTGAGGTTCGAATTAACAGTAATAAGCGGCTTGCTCATGATCTGAAAAACAGGAGTATTCCATGGATCACGATGTACATCCTCACCAGGATCAATCACTTTTTCAAGAATATCCTTTTCAGTAATAATCCCATAGCAGTCATCTTCATTACGAGGTTCAACAATCAGACCGCTCTCCTTACTTCTTTTCATAATTTGAAGAGCCTCGGCAACAGTACAGCTTCCCTTGATGATATTAAAATCCTTCTGCATAAGGGCTGATACCGGCAAAGTGCGTAATTTTATAAGCTGATCCATAGTCATCAGGTTACTTATGATTAATAAAAACCAATTCCGCTTAAATTTTAATATGGAATAACAAGGCGTCGCCGTTATTCTCTAAATTTAAAAAAAGCAAACACGCAAAGTGTTACCCATTGGGTTTTTTTAAAGACTTAAATTATAAAAAAAAATAACATAAGAACAAAAAATTCCCTTTTAAAATAAAGGGTATTATGCAATACCATGTGTTTTTTTATACTCAGCCCAGTTATGTTTTAATGCAAAAAAAGCATTGAAGTCAGGTTGAAGCAGAAAAGGATTAGATACACGTTCATTGCTGATAGAAGATACTGGTGACAAGCCATAATCATGCCCGGGAAAAACTCTTGTTGTATCAGGCAGCCTCATAAGTTTGTGCTGCAGTGAGTTATATTCATCTAAAGCTTGGTCCCGTGTGGCAGTACCACCGATTTTCCCGGTAAAAAGAGTATCACCGGTAAACAGAGCATCACTGACAAGAATGCAAAAAGAGTCCGTTGTATGGCCGGGAGTATAAATAATATGTGCATCAAAAGAGCCAAGGGGAAAAAGAGCGTCATCAATTACCTTGATACCTGTTTTGGGACAGGTATCACCATAGAGTAAAGGAACAATACCAGTAATTTGCCTGATAGCCTTGTTTCCATTGGTATGATCGTCATGACTATGTGTTGAAAAAACAAATCTGATGATCAAATCACGTTTTGTTGCAAAACGGACAATCATGCCAGGATCGAAAGAAGCATCAATCACAAGAGCATCACCCGTCTGTTCATCGGCAACAAGATATCCGAAATTCCTGTCGCCTCCCGTACGAAACTGTTCTACAATCATGAACATCAACCCCATCTTATATGTTTTCAATCTTCACGAAAAACACTTTTTCCGAAATTTTTTTAGCAACAGCTATCGTGGACATTCCAGCCCACTTTTTCAAACTTTTTCTGATTTTTGTTGCAATGCCATGCTATACAAACGTTAACATGTAAGAACTACCCGTGAAACTACAGACACTACCAATTGATATCGAGTGTTTTACCATCAACAATGGCAGCCACTCCATTTCTTGTGGGTAGCTTCAAGAAGACCAACAAAAAGAGATGGTGAGTACATTCATCTGGGCTTCTGTTTGTCAACTATCAACAAAACAATGTTCAACGCCTTCTCATCAAGTACGCCATTCGGAATGAAACTGGTTGTTCTTGGCATATCCTGAAATAAACAAAAGTGTATAGGCCAGCCAGTTTTTTTGCTTTTACTATTCATAACCAAAGTTTGGACAGCTTATAGTAATGTCCCCAGCCTTTTTTCAACCAATGTCCAATAATCGGCATAGGAATAAAAAGCTCCTTGAAACTGTTTTTATAGACAAATCCAGCACCATCCCCCATATCCATAACACAAAGAATATTCAAATGAGCCTTATAACCCTTCATTCTGCCCGGCTGCTCCAAATGCTCCACTGATGCATTAAAAGCAGCATTGTTTGCCATCAATTCAGCAATATGCCCCTGCTTTGCTTTCCAGTCGGGGCCATCAAGAGCAGCAGCATCGCCAACAGCATACCATCCCGAAATATTGTCAATTCGGCAATAATCATCAATACAAATAAAACCGGCACTGTTTTGAGGAAGATTTGACTCCTTTATTATATCATGCCCTTCACTGGCGGGAATAAACATGGTGAGGTCACTCTGAAGTTTGCTCTCATTCTCAAAAACAATACCATCAGCTACAAAGCGACTTATTTTTTTCCCATAACAGGTCTTAAAATTATTGGCTCTAAACAGGTACCCTATTGCTGAAACTGCTTTTTTCCCCATCCGGGAACCAGGTTGAGCCATGGGAGCAAAAAAGGTCATTTCATAGTTGTTGCGTATACCAAGTTTTTTTAAGTGATGATGCAGGTTAAAAAAAAGTTCAAATCCAGGCCCTCCTCTTACAGCACTTGGATCTTTTGGATTACCGCCAAATCCAAAAGCAATTTTGCCGCCTCCCCGCGCAACAAGTTGTTCTATTCTTTTTTTAAGTATCAGGGAGTCTTCCGGTTTACCGCAAATTGAAAAGGTATGTTCAGCACCATCATGTTTTAGTTTGGAGGCTCCGAGAGCAATAACAAC
Source organism: Chlorobiaceae bacterium (assembly GCA_037134935.1). Classification (GTDB taxonomy): domain Bacteria; phylum Bacteroidota; class Chlorobiia; order Chlorobiales; family Chlorobiaceae; genus Chlorobium. The sequence continues at coordinate 43,360 of JBAXLG010000009.1, read as the reverse complement.
AATATCAACAGAGTTACGAACACCTCCTTTTTCAAGGATGACGGTTTTATGATTACCGTCAAGAGCAATAACTTTGTCGATTGTGAGCGAAAATCCATGCTTACGAGCCAGTTTCGACAGCTGTATGGCAACATCATTGAACTGAGCACTTTTTACCGGAATCCAGATTGCTAATGGATACACAAAAAGGTAGTCCCGTTCAGATACAAGCTCCACTTCAAAGCCTTTTTTACGGAATGCGATTGCTGCTGCAACTCCGCCAATACCTCCGCCAAGAATCAGCATACGGGTCATTGATAAATCCTTATTATCTCAGTGATTATTTACCGAGTAACCGCTTTGACGGCAAATTCAGGAGGATTCTGAATCTGCTTTTTAACTGCGCAGAGGTTGGCTGCATTGATAACTGCATCCTTATATTTTTCAGGAAAATCCGCAGGCAGTTCTATCTCCAGCTCTATTTTTTTGATACCTCGACCAGATTCATCGGCAATGTGAGACTGAACAATCCTGATACCATCCGTAGCTATGCCTCTGTTCTGACAGAAGGAGAGTACAAAGATGCCGGCACAGGTGCCAATAGATGCAAGAAAAAGGCTGAATGGTTCAGGAGCAGAACCTTCACCGCCAGCATGGGGGGATTGATCGGTATGAATAGTAAAGCCATTAAACTCAGCATTTACTTTCTTTCCCTCTCCAAATGTTACAATCATTTCACTCTTCATAATAGTAAAACACTTAACAATGGTTGCTATTAAAATGCCCATATTATTGTAGGCAGAAGCTCATAATAAAAGTTTATTAATCTGATATTTTAACTTGCTATTCTTTGCTTTTCTGATGCAATCTGTCTCACTAAAAGCCCTGAAAGTCGACGTGTAATAACAAGGTTTTCATGCAAAAGCTTTATTATGGGCTTATTCAGTCATAAAAATTGTATAGCCTAAAGGTGTCATGTAATTTTTCAGAAAAATATAGCGTCGGTTGCATTCATATTAAAAATAACCTGACTCCTCATGCAACTGTTTTATCTTTTAATTCTCGGAATTAGCGCAGGAATTCTTTCTGGCATGCTTGGCATTGGTGGCGGTTTGATCATTGTTCCTGCCCTGGTTCTGCTGTTCGGGATGAGCCAGCATAGTGCCAACGCCACATCATTGATAGCGCTTCTCCTGCCAGTAGGTCTTCTGGGAGTTATTGAATATTACCGTTCAGGGAAAATCGCTCCTGAAAATATCGGGTTTGGACTCATCATTGCATTCGGCATATTTCTTGGTGCTTTTCCCGGCGCACAACTTGCGATTCATCTTTCAAGTGATCTTCTAAGGAAAGTATTTGCAATTTTTATGGGAATTATTGCTATTCGTTTATGGCTGCAATAATCGTCAACATGATAACCAGCTACTTAGGCGTTAATACCCTGCAGTCCTCAGCATTTGGTACATCCTGCAACCTTCAGGTGAACCATTGTCGCACGCCTCATCAAACCATTGTGCAGCCATGTGGTAATCCTTTTTGCCTGCCAGGCCTGTATAGTACATTTCTCCAAGGGTCAGTTGTGCTTTAGCATAACTCTGAACTCCTGCCTTCTCAAGCCATTTGATGGCCTCGGCATAGTCCTGCTTGACTATTTGGCCATTTAAATATGCAAGACCCATATTGTATTGTGCCTGGGCATCTCCTTGCTCAGCTTTTGCCTTGATATCTGATAGTGAGTGGTTTTGATTCTGATGATTAAATACAAAAAATACAAGCGAGCAGGTACACACTGCCAGTACAATAAAAAGAGGAGCATCCTTTTTCATGGTTTTTCGGCTTGATCTGGATGTTGTTGTTACTTTTCAATATTTCTGTTTAAAAGTACAAGTTATAAAACCTGTATAACTCGAAAGTAACATGAAAGCACAGTTCCAACTTAAACAAGTGAATCGAAAAATGGCAATACCACACTTCATCGCAATCTACAACAGTATACCTGAATTGAGAGAATCTATTAATAGAACGTACTTCCCCCCTTGAGTCATCTATTTATGCAGATTTTTTTTCAGCCATATAATAAACAAGAGGTACAACAACAAGAGTCAGAATAGTTGAAAGCACGCTACCCCAAATGAGCGATATTGCCAACCCTTGGAAAATAGGATCAAAAAGCATGACCACTGACCCGATCACTACTGCACCCGAGGTCAGAATGATAGGTCTTGTGCGAACAGCTGCCGACTCAATAACAGCCTGTTTGAGAGCCGCTCCCTCTGTTCTGCGGATTTGTATAAAATCAATGAGTAGTACGGAGTTCCTGACCATAATGCCGGCAAGCGCAATCATGCCAATCATGCTTGTAGCTGTAAAAAAGGCTCCATGGAGCAGGTGTCCAGGAATAATCCCAATAAGACTCAGCGGAATAGCTATCATCATAATCAGAGGGGTTTTGAAAGACTGGAACCACCCTATTATAAGAAGGTAGATAATCACGAGCACAACAGCAAACGCTGTACCAAGATCCCTGAAAACTTCAAAGGTAATCTGCCACTCACCATCCCACTTCATCGAAAGTTTATTCTCGGATGTCGGGTTTGTCGTGTAGATAGGATTAACCGAATATCCGCCTGGAACCTTGAGCTTCTGGATTTTTTTATCCATGTCAAGCATGGCATAAACAGGGCTTTCTGTTGCTCCGGCAACATCAGCAGTAACATACACTACGCGACGGAGATCCTTGTGGTAAATACTCTTTTCCTCAATTTTCTCTTCAACCTTCACAAGTTCCGAAATTGGAATCATCTCGCCGGCACGCAGACGTGTTGTCAAGGTACCCATACCTTGCGACTGAACAAAAATACCGGAAAGACTCTGGAGGGTAGTTCTGTCAGACTTGGGAAGCCGTACCTGAATAGTTACAGGGTCAATTTCCTTGTCCGTATGCAAAAGACCGACATCCATGCCTGCAATTGACATGCGTAAGGTCTGGGCAATCTGTTCAGCGCTCACTCCACGAAATGCTGCGCGCTCTTTGTTGACTAACAGATTATAGACTTTCTGATCATCTTCAACCATCCAGTCCACATCAACAACACCAGGCGTCTTTTCAAAAACCTGTTTTACCTGTTTTGCAAGTGCAATCTGTTCTGTCTGTGATGGACCGTAAATTTCCGCTACAAGAGTCGAAAGTACCGGAGGGCCAGGGGGAATCTCCACAATCTTCGCATTTCCATTATAACGCAGGGCAATCTGCTGAACGTGCGCCCTTACTCTTCTGGCAATATCGTGACTCTGTGCTTTGCGTTCACCTTTATGAATGAGGTTAACCTGGATATCAGCCATGTTTGATCTCTGCCGCAAATAATAGTGGCGCACAAGGCCATTGAAATTGATTGGAGCATTGGTACCGACATAATACTGATAGCTGCTGACCTCCGGTACGGTTTTAAGCCAGTTGGCAATCTCTTTGGCCGCCTTTGCGGTCTGTTCCAGCGAGGTGCCTTCAGGCATATCCAGAATTACTTGAAACTCATTCTTGTTGTCGAACGGAAGCATCTTCATTTGAACCGCTTTCATCGGTACCAGTGTAATCGCGCCAATCAGCATCAGGCCTACAATACCGAACGCAAACCATCTTTTTAAGCTGCTTTCAATAAATGGCGAAAGAATAGTATTGAAAAGTTTGTAATAGCCTGTTTTGGTAATATCGTACTTTTCATGATGCCCATCTTCTGCTTTCAAAAGCCGGAAAGAGAGCCAAGGTGTTGCAATGAGGGCAACAAGAAGCGAAAAAATCATGGCCAGTGAAGCACCAATCGGCATTGGACTCATGTAGGGTCCCATCAGTCCGGAAACAAACACCATGGGAAGCACCGCCGCTATAACCGTAAAAGTTGCCAGAATAGTCGGATTCCCCACCTCACTGATGGCAGTAATAGCCGCCTGAAGCTTTGGCTGCCGCTTCATTGCAAAATGGCGATGAATATTCTCGGCAATGATAATCGAATCATCTACAACAATACCAGTAACAAAGATTAGAGCAAACAGCGTCACCCTGTTAAGTGAGTAATCGAGCAGATAATAGATAAGCAAGGTAAGAGCAAAGGTTATCGGTACCGAAGCCAGCACCACCAGTGCTCCCCTCCACCCAAGGAAAAAACCGACAACAATTGTCACGGCTACAACAGCCATGATCAGATGTTCAAGCAGGGTAAAAACCTTTTCAGATGCAGTGGCACCATAGTTTCTCGTTTCACTCACTGTTATTCCCGCCGGAATGACCGTCTGTTTGAGGCCTTCGAGCCTAGCCATAACCTTGTCAGCAAGCACAGATGCATCGCCACCTTTCCGTTTTGCTACAGTCAGTGTTACTGCCGGATACTCTCCTGTTGCCGAGCCTTTCGGAGCTGCTGCGGCAAAACCGAAAAAGTTGTAATTACCAACCTCTTCAGCTCCATCTATAACAGAGGCAACATCGTGAAGGTAAACCGGCGATGCGCCATAGAGTCCAACAACAATGTTAGAAACATCACTTGCGTTTTCAAGAAACTTTCCCGTCCTGACAATGATCTCTTGGTTGATCTGTTTGAAATCACCAGAAGTCATCTGACTGTTGGCCATCTGTATCTGATGAACAATCTGTAACGGAGTAACATTGAACCGCTGAAGTTTATCTTTATTGAGTTCAATTTTTACCTGACGTTTCAAGCCACCCTTCAATTCAATATCACCGATATTGCTGATTTTTTTCAGTTCATCTGCAACCTGTGCCGCGCACTGACGAAGTTGGTAAGGATCTTTCGTTTTACTCCAGAACGTGAGATTCAGCACAGGAACATCGTCGATCGAAACCTTTTTCATCAAAGGGAACTGAACACCCAGAGGCATCTTGTCCATGTTTTTCATAAGCGTCGACCAAAGCTTGACCATGCTTTTCTCGGCATCCTCACCCACTTTATAGCGAACGGTAACCAATGCAACATCGTGCATAGAGGTGGAATAGACATAATCCACACCCGGAATTTCGGTCAATGTTTTCTCTATCGGCTTGGCTACACGCAGCTCAACTTCTGCTGGTGCCGCTCCCGGATAGGGGATATAAAGATCAACCATCGGCACCACAATCTGAGGCTCTTCCTCTCTCGGTGTCATAAACGTAGCCATAATGCCCACCAAAAGAGAGGCTATCATTAATAACGGAGTAATCTTCGAATTGATAAACTGCTTTGCAAGTTTACCGGCAATACCTTCATTCATTGACATAATCCTTCTGAATTAATAAAATCTTTCAGTTACCCCTGTAGTATCCAAGTTCACTTCTGGCCACGCAATAATCATAAGCTGCCTGGTTCAACCTCATTTTCGCATAGGTAAAAGCTTGCTCTCTCATTAACAGTTCAAAGGTCATTGCCATACCCGTTTTGTACTGCCGACCTATATAATCAAGGCTTACCTTTGCCTCTTCCAGTGCTTTCGCTGCAACAGCAATTCTTGCTTTAGCGGTTTTCAATGATCTGAGTGATTTATTCACCTCGGAAATACTGTTGTTTTTTGCCGCCTCAACATTGTACATCGCCTCACGTTCTTGAGCTTTTGCCTCCTGAAGACGGCCTGCAGTTGCCATACCGTCGAAAATCCTCCACTGAATATTCAATCCGATCAGCCAGCTTGCACCACCACCGAAAATATTATCGCTGTGCAGATTGGTCTGTAAAAATGCATTCAGACGAGGTCGCCTTGATGCACTGACCATCTCGCCCTGAAAAACTGCAACATCTTTATACTTTTCAAAAGCCTTGAGATCAGCCCTGCTTGGCGGCAAGCCTGTTTCATTCTCTACCTGTACAACAGTATCAACAGACAGGTCGGACGTTGGTACAATAGTTACTGAGGGATCAAGGTTCAGCATCACTTTGAGAATATCCCTTGCATTTTTTATCTCGTCTTGCAGAAGAAGCTTCTGTTCCTGGAGTTCTGCAAGCCTCACATCAGTCGAAAGCTTGTCAGATTTTGTCAGCAGCCCGGCATTATAACTCTTGGCAGCTTCGGCACTATGCCCCTGCATGGTTATAATGGACTGCTCAACCGCATCAATATTCTTGCGGGCAAGAATGAGCCCGTAATAAACTTTGCTGACCTGGAGTTCGATTGTTTCCTCTGTTCTGACAGCCATAAACTCCTGTGCTTTTTTTGCTGCAACAGCCATAGAACGTCCAGCTGATGCATCAGCATTGTAAACCGGCTGCATTACCTGAAGAGAAGTATTAAAATCGTTAATGAGATCGGGGTGAGTCATCTTTGAAGCTTCAAAATCAGCATTTTGCAAACTTTTCTGCTGCAGCTTAAAAACCAGTGCCGCTCCAGGGTCATTAGTAACAACCATGTTTTCTGACAATGTCACTTTCGGCAGATATGACTGACGAGTTTGAACCACCCGGGCATCAGCCTGATCGACCCTGCTCCGGGCGGCTTTGATGGCATAATTATTTTTTAAAGCTATTGTAATAGCGTCTGAAAGAGAGAGTTTCATTGTGGCATCATCGGCTTTCGCCTGTAGCGGAAAAGCCAGAACAACCGCTACACAGCAACCAATCAATGCTTTATATGTTTTCATGATGTACTACTGTTTCGATATAAATTTTAAAATCCTTTCTACACTTATGGAGTCATTATCACTTCGATACTCTTTAAATACCCGTTATCGAAAACGGCCATCCGTTTTTATTATAGCCAAATACATATACCCCGTATATGTATAAAATATAAAAAAAACTGTAAATCAGAATAGATTATTTTATTTCCTGTTTTACATACTCAGGATTGACGATGTTTAATTGCTGGTGCAATAACGGATATGACTGTAAACACTACAAAGTAGTGTCACAAGAAGCACTGCAACTCACATATTGAACTTGCAGTGCTTAAAAACAACTTTTGCAAACAGCCCAGTCACTTCATTTTTTCCTCATGGCACTTGCTCAGTAGGGATTCATTTTCTATCGGTTCCGCATTCCAGAACCTCTACCCTGCATCATATTCGGGTTATACTGATCCCAGACCCATTCAGCAACAGCTTTCAGTTCTGGATCGGGCAGTGATAGGGCAGGCATAAGACCAAACCTTGCTATGGCTTGTGGATCAATAGCCTTATCTTTGTTGGGTGATTTCAGATATGCTGCAAGGCGGCTGACACCCTCCTTTTTTGTCTGGAATTTCATATGGTAATGAGACGAAAGAGGAATGATAGGCGGCGCTGCTTTTGGTGGCGGATTAATCGAATGGCACACACTGCAGTTTTTATCAAAAATAGCCTGCCCGTCTAAAGCTTTATTTTCAGCATTTGCTGAAGGATTGAATAGCAAACCCATACCGGCAAAAAGTAACAACCGTTTCATAGTTCAATAAGATGTTTTAGTTATCAAAAAAGTTACTTGAATGCATGACCGGGTTCCATACCCGTAGCCTTGAGAATTTTAGCAAGCGGGCAAAAACCTGTAAACGCTGCCTGAAAAAGGTTTGCACCCACAAATCCGGTCAACCAAAGCCAGTTCTGGTTATGATAAACCGAGAGCAAAACGCTTGACAACACCACAAAACCTGCAAAGGCAAGTACAAAACGATCAATGTTCATATAAGAAGTATTTAAGCGTTAATAAGATAAGTAGTTATGACTGAATCAGCACACCTTTTCCTTGACAGCCCCCTACCTTTATATGTATACCGGGTATTGGTATATATAATAAAAAAATAATAGTAATGATTTTATCAATCTCTCAGGGTTGAATTTCCCACCGCTTGTGGCGGGAAGCTTCATTTCGGAGTAAAGAGGATCGAACAGTAAATTATTTTTTCGCCCCGACTACAACAGGCTCAGTAGAACAACAGCAAATATCTGCCTGTACCTTGCAAAGCATGCTTTCCGTAGCTTTCTGCATGATCTGAGACATGATTGTCTCAGTCATGAACTTGAGTATACCCTCAGGCATAAGATTCAACGGAAAGGAGATGTCAAAATCAAGAGCAATATCAGTTTCAAAAAAGACCGCTGTGCGGTTATCCTTTTGATGCAGAAGGCAAATCTCGGAACTTGCGTTTCCAATAAAGGTATGGGTATCAGTGGTATCAAATTTAGGATACTCACGAACAGCCTCCCACCGGATCCGTTTCCCTTTACCATCCAAATCCGTTCCTGATTTCAACCGCGAAACGTACTTCTGGCCATAGCTATCATAAGGAGAAATAATCTCTTCGTGCTGTCGAACAAAAAATACCGCTGTTATAGGATTATTTCGGGGATCTGAAACCTGAAAAATCCATTGAAAAATATCAAGTTCCATTAAATACGTCACGTCCCTGCAATACGGATTACATTTGAGCAGTTTTTCGTGATCTGAAAAATAGGTAGTTGAATCATGCAAGCATGAATCAATGACCATATGCACATTACTTTTGCCAACAACTTCCATGATAAACCAGAATAATTGAGAGTAACAACAAACTCTTGTGGACTGCACTAACACCTTTAACAGGTAGAGAGTTCCTCATGCAAAGCATTGAAACTCAGAGGAGCAACCAAGTATTTTGTGTAGTATTTTTCTTTCGATGAAATTCATGTACTTCGCATTCAAGAAGCCCGCATCACCAATGCAGGCCTCTTGTTTTTAATAGAACTGATGTACAGTAAATACGACTGTTGTCAAAATGAATTGCAACTACTGAACCGGCAAAAAACCTCATTTTACAAGAAACAAAAAAATACTGAAAACTATTTACTATGGCAGCATAAAAAAACGCCTTACACTTGCAATAGCCGGGCATAATAAAACGAATAGCAAAAGACAGGCAGAAGTGCTATAGCAGCCGTACTTCCTGAGTTTTAACAGACTGAAAAATATTATTGCCATAATGTTCCACACTCAATTACCGCATCAGGATGGAAAACTCATTAATGCGATAATGTTTTGTGTCGCAAATTAAGCATGGAACAAGCCCGCTATTTAGGCTTTAATACGTCAGCAAGCTTATTGATTGAACCTGCCAGTGTCTTCAGGGCCAAGTCAACCATTTTCAATTGTGATTCCCCAATATCAACAATCGCTTGGCATAAAACAGTGAAGGCCGCAACAGTATCAATAACAGGTTCTGAAGAAGACGCACTAACAGCAGCAGGCTTCGCAACCGCAACGGCCTTCGATTGTTCCTGACCCACTGAAGATTTGATGCTTTCAGGTATTGCAACGCTACGAAATTGCGGTTGAGCTTGAGCTGTTTTCGGTGTTGGTGTATCTGTTTCTATACGTTTTTTGAATGCAGAAAAAAATCCGCCTTTTTTTTCTTGAGCCATAATATTCTAAAATATTTGAAGTGTAAAAAAATCAGTCGGCACGTTTATCTTGGATAGTAATCAATATCCATTTAAAACTGCTCAATAAAGCATAACAACACAACACCAGTAAGCTTCCTTATCTGGATAAACAGACAAAACCGCAGCTCTTTTTATATTTCACGCCCCAGTGCATCCTTGGCCGCATCACACACTGCGAGAGTAATTACCTTATACCCCATCTCCTGAGCGTATTGTTCAGTTCTACCTTTCAACAGGGACTGCATGAACGGAGGAATGGAATCGAGCAATTGCATAGCCTCATCGCTCCATTGTACCGACTTCGATAGAGCTCTTTTATGAAGGGTTTTATCGTACTCAACAAGAATATCGTCGACAAACTCATCAATCGCATCTTTTTGTAAGCGTGCACTTGTTGCAATAATTTTTTCCGCAAGAATTTTATTACGTACCAGATGCATTTTCAGTTGCGGCAGATAGAGAAGCGTAGCCATAGATTCAGAGCTGCCGCATGTTAAAAACAGGGCTATTTTTTTATGCCGCAGATTTTTTTTCAGATTACCATGTATCAATGCCGCCAAAAGCTGTGATGATACAACAAAATAGTACACAGGAGCACCGAGGATGACAATGTCGAACTCCTGCACAAAACGGTAGTCCGCCATGGCCTTGCATTTGGCTTTCTCCACATAGACCCCGGCTTCAGCAAGTTTAAGACCTATGGAATCGATAAGTGCTTCAGTAGAACCCTTTTTGGTTCTGCTATCGTACAAAATAACAGCATTCATTGACTGTTGATGTGTAAAAGTTGTTTCGTTCAAAAAAGAAATTTCCAGCTCTCCTTCTGGAGATACAGTACATTAATATATCACTATCAAATACAATAATTCAATAGGAAGAGTTATAAGCATGTTATGTCGCCCGCCATTGTACGATGTTCTGCAGTGGTCGCTTTGGTGCTGTTTTTCGAGTTTATCAAATTCGTATCTTCGAAAAATCTATAGCAACTCACACAACAACATTGTAACTTGCATCATGGTCTGGAACTCCTTATGAATAGGGCAGATATCTGAATTTCCGTTCAGGCGATTGATGATAAACTCTCGGTCAAGGAGCAATAGAACACTCGTTGTTTAATTTACTATTGAAGAACTATTCAAGCAGACCGTAGCAGAAAAAACACTCATCACTATTTGCTGATTGATGAACCAAACCGTGCATCTTTAATGACTATGGCAGAAATAGAACCCCAGAAAATGAGAGGCACCACGCTTGATATAGCTGCAGAAAACCGTGCGCGGCTGAAACAGCTGTTCCCGACAGTCTTTACCGAAACCCGCGACGACAAAGGCGAACTCATTGAATCCATCGACTTCGGGAAACTCAAGGCCGAACTCGGCACCTTCAGCGACATGTTTGAATCCCGTCGTGAACGGTACGGCATGGAGTGGCCTGGTAAAAAAGAGGCTCTGCGTCTGATCCAGACACTCAGCTTGGCAACGCTCAAACCCTGCCGCGACGAGTCCGTGAATTTTGACACTACCGAGAACCTCTTCATTGAGGGCGACAACCTTGAAGTGCTCAAACTCCTGCAGACCAGTTATTACGGCAAGGTGAAAATGATCTACATCGACCCGCCCTACAACACCGGCAAGGAGTTCATCTACCCTGACAACTACAGTGAAAGCCTTGAAACCTATCTGGAATATGCAGGGCTGATTGACGGTGAAGGCAAAAAATTCAGCACCAATACCGCCAATGAAGGACGCTTCCATACCAGATGGCTCAACATGATGTACCCCCGGCTCTATCTGGCAAGGAATCTGCTACGGGATGATGGCGTAATCATTATCAGCATTGATGATAATGAGGTGAGCAATCTGCGGAAACTGTGCGACGAGATATTCGGAGAGGAGAATTTTGTTGGGAATCTTGTCCTCCAAACCGCCACTGATAATAATCCTTCTCAAGTAAATACAGAGCATGAATACATTGTCTGTTATTCAAAAAACAGACTTATGCAACGATTTTGGGAGAGAAGGAGTGAATCTGCGTTATTGATAAAAAAACAATACGATTTACTTTTAAATGAATTAGGAAATAATCCTGTTCTGATTCAAGAAAAACTGCGTTTATGGATAAATGCTAATAAAAAGCTTTTACCTCGTGCTACTCATTATGATAATGTTGATGAGAAGGGTGTGTTTCATGATGGTGATATCGCAAATACTAAATTTGGTGGATATTTTTATGATGTGATACATCCTGTGACAGGAAAAGTATGCAAGGTTCCTGAAAAAGGATTTAGGTTTCCATCTGAAACGTTATTTCAGATGATAAATAGTGGTGATGTGCTTTTTGGACCTGATGAGAAAACCTTGATTAAACCCAAAAAACGTATTGAGTATGCTAAGGATGCATTGAAATCTATTATTTATGAAGATGGCAGAAGATCAACAAAAAATGTGGAATTTCTTCTGGGTCGGGATGTTTTTAAAAATCCAAAATCACATTTTATTTTATCTCGATTAATTGAGTTTTGCACTGGAGGTGACGATATAGTCCTTGACTTTTTCGCAGGGAGTGGATCAACAGCTCATGCTATTCTTGATCTCAATAAAGAAATTCAAAGTAATCGCCATTTCATTATGGTTCAATTGCCGGAAGTGGTTGATTCGCAGAATGTAGAGTCAAGGCAGTGCTATAAATTTCTTATTGAAAACAATCTTAAGCCAAATTTGGCAGAAATTGGCAAGGAGCGTATCCGTCGCGTCATCAACAAGCTCAACACCGCAGAGGAAGGGCAACTTGATCTTGATGATGCAGGCAAGCAGGATCGTGGCTTCAAAGTATTCAAGCTCGACAAATCCAACTTCCGCCAATGGCAGAAACTTGAACCCTCAACTCCGTCCGAAAAGCTCCTCGAACAGCTCTCCCTGCACATCGACCATATAAACCCACAGTCAACACCGGAAGAGCTGCTCTATGAACTGCTCCTCAAAGCAGGTTTTACCCTGACGGACAGGATTGAAACAAAAACCGTCAGTGGAAAAAAGCTTTTTTCCGTCTCCGACGGAGCACTTCTGCTCTGCCTTGAAGAGCGCGTCACCAGAGAGCTGATTGACGCGGTCATAGAGCTCAACCCCCAGCAGTTCCTCTGCCTCGACTCAGCCTTCCACGGCAACGACCAGCTCAAGGCCAACGCAGTACAAACCTTCGCAGCCCACAACATGCAGAAGGACAAGCAGAACCAGATTCTCTTTAAAACTGTATAGCGATATGAAGAAAAAAGAGGTGACAGCCGCTGGAGGATCGTTTCTGCTCTACAATACAAGTGCCGGAAATGCAACGATTGAAGTTCGTCTCGAAAATGAAACTGTCTGGTTGAATCAGGCTGCTATGGCAGAGCTGTTTCAGACCACAAAGCAGAATATCAGTTTACATCTCAAAAATATTTTTAAAGAGGGAGAACTGGACGAAGCTTCAGTTGTCAAGGATTTCTTGACAACTGCCTCTGACGGAAAAACCTATCGGGTCAGCATCTATAATCTTGAAGTAATCATTGCTGTTGGCTACCGGGTGCGTTCACATCGTGGTACCCAGTTCCGCAAGTGGGCAACACAGCGACTGAGTGAGTATCTGGTTAAAGGGTTCACCATGGACGATGACCGGCTGAAGTCGGGCGAAAACATCGGCTCCGATTACTTTAATGAACTGCTTGCGCGAATCCGCGATATCCGTGCAAGTGAAAAGCGCTTCTACCAGAAAATCCGGGATATCTACAAGCTGGCAATCGACTATGACCCGAAGGCGGAAGAGACGCTCGAATTCTTTCAGATTGTTCAGAACAAGCTCCATTTTGCCGTTTCAGGCAAGACCGCACCGGAGTTGATAGCAGAACGGGCAGATTCCTCCAAAGACAATATGGGTTTAACGTCATGGAAAGGTGAAAAGGTCAGGAAAACAGATGTCACCATTGCCAAAAATTATCTGAACAGAGAGGAGGTAGAACGTCTGAACCGGATTGTCATCATGTATCTCGATTATGCCGAAGAGCAGGCAACCCGTCACCGGCAGGTATTTATGCGCGACTGGCGTGAAAAACTTGACGCCTTCCTGAAATTCAACGAATGGGATATTCTGCATAATGCCGGAATGGTTACAAGGGATGTTGCCGATGCTCTGGCTCTGGAACAGTATGAGCGATATCATCAGCACCGTCTTTCAACAGAAACTAAGGATGAGGCATTGGCAGATGACCGTAAGTTGAAAGCAATAGAAGCAACGGTGAAAAAGCGGGGCAAACAATGAAACTGAAATTTGATTCCACTCTCGATTACCAGCTTGAAGCAATCAAGAGCGTTACCGACCTTTTTGAAGGTCTGCCTACCCGCAGCTCCGGCTTTCAGCTTGATTTCGGTAAAAGCGGCACCCTTTATAACGATCTTGGTATCGGTAATGACCTGATGCTTGCAGAGGATCAGATACTGAAAAACCTTCACGCCGTACAATCCCGGAACAATGTGCCGGAATCCCACCTTATCAAGGAAGAAGGCACACCCTATGCATTTCCCAATTTCTCAGTGGAAATGGAAACCGGAACAGGTAAAACCTATGTATATCTGCGCACCATTTTTGAGCTGAACAAGCTTTACGGATTCAAGAAGTTCATCATTGTGGTGCCTTCGGTTGCTATCCGGGAAGGGGTTATTAGTTCCATTAAGCTGATGCGCGACCATTTCAGGACGCTCTACAACAACGTTGCATTCGATCACTTTGTTTACCAGTCAAAAGAGCTGAGCCGGGTTCGCCAGTTTGCCGTGAACAATGAGGTACAGATCATGGTCATCAATATTCAGGCCTTCCAGAAGGATGCCGGTGAGAATGTTGAGTATGCTTCGCTCACCGATGAGCAGAAAAAACGGCTTAACGTCATCCATCAGGAACAGGACAGAATGTCAGGACGTCGCCCGATTGAGTATGTACAGGCTACCAATCCTGTTCTGATTATCGACGAACCGCAAAGCGTGGATAATACCGACAAGTCACAAAAGGCTATCAGGAATCTTCATCCGCTGTTCTGCCTGCGCTATTCGGCAACTCACCGCACTCCGTACAATCTGCTCTACCAGCTTGATCCCGTTCGGGCTTACGACCTTCGCCTTGTCAAACAGATTGAGGTTATTGATGCTTCAAGCGGGAAAGACTTCAACCAGACCTTTGTTCGGCTCAATGCTGTCGGCTATTGGCCTGAAACAGCGAAAACCCCTCAGGCAATGGTGACAATATTTGAAGATTCCCCCAACGGACCCCGCGAAAAGCAGATAAAAATCAAGCACGGCACCAACCTTGCAAACCAGACAAACCGCACGGATTATGCTGGGTATCTTGTTACCAATATCAATGCTGAACCGGCTAATGAATATGTTGAGTTTCAGAATGGCATCATTGTAGAGCGCTTTCAGGAATCCGGCGGCATGACGGATGAACGGATAAAAAGCCAGATTGAGCAGACTGTTGAGTCCCATTTTGCCAAAGAGAAGAAGCTGAATGGCAAAGGTATCAAAGTGCTCTCCCTTTTTTTTATCGACCATGTCAAAAGCTATCGCACCTACGACGACGAAGGAAACCCCTGTAAAGAAAAAATCGCCCGTTGGTTTGAAGAGGCCTATACCGCAGTCAGCAGCAAATCGCTCTATTCCGGACTAATCCCTTACCGTGCCGAAGAAGTTCACGATGGTTACTTTTCGGCAGACAGGAAAAAGGGAAAGATTGTAGAGCTTCTCGATACCAGCGGGGGAACCGCAAAGGATGACGAGACATATGAGCTCATCATGAAAGACAAGGAGCGCCTGCTCTCCCCGGATGTTCCCCTCCGTTTTATTTTCAGTCACTCAGCCTTGAAGGAAGGATGGGATAACCCCAATGTGTTCCAGATTTGCACCTTGCGTGAAATGGGCACTGACCGTGAGCGCCGTCAGACCATTGGCCGCGGGCTCCGCTTGCCGGTGAATCGGGATGGCGATCGTGTCTATGACGACCAGATCAACCGTCTGACAGTCATTGCAAACGAAACCTTTGAAAACTTTGCCAAAGGGTTGCAGTCCGAAATAGAGGCAGCCATTGATCCAAGTGGTAATTTCAAGTTTGGCCGTGTTCCCCGGATTGCTTTTACAACACTACTCAATTCCAAAGGAAAAGATTACCTGACACAGGAAGAATCATCTGAAATCTGGAAGTGTGTTGCCGAACAAGGTCTTATCGATCAGTATGGCGACATAACACCGGCATTCCAGCCTGAAAAGGTTGATTTCAGTTTCAACCTGCCGGAAAAATATAGTGGCTTGGAACAGGCGGCAGTAGGGCGAATCCAGAGGTTCTTGCCGCGTGACTTTGTACAGAATGGTCGTACACGGGAAAAAATCACCTATAACAAACGCATTGAACTCAATGAAGATTTCATTGCCCTGTGGGAAAAAATCAGTCAAAAAACCAGATATTCAGTTGAGTTCAGTACCGCGCAACTGATAGAACGTGCTGCCGGTAAAATCAGAAACATGGCAGAAATACAACATCTTCAGATTGAAATCACAAGAAGAGATTTGGAAATAAAAGAGTCCGGTTTGGAGGGTGGAAAAATCACCAGCAGCCGTACTCATCTTGTTCATAATGAGCAACCGCTTCCGGATATCCTTTCGTTTCTGCAACGTGAAACGGAACTTACCCGCAGCACACTTGTTGAAATCCTGAAACAGTCCGGGCGCCTGAAAGATTTTGCGATCAATCCGCAGTCATTCATGACAGAAACAGCAAAACTGATTAACCGTGCTCTACATGAATTGATTATCGATGGAATCAAGTACGAACCGATCAGCGGTCAATATTACGAAATGCGTCTTTTTGAAATGCAGGAGATGGAAGAGTATCTCAGCCGGCTCTATGCCGTTCAAAGCGATGACAACCGAACCCCCTACAATTTCATAGCCTACGATTCCGGTATAGAAATAGACGTTGCAAAAAAGCTCGATGCCGACGACCATGTTAAATTTTTCTGTAAACTTCCTCGATGGTTCAAGGTTTCAACCCCGCTTGGAGACTACAACCCCGACTGGGCTGTTGTTGTCGATGATACAGAGAAACTGTATCTGGTACGTGAAACCAAAAGCACCTTCGATCGAGACAAGCGTCGTGAAACCGAAAACAAAAAAGTCAATTGCGGCAAAGAGCATTTCAAAGCATTGGGCGTCAACTTCAGGGAGGCTACAACAATTTATGAGGTATTGAATCCTTAATGGCAGTTTTTATCAAGCAAGTTGTGCTATGATTCATCATCTCATAAATCCAGCAGTTCAATCAAAATGTTTTCTTATCATTGTTGCAATCATGTTCTTTGGTCTGTATTGAACAGAGAAGAGCCGTTTTACTTGCAATGTTTCTGTTTGTGTTACAGGCATGTTATTGGTTTTACCATCACATCGAGATTTTTTGTATGAAAAGTGAACCGTTGAGGGTGGCTGCTATTGATCTTGGGACTAACTCTTTCCACATGATTATTGTTGAAAAGAGCCGGGGGAAGGGGTTTGTTGAGATTGACCGCGTCAAGGATATGGTCTGTATTGGCAAGGGGAGCATGGTCACGGAGATGCTTGATGAAGAGGCTATGCTTTCGGGTATTGCTGCATTGAAGAATTTTCTTGTTCTGGCTACGCATCATCATGTTGCTGTCGAAAATATTCTTGCTTATGCTACCAGTGCCATCAGGGAAGCAAGAAACCAGTCCGATTTTTTGCGGAGAATTCAGGAAGAAACTGGCCTGCAGGTCAAGGTTATCTCCGGCAAGGCGGAGGCTGAGTTTATTTACCATGGTGTACGCCACGCGGTGAAGCTTGGCACAGGCTTTGATCTTTTGTTTGATATTGGTGGTGGTTCTGTTGAGTTTGTGATTGCAAACCAGAGCAGTGTGCAGTTACTGGAGAGCCGTAAAATTGGTGTGGCACGTATGTTTGAACGGTTTGTATCCACGGACCCGATTGCAAAGAAAGACATTAAACTTCTTGAGCAGTTTTATGCCGCAGAGATGGTCTCTGCCGTCAAGAAGGCTTCCAGGCTTACGGTAACCAGAGCCATAGCCTCTTCCGGCACAGCAGAGAATATTGCGCGCATGATCCGTTCCCTGCATGGTTATGAAGAAGGATTGCTTAACAACAGTTCATTTACCCGATCGGAATTTTTGGTGCTTTACCGTGCGATTCTGCCACTTGATTCTGCTGAAAGGCGGAACATGACCGGCCTTGATGCAAAAAGGGTTGATCTGATTGTTCCGGGTATGATTCTTGTGGATATGATTTTCCGGTTGTTCAACCTCAATGAGATTGTGCTCTCTGATTACGCCTTGCGGGAGGGGATGGTCTTGCACTATCTCCAGCAGCAGGTTACTCGTGGTGAGGCAGATGCAGGTGATGATGAGGCTGAATTTGATATCAGAAAGGAGAGTGTGTATGAACTTGGCTGCCGTTGCGGCTGGAACCGGAAGCATGCTGAGCAGGTTGCACGACTTTCGAGGCAGCTGTTCGAGAGCTTGGCGCCACTTCACCAGCTTGAAGAGCCTTACCGGGAACTGCTGGAGTATGCTGCACTTCTGCACAATATCGGCGCCTTTATTTCTGTCTCTTCACATCACAAGCACAGCCAGTATATAATATTGAACGGGGAACTGCGTGGGTTTTCGGCATTGGAAGTTGAGATTATCGGGCATGTTGTCCGTTTTCACCGTAAATCCACCCCTTCGGCAAAGCATACGGCTTACAGCCTGCTTAAGCCGAAGCAGAAGCGGGCTGTGGATGTGCTGTCAGGCATTCTCCGCCTGGCTAACGGCCTTGAGCGGGGACACCGGCAGAACATTGAATCGCTCGATATTGCGGTGGAGCGTAACGCTATTACTCTTCGCCTGAAAACCCGTTTTGAACCTGATATTGAGCTTTGGGCTGCCAACCAACTGAAATCGTGGCTTGAAACCGTTTTACAACACTCCATCACCCTTGTATCGGCTTGAGCGCAACGCACCGGTCTCCTTCAAGCAGCTTGCTGAGAGGCTGTCGAAGGAGGGGTCGCTCTGGTTTGAATCTGCCTTTTGTAAGGGGGAGAAGTATGGAGCGCTGCTCTTTACCGATCCTGTTGAGGTAGTAACCTGTTTTTCATTATTGGATGTAGAGGTGTTGTTCAGGAAGCTGGAAAAAAGAGTTGATGAAGGGTATTTTGTTGCTGGCTGGCTGAGCTATGAGGCAGGGTTGGCTTTTGAACCGGCACTGTTTTTTGAGGAAGTGCGAGGCGGCCTCCCGTCACCGTTAGCCTGGTTTGGGGTGTATCAGGGAGCTCACTCTGTTTCGGGCAGAAGAGTTGCTCGCCTTTTTTCAGAAGCTGCCGGACTTCCTTATTATCATGCCCTGTCGGCCTTGTTGTTCAATCTCTCCGAAGAGGAGTATAGCGGCAAGATTGAGGCGATCAAGAATGAGATTGCTGCCGGAAATGTCTATCAGGCAAATTTTACCGGTCGGTACCGTTTTTCGTTCAACGGCTCGCAAGCAGGGCTTTTTGCACGCATGAGAAGTGTGCAGCCTTCGTCGTACACGGCGTGGCTCAATTGTGGAGAGCGCATTGTGCTGTCGTTTTCACCGGAGCTTTTTTTCTGGCTGCATGGCCGATGTATTGAAACCAGGCCGATGAAAGGCACCGCTCGGAGGGGAAGTACGGCCGACGAGGATTGCTGTATGAAGGAGGAACTTGCGCAGTGCAGGAAGAACCGGGCAGAGAATCTTATGATTGTGGATTTGCTGCGCAATGATCTTGGCCGGATATGCAGAGCGGGCTCTGTGCAGGCAGGGGAGTTATTTGCCATTGAAACCTACCCGACTCTCCACCAGATGGTTTCAACCATACGGGGTGAAAAGAGGGAAGAGGTCGGGCTGTACGAACTGTTCAGGGCACTCTACCCGTCGGGCTCAATAACGGGCGCACCGAAAATTAAAGCTATGCAGCTTATCCGCTCGCTTGAACGGGAGCCAAGAGGTATCTATACGGGAGCAATCGGTTTTATAACGCCGGAACGTGAGATGCGGTTTAGTGTGGCAATCCGTACTGTTGAACTTTGTGGAGCGGTTGGCGTCTATGGTTCCGGCAGTGGTATTGTATGGGACTCCGATCCTGAAAAGGAGTATCGGGAGTGCCAGCTGAAAGCGAACATTCTTGCCAGCCCGGAGCAACCTGAGTTTGAGCTGTTTGAGAGCCTGCTTTGGTGCGGGCGGTATGTGTGGCTTGAGGAGCATCTTGACCGGATGGCAGCATCGGCGGCCTCGCTTGGCTTTTTGTGGAAAAGAGCATCTGCAGAAGAAGTGCTTGACCAGCTTGAAAGCACCATGCGCCGGTCTGGACAACGCTTCAAGGTTCGGCTCAGCCTGTCAGCAGGTGGTGAGTTCACTGCCTTGCATGAACCGGTCACCTTGCCTCAAGCGGGCAGAGTAGTGCGGCTCTGCCTTGCCGCACACCGGACAGAGTCGTCATGGTTGCTGCTGTACCATAAGACAACAGCACGAAAGCTGTATGATCGTTACCATGCTCTTGCAGTGCAAAGGGGATATGACGAGGTGCTGTTTCTTAATGAGCGTGGTGAGGTGACTGAAGGTGCTATCAGCACTCTGTTTATCCAAAAAGGCGAACACTTTTTTACTCCGCCGCTTCAGTGCGGGCTGCTTGGTGGAATATTCCGCAGCTACTTCCTCAGCACCAGACTGTTTGCGTTTGAAAAAACAGTTACCCGTGCGGAGCTTGAAAAGGCCGACATGATTTACATTGCAAATTCAGTCAGGGGAGTGCGTTCTGCCTTCTTCACAGGTGAAACAATAACACTTCCTGACACACAGGAAGTGTGACCTGCTGATGGAATGACTGGATTGATTGAACGCATCCCCCATAAAGCTGGAGTTACAAGCAAAAGCCCCTGTAATGACCCGGGGCTTTGTGGTAATCCAGTTGCAGGTTGAGGGTTTACAGCTTGTAACGAAAACCCAGCAAGAGGTTGCTTGAGGATATGGTTACATCGTTGAAATTGAAGATGTTACTCTTTGATGGCTTGAAGTAACGATACCCAAGGTCAACACTCATTTTACCGCACGCACAAGGTTTGATGCCAACACCAACGCCGGCTTGATAAGCGAAACCAGTTTCACCAGATGAGTGATCGGAGGATTTTGCGTTTATACTTGCAGCCCCAATACCTGCCATGACATAAGGCACTATGCTTGATTTTTTAATAGCAACATCATAATAACCGTTGAGCATGTATGACGTAGTTGATATACTGTAACCGGACACAGAGGCCAGATTTATTGCATCTGATTTTATTTTATCGACATCATTTGATTGATGAGCAATAGCGGCTTCGATTCTGCACTTCTCTCTTTCTATACCGACAGCTCCCGAAAAAGGAGTTCCTCTCTTATAGGTAATAGCATCATCAACAGTACGGTCTAAAGCTGACATTGAAGAGTTTCCTAATGACCCAACGCCAACTGACGCGCTCACGTAGGGAGTTATTTCTGCCATTGCAGGAGCTGATAAGAGCATAAACGCGGCTGAAAAGGCAAGAAATTTTTTCATGATGGAGTGTTTTATGTTATTAATAACTGACAGGAAAAAGCCCGAATATATGTAAACAGGTTTAAACTTGCATAAGAAAGGTGTTTGAGATTGTCGTTGGAAACAATTGTTACTATCTTGTAAAAGGATAAACAACAAATAGGAAGGAAAATAAAACAGTGGCGGTGTTATGTTTGAACTACATCTATGCTCATAAGTTTATTCCGCCATTATCGGAGCAGTGATCTGCAAATTTCCAGTATTTCAATGCTTATAACCAAGGAAAACCAGGACTTCCGTCGCTGACAATATTTTAAGTTTTGTTCTGGCCTGTGTATGCTCACTTTCCAATGCGAAACAACCGTAGCAGAATTACACGATTTTCTTCAAAAATTTATCTCAATTAATGATGGATAAAAAGAAAATAACGAAAGATGCGATTGAAGCATCCGTAAATCATATTTCCGATGAGGGGAATATGCGTCAACTATTCGACTCCCTTGTAAAAAATGTAGGTAAATGGATACTGGATGATGGGGATATACAGGTTAACGGTAATCATATAACCTCACTGATCAGTGAGGCTTTTCGGTTAGGTTTTGGCGCCGGTTTTTTTGATGCGTCAGTAAATAATGCCGCAGAAATAGACAGGCTGAAACTTTCAGCTGAACTTTATGGCAAATATATGTCTGAAAATCCTAATGACCCGATAACGTTCGATCAGGCTTTGACTGATATTCAAAATTCAATTTCGGAAATAAATAGGGAAGATGATTAATTGTTGACTTCATTTAGCACAATCAGTAAAGCAATTACAATAGATTGCAGTTTCATACAACTCTTCTTTCGGTGGTTCTTGTTGATACTATAGGAGAGAAAAGATATAACCTACCTTACTTGTATATTTTTGCCGATCAAAAGCATTTGGCAAAGTAAAGGTTTTCCTTTTGTCAAGCGCACATCCATTATACTGAAACACAGGCCGGTTCCTATCTCCTGACCTCATTGCGTTTATTCTAATTCCATGGGGTAAATTTTATCGGACTCATGTCCGATAAAATTGGGAGTAACAACACAGCTCGATTTTCTTCTAAGGATAGCTGAAAAATGTGCCGAGATTAAGAAACATACCAAATTGTTTGAAATCGACTCAGATAACGCCAAGTTCTTTGCCTATTGTAGAGAATTCAGCAATAACTTTGTCAAGGTGGTTGCGCTGATGGGTTGCCATAAAACTGGTACGGAGTGCCTCATGTCCTGGCATGACTCCGGGACGGATGAATGCGTTTACGTAAACACCC
This sequence comes from Chlorobiaceae bacterium, assembly GCA_037134935.1. GTDB lineage: Bacteria > Bacteroidota > Chlorobiia > Chlorobiales > Chlorobiaceae > Chlorobium. Next base: position 21,106 of record JBAXLG010000009.1, on the reverse strand, counting down.
GCGTCGAATAATTTTTTCCAGAACAGAAGAGTTTTCATCTGATCACTGATCAGTACGGTAACAATTGCTGTGCGAGATGGCATTAATGTAAAACCGGCTTTGAGAAGGCCTTGGCGCACGTAGTCGGTATTGGATATAAGTCGCTCCGTAAGCTCAGGTTCACTGCGGATTATTTCGAGAGACGCAATTACCGCTGCTACGCTGGCCGGGGTTGGTGAGGCGCTGAATATAAGTGATGCTGCGCTGTGCTTGATGTAGTTAATAACTGTACGGTCGCCTACTACATATCCGCCAAGTGACGCAAATGTTTTCGAAAAGGTGCCCATGATAAGGTCAACCTCATTGACTAAGTCAAACTCAGACGGGGTACCTCGTCCTCCTTTGCCGATTATACCAACCGCATGAGCATCGTCAATAAGAGTGCGTGCGTTATATTTTTTTGCCAGTTTTACAAGGTCTGTAAGATTGACGATTTCTCCAGAAACTGAAAAGACTCCATCAGAAACAATCAGTCGAGCGGCATTTTCCGGAATTTTCTCGAGTACGCGCTCCAGGTCTTCCATATTGTTGTGGTTGTAGCGCACCAGATTTGCCCCTGCTCCCTGAGCCATTATAGATGCAGCGACTAGACTCGCGTGGTTGTCACGGTCTGCTACAATATATTCACCACGTTGAACCAGTGTAGGGATAATGCCCTGTCCGGTCTGGTAACCAGTGCTGAAAAGAAGGCAGCGTTCTTTTTGAAAAAAATCAGCTAATTTTTCTTCAAGCTCAATATGCAAATTAACGGTGCCTGTCATGTAGCGGGAGCCGCTACAGCTTGTACCGTACTTGTTGATAGCCTTAATCGAAGCTGCTTTTACTCTAGGATCTGCAGTCAGACCAAGATAGTTGTTTGATCCAGCCATAACGAGCTTGCGTCCAGCAAAGGTTACTATTGGACCTTCGCTCTCATCGATCGGATGAAAAAATGGATACATGCCTTGAGCCTTTACTTCGTCGGCAATGGTAAACTCAACGCATTTTTTAAATAGGTCTTTTGTTTTTTCCACAAGAATGCAAATTTATCCTTGGCTGTAAAAAAAGCCGGGATTGTTCGTTTGATGGTCGGTTTTCAGTGAGAATAAAACCACTTAAATTTTAATGTATCAAATTTATTGTTTTTTTTGACAAAACACAGTTCTGTTTTTTTCTGTTGGTATGGTTCATGTGTAATCAGCAGCGAGTATGCCCTGATGATTAAGAGTTTGTTAGTAAATACTTTGAGTTTGACCATATTTACTGACTTGGTTTTATCCGATCAGAAAAACGTTATTGCGGGGAAAAATAGTTGCTAAAATTACTGTTGTTATTTCCTTCAGGTCACACTGGATTTATTTACGAACAAGTTCTAAGCTTAATGGAGGAATATGGGTGAAACAATATTGGTGACCGGTTCGAACGGTTTTATAGGAACTCGGCTGCTTAATTACCTTGGAGTGGAAGGTACGCGGGTAAAAGTTTTTTGTCGTTCCGAAAGTATGGAGGTAGAGTGTTCTGGTAAAGTTGAGGTTGTCAGAGGTAGTTTCAGTGATATGGAAGCGCTTGGCCGTGCCGTACAGGGGATTGACCGGATCATACATCTCGCCGGCGTTACAAAAGCTTTTAATGAGACGGGGTTTGAAGCTGGGAATGTTATGCCGGTAAAAAATCTGCTGGCTGCAGTCAAGGCAAATAATCCATCATTGAAGCGATTTATATTTGTGTCATCGCTGACTGCTGCTGGTCCGGCCGTTGAAGGCAGGATCGGGGTTAGTGAGTGTGATACTCCTCGTCCAGTAAGTGCTTACGGGCGAAGTAAGCTAAGGGCAGAACTGCTCTGTATGAAAAGTGCAGGAGTAATTCCTGTTACGATTGTCCGTCCTCCTGCAGTTTATGGCCCTGGTGACCGTGATATTCTACAAGTTTTCCAGATGCTTGCAAAAGGTGTGTTAGTATTACCCGGTAGTGGAGGAAAGCAGCGTTTCAGCATGATTTATGTTGATGATCTGTTAAGAGGCATCATGATGGCTGCGCGTTCTGATAAAGCGATAGGTCAGACTTACTATATAACATCTAAACAGTCATGGTCATGGGATGAGGTTATTGCTGCGGCAAAGCCGATACTTGGGTTTCAAAAGTTATATAGAGTTTCATTGCCATTGCCTCTTGTTTCTTTTGTTGGTACCCTTATGGGTGTAGCAGGTGCACTTACAGGAAAGCCAGCTTTGATTAACCGCGACAAGGCGAACGAACTGGCTCAAAATTACTGGGTTTGCTCTCCAGAACGGGCTGAAATTGATCTGGGCTTTACTGCAATTACATCCCTTGACGAAGGGATTGCAAGAACCATTGAGTGGTATTGGCAAAAAGGGTGGATGTAAGGATACATTTGTAGCTGTTTTGAAACTTTTATTGGTTTGGTGTCTTTAACCAAGCAGTTTTTGCATGAGCTTCAGAAGCAAAAACTTTTCATCAGGATAGGGGAGCAACCCTTTGAGCGCTGCATCAGTTTCCTTAAGAGCAGTTATAGCTCGTTCAGCATCCATGAGTGAAAACAATCTGGTGTAGGAAAGGTAGTTTTTTACGAAGTACTCCTGTTTACCGTACAGCCCGAGAATTTTCGCTATTTCTGCCTGCGGTAGTTGTTGTACTTCGGGTTGTAACAGTTTCCAAAGACGGATATAAAAAGTTGCAAGGTACCTGATAATGTTACCCAGTCCTTCTTTTTGTCCTTCCTGATCCATTATCATGAGAGATATACCGGTGCAAAGTCTCAGGTTTCCTTCAATAAGGGCCTTTTCAAGTTCAAAGACGTTGTAGGTCCGTGATATGCCAACGCAGTCATAGACATCGGTTATCGTGATGCGTTTCGTATTGGCATGGCTCGATGCATACATGATGATTTTTCCAATTTCATGGCATATTTCTCTTGCTGCGGGATGGATATAGGCCGTAAAGGTTTTGAGGGCATCAGCTTCGAATTCCCATCCTAATTCCTTTGCTCTCTCAGAGGCAAAGAGGTCTGGAGCTTTGATAGCAGGGAACTCCTTTCGGCATTTTTTCAACGTGCTGAACGGGTGTTTTTCCCACTCTTTTTTATCTACTTTATCAGCATCAATAATCAGAACAGTAAAATCGGCCGGATTCTGTATGTATCGGTCGAATTTTTCCGCATGCTGTTTCTGTAGTTCTTTATTTGTGATTTTTTTGATATTCTCAAACTGACGTACAATAGTGAGCTGCTTCGGAGTAAACATAGGGTATTCGGAAGCTTTTGATACTAACTCACCAAGAGTAAGCTCCGGGCCGTAAAGAATATGCGTATTGCAGACGGCATCGCTTTCCGATAGAAAAACTGCCTTTTTGATCACATCAACCGCTTCTTCCTTGAGGTAGCTTTCAGGGCCGTAGAAAAAATAAACAGGTGAAATGTCACCAGTAAGAGTTGCTTTTTTTATTGTATCCATTGAAGATGTCCACCATTATCTGCTATTTCAGAGCATGAGTTCTGAAAATTTAAAAATTGTTCAGAATGGTAAATCATCCTTTTCGCTCTCAAGCATCGCTCCTGATGGTGAAGCGGATGTACCTATATTGTTATTATAGTCAGTGTCGTGTTTGTAAAATTCTTTCTGTGGCTGTTTTGGCTGCTGTAGTTCGTAATTTTGAATGGCGCTTTCACCATAACCTTGTCCGCTGCTTTGTTCACGAGGGCCGCCAAGCATTTGCATGTCGGTACAGACAATCTCGGTAGCATATTTTTTTTCACCGCTTTTTATATCATCCCAGCTGCGGGTCTGCAGGCGTCCTTCAATATAGACTTGCCGTCCTTTTTTCAGATACTGATTACATATTTCGGCAAGCTTTCCCCATACGACAATTCTGTGCCACTCAACTCTATCCTGTACATTGCCGTTACTGTCTTTGAAGCTTTCACTTGTAGCTACTGTAAATGTACATCTCGACTGACCTGATGATATAACCTTTAACTCAGGATCGTTTCCGAGATTACCGATGAGCATTACTTTATTAAGTCCTTTTGCCATAATATTTACTGTTCATTGAAAAAAATTCAGGAATAGGCCACCAGTTTTTCTTAAAGGTATATATATAAGCTCTATAGTACAAGCCGTTCAGCATCAATTGTGGGTCCTTCCTTGCATAGTAAGACAGTTTTAATCTCTCCATCAGGATTTTTAATTGCGATACTGCAACCGTAACAGATGCCGATTCCACAGCCCATCATTGATTCAACAGATACTTCACAGGAAAGGAGGTTTTCTCTGCAGAATTTGGCAAGCGCTTTAAGCATGGAATTCGGTCCGCAAGCAAAAATTTTGAGAATTTTTTTGTTTCCCAGAGCAGGTAGCTCATTTTGGAGTAATTCCACCACATTACCTTTGAAGCCTAAAGAACCATCATTCGTTGCAAACAGGGCGTTTGTCAGACCAAGGTCAAGTAACTCTTCTTTTGTTTGACTCCCGATCAAGTTAATTACTTTTTTACCTTTGGCAATAAGTGTTTTTTCCAGAAAAAGCATTGGCGCAGAACCAATTCCTCCAGAAATCAGAATAGCGGTACTGAAGTTATGTCCAGAGGTAGTGAAGCCTTTACCAAGTGGACCGAGTACCATCATTGTCGTTCCTGAACCGGTATTGCAGAGTAAGGTTGTACTGCAACCGATAGACTTTACCATTATTTGAATGGTGTTTTCTTGCACGTTGTGGATTGAAAACGGTCTTCTGAGCAGTGGCTGTGTTGTGTCGTTGATTTTGATGTTTACAAAGTTTCCTGGTTTTGCCGTAGCGGCAATTTCAGGACAGTCAAGAGTGATGATGTTGACATTTTTGCTGATACAGCGGTTTTGTAAGATGGTCGCCCGGACATCGACAATGGACTTTTTTTTGATCATAACAACAGTGCTTTGCAAAGAATGTAAGAGTCAATATTTTCTAAAAATCAATTACGTCAGTTGTTTGATCATTTGCAAACTGTCGGGGTTGTTATACTGTTGATGGATCAAAAAAAGAACAGTATATTAGAAAACAAATTTACTGATTATCACTATTACAAAATGCGTGACCATACTCCTGACTTTAAATTGCATGAGCTTTCGAGCGACAACAAATTGCTCATTCGTCAAACTGTTCAGCAACTTTTCGACAAGCTTTCTGGTGATGGGAAACTGACTACTGATACCTTGCTGGAGTTCTGGATTGAAGTGCCTGGTGTACAACGTTCCCGAGGTACTTTTAGGGGTGGATTTCTGATGCCGGATAGCTTTATTTTCATCGCTGACTATTTTCAGCCTGATGTGCATTCACTTACGCCCAGCAGTGACTATGTGGCCACTGGTGCGACTATAGAAGAGATCTGGGATGATCTTCTTGATGAACTATTCTATCAGATTGAGATTTTTACTTCACCGGTCTTGCCTGCAAAAGGTGTGATGCTTGAACTATGGGCAGGCAACCGTCACCGCCCTGAAGGAGAGTGGATATATGCCGTTGACAGGAAGGTTGAACTTCGTTAGTTTTTTATCTTGATTGGACGAAAAGATGATATGTGGGTTCGGTGTCCAAACATGATACATCAAAGATTTGCTTGTGCAAAATCGCAGATACGGTCGACTGTGCAATCGTTACAGCTAGGTCTTTTTGCTTTGCAGGTGTAACGTCCATGAAAGAGCAGGTAGTGATGAAAGTTGATAACCCATGCTTCAGGAATGATTTTCATAAGTTCTGTTTCGGTTTGTTCGGGGTTCTTTGTCTGCACCAAACCGATTCTGTTTGAAACGCGGTGAACATGGGTGTCAACAGGCATAACTGCTTGCTTGAATATGTTACTCAAAACAACATTTGCCGTTTTTCTTCCTACTCCGGGAAGGCTTTCGAGTGCATCCCTCGTGTTCGGAACCTCGCCATCATACTGATTGATTAATATCTGGCTTACTTCAAGGATGTTTTTTGCTTTGTTATTAAAATAATTAATAGAGCGAATAAGGCTTTTTATCAAGTCAAGGTTCAATTGGCTCATACTTTCTGCATCTGGAGCATACCGGAATAACTCTTTCGTAATGATATTGACTTGTCTGTCTGTTGACTGGGCGGCGAGGATTGTTGCTATCAGAAGCTGAAAAGGGCTGTCATAGTGTAATTCACTTTTCGGGTTCGGGTATTTGCTTCCAAGCATTTCGTTAAGCAATAGAATCTTTTCCTGAATAGATTGTGTTATGCCTGGTGTTCCCATTTTTACAAATTGATTTTGGTGTCCTCAATATCACTTGCTGTTTTTTCCTGCTTTGCTGTCGAATGTTCAATAAGTCCTCTGCCGTTTTTATGGACTTTCCCTTCAGCTTTCAGCTCATTGAAGATTGCATCAAGAATGCCGTTGACGAATTTGCTGCTTTTATCAGTACTGGTGAATTTTTTTGCAATTTCAATAGCCTCATTGATTGATACTTTTGGAGGTACGTCTTCGCAATAAAGAATTTCTGCAAGGGCCATTCGAAGAATGTTCTTATCGATGATTGCAATACGGCTCATATCCCAGTTCAATGCGTGTTTGGCGATGTACTGGTCAATTTCCTCTTTGTTTTCCTTAACACTTTTTATGAGCAGATTAAAAAATTTCATGGCATTGGCATCATCAAGTATTTCCTGCGTCAACAACCATCCTACAGCAGAATCTATATCGGTATCTCTCAGTTCAATCGTATAGAGGGCTTGTAAAATTTTTTCACGGATTTGGCGTCGGTATGTCTTCATAAAAGAGCAGTTAATTGATTGCGTATCAGAATATCTCACTAAGAACTATATCAATCCGGCTTAAATTGTCCAATAGAACATCTGGGTTGTGTTTTCTCAACTCATTGGCCGAGTAGGTACCAGTTGCTACGGCAATTGATTTTGCGTTCAGCACTCTGGAGCAAGCAATGTCGTGTTCCGTGTCGCCAATAATGACGACATCATTTTCTAAAAACATTTTTCCCGAAATCTGGTAAGCCTTTTCAACAGCAACAGGAGGCAGTGCATTGCGACTGTTACCATCGTCGGCAAAAGCACCAAAAGGGAAAAAATGATCAATATCAGGAAGATGTAATTTATGTCGCCCCGATCCTTCGAAATTTCCGGTCAGGAGACCGAGCAGCAGTTCAGGATGTCCCGACAGCTCGTTCAGTAGTTCTCGTACGCCCTCCATCAGTGTAATATCCGTGGGCTTGGTTTGTGCGCGGAACATTTCGATATAGGTGGCTTTAGCCTGCTTGAATTTTCTTGCAATAACAGTATCACTCAGTCCGGCACTTTTCAGGACTTCATAAATAATGATATTGTCCATTTTACCAGCAAAATCATGTGTGCTGGTAGATCCCTCAGTGCCGTACACTTCTTTAAGTGCATCACCAAGGATTGTTCGGTTGATTTGCCCAATAGAGAGCAGGGTGCCATCAATGTCAAATAAAATCAGTTTTTTCAACATATCATGTTCCGGCATAAATTCAATTTCTGATTTTTTCCAGCCGGATGGGGATCAGTTTTGACACACCTTCCTCTTCCATGGTGACTCCGTAAAGAGCTTGGCAGGAAGCCATGGTTTTTTTGTTGTGCGTAACAATAATAAATTGAGTGTTATTCTCAAATTTTTTCAGAAGTTTAATAAACCGTCCTACATTTGCATCGTCAAGTGGAGCATCCACTTCATCCAGAATGCAGAACGGACTTGGTTTTACCAAATAAATTGCAAAAAGGAGTGAAAGAGCTGTCAGTGCTTTTTCACCACCGCTGAGTTGTTCGATTGAGAGAGGTTTTTTCCCTCTCGGTTTAGCTACAATCTCAATGTGAGCATCAAGAGGGTCCTCGCTTCCGTGAATCAAAAGGTCTGCCTCATCTTCTGGGTCGAAAAGCTCATGAAAAATAATGATAAAGTTTTTTCGTACTTCGCGGTACGTTTCATCAAATTTCTGTAGCGCTGTTCTGTTGATTTTCTCAATCGTTGTGCGAAGCTGTGTTTCGGCCTTTATCAGATCCTGTTTTTGTTCGGTTAGGAAATCAAACCGTTGTTTTTCTTCCTGATACTCTTCAAGTGCTAACTCATTGACTGCGCCGAACTGTTCGCGTTGTCTAATCAGTGTTTCAAGCTGTTCTGCTGATTTGTTTCGATCGAATGACGCATCAATGTCCGGTGGTTTCATACTAATAAGATCACAATCATATTTCAGTTTAAATGCAGTAACAAGATGGTCAAGCGATTGTTCAAGCTGCGTTCGTTCGTTGGTGAGTGTCGTGAGTAGTTGCAGCCCCATTGTATGCTTCCGCTGCAGATCTCTTTGCGCTGCCAGAGTGTCATGAAGCTCTGCCTGGTGTTGTCGGTAGGCTGATTCAAGTTCATTGAGCCTTTTTTGTTCCTCAGAAGAGGTAATGAGCATCGTGTCAAGCTCTTCCATTATTTTTCCGGCAACCTCAGCACCTGAGCCGCTCTGTTTTTCTGCAGCTTCCTGTTCGGCTTGGAGCTTTCTGATTTCTTGATTCAGTATCACAATTGCCTGATCGGTTGCATAGAGGTTGAGCCTGATTTTTTCCAGTTTAAGGAGTTCGTCTCTGTAATGAGTCTGACTGGCTTGTATATTTCTAACAAGTTCATGATGACGTTTTTCCAGAGTAGTAAGGTTCTCTTGCAGTTTCTGGACTTGATTTCTAAGTAACATTCCTTTTGACATACTACTACTGATAACCGGTAGCAGTTTGTTCAATTCGGTCTCGCAGTCATTTTGCTGCAGAAGCAGAGCCTCAATTTCATATCCTATTTGTATTATTTCCTGTTTCATACTGTTTTGATCAGCATCAAACCGCGCCATTTTTTTTTCAAATGAAACTATTTCTAATTCAAGCAGTTCTACCTTTCTCCGCTGTTCGACTGTTTTTATCGTTTCCTGTTCCTGGCGCAGCTTCAGGAGGCTCTCTTCCATTTTTATGATCTCCTGCTCTATAGTGTCACTTTCTTTTTGCAACTGGCCACGTTCGTTTTTTTTACCAAGTCGCAATCCTTCGTTGTTTTTGGAACTTCCGCCGAAAATCATACCGTTTCCGGTAAATTTTTCCCCTTCAAGTGTAACAAATGAGCAGGCGGGATGTTCCATAGCAAAAGCTTCTGCTGTGTAGAGATCACTTACGATGTAGCTTTTTCCCAGCAATAACTGGAGCACGAGATAAAGCTCCGGTGGATACTCGATAATTTCAAGAGTTTTTGTGGCTCCGCTGATTTTTGGGTATTCACTGACCACAGATCCTGCAATAAGATCAAGCACGAGAAAATGAACTTTTCCCTTGTTTGACTTTGTCAAGTTGGTTATACCTGCTTTTGCATCATTGATTGATTTGCAGACATAGTAGTTTGTACTCTCGCCGAGTGCCGCATGCAGTGCTTTTCTGTATCGACTGTCAAGTGAAACAAGGTCGGAAAGGCACCCCATGCCAACAGCTCCGTTTTTCTGTTTTTCAAGAAACGCTAATCCTTCGGGCATTCCTTCAAAATTATCAAGCACTGAATTGGCAAGCAAAATTTGGTTGTGCAGTTTATCACGCTTGGTTCTGCACAATAGAAGAGCTTCTCTCTTTTCTTCAATTCGCTGCATCACATGTTCCCTGCGTTCCAGTAAGAGGGCTTCGCAATTTTTTGCTTTGGTAACTTCTGTTTTTTTATTATTGGCCTCTACCAGAAACTGTTGACCAATTTTGCTGGACTCTTCCAGTTTTTTCAGAATGCCTGCTTTTTTTATTTCAAGCCGTTGAACCGTTGTTCGCAAATGTTCTTGTTTTGATTCGAGGCTTCGTTTTGTCAGAGAAAGTTGATTATCGTTATACTGTTGTTTTTCGCTCAATCCGCGTTCATAAACAAGTTTACTTCTCTGTTGCTGCAGTGTGGTATTGAGCTGTTCGTGTTCATTTTCCAAATTGTGAACAGCTTTTTCCAATTCGGAGCAGGTAATTTCAGATGGTCCCTTTTGTTGCAGTAGGTCGCTTTTTATCAGTTCCTGCTCACGGATTTGCAGCTCTTTCTCCCTTATTATTGATTTTAACCGGGTAATGTTCGACGCTAAGTTTTTTTGATGTTCTTCATACTGCAAAAGTTTTTTTTCAAGCACATTAATCTCTTGATTCCGTTCGTTAACTCTTTTTTCTGTTTCGGAAACAAAAGTTTTTTCTTCAAGTAATTGGAGTTCACGCTCTTGGGCACTGCTCTCCTCTATAGCGATTTTCGCAACATATTCATGGTTCAGCAACTCTTCTGCCTTGATTTTATTTTGTATGGGTTCAAGTTTCTGTCGCAACTCTTCCATTATAGCCCAAGAGAGTGCAAGATCGATAGAGTGGATTTCTTTTTTGAGTTCTCGAAGTTTTCCGGCTTTTTTTGCCTGCAGTGTTAGGGATTTTACTTTTTTTTCAACTTCAGCAAGCACATCATCCACCCTGGCAAGGTTAATTGATGTGCTCTCAAGCAGTTTGAAAGTTTGTTTTCGCCTTTGTTTATAGCGGGTTATGCCGGCAGCTTCCTCAAATAGCTTGAGACGTTCTTCGCTTTTATTGCTGATAAGCTCCTCAATCATTTTCAGCTCAATGACCGAATAAGCATCGCTGCCCATTCCTGTATCGGTGAAAAGATCAAGAATATCCTTTAGACGGCAAGGCACTTGATTTAAAAGGAACTCACTTTCACCGCTACGGTAGAGCCGGCGGGTTATGGTAACCTCGGTATACTCAATAGGGAGAACATTTTTTGTGTTTTGAACGGTAATTGAAACTTCGGTAAAACTTAGAGGCCTGAGATTTTTAGAGCCGTTGAAAATAATATTTTCCATCTTTGGGGAGCGAAGCAGAGATGATTTCTGCTCGCCAAGCACCCAGCGCATCGCATCAACCACATTGGTTTTGCCGCATCCGTTGGGGCCTACAATTGCTGTTAGTCCCCTGTCGAATGTTATTCTGGTTTTGTTAGCAAAACTCTTGAAGCCGAAGAGTTCAATTTTAGAAAGATACATCTGAACAGTGAGGGTTTAACTGTCTCGATTCAGGCATTTACGATCAAGTTAAGAAAAAAAGGTATATCAAGAAGTTAGTCAGGCGCTTTTTCCATTTCGCCTCTGCTCATAACGTCTTATTTCTCTCACTCTGCATTGTCTTGAACACAAGCAAACTTTGGACAGCAGCAGCAACATCGTGAACTCTGAGAATACTGGCGCCATGCATCAATGCAATGGTTTCTGCTGCAATTGTAGCCGGTAGTCTTTCGGATGGTGGAAGCATCTCACTGCCCGATTGTGTAATGGCATTTCCAAGAAACGATTTTCTCGAAATCCCGACAAGGATTGGTTTACCAAGCGAATGCAGTAAACGTAATCTGCCGAGCAATTGGAAATTGTCTGATACGCTTTTGCCAAATCCGAACCCGGGATCAATAATAATATTATTAATCGAATTCTTTTCAGCAATTGCTATAGAGTGTTCCAAAAAAGCAGTAACCCGGGAAATAATATTCCCCTCGCTACAACCGGCCTTGGTATTCCAATGCATAGCTTCAGGTTTAACCGGAGTATGCATCAGAATAGCAGCAGCCTGGTAACGCTGGCAGACGCGGGGAAGAGCATCGTCAAAGGTGAAACCCGAAATATCATTGATAATATGTACACCGGCTTGTAATGCTTTTTCAGCGACTTCAGCTTTATAGGTGTCTATGGAGATCAGGATATCACTCTTTTTCCGCAATAGGGTAATAAGTGGCAAGGTACGTTCAATCTCTTCCTTTGCCGAAATTTTTTCAGCACCAGGCCGTGACGATTCACCACCTATATCGATAATCGAAGCACCGTTGCGAATCATCTCAAGAGCATGGTCAACGGCTTGGTCAAGATCAATACTTTTGTTTTTTCCGTGAAACTTTCCCCCATCGTAGAATGAGTCGGGAGTGGTATTCAGAATACCCATGATTTGTGGTCCGGCAGACAAATCCAGCAATTGTCCTGCGCAATTAATCTGGAAATCAATCACCTTTTGAGGAATGCTATCCATGGTAATTTCTGTTCAGGTTAATCCGAAAGGTACAGGAGTAAAGGTTAGAGCAAAAATCGTTATTGCCGCCCATCCAAAAACTGTTCTTACTGTTGTCAAAGGGTGATCATACTCTGTTGGTGGATGATTCAGGCCAATAAATCGTAAAAGGATGAAAGCCCAGAATATCCATCCAGGCCACGACCAGTAGAGAAGCTGTTCCGGTATGAACGCCGCAGAATTCAGTTTAAGCAGTGAAAGCAATAATTCAAGCAATGATGGTAAGCCGAGAATGATGATGCAAAAAAGAAATCCCTTGGCAACCATTGCGTGCCTTTTTTGCCCGAACATGGCATAGATGATATGCCCGCCGTCAAGCTGGCCTACAGGAAGAAGGTTAAGCCCCGTTACAAATGATCCGAGCCATCCAGTGAACAAGAAAGGATAGTGATACATTTCCGTCATCGGCGGCAGGTTTTTTGGGGCTATACCCCTTTCCAGTATTATCCAAAGCAGGTTTTTACCAATGATAAGAGTTTCTTTTGGAGCTATGTGCAGCGGGCCACCTGACGCATGGTATTCAGGGTGAACAGTATAAATAAAAGTGGCCGGCGGAAGATTCATAAACCCGTAAACCAGAAGTCCGACGCAGACGATAAATCCGCTCACAGGGCCAGCAATGCCGATATCGAAAAGCGCGGTTGTTTCGGTAATCTTTTCCCTGATTTTTATTACTGCCCCCATGGTTCCGAGACTGAGAAAAGAGGGAAGAGGAGGAACGGGAATATAGTATGGAAGAGTTGCACTGATACGATGATGCAGAGCAGCGAAATAATGACCAAACTCATGAACGCTTAAAAAAAGAAGCAGGGAAATCGAGTAGGGAACACCTGATGAAAGATTGATGATGAAAGGCGTCACTCCTCTGAACAATACAGGATGTCCGCTCCAGAATGCACCAGCAAACATTGTGGTAAGTACTGTTGCAAAAAACAAGGCAGTGTGAAGAAGATAGTTCTGTCCGGCTCTATTTTCTGTTCGGGGAAACATCGGCATATTCCTGTAATCCATGGCTGAAGCAGTTGGCGAAACAATATTCTGGTTCAAGGTAAACGCTTTTTGCCGGAAAACCGAATACGGTGCTTGGTTTCTCAGCTCAATACTATGCTTGTGTGTTTCTGAATAGTGTAATCGCTATGGGTAAATTTCCCGAAGCCTTGCAGCCTGAAAAAATCAATCCACCATGAATGATTACCTTGCCACTCTGCTGCAAGAATTCTTTATTTAATTCCAAAGGCCGGCTTTGTCAACATTACCCCAAAAAGGCATATGAAATATTAAAATAAGAACCGCTTAAACCTGGGCTGATACATGCCGCAGTTTTTCGGCGTACACTGCTTTTGGCTTTTTTTATGCTCAGCAATAGTATGGGTGAGGCATGGCAAGGTCTGGATGGGAAAAAACTTCTTTGCCCCCAAGCAAAGTATTTTTACACCAATTGTTCGAGCAAGGCTACTATTCGGTCTGCTGAGGTTCCGTCCCATTTTTCAGGTATTTTTGATCGGCTGGTTACGTGATGGTGTAAATCAGAATCCAAAATGCTGTAAATGCTGCTCCTGATATCATCTTCATTGAGTCCAACAAGTATGTTGGTGCCAATTTCAATGGTTGAAGGACGTGTAGAGGTCTCCATCATGGTGAGGCAGGGAACATTCATGACCGTGGCTTCGGCTTGCAGCTCTTCGGTATCGGTAAGGAGCAGCCGTGAGTCACGGAGAAGAGTCAACAGTACAGTATGAGCTGGTTGCTCAATCACTTCCAGGTTTTCTATTTCCAGGAATATCTCGTTGAGTTCGTGCTCCTTGATAAGCCTCTCAAACCCGGCAAAGGACAGCATGACGATAGTAATTTGACTGGAAATTTCCTTCAGTAATCGAAGTATCATCTCAAACTGCTTTTTTCCTGTTGAGAGCATTGCGGGGTTTAAAAGCACAAGCATATACTTTTTCGGCAAAAGATCATGATTGTCACTAATGACCTCTTTGTTTCTCTGCTCCATCAGCCTGACAAGCGTGTCAATGGTAAGGTTGCCGCAATAAAATACCTTTTCATCGGGCACACCTTCATTGATAAGGTTATATTCACCGCTGTGTTCACTGACAAAGTGGATATCGGCCATGGCATCAATGACCATACGGTTGATCTCTTCACTATCTGAACGATCATAGCTTCGCAGACCGGCATCGACCGCCGCAACTGGCAGGCCAAGCTTTGCGGCTGTAACCGTAGCTCCGAAGGCAACATTATCGCTACCACAAACCAGCACGATATCTGGTTGTTCGCTGAGAAGAATTGCTTCCAGACTGGTCATAACAGCAGCAAGCTGCTGAATTGGAGTTCCTTTTAACAGAGAAATGGTGTGGATGCCTTCACCACCGATATTGAAGCTCACCGCAAGGTCACGGCTGATTGGTTCAGTTCCTTCCGTAGCAGCAAGGAGAACTGCCGTTTTATAGGAACTGTTTTTTTTAAAGGCTTCATATAAGGGGGCAAGCAAAAGAGTGCCGTTTTTGCCGCCAGCTACGAGCAGTAATTTTTTCAAACAGTAAAAAAGTGTATTCCACCAATAAAACCGGTAGAATGGATTTTTTTAACAGAGGAGTAACGTGACCTCATTTTCGGAAAGAAAGGTAAGCATCAACTGAAAAGATTTCAAACGATAATTTGATAGCTCCAAAATATTCACATCAATCTCAATGAGGCCAGTCTACAACATGCCCAAAGCAACTCAGAATCTATATCTCAAACCAACAAGAATGTTGCTGGATGAAATGGTGTACTTACTACCATAATCGTCAGCTACTTTTGATGTTTTGAAATAGCGGTATCCCACATCAAGAGTAACCTGTTTTGAACTCTTTACTCCAGCGCCAGCACCGGCCTGCCAGGCAAACACACTTTTGTCAATGTCAAAGGAATGTATACTCTCATGCGCTTTAACCCTGGCATCACCAACTCCACCCATTACATAAGGAATAACGCTTGAATCAATAATATAAAACTCATAATAAGCGTTAGCCATGAACGATAACACTGAAGCATCAGCTCCCGAAACGGGAGCACCAGAAACGTTATCAATATCATTTTTCTGATATCCGACAGAAAGTTCAGAGCGTACATCGCCTGATTTTACGCCAATAGCACCGCAAAATGGAAACCCCGTCTTGAACTCTATTGCATTGTTCGTTTCAACAGAGCTGTTCGATTTATTAGAACTTACAGGAAAACCCAGCCCAACCGATCCGCTGACATAAGGTGCTGCAGCTGAAACCGGTGCAGTCCACAAACAAGCAATTGCGGCATAGAGTACGGCAATTTTTTTCATGGTTCATGTATTATTTAGGTTGTTGACCTCTCTCTATTTCATCAGAGAGCAGCATGCTGGAAAGAAAAAAATAACAAAACAAGCAGTAACCGAGAGGTGAAAAGATTGATATTGGTAAAAAACCTTCCCTGCCACAAAATGCAGCAGACGAAGCGAGACAAAGTTATATCACAAACTACCCGACTTATATAAGCATAATCCAGAAAGTGAACCATACTTTCAGGTCTATGTCATAATTTTCCGTTTTCATACGCAGGATTTTCCTTTCTCTGTCGTCCCAATTCACACAGAAGCAAAACTTCTGCCTGTATTCATGTATTCGAACGAAAAAACAACATTTTCATGATCAAACACATTAGGCTCTGGGCAACACCATTGGCTGCCGGCACATTTTTCATTCTCACCGTGACTGGTGTCATGATGTTCTTTAAAATTCAGGCAGGGTACATTCATCCCGTGCATGAGTGGTTGAGCTGGGCTATGGTTATCGGTGTAACGTTTCATACTATCGTCAACTGGAAAACCTTCACAGCCTACTTTGCACGAAAACCGGCATTTGCTATCATGTTATCCTGCGCTATTATCACGGCACTTTCTGTTGGTTTGCCTGCATCACAAAAGGAAAATCCCAGGATGAAAATGACCAGAGCACTCGAATCGGCAAAACTTGCAGCTGTTGCAGCCGTTGCAGGGCAGAACAGCACCGAGCTCACGAGTAAACTTGAAAAGAAAGGTATTATGGAATCCGGCCCTGACATGACCATTCATGAGATTGCCCGAAAGAATGGAAAAAAAGAATTTGACGTTCTTGGTGTCATTTTTGAGTAACTATGTGCCGACCTTCATGCACATGAATGGATGTTGAGCATATCGGTAAAACATTACTCTGAATCAGTGGGTTGAATCTGTGACATAACGTGTGTAGATGATTGTGTAAAGCCGCCGGATTAACATGAAGTGCTTTTGCTGCATGTTCCGGAAAAAAGATCTCGAGATTACCGGGCATCTGCATGGAGAAAACCGCAGGGTAAACTTTTCTGTACTGTTGTTTGTTTCCCCTGACGTTGCTCATGCAAGCGCATGGGCAAGCTGCTCGGCAACGGTTTGGCCTTGGGAATTCATTTTCTCGGCAATCAAAAACACCCCTTTACCGTCGCTCCTTGCTGCCCACAATTCTCCGATGTTTCGTTTTTCCCTGGTATCGCTGGTTGAAACAAGGTGCTCACCCTTGTATTCCACCACCAGAATCCGCCCGTCATCAAGCAGGGCTACAAAATCAGGATAGAAAAGGTCAGTAGAGGTTGGCAGCCAGAAGGAGGTTTTAGGGCGGCCTGCAAGATTGCGAATCCAGTATTTCACCTGCGGCAGGGTGTCGATCAACTGCGCACACTCGAACTCTTCTCCTTCCCCTTTCAGTTCACCGATGCTGCCGAAAAAATGCTTTTTGAATTGATAGCGGCCAGAGTAAACCCACGCGGCTGGATAGGGGCGGTTATCGAAAGCGAACCCGTCGGCAAAGCGGGTTTCAACCGAAGTTTCGTTAACTGTTTCGGGAGCAAACAGAAAGGTCTGATAATCTTGCGCATAAGCCTTCTGGCGATAGGCTGCAATTTTCTGCAGCGTGACCTTTGCAAGCTGATATTTGAAGCGCAGCAGGTCAGGTAACGGAATGTTCCGCTGCTCCATCAAGTAAGCAACCAGTTTCCGGCAGAACTCCAGCAGCACGGGCTGCGTAATGTCCGGCTGATGGCACTGGATATCAAGCCAGCGGGAAAGCGCCAGCTCTGTCCAGTCGAGCTTCAACGCTCCAATTTCAAGCTGAACATGTTGATCAAGGTGATGATACACAACCCTCTCTTCCTGCACGTCAACCTCCCAGCGTTCGGCACTCTCTTTGATGGAAAACTCCGCTGCCGTGAGTTCCGCAGGGCAACTGTTCAGCGTCCAGCCGCCAAGGTCGAGAATCAACGCTTCATCGGCAAGCTCCAGCTCTCCCTGCACGTTCAGGAACAGACGCGGCACGGCAAACTTTTCGCCCCGCACAGCAGGAGCAAGAGTGTTGCGGTGCGTAATGCGGTGCCGGTTCACCGAAGCTCGCAACGCTTCCTGCCGGCCAACAGGAACGGAGGCAAGCAGGCGGTTTTCCAGCTCTTCAGGGATTTCGCCCTTAACAGTTACGGTAACGGTTCCATCCGGTTGCGTCTCCACCTGCACACGCTCGGCAACATCAAGGGCAAGGCCGCTCAAATCCGGCACACTCTCCACTGTTTCAATAAGTACAGGAGCGCGATGCATCATCACTTCGCCCGTCGTCGGCTCAAATCCATCAAGGAACGGTTGGTGCTGTTCAATAGCGGCAGCGGCCTCGTCCGGCTCAAAACCCATTTTCTGCACAAGCGTATCGGTCAAGGCTCGCGCACCTTCGCCAAAGCGCGGACTCGATACATGGGTATAGGCACGGTTCAGCGCTTCGTTCGGTCGGGTTTGCGCGTAGGGCATCCGCAGAATCCTTCCCAGAAGCTGCTCAATGTCGGTTGCGCTCCCGATATTCGCCACAGAACAGAGCACATAGGCAAACGAACAGTCCCACCCCTCCTTGAGGGCTTCAACAGTAATGATGCATTCCACATGGCAAGCCGGATCAAACAGGTTGATGGCATCCAGTTCCCGCTGCTCTCCGGTGGCAACAGCAATCTTTTCCGGTGCAATATGCTCGTTCTCAATCAGGTATGCTTTCAAAACGGTAACGGTTACTTCCTGCCCTTTGTCCTGAGCCTGAAAAAGTGCCAGCGGGCGGATATAGCGCGGGTCGCTCTTTGCCGTTTCCGCCAGCCGTGCGCGGGTTTCGAGAGCATCATGCACGGCGGCACGCCAGTCGGGATGCTCGGTCAGGATGATCGGCAACTTGATCATCTGAGCGGCTTTCACCTCCGCAGCCGAAGCGCGGAACAGTACATTGCTCCCGTTTTTCGGGTCGGTGTTCGGAGTGGCGGTAAATTCCACAATGCACGATGGCCGCAATGCCGCAAGCATATCGAACGAAAGGTTGGTTCCCGCCTTGTGCGCCTCGTCCACAATCACCAGAGGACGGTGAAAAGCCATAAGGTTCACAAAGGAGAACTTGATTGTGCCGTTCTCGCCACGTTCAAGCCCTGCCGTGTTTTCGGGGATATGGGCAAAGTGCGGTTCAAACTGTTCAGAATGGGCATAAGCCTTCCGTCCGTCGGGATTGCTCGTTCTTAGGCTCTGGATTGTGGCAACAATAACAGTAACGCGCTCGGTCAGGTCTTGCGGTCTGATCTGCTCAATCTCGCTGATATCAAAAACCGCAACACGCCCGTCATAAGCCGTGTCGATTGCTGCACGGTAGGGGTGGAAAGGTTTTTTCAACGCCTCTGCCGTCTGCCTGCGGATGGTGCTGGTTGGTACAAGCCACAACACCACGGGGAAATCCCGCTCAAGATAGGAACGCCCGGCAACAGCTATGGAGTGGGCAGCCAGCAGAGTTTTCCCCCCGCCGGTCGGCAGCCGGAAACAGACATTCGGCACACCCCGAAGATGCTGAATGGTGCGCCAGTTTGGAAGATTCTGTTCCGGGTTGCGCTCCCGCAAGGTCTGGAAAAAGGCCTGCTCCGGATCATTCGACATTCGGGCACGCTCAAAGTAAGCGGCAAGGGTATCAAGGGCGCTCTGCTGAAAATCTTTCAGTTCCATAAAATGTTGGCTCCTATCGCGCTTTAATCTCATAGGGAATCTGCCGGAAGGTAATCCCTTCGCTGCTCAACCGCTCCGCGCTCAGTCGGCACCCTTCCCCGAAAATGATTTTTGGCCCGTTGTGTGGCGGCAAGCCGGAGAGGAGTTTTGAGGTCAGCACATTGCCGCCGTTTGGCCGCTTGTCGCCCAGAATACCGTTATAGAGCAGATAATAACCTGTGCCTGTACCTTCGTCGATTCCAAGGAAAGGGGAGTCCGCTCGCCCGGCATAAGGGATGCCTGTTTCAACAAACCAGAGATGCGCGGCCAGGGAGGCAAACCGTACCCCTTCGGCAACATGGCCGTTTTCGTCAAACACCGGAACACCCAAACGGTAAAAGCGGAATCCGCCGCCCCCTTTCCATCCCACAGCTTCCGAAATGCCGCCCTGTTCACCCTCAATCACCTTGCGCAAACGAGGCACGCAATGCGTCATGGCATGGTCGCCCATCTCAATCCCGATATATCGCCGCCCCATTTTATGCGCCACGGCAGCAGTAGTGCCGGAACCGAGGAAAGAGTCGAGAACGAGGTCGTTTTCTTTAGTACAAAGTTCCAGTATTGCTTTTATTAGACTCTCTGGCTTTGGGTAATCAAACGACTCAGAATTATGAAAGATCGCAGCTACTTCATCGTTTGAATCTTTATTAGTGCCAATCTGATCTAAAATAGATCTTAAGACCTGCCCATTGGGCATATAGACTCTATGATGTAGTGTCCAGCCTTGTTTTCCTTTGGAAAATTTGATTGATCCAGATTGAAGTTCTTTTTCAATTGTGGTGTCAGATTTTTGAGAATTTAAAGTAATCCAAGAATGATCTGGGCACTCAATTTTTACAACTATGGGGTTTTGCAGTCCATCACGCGCTAAAGTGTCCCAATAGTATCTATTACCGTCTTCATCTAATTCCTTATACCTTTTCAAGTATTTCTCACTCTGAGAAACACGCCATTTGGTTGAATGAATTTTTTTATCTGAATTTTTAGCAAAACCAATTACATAATCATGATCTTTGGCGAAGAAATGTGAATCATTACCGCCGCCCTTCCTTTTTCTCCAAATTAAGTCGCCCAAATAATTTTTTCGCCCAAACACCTCGTCCATAATGACTTTCAGATAATGCGCCTCATTGTCGTCAATCGTTACCCAGATGCTCCCCTCCTCGGTCAGTAACTCGCGAAGCAGTTCAAGGCGAGGATAGATCATGGCCAGCCACTGGGTATGCTCAAGATTATCATCGTAATGTTCAAACGCACTGCGGGTGTTATAGGGCGGGTCGATAAAAATGCACTTCACCTTTCCGGCATAGTAGGGAAGCAGGGCTTTCAGCGCATCAAGGTTGTCGCCCTGAATCAGCATATTGGGCGTGCCGCGGTCGCCGGCAGAGAACTCCGGTACCTCCTCCAGCAACCGGTAGGGCGTATGCGTGGCAGCATGAATATCCTGCTCCCTTGTCAGCCAGTGCAAAAGCGGCATGGTGTTCGATTGTTTAAATCAAATAATATAACTCTTTACCGCCAAAACCTCTCAACCCCTGCCGGATTACAACTGTGTAATAAACTTTTCAGGATCAATTCCCCAAGCCTTCGCGACCTGCAATGCAGCATCCTTATACTTCTTGATATATGGTAAGTGATCTGCTGCTGGTAAAATAATGCGTAACGCTTCGGTAACACATGCAAGTGATTGCTTCCGGTCAGGCATTGCCTCAAGATAAAAAATCCCAATGTTAATGAGCGTCATTGCTACAGCGGGCAGATAGGTCTGCGGGTTTGTTCGTGCCAGCTCTCGCCTGATTTGTAGTGCTTCCTGATAGCCCTGTTCTGCGGCCTCGAAATCATTCCGGTCTTTTTGCAAATTGGCCAGATTGTTGAGCGTTGTTGCTACAGCGGGCAGATAGGTCTG
>JBAXLG010000008.1:0-71285 GCA_037134935.1 Chlorobiaceae bacterium | reverse complement strand
TCGCAGATATATGATGCCCGAGGCGAGTATGACACGGCGCTGGACTACCTGAAACAATCGCTCGCGATAAGGCAGGAGATCGGCGACCGTGCGGGGTTATGCTCAACACTGTTCAATATGGGGCATATCCAGCGACAAAACGATGATATGCCCAATGCTTTATCATCGTGGGTAACGGTTTACAGGATAGCCAGCCAAATCAATTTTGCGCAAGCCTTAGAGGCATTGGCGGATCTTGCTCCACGGCTCGGATTGCCGGAAGGGCTTGAAGGATGGGAGAAGCTGGCGACGCAGATGGATGAGAACCAATAACGATCATAACTGCCATGAGTTTAGAACAGGGAAACATTTTTGACTCCGTTTCACCACAGAAAAAGGATGACGAGCTTGAAAAAGGATTTGCTGCGATTGTTGTGGAGCAGCCGAAACTGCTTGATGAGCTGGGTAAACAGCTTGTTACCCTCACGCTCGCCATTCCGGGTCTTTTTGCAACCATCCTGAAACTGACGAGCGGCGACAAAGCAGTTATACCGTTGCATCCCCTTGTTGTCGGGGCATTTCTCTGCTGGTTTGCTGCCTTGATATGCAGCCTTTGGAGCCTCATGCCACGCAAGTGGAAGGTTGACCGGCAGATTGTACCATGCCAAGAGCCTGCAGCAAAAGGTCAGCCACTGAGTATTGAAGAGTTCTTTTTGAAAAGCGCCCTCTATAAACGGAGTCGCCTGATTGCTGCAAGCCTGTTTTGCTTTATCGGTATTGCTTGTGCTGGCCTCAGCATCTTTCAATAAATAACCCGACACCCAAAAAACATTACCATGACAGAACAAAACGTTCGCCAATCAATCCGGTGCTGGCAGTGCAAAGAGGTATTCACCCTGCTTATTGACACGGCGGGTAATCCTCAATTATCCCTCACCTGCCCATACTGTGATGCACCGATCTCTCTCAACCTTGCGCAATACCCCACAACCGTCACAACAGTAGTGCGAAATGGTGGCAATGCCCAGCCAAAAGACATTACGGTGTTTCTGCTTCCTGACATGATCGAGTCACAGGAACCGACCAATTTGTAGCCATTACCGTTATGAAATGGCTACTTTTTTGTGCAATTGTTTTTGTTTCATAACTCTTTAAAGAGAGAGAGGATTCCAGATTGGCTACCCTTGTTTTGCCGCAAGCGGCGATTGACTCTTTTCATGCAAAAATTTTTGCGTTTTACCGCGAGCACTCCCGTTCCTTTCCATGGAGAAACACTACCGACCGTTATGCGGTCATGATCAGCGAAATAATGCTGCAGCAGACTCAAGCTGAAAGGGTTGTTGAAAAATTTACTGAATGGATGGAGCGGTTTCCTGATAATGCAGCCCTTGCATCAGCCTCTCTTCGTGAAGTGCTTTCGCTATGGAGTGGTCTTGGTTACAACTCCCGTGGCCAGAGGTTGCAGGGTTGTGCGCGAATCATCATGGAACAATTCAACGGAATAGTACCTGCCCGTCCGGAACTGCTTAAAAAACTGCCTGGAATAGGGGAGTATACCTGCCGAGCCATTCCGATTTTTGCCGATAATCTCAATGTTGCTACAGTCGATACCAATATCCGCAGGATTATCATACATGAATTTGCCCTACCGGTTGATACTGCGAAATCAATCATACAGAGTGTGGCCGAACAGCTTTTGCCCGAAGGCCAGAGTCGGGAATGGCATAATGCTCTCATGGATTACGGTGCCCTCTCTCTTACCAGCCGTGTTACAGGCATCCGACCTTTGACCCGCCAATCGAAATTTCAGGGTTCAAAACGCTGGTACCGTGGACAGCTTATCAGAGAGCTTATCAATACAGAGGGGATGTTTCTTGAAGAGATTGAGGCAAAATATGCTTCCTGCCCGTGGGATATGAATACCATTATTGGTGAACTCGTCAGCGAAGGATTGGTAGAACGAAAAGAGAGTTTGGTACCAGGTGAGCGAACGTTGCTGAAAATAAAAAGTGAATGAGTACAGGGTGCCTACTCAGTGTTGTACAGTGAATTGATGCCGGTGTATACCTTTTCGATTTCAGCGGCATATCTGTTGATGATTGCTTTTCGTTTGAGTTTCAGTGTTGGAGTCATATTATCATTTTCAACTGTAAATGCTTCGCCGATCAGCAGGAACTTACGAACCTTTTCATGGGTTGCGAGTTGCTGTGAAATCTTTTGCAAGAGTTGTTCATAAATCTGCAGGATGTTTTTGTTCTGAATCAACTCCTTGTCGCTTTCTGCATGAATTCCTTTTTGCAAGGCATATTCCCTAATCTTGCTAAAATCCGGAACAATAAGAGCAATCAAAAAGGGTCGTTTTTCACCAATCACAATAACCTGTTCTACATAAGGGCTTTCGGAAATCAGATTTTCGATAGGTATTGGTGCAATATTTTTTCCTCCTGAGGTAACAATGATATTTTTTTTTCGGTCGGTTATTTTCAAATAGCCCTCTTTATCAATTACTCCGATGTCGCCGGAACAGAACCAGCCATCTCTGGTAACCTCTCTGGTAGCTGCATCATCCTGCCAATACCCTTTCATGATGTTCGGACCCTTTAACAAGATTTCTCCATCTTCGGCAATCTTTACTTCAACATTGTCAACAGCAGCTCCTACAGTTCCAAACTTTATTTTTTCCGGCCTGTTGATATGAGTAACTGGTGCGGTTTCTGTTAAGCCGAATCCTTCAAGAATGAAGATGTCGAGAGCTTGAAAAAACTCACCGATTTTTCGTGGAAGGGCGGCTCCTCCAGAAACGAAATAACGGAGTCGTCCACCAAACTTTTTTCTTATTTTTTGATAGACAAGCTTGTCTGCAATGGTATGTTGCAGAGCAACAACTGTTGACGCATTACCTTTTTCATCGATCTGCCGGTGATACTTTTCTCCTGTATTTAGTGCCCAGTAAAATATTTTTTGCTTTATGGCGTTTTCTGTTGAAATCTGCTTGATTATGCTCATTTTCATACGGTCAAACAGCCGCGGAACGGTAAAAATAATTGTTGGACGGGCTTCACTCATATTCAGGGCAATCGTTTCAATACTTTCCGCCAGATAAATGCTTACTCCACATGAAAAAAGCAGATAATAACCACCGGTACGTTCATAGGCATGCGAAAGAGGTAAAAAAGAGAGGCTGCAGTCGGATTCGTTGAGACCGATAATCGATGAACACGATTTGACATTTTCACAGATGTTCCGATGCGTAAGCATTACTCCTTTTGGAATGCCTGTGGTTCCAGAAGTATAGATGATGGTAGCAACATCGTCAGTTTCTACTGGTTCACCTTCCATTATAGATGGGTTTGTGTCAAGTATTTTCAGCCCCTCATCCTTCGCCTGATTAAGGTCTATAACATTCTCGATCTTTTCTTCCAGGCGGTTCATTATTACTACAAAGC
This sequence comes from Chlorobiaceae bacterium, assembly GCA_037134935.1. GTDB lineage: Bacteria > Bacteroidota > Chlorobiia > Chlorobiales > Chlorobiaceae > Chlorobium. The sequence goes on along the minus strand of JBAXLG010000008.1, from coordinate 67,860 downwards.
TCAATTCAGGGAGGTTCTTCCAGATTGAGAGGATTTTGCCCAGTTGAAGCATGTTTGAGACCACTATGGCTCTCGCACTGCAGTTTTTGAGCATGTACTCTATCTGGTTTGGAGTTAGAGATGGATAGAGGGGAACATCAATTGCGCCAATGCTCAGGATAGCCATATCTGCAAGGTACCAGCCAGGTCGGTTCTCTGATAATATAGCGACACGGTCTTTAGCCGATACTCCTTTGTGTTTCAGGAACGCCGAAAAGTGATGAATATCTTCTTCAAGCTCACGATATGAAATTGGTTCATATACTCCGTTAATCTTTCTTGCTATTGGAAATCTTGATTCCTGGTGTCTGAAATGAGTAAAAACAGAAGAAAAGAGTTCCGGCAGTGTTTGGAAATCAGGATTAATAAGACCCATCAGGGAGAGGTGTTTTGCTTATTTAGTAAGAAGGACTGTATGAGAAAACACAACCAGTAATAGCTTCAGCGTTTACCGAAACCGTCGGGTCATGTCTGGTACTCACACTTTTACGTGCAAATTTCCGCTGCGCAAATCATTTAACAAATATTTAACAATACATTATTATCTTTCCAATCCTTGGAAGTAGTGAAAAAAAAGTTTTGACCGTTTTTTCAGACTTGTTTTCAGATTTTTCATGCAAAATCCCAACAAATCCGGTACCTCATGGACTGGTTATGCCGGTCTTTGTCTCGGAATTATTCTTATTGCGTACCTGTTCAGTCAGATTGATCTTGCCGGAGCGATTGGAAGGATTTCCATTATCGGTTTTTCATCACTGTTTATTCTTTTGCCTTATCTGGGGCTACATGTCCTTGAAACCATTGCATGGTTCAAGCTCTTTCCTGAAAGCAAAACACCAATATCTTTTTTCAAGCTTCTGAAAATCCAGCTGATAGCTGAAACTGTTTCCATGACTCTTCCGGCTGGAGTGGCTATCGGCGAACCCCTTCGCCCTTTTCTTTGTCTGCGTTTTATGGCAATTCCTATTCCTGCAGGTGTTGCAAGTGTTGCGGTACGCAAACTCATGCTTGGTTTGGCGCAGGGAATCTATACCGTTTTTTGTGCCGTAGCAGGGTTTTCATTTCTTCAGGCGGTTTCAATTAAAATGTTGGGATTCGAGGGGCTTGGCTTTATCATGATTGGTACAGGCATAGTTCTTTTTTTTATTTTCCTTTTTTTATTTCTGATACTGCTTAATGGGAAGGCTGCTACTACTTTACATGGTTTTTTAATGCTGGTACCATTCAGAAAGGTGAAATCATGGTTGCTTTCGAAGGAATCGGAATTTCTCGATACCGACGTTGAGCTGAAACATTTCAACGGTCCTTTTTCCGCCCAGCTTGTTCCCTCTATGCTCATCTATGTTTTAGCTTGGTTCATGTTTGCAATTGAAAGTTATATTATCCTGAACTTGCTGGGCATACAGGTCTCCTTTTTTCAGGTACTGGCCATTGATGCAACATTGACAATGCTTCGTGTCTTGTTTTTTTTCATTCCTTCAGGACTTGGTGTACAGGATCTTGGTTACATGGCCTTTTTTCAGGCACTCGGTATCCAAGATTTTCTGGTTTATGGAGGAGCATTTGTGCTATTGAGGCGCTTCAAAGAACTCCTTTGGTACGCCTTCGGTTACGGAATAATGTTTTTTTCAGGGGTTAATCTGCATGATGCTGAACAAGTCGATAACTCATAACTCATTAGAAAAAAATCTATTTATTTGCTGTAAATATTTTTTTTATCTCTTTACTTATGTTTAGATTTATTAAAAGAAAATTATTTCTCTGTATAAGTTAATTGCTTTAAACCTTTTATCATTTTTTCGTTGATTTTTATTCCTTGAATAAAGTACAGGGATACAAAGCAGTAGAGATATGAAACTGGATTGAGAAAAAACCTTTTCTGATATAAAGCTAAACATATCCAGATTGATCAAGACCTGTTAATCAATTGTTGACGAAGTTATCGGTGTTTACTTTGGTCTGAGCTAACAAGCTATTTACGGTAAAGATCATTACAGGAGAGTGATAAAAATCAACAGCTCTTATTTGATCGACTCGATACGCAAGATGGATAAGTCAACGAAATCGAACGGTCATTGTAGGTGATGAAGGGCTGATAAGAGAGGAGCCATGCATGATCAGCAGTAGAAAAGTTGATGACCTGAACCCTATCGTTCAGGAAAAATGCCGCAAGTTTGTTGATGAGTGCGAGAAGGCTGATATTGATCTGTTAATTACCAGTACCTACCGCGACATTGAAAGTCAGAATGCGTTGTATGCACAGGGTAGGACGACGCCCGGGAAGATTGTTACAAATGCTAAAGGCGGGCAGTCATGGCATAATTGGCGTGTAGCGTTCGATGTTGTACCTCTTCGTAACGGAAAGCCGGTATGGAATTCCACAGGTAATGACCTTGTATTGTGGCAAACTCTTGGACAACTTGGGAAAAGTTGCGGTTTGGAATGGGCTGGAGATTGGAAAACATTTAAGGAGATGGCTCATTTTCAGTACACCGGAGGGCTGACTTTAGCTGACCTGCAAAATGGCAAAACAGTAACAGCTTAATGGAAATACAGCAGACGTATTAACTTGTATCGCCTCATTTTGTTGAGTTTTGCTTAGTATTACAGCTTGATTATTTACATAAAAATAGACAGTAATGGTAATATCTCAATAATAAATGGAGCACTATGAATAGTAAGTCTCAACTAAGATCATTGGTAGTCCTGTGGATTTTTGCTGTTATTGCAGGGTGCAGCAGCATGAAGCTTGAACAGCCAGTAACAATAAGGCAAAAAATAGCCTATGCCCAGGCCTCATTAACCGAGGCTACAAAGGCGGTGACAACAGCCCTCAAGAAAAAGGTTATCGACAAACCGACGGCGGTAACATATCGCAATAAAGCCAAGGACGCACAGGCTACCCTCGACACCGCGCTCGAAATGGATAAATCGGGAGGTGACGCAAACAATGCTTATAAGGTTGCAGAAAAAGCAATTAATGCCCTTAGGGAAATTTTGATAAAAAATAAAATTTTAACGCCATGAGTAAAGTAATAGATTTACTGCTGTTGATACTTGATAAGCTTTCAACAGCATATGAAAACGGCAATACCAGTATTATTTCGATACTTATGCCTGAAATCAAAAAAGCAAGTGATATGATTAAAGCTGCTAAAGATGAGGGGCGTGACTTGACTGATGACGAATTAAACCAGCTTAAAGCAGATCACCTGTCCGCACTTGATGAATTAGATAAAGAGATTGCAAAGGAGTAACCAACGCAAAAGAAATAGACTGACTCAGTCGAATGGAAGAACTTGTGAAATTCCATGAGGGTGTGGATTTATAAAAAGTGAGCGGTATTTTACACTGAGATCAGAAAATTTTCAAAGTAGCCTCCAGAAATGGAGGCTTTTTTATTGATCGGTTTTGCCTATCTTTCAAGCTGTTATCGGAGATACAAAAAGCCTTTAAACATTATGTTTATACGTAATCTCTGCCACTGCAAGAAAGTAAGAACTTGTTAACTACATACAAATAAAATAGTTACATTTAATTGAGAAAAAAAGTTCTTTTTATTTGTGGCTCTATGAACCAGACCACCCAGATGCATCAGATTTCTGGATGGTTGGGCGATTATGACCAGTATTTTTCACCCTTTTTTAGTGATGGTCTTCTTGGTACAGCAACTGATATCGGGTTGCTTGAGTTTACTATAATGGGTCGTAAACGCTCTGTGCGTGCACTTGAATACCTCCGCTCACACCATTTGAAACTTGATATCGGTGGTCTTGCTCATGCTTATGATCTTGTAATAACCTGTACCGATCTCATCGTACCAAAACATATCCGTCGAAAAAAAATTGTTCTCGTACAGGAGGGCATGACGGAACCCGAAACTATTCTTTACCATCTCGCAAGGAATTTTCAGTGGATTCCCCGATGGATTGCCGGTACGGCTGCAACAGGATTGTCGGATGCCTATGAAAAGTTCTGCGTTGCCAGTGAAGGGTATCGTGATCTTTTTATTTGTAAGGGAGTTAACCCTGCAAAAATTGAGGTAACCAGCATTCCCAATTTCGACAATTGTGAGCAGTACCTCACGAATGATTTTCAATACCATGATTATGTGCTTGTCTGTACATCGGACAATCGTGAAACCTTTGTTTATGAGAATCGCCTGAAAAATATCCGGAAGTATCTTGAAATGGCTGAAGGTCATCAACTTATCTTCAAACTTCATCCCAATGAAAATGTTGAAAGAGCGACAAGAGAGATAGAACGTTATGCTCCGAACAGCATTGTTTTCAGTGAAGGCAGGACTGAAGAGATGATTGCTAACTCCCGGATGTTGATTGCCCAGTTTTCATCTACAATTTTTGTAGGTTCCGCCCTTAACAAGATTGTGCACTGTGGAATTCCTCCCGACGAGCTGAAAATGCTTACTCCGTTGCAGAATAAATCAGCAGCAAAAAATATCGCTGAGGTGTGCCGTAAAGTAATAGAGGGCTGAACCAAAGCCATTTCATTATATTTGAAAAATACGCTAATTTATAAGTACGAATAGATTTTTCATGCATACCGTAGCAATTATTCCAGCAAGAGGCGGATCGAAAGGCCTCAGCAACAAAAACATATACCCTGTAGCAGGAAAACCGTTGCTTGCCTGGACTATCCTGCAGGCATTGGCATCAAAAAGCATTGAGCGGGTTTTTGTCTCGACAGATGATACGGCTATTGCAAGCGTTGCTTCAGAGTATGGAGCGGAGGTAATTGTACGACCTATTGAACTTGCCGGTGATAAAGCGAGTTCAGAATCAGCCATTCTGCATTCCGTCGGGGTTATTGAGCAACGCTACAACCTTCCGATCAAAACCATTGTTTTCCTGCAGGCGACATCCCCTTTGCGACTTTTTGGCGATATTGACCAAGCGGTAAATCTTTTCCGTCAAGAACACGCTGATTCTCTGATCTCCGTTACCAAAGCTGATGACCTCACTATCTGGGAATCAAAAAAAGGGAAATGGTCAAGTGTAAACTTCGATTACCGTCATCGCGGTATGCGCCAGGACCGTCCAGCGCAGTTCATCGAAAATGGTTCGATCTACATTTTTACTCCGGAAACCCTGAGAACTTATAACAACCGAATCGGAGCAAAGCTAACAGCCTATCAAATGGAGTTTTGGCAGACCTGGGAGATTGATACTATTGAGGAAATAGACTTAATTGAGTATTACTTATACAAAAAAAACCTGGCAGACCAGGGTGTAAACCTAAAAAACCATTAGATCACTGTTGTTATGAATTTTTTTTTATCCACCGATCTTGTTATTGGGGTAAACGAAGCACTGAACCTCAATGAATATCTGGCGCAACTATCGGTGCAGAAGTCAGGTATTATCTACGATGCGAATCTGGCAGGAAATCTCTATTTCCAGGATGTTCTGAGGAACCTTAACTCAGGCTACAATCACTCGGTCATATACTGCAACGAATTTGCAGGGGAGCCGACCTATGCTCATCTTGAAAATGTTGCGGAATTTTTCAGAAGCAACGTACCCGACGGTATTGTTGCAATAGGAGGCGGCAGTACGCTCGATCTCGGCAAAGGGGTAGCTCTTCTGCTGACCAACTCGGTTCCCGCTCTCTCGCTCAAGGGATTTCCTAAAGACGTTAACGATCCGTTACCCCTGATTACAGTTCCAACGCTTCTTGGAAGCGGTGCAGAGGTAAGCTTTAACGCCGTATTTATTGACGAGGCAGAGGGACGCAAACTCGGTATCAACAGCCGGAAAAACTTTCCTAAAAAAGCAGTTATTGATCCAAAACTTTCCATGACTGCCCCTATGGAAAGTGTTATTGCCTCAGCTATGGACAGCCTTGTTCACTGTGTTGACAGTTTCGGTTCAGTCAAGCATACTGAGCTGAGCAGAATTTTTTCCATTGAGGGCTTTCAGCGCACTTTTTATGCCCTTCAGCAGGGACAACTTGACCGGACTGAATCGCGCCTTGACCTTGCCATTGGCAGTGTTTGTGGCACAATAGCACTTATGAACTCGGGAGATGGCCCTACTAATGGTTTTGCTTATTATCTCGGAGTAAAACAAAAGGTACCGCATGGTCTTGCCGGAGCGATTTTTCTTAAGGAGGTGATGCGTTACAATCATAATCAAGGGTACGAAAAATATGCACTCTTGAACCCAATGCGCAGCTCACCATCACCAAGGGAAGCTACAATCGAACTGCTTGATGAAATGGATGAACTCTACCGTCAACTTCAGATTCCAACTCTTGTTCCATATGGGTACAGCAAGAGTAATGCTGCTGATTTTGCCTACAATGCATCGGAAGCCCTGAAAGGATCATTTTCGGGAAATCCGGTAGCATTTAACGAAGAATCAGCAAAAACCGTTGTTTTTCAATTAACCTAAAGGAGTATAAAAAAATATGGCTGGTGCAGAACTAATCGGTCGTGAGGAACTGGCCGAAATTCAGGAGCTTTTCAGCAGGGAAAAAGTCAACCTGTACCGTTATGGTGGAGGCAACTACAAGGCCCGGGAGTTTGAAGAAAAATTTGCCGCCTGGATGGGGGTAAAATATGCCCATGCAGTCTCTTCCGGTACGGCGGCCATTCATTGCGCACTTGCTGGTGCGGGTATCGTACCTGGTGACGAGGTTATTACCACAGCATGGACTTTTATAGCTCCGGTAGAAGCAATCAGTGCTCTCGGCGCTGTGCCTGTTCCTGTTGAACTTGATGAAACCTACCATCTTGATCCCCTTGAAATTGAAAAGGCCATAACTCCGGCAACAAAAGCTGTAGTAGCAATTCCCATGTGGGCATCGCCAAAAATGGACGAAATTTCAGCGCTTTGCAGCAAACATGGTCTTATTCTTGTTGAGGATGCTGCTCAGGCACTTGGCGCTTCATACAAGGGACGGAAACTCGGTACCATAGGCAGTGTTGGTTCCTTCTCGTTTGATGCAGGCAAGACCCTTCACACCGGTGAAGGCGGAATTATTGTCACTAACGACAAAGAGATCTACGACCGTGCAGCGGAATTTTCCGATCATGGTCACATGCACCTTCCTGGGTTGCCAAGAGGCAAAGACCCCAGACGCTCAAAAGGCCTCAACCTCCGCATCAGCGAAGTTACCGCGGCAATCGGCCTTGCCCAGCTTGCAAAAATTGATACCATACTCAGCAGGTCAAAAGAGAACAAACTCAAAATCAAGGAAGGGATTCGCCATCTCGACAACATTATCCTGCGTCCTTTTGCTGATGAAGCGGGTTCACAGGGAGATACCCTTATTTTCAGGGTCAAAGAGCGTGAGGCTGCGCTGCAACTTGAGGCTCATCTCTTGGAACATGGGTTTGGTACCAAAATCCTGCCCGAAGCGCTTGACTGGCATTTTGCTGGCGTATGGGGACATCTTCTCGGGGAATATGACCGCTATCATGATGTTGACCTTGAATCACTCTGGCCAAAAACAGGTACCATGCTTCGCAGCAGCATCTGCCTGAATATTCCTGTACTGATTGATGATCAAACCATAGACAAACTTGTTCAAGCCATTATTTCAGGCGCGAAAAAGATAGGATAGTCTGAGATGTAATGGAGATATTTTAACAAATAAAGCCTGCTCAATACAGGCTTTGTTTGTTACTGGAGGCGAAGAGCGGATTCGAACCGCTGTACAAGGTTTTGCAGACCTCTGCCTGACCACTCGGCCACTTCGCCATTACAGGGTAGTAAAGGTAAGAAAAACTTATTGCTTTACAAAAAAAGCCATTCCGCTTTGTGAAAGTATAGAGTATTTAATACGTTATGGTTAGCTTCACTGTGCAGTAATCAGCGCGGTTTACAATAAACAACTGTTTTTCTTCGCTACACAAACCTGAAAAGAGTGCAGGCGGGCAACTCTCTGCAAGTGCAGAAGAAAAGGAGAGAGCTAGTCTGTTACAAAATTTTCATTGACCATACCGTTATATGTCATTTCAGACACTCCTGAACAAATACAGGAAATATTCTTTTTCTGAACGTGACAAGGGCGATAGGTTTGAACGGCTCATGCAGGCCTACCTTAAAACCGATCCCCAGTACGCTTATCGTTTCAAAGAGATCTGGCTCTGGAATGAATTTCCCTGCCGTAAGGATTTAGGCGGTAAAGACAGTGGAATAGACCTTGTAGCCGTGACCCATGAAGGCGATTACTGGGCAATCCAGTGCAAATGTTTCAGTTCGGACGCAACCATTGATAAAAACGCCGTTGATTCTTTTCTTTCCACCTCAAGCAGGGAGTTTTTAAACAACACATTGCAAACCGTCAGGTTCTCCCAACGGCTCTGGATTTCAACCACAAACAAATGGGGAGTAAACGCTGATGAAGCCATAAGGAACCAGAATCCTCCTGTTTCAAGAATAAATCTTTATGACCTTGAACACTCTCCGGTTGACTGGGAGCGTCTCGAAAACGGAATTACCGGAGAAGAGGCTCGAACAGCAAAAAAAGAGATCAAGCCACATCAGCAGACCGCGATTGACAATGCGCATGACTATTTCAAAACCGCTGAGAGAGGCAAAATCATTATGGCTTGCGGTACAGGGAAAACATTCACCTCCCTGCGCATTGCCGAAACCGAAACGAATGGGCAGGGGCTGATACTTTTTCTTGTTCCCTCAATTGCCTTGCTTGGTCAGACCCTGAGGGCCTGGACCTCTGATGCACAGGAGCCAATCACTCCTCTCTGTATCTGCTCGGACCCCAGGATTACCCGAAAACATACACGCAATGACGACAGTGATTCAACCAGCGTTCTTGATCTGGCATTGCCAGCAACAACTGACGTGGCAAGCATAGTCCGGCAACTCAAAAAGCTCGAAACTGCTCCGGCAAAAGGGATGACGGTTGTTTTTTCTACCTACCAGTCCATTGATGTTATTGTCCAGGCACAGAAAGAGCTGCTTGGTGACGGGAAGCCGGAATCCCGTTATGGCTTTTTTGATCTGATTATCTGTGATGAAGCCCACCGAACCACCGGAGTCACTCTCAGTAACGATGACACATCGTCATTTATCAAGGTGCACGACAACAACTTCATCAGGGCGAAAAAACGGCTTTACATGACCGCTACGCCAAGGCTTTACAGCGACGATTCCACAAAGCGAAGGCAGCGCAGGCGGAAGCTCTGCTCTGTTCGATGGACGACCCTGCTCTTTATGGTGAAGAGATATACAGAATAGGATTCGGCGAAGCTGTTGAACGAGACCTGCTCTCTGACTATAAGGTGCTTATTCTCACCTTGAGCGATACCGATATTCCTCCTGCATTGCAGAATGCCATTTCCAATCAGGAGCATGAAATCAATGCTGACGACGCATCAAGGCTCATAGGATGCATCAATGCGCTCTCGAAGCAGATCCTTGGTGATGCCGGTGTGCTGAAAGCCAGCGATCCGGAACCCATGCGAAGAGCCGTGGCATTCTGCCAGACCATTGCCGTTTCAAAAAAAATTACCGGCAGCTTTAACGCAACGACGGCACCATGCTGGCTCCGCAGCGCGATGAACTGCTTGGATGGCTGCAGGCAACCGCACCCGATGCAAACGAATGCAGAATACTCACCAACGTCCGTTGCCTCAGTGAAGGTGTTGATGTGCCGACGCTGGATGCGGTTCTCTTCCTATCAGCCCGCAACTCGCAGGTTGATGTGGTGCAATCTGTCGGCAGGGTTATGCGAAAAGCCAGAGGGAAAAAGTACGGCTATATCATTATTCCCGTTGTTGTTCCCTCAGATATTGACCCCGCCAAAGCATTGGACGACAATGAACGGTACAAAGTTGTCTGGTCAGTGCTCAACGCTCTGCGTGCCCACGATGACAGGTTCAATGCCACCATCAATAAAATCGGGCTCAACAGAAAACGCCCTGAGCAGATATTGGTTGGCCCCCCTGATGCTGGCTATTACGGAACAGGTGATTCCGAGGGACTTGTTATTCCCGAAAACGATGCCGCCAGTAATTCTGCATCACTGCTGCGCGAGCAGTTTGCAATGCAGTTTCAGCAACTGCAGAACGTCTTTTTTGCCCGCATGGTACAACGGGTAGGAGAGCGCGGATACTGGGAACAATGGGCAAAAAATGTTGCCGAAATAGCACAACGGCAGGTCGAACGAATCAACACCCTCATCAAGGCCGATGCCGAACACCGGCAAGCCTTTAACGACTTCCTGACCGGATTGCAGCAGAACATCAACCCCTCCATCACTCTGCAGGAAGCCGTAGACATGCTTTCGCAACACATCATTACCAAACCAGTTTTTGAAGCCCTGTTTGAAGGGTACTCTTTTGTGCAACAGAATCCTATTTCTGTTTCCATGCAGAACATGCTCAATCTGCTTGAAGCTCAGGCCATTGAGAAGGACACTGTGACGCTCGACAAATTTTATGATTCGGTGAGGAAGAAGGCCAAAGGGATCGACAACGCCGAAGGCAAACAACGCATCATTATAGAACTCTACGACAAGTTCTTCAAAACTGCTTTCCCCAGAATGGTGGAAAAGCTCGGCATCGTTTATACACCGGTGGAAGTTGTTGACTTCATCATCCACTCCGTTAATGACCTCCTTAAAAAAGAGTTTGGCCGCACCCTCTCTGACGAAAACATTCACATTCTCGATCCATTCACCGGTACAGGTACCTTCATCACCCGTTTGCTTCAAAGTGGACTGATTGGGCAGAACGACCTTGAACGCAAATACAGAGAAGAGATTCACGCTAACGAAATTGTCCTGCTCGCATACTATATAGCCGCAGTAAACATCGAGAATGCTTACCACGACCTGATGGGTGCCGAAACAAGCTACCAATCCTTCGACGGCATCTGCCTCACCGACACCTTTCAGCTTGGTGAAACCGATGCCAGCACTGTACTTTTCTCCGAAATGTTCCCCCAAAACTCCGAACGCGTTTCAGCCCAGAAGAAAACCCCTTTGCGTGTCATTATCGGCAACCCGCCCTATTCTGTTGGCCAGAAATCAGCCAACGACAATGCGCAGAATCAGAGCTATCCAAAGCTTGATAGCCGGATAGCGAAAACCTATGCGGCAGCTACTGATGCCACCAACAAAAATTCACTCTACGATGCCTACATCAAGGCATTCCGCTGGAGCACCGACCGGCTTGACACGAAACATGGTGGTATTATTGCCTTTGTGTCAAATGGTTCATGGCTTGATGGTAACAGTGCTGACGGGTTACGCCACTGCCTTGAACAAGAGTTTTCAAGCATCTATGTCTTTAATTTGAGAGGGAATGCAAGGACTCAGGGCGAACTCAGAAGAAAAGAGGCTGGTAACGTTTTCGGAGGTGGCTCCCGTACACCCATTGCCATTACCCTGCTGGTAAAAAAACCTGATAAACCCGCAGGCAAAGCCACCATCCACTATGTCGATATAGGCGACTATCTCAACAGGGAAGAGAAGCTTGCTGTTATCAGGAAATACCGATCAATTGGTAATTCGGAAATGCCTTGGCAAACCTTACAGCCCAATGAACACGGGGACTGGCTGAACCAGCGGAATGATTTGTTTGAAACATTTATTCCGATTGGGGATAAAGAAAACAAGCGGAATACTACTTTTTTTAATCAATTTTACAGCAGAGGTCTTGCTTCAGCGCGTGATGCATGGTGCTACAATTCATCAAAGAGTGAGCTGATCAAAAACATTCAAATTCTAACTGATTTTTATAATCAACAGCGGATGGAATTTTTTGAAAAAAGGGGGGTTCAGCCCTCTTTGCAAATAGAAGATTTTGTAGAATTTGACTCGACAAGAGTTACCTGGAATCGCGGTTTAAAAAATGACTTGGAACGAAACAAAGAAATCATTTTCAGCAATGATTGTGTTTTCAAAGGAATGTATCGGCCATTTTTCAAGCAGAATGTTTATTTCTCCAAAGAATTAAACGACATGGTCTATCAACTTCCCAAACTTTTCCCCACATCCGATACCAATAATCTTGTCATTTGTGTTTCATCTATTGGTGCAAATAATGGTCTATCTGTCCTGATAAGCAATTGTATTACCGATTTACATTTCAATGGCGATACGCAGAGCTTTCCCCTCTACTATTACGAAGAACGCCAGAAATCAAACCCAACCCTGTTTGATGCAGCCACAGAGCGTGAGTATATCCGCAGGGAGGGAGTTTCAGACTTCATTCTCGAACGGGCACAGAACATGTATGGCAACCGAGTCACCAAAGAGGATATTTTCTACTACGTTTACGGAATCCTGCACAGCTCTGAATACCGCATCCGCTTTGCAAACGACCTGAAAAAGATGCTTCCCCGTATTCCCCTTGTCGATGAACCCCGCGAATTCTGGCTGTTCACCAAAGCCGGCAGGAAACTGGCAGACCTCCACCTCAACTATGAATCAGAACCACCTTCTGAAGAGGTCACCATTACCGGAGCCGAAAGCAGCCTTTTCACCGTCGAAAAAATGCGCTTCCCCAGAAAAGGCCAGAAAGACGCCATCATCTACAACAGCGCCATCACCATCAGCAACATTCCCGCTAAAGCCTACGACTACATCGTCAACGGCAAAAGCGCCATAGAGTGGATCATGGAACGCTACCAGCTCACCACCCACAAAGAGAGCGGCATCACCAATAACCCCAACCACTGGGCAACCGAAGTCGGCAACCCCCGCTACATCCTCGACCTGCTCCTCAGCATCATCACCGTCAGCCTGAAAACCGTCGGGATTGTGGAGGCTTTGCCGAAGCTGAGGTTTGAACAGGATATTTCAAGGGATACATTGAATCTTTCACCTTATGATTGATAACCATAAAAAAAGGCCACTTTTTTGAAGAGACCATATACAATTCGGTAAATTGTAAGACAGATCAATAAATAATAGATTTTTTTCTATGGTGCAGTCGTGTCGTAAAAGCAGGTTTTTCAAAACACGATGCTTTTCAAATGATGGTATTGATTCACCTAACATCATTGAATTCAGGCCGTTTTATTAATAAAGATAAGTCAGTACCCATGAATCCTGAATCCATGATTTCTTTCCTGCAGTCAGCTGATCCCTTATCAATATATTTTTTTCTGTTCCTGATAGCATTTTTGAAAAATTTTATTCCTCTGGTGCCTCTTGACGTTTCTATCGCGCTGATCGGATATCTGCTTCTATACACCAAATTAAGCCATTGCATGGCTATTATATGGCCATCAATTGGCTCAACATTGGGCTTTATGGTTATTTATATGCTGAGCAGGAGGTTTGGCCTTAAACTTTATGACCCGAATAACACATTGTTACCATCCAAATGGACTGAAAGAATTCATCGAATTTTTCCTTATGCCGAGCTGTTGCTTGTGCAGAAAAGATTTGAAAAACATGGGTACTTTGCTGTGTTGATCAATCGATTTCTTTTAGGTTCACGGTCATTAATCTTGCCTGTGGCAGGCCTGATGGATCTGAATATCGGTATAGTATTTCTGGCTGCAGGATTAAGCGCAACAGTTTGGAATGTTTTATTGATTTACGGAGGCTATTTATTAGGGTATAATTGGCAGCATATCGGTGAATTTGTTGCGCTGTACACTATTCCCGTTACGGTACTTTTTTTATTTATCATTGCATTTGCTGTTCTTAAATATGTTAAAGAACGAAAGGATTTGCTCCAGTAAGAGAAGTCTCTTTTATTGATGTATTATATTCGCAATGTCAGCTCAACGGCATCAATCTTGAACTGTTTGCTGTACTGACGACGATTTTGATCTTTTGCCTGTATGTTTTTTTGATTATTTCTTTGCAGATAGTCGAGAATTTCCAGAGAGGTGTGGGAGCAAGTATGACTACTCTCCGAAAGGCTAAAGGGCTTCTGTTTTGCTACTTGCTTTTGCAATATTAAGCACACGGCAGTTTCACCCTTCTATCTCGGAATGCTGAAACTACCTTGAATGCCGTTTTTGGAAAGCAGCACTTGCCATAATTGGTTGGTTCTCGACCTGAATCCACCAACGCAGCTCAGCAGGTAGTAACGCCACATGCGTTGAAACTTTTCGTTGTACCCCGATTGAAGCAATGGCCACTTGTTTTCGATGTTTTCATACCATGCCATGAGCGTTTTGGCATAATCGTCATGGGTAAAAACATGCCAGTCCTCAAGTGTAAACAGCCCTTCATAGTTTGCCGTGATCTGTTTGGCTGACGGGACATTTGAGTTCGGAAAGATGTATTTGCTCATCCATGGTTCAGCACAGGAGGTCGAAGTGTTTCCTCCTATGGTGTGCAATAGGAGCAAGCCGTCTTCTTTCATGCATTGGTTGACAATTTTGAAATAGTCCCGATAATTTTTGTATCCAACATGCTCGAACATGCCGATGGAGTAGATCCTGTCGAAAGAACCCTGCAGGTTCCGGTAATCCATTACTTCGATGGTAACGGGCAGGCCGGCGCAGTACTCGCGCGCAATAGCTGCCTGTTCTGTAGATACAGTTACCCCATAAACCGATACTCCGTAATTTTCCGCAGCAAAATGTGCTGCACCACCCCATCCGCATCCTATGTCAAGTACCTTCATTCCGGGTTTAAGCTGCAGTTTCCGAAAAATCAGGTGGAGTTTCTTTTCTTGTGCTTCTTCAAGGTTTTTGGCCTCTTTCCAGTAACCACAGCTGTAAAGCATCCGCTTGTCAAGCATTGCCTTAAAAAGGTCATTGCCGATATTGTAATGTTTTTCTGCCACTTTGAACGCTCTTGAAGGATGCTGCATATTGTAGAGCTTACTGATTACCGAGCCACAAAGCATGACAAAGGGAGTAACTTTATCCTCTGCCCTGGAACTGATAAGTCTGTAAAAAAATTCATCAAGCCGTTCACAGTCCCACCAGCCCTCCATATAGGCTTCACCCAAACCAAGGTTTCCTTGGGTTATGGTGCGGCGGTAAAGTTCCGGTCTATGAACATGAATATCCCACTGCCGGTTGCCTCCTATTTTGATATCGGCGTCATCAAAGATGCGCTCAATCTGCTTTTTATAGACGTTATTCAACATACTGCAATAATTCAGTTGTCAATAGTTGTCTTTAAGAAAATCAAGCGAGTAACGGTTACCATTACATGGTACCAGAGTGTCAAGAATTATGTGCTCGTTAAGCTCATTATCACATGGTAAGGTTTTGCCTTTTGATTCAATAGCCTGTTCAAAAACACTCCAAACAAATCTTTGAGTGAACGTATTCTTAGGCTGCGTTATAAGAGCGCAAACATATAATACTAACCATACTGACGTGATAAGTATATATAAAATATATGGTTAAGAATTAGCTACAATACTCAGAAATTACTATATAATAGTACAAAAAAATTTTAATTTCGAAAAGACTCTGAACTTTTGATCTGCCGGAGCCTTCTTTACCTGTGTGGCAAAGATACCGAAAGTGAAAGGAAAGAGTCTGTGAGCTAAAGTGTTAAACGGTCATAGTTTCTTATCATGTAAAAAGGAGCAGAGCTATGATCACAAAAAAAATAGCGAACTCAAGAGAACGAAAAGGCACTGATCCAAGCTTTTTATGGACTTTTTTACGCTTATTATGCCGCATACAATCTTTATTGACCTTGCACGGGTAAGGCTGGTCTGAAGCCTGTTGCTGATGGTTCGATGGTAGTTTGAACCAGATTTAGTCCAGAAATTAGAAGGGTTCTGGAAGGGGAGTGCCGCACCAGTTCATAGTCGTGAGTTCCAATAATGACAGTAATGCTTTTTTGATTAATTCTTTTCAGATAGTCGAGAATTTCCAGAGAGGTGTCGGGATCAAGATTTCCTGTAGGTTCGTCGGCAAGTATGACCAATGGTTCGCGAACTAATGCTCGGGCAATTGAAACTCTCTGTTGTTCGCCTCCCGAAAGGCTCAGTGGCTTCTGTTTTGAGGCATGTTGAAGACCTACGCTTTCAAGCGCCTGCATGACTTTTTCTTTTATGAGCTTTTCTTTTGTTCCGGTTACTTTCAGTACAAAAGCCAGATTATCGTATATATTCCGATCTTCGAGCAGGCGAAAGTCCTGAAAAACAATTCCCAGTTTTCTGCGAAGGTGTGGAATCTCTCTTTTTTTTATGGTACGGGAGCTGTATCCGGCAATCCGTATCTCTCCTTTTTTTGGACGGATATCCATATAGAGTGCCTTGAGAAGGGTTGTTTTGCCGCTTCCACTTTTTCCGACAATATAGACCAGTTCACCGGAATCAATGGTGAGGTTCAGGTTTTTGAATAATGTTTTTTTATCAAGTTCGAGGTCAACATCGATAAATGAGATCATCATGATGGTGTTGTTTGTTTTCTGTTGTTTGCAATCCTGATGGCAAGCTGTGTTGCTTCATAGAAGCTTTTTTCGGAGGCAATTCCTTTTCCTGCAATATCAAAGCTGGTGCCGTGGTCTGGTGATGTTCGTACAATAGGTAATCCGAGTGTAATGTTAACTCCTGTATCAAATGCCAGTACCTTAAATGGAAGTAAACCTTGATCGTGGTACATGGCAACAACAATATCGTAGTTACGGTAAGTTTTTGCACCGAAAAAACCATCAGCCGGAAATGGCCCTTCAATACAGATGTGTGTTGAAAGTTTTTTTATACAAGGCAGGATAATATCCTTTTCTTCATTTCCAATCACACCGTTGTCTGAAGCGTGCGGATTGAGTCCGAGCACCGCAATGCGGGGAGTGGTAATTTGGAAATCAGTAGTCAGTGCTTTGCAGAGTGCTGTCAAAAAGTTTTCAAGGTTCATCTGCCTGATCAATTCCGGAACATCTTTGAGTGGTACATGAATAGTGGCGAGTGCTATCCTGAGTTTCAGTACGGGATCAAAAAACATCATGATCGGAGAGGGGACTGCAAACATTTTTCCGAGGAAGTCTGTATGGCCTGTTTCCGCATAACCGGCAAGGGAAACAGCCTCTTTGTGGATTGGGGCTGTTACAACTGCATCGCATATGCCTTTCCGGCAAAGTTCTGCCGCTGTACTCAGCGATTGCATGGCAATGCTGCCCGCATTGGCAGATATTGTTCCGGGGTTGATGGTTTCGGGTTCGGCAACATTCAATACAGTTAAAATCCCGCGGCAATTATTAGTATCGAATGCGTTTACTTCGGTAATATGGTCAATGCGTTTCAGTGTTACGGGGAGGTCAAGTACTCTTTTGTAATACTCCATTGCGGAAAAGGAACCGGCAACAAGAAAGGAGTGATCTGATTGTTGAAGTTTCAGAAAGCTTTTCAGAATTATTTCGGGTCCGATACCATGCAAATCACCGATTGACCAGACAATGCGCATAGTATTCAGAGCCTTTTATATGCATTGGCAATCTTGTCATCTTTTTTGATTCCTTTCAGAGCCAACCAAAAAAGTACAGGTTCCGGCAGCAGCATGAAAAATCCCGCTTCGGGTTTGTGGGTTACAGTTGTACCAATATGTTGAAAGTACTGGTTCATGAAGTGTGCTGCCGTAAAAACGGAGAGTATATCAGCAAAGATGAGGAGCATGGCAAGCTGCACAAACCTGGATTGGAGAGAACGGTTTTTAAAGAGAAAAATGGCAGTAACCGATATGATTGCGGTCAAGAGCGACAAGATTCCGGTGGCATTGGACATCTGCATGATTCCCGCATCGGGAAAAGTAGAGGAATAACCGATATAAAAGAGAGTTGTGGCGTTGAAGCTCCAGAAATGAAAACATATGGTTGTTGCGGCAAGCAGGCCGGCAAGCAGCAGATAGAGGGAGTGAATTCTGGCTACCATGGTTTATGTTGTTTAACAGTCATTGAAGCAATTTTTATAAATATACGTAATCATAAGAAAAGAGCGCCGAGGGAAAAAGCTTTGTATCTGCTTGATTATGTTTTTTTACTGTTTGTGTTGTTGATAATATTATATATGGTGGATTTGTTTCAGCTGATGTTGTAACTGAAAAACCCTTTTATTTCTGCTATTGTGTAATTTACCTGTACTTTATACGTATCGTTTTTTCCTGCAAATTTTCCATAGAGTATTGTTCTCATTTTCCTTTGGTATTGAAGTAGAACTGTTCAATGCTTTCTACTATTTTTACTGTTGCACCGCTTCGCTCTTTAACGAATTTTTTTGCAATGTTTCCTGCGTTTTTTCTGAGTAAGCTGTCTGAAATCAGTTTGTTCAGCTTAGATGCAAGTTCTTTTTGGTCATGAATAACCGATGCTCCGCCTGCAGCAACAAGGTCTTCGGCTTCTGGAGAGTTGTGGTAGTTAGGGCCGAAAAGTATTGGAATACCGAACACTGCCGGTTCGAGGGTATTATGTACATTCACTCCGAAACCTCCTCCAACATATGCTATAGATGCAAATGAATAGAGTTCTGCGAGGTAACCTATCTGGTCAATAATCAGAATATGTTGTTCAGGATTAAATGATTTGCTGAGAGCTGATACCTGAACAAAGGCAAGTGAGCGTTTTTGAAGATCTTTTGAAAGGCGTATCATATTTTCGTGGCCTACTTCATGTGGAACAAGAATGAGTGATGGCTTTTTTTCAAGCTTCTGCCATGCGTCAAGCAGTATCGCTTCATCTTTTTGCCATACACTTCCGGCAACCAATACCATTTGGTTTTCGAACAACGGGTTGAGGTGATTAACCTTTGAGGTATTGCCGCTGCGAAGACAAACCTGGTCAAAACGTGGATCGCCTGCGGTTTCTACATTCTGGCACATAAATATTTTCCTGAATGCAAGAGTGTCTTTTGCTGATGCGGTATAGATGCAATCGAAGAGTTGAAAAATGCTTTGGTAAAAGCTTTTCAGCAGGGGCTTGAAGTAAGGGGCATGCTGCTGCAACACGGCGGCGGCGAGTACAAGCCTTATGTTGTTACGTTTTGCTTCTTTCAAATGGTTTGGCCAGAAGTCGTAACGCATCAAAAGGAGCAGATTGGGTTTGAGCAATGAGATCAGTCGTTTTGCATTACTCTTCGTGTCGGAAGGCAGATAGAATACTGCTGAAGCGTCAGGAAAGTTTTTTCTTGCATTGTAACCGGAATTTGAGAAGAAGGAGATAAAAATAACAATATCCGGATGCTTCTCTTTCAAGGCAGCAATGATTGGGCGAGCCTGTTCAAATTCGCCAACCGAAGTGGCATGAATCCATACTTTGAAAGAGGAATCAGAGATTTTACTGATTTTTTTTTCCAGTTCTTCAAAGAGTCCTTTCCGTATCAAAAAAAAAGTATGGAGTTTTGGGTGCAGAATGCTCAATACTTGCGCAACTCGTTCAAAAACAGGAAAGAGCAGGGTATAGACAAAAAGAAGTGAACTGTTCATGATTGCATGCTTTTGCTTTTTCGCATGAAGATAAAGAACAATACAACTCATAGCTATGGCAATCGTATATTATTTTTTTTGAACTGGTTGACGAGTGGTTTTGAATGGAGATAGATGGATCCATGAAACAGACGCAGAGAAAAAAAGGAACTTTCCGTAGAAATATACTTGCTTTTTTCTACGGTATTTTCAGGCGTAGCATGCATTTCAAGGGAAATGCCCGACAGTTCTATAGTTTGGTTCTGAATTATTTTCTTCGACTCAATCTTAATCAGGACATTCCTTTTCTTTTTGTTGCTGTGTGTGTAGGCCTCATGACAGGGTATGTGGCAGTTTTATTTCACGATGCCATCATGGCAATCAGCGCAATGAGTTTTACCGGGCTTCGTTCGTTAGGAAAAAACACTGTTATTGATAAGTACTGGATAGTTTTTTTGCCGCTAATTCCAGCAATTGGTGGTCTGCTTGTCGGATTGTACAATGCTTTTGTAGTCAAAGCCCGACCAGGGCATGGTCTTGCATCCGTTATCAAGGCGGTAGCCCAGAATGATGGTATTATGGACCGTAGGTTGTGGTTTCATAAAACTATAACATCGGTATTGAGTATTGGTACCGGTGGGGGAGGTGGACGTGAGGCTCCAATTGTTCAGGTTGGTTCGGCAATTGGTTCAACGATTGCCCAGTTGTTACGATTTTCGGCTAACAGAACAAGAACTTTGCTCGGTTGCGGCGCAGCCGCGGGACTTGCGGCTGTATTCAATGCGCCTATCGGTGGTGTAATGTTTGCTATAGAGGTGCTGCTTGGTGATTTTAGTGTAAAAACTTTCAGCCCGATTGTCATTTCAGCTGTTATTGGTACCGTGCTTTCAAGAAGTTATCTGGGTAATTCTCCAACTTTTAAGGTACCTGAATACAGTCTTGTTTCTAATACTGAACTGTTGTTCTATTTTATTCTTGGCATTCTTGCTGGTCTCTCATCGGTGTTGTTCATCAAAACGTATTACACTATCGAAGAGTGGTTCCAGAGAGTTGAGAAGCGATGGAAAATTCCTGTCTGGGCTATGCCGGCCATTGGTGGATTTATGAGCGGTCTGATCTGTATGTGGTTTCCCGGGCTATACGGATTTACATATGAAGCAATCAATAGTGCCGTTCATGGTAATGAAAGCTGGAGCAACATGATCGGCATTTACCTGATGAAGCCTGTGGTTGCTGCTTTGACTGTCGGTTCAGGAGGATCGGGCGGTATGTTTGCCCCTGCTATGAAAATGGGTGCTATGCTCGGGGGCATGTTTGGTAAGGTTGTCCATATTTTTTTCCCTGCAATTACAGCTACTTCAGGTGCATACGCCCTTGTTGGCATGGCTGCTTTGACGGCAGGCATCATGCGGGCGCCTCTTACTGTCATTATCATTCTTTTTGAGGTAACCGGCAGTTATGAGATTGTTCTTCCGGTTATGTTTGCGGCGGTAACCTCAGCCCTCATAGCACGCCTTACCTATCGTCACAGCATGGAAACATATATCCTTGAAAAAGAGGGAGTCAGGTTAGGATTCGGCATAGCTTTGACTGTGGCAGAGCATATAAGCGTTTCAGAAGTCATGCAAACAAACTATGTAAAATTCAGTAATTCGGAAAGCGTTGTTAGCATGATTGATTATTTTTTCAATACATCCGAATCGAGTTTTCTGGTTACCGATGATAAAGGTGTTTTTTCAGGAATTATAAGTCTTAATGAAATCAGACTTCTTCTTAAGGATGAATTGAGGGTCTGGTTGGTTGCTAACGATATTGTAAAAGAAAATGTACCAATACTTTATAACACATCAAAGCTTGACGAGGCACTCAAACTTTTTGAAATTTCTGATTATGACATATTGCCAGTTCTTGATGCCAGAAATAATAAGCTTCTTGGTGTGGTTCGTCAAGAGGAGGCATTTGCCTATTACCGCAAGCAGCTCAATTTGTACGGGACGGATTATTATGAAGGGCATAAATTCTGATTGTTGAAGAACAAAAAAAAGCTTGAAATATTTTATAACAACGAGTATTCTGGGCGTGCAGAATAAACTTTATTTTTCATTGTATTAGGTTTGCATCATTGTAAAGTCGAATTGAATGCTGGGAATCAAAATGGCAGTCAGTTGGATGGCCGCATATGTGAAGCTACCTCTGCCCGAACGATTCTGTTCATATACTTATGGTTTGCTCACGATAGGCATTGTTTGACTTTGCTGCACAGGAAGAACGTGTTGATTATTCATTTCAGAAGCTTGCTTTGAAAGGTATTAAACAAGGTTATACGTTATCTTTTCAGTCTTAAGTGTTTGTAGATCTAACATAAATCGGGTCGTGGTTATGACTGAACCAGAGGCCAGCACAGGAGTAGAGTAGGAAAAAGAATGAACCGTTCTGATGGACTTTTGATAAGTGAAGCCGTAAAGTTGTTGCCTGGAGAGTCAGCCGTCCGATTAGTCGCAAGGAATCACAGCGATTGATTGATTAATGCTGTTCTGACAGAAAACTTGCTGAAACTGCCTGAAGAGTAGATGTTTGTAGTGATTACTCGTTAATGAGGTTCCTTTTCAGTACAGTCAAACAGGCTTTATTGCTGCGACCGCTAAAGGTATTGATAGAAAATAAAGTTTTATACCAAAATTTTGCTGAAACCGGTAAAGAATTAACAGTAAATGATAGATTGTTGATGTATGAGAAATTTAGTTGTAGGTTGTGGCTTTTCCGGAGCTACTATTGCTAATAAAATAGCGACGGAATGGAATGAAAATGTGCTGGTCATTGATAAAAAACTACATGTAGCAGGTAATTGCTACGACTATTGGCGTGATGGTATAAATATTCACCAATATGGGCCACATATTTTTCACACAGATATAAAAGAAGTATGGGATTATATTAGTCAGTTTACTAAATGGTTTCCCTACCAGCATAAAGTTAAGGCACTAATTGATGGTATGGAAGTTCCAATTCCATTTAACCTTAATTCAATTCATCAAGTTTTTCCGCAAAGTATCGCTAATAAATTGGAGCAGAAACTTTTGGATACTTTCGGCTTCAACGTGAAGGTGCCAATTCTTGAGTTTCGTAAGACTGGTGATAAAGATCTACTATTTCTTGCGGACTATGTGTACGATAAAATTTTTCTTCCCTATACGTTAAAACAGTGGGGAATGACTCCAGAGGACTTGAGCCCAACTGTAACGGGACGTGTGCCAATCTATATCAGCAGAGACGATCGTTATTTTCAGAATATTTATCAAGGTATTCCGTTGAATGGTTACACACCCATCATTGAGAAAATGTTAAATCATTCAAACATTGAAGTAAGACTGAATACAAATTATAATGTGGTAAAGAATGAAGATCAATATACCCGTGTTTTTTATACAGGTTCTATTGATGAGTTTTTTTGTTATGAGTTTGGAGAACTTCCCTATCGAAGTCTGATATTCGATTTATTTGCATTTGATAGGAAAAATTTCCAATCAAATGCACTTATTAACTACCCCAGCAATTATGATTTTACCAGAATTGTTGAGTATAAGTATTTTTTGGATACTACAAGTGATAAAACTTTTGTTTCCTATGAATATCCCCAAGTATTTATGCGCAATGAAAACGATAGATATTACCCCATTATTAAGGATGAAAACCAAGCATTATTCCAATGTTATCTTAAAAAGGCTCAGGCTCAGAAAAATACATATTTTTTGGGTCGCTTGGGGGATTACAAATATTATGATATGGATCAAGCTATTGAACGTGCATTTAAATGCATATTTAATATGCAGAGAATTTAACGATTTTTGAAATATGAATACAAACACTAAAATACTTGTTGCATATCATAAACCAGCTATTTTATTTAAAAATGATATACTTACGCCTATTCATGTAGGACGTATGAACGCAAAAAACAGAGGGATGTCTAATGATAATTATCAATGGATGATATCAAATACTATAGGAGATGATGATGGGGAAAATATTTCAGAACTCAATCCTAATTTTTGTGAACTAACTGCAGTATATTGGGCTTGGATGAATTATGATAAACTGGGAAGTCCTAACTATATTGGATTGGAACATTATAGGCGACATTTTAATATTGATGCTTCATTGCCAGTTTTTTTAGGAGATTATGATATTGTTGCTCCAATTGAATCTCTTAAAAATGAGACTATAGAATCCCAGTTTTCTAATGGGCATAAATCTGTTGATTTCAGTGAAGTGATTGATTTTCTTTGTTCATTATGTCCTGAATATGCAAAAATCGCAAAAAGTTATACAAAGCAAAATAATGGGTATTTTTATAACATGTTTATCATGAAAAAACATGTTTTTTTTGAATATTGCGAATGGATTTTCAAGATTTTATTGCAATTACATAAAAAAACAGATTATTCAGAATATAATGAATTTGATCAACGTATGCCTGGGTACCTTGGTGAGAGGTTGTTGGGAATATTTATTCAAAAAAAGAAATTAGAGGGTCTTAAAGTAAAAAATACAAAAGTTATTTTTAATAATAATACTTCGCTTAAAAATACAGTCAAACCTATCTTCGAAAGGAAAAGTATCCCTATTATCTTTACTTGTGATAATTTTTATGCTCCATATCTGGATGTTGCAATTAGGTCAATTGAGTTGAATGCAAGTGTTGAATATAATTATGAAATTTATGTGTGTCATACAGAAATTTCCAAGAGGAATCAAGACCTAATTTATTCGAGACACAAGCATAATATATTAATAAAATTTATTGATATTTCCGGGTATTTAAATGATGTTAAACAAGATATTTTTTATTTAAATGGGCATTTTTCTTTAGCCGTATATTTTCGTTTTTTTATTCCTGAAATTTTTAAAAAATTTAAAAAAATAATTTATTTAGATTGTGATATCGTAGTTAATGATGACCTTTCTAAATTGTTTTTTGAGGATTTACAGGGAAAATATTTAGGTGCAGCTTTTGATATAGAGGCGAATCGTATTATGAGGACAAATAATAATTTTAAAAAATATGTGCAGGAAAAGTTGAAATTAAATAGCCTATCATCATATTTTCAGGCAGGTGTTTTGATTTATGATATTGAAAAATTGATAGGTTTTGATGTTGTTAACAAATGTATTCACAAATTGAAAGAATTAAAAAATCCACACTTTCTAGATCAAGATGTATTAAATTGTGTTTTTAATGGCCATGTTCATTACTTTAATATTGCCTGGAATGTGGAGTGGCATATACCGTTATATGTTCCGGATTTTGATAGAGAGCTTTCAGTAAAAGTATATAAAGACTATATGAATTCTCGCAATAGTCCACATATTATCCATTTTTCTGGGAAGATAAAACCGTGGAATTATCCTGAAGCAGAGTTGGCAAATTATTTTTGGCAATATGCCAGAGACTCTCCTTTTTATGAGGAAATTTTACATTTATATACATTTGAAGCAATTAAAAAGTTTGAAGCAACTAAAAATATTTATAAACAATATAAGCTGAAGTATTATTTATATAAAGTTCTTTCAAAAATCACAATTGGAACAACAAGGCATCGTTATAAAGAAAAACGACAAAAATATAAAAAAAACCTTAAAATTGCTCAACGAAATTTAACTTAGATTAACTTATTTAAACTATTAAGCGTTTAGCGAAAAGTCCTACCGTAATTCTTTATGATGCCTCTGTATTTTGCTGAAATGTTCTTTAATGTTTATCCGTTTACTTTTTGGATGCTTTATAAGCATCATAAATACTCAGCAAATAAACATCAGCAAAATACTGAAAACTTTTTGAATGCATTACGTAACGACTTGTTGCTGAACGTTTATCAATTAACGTAACAAGTCAGTCTGCAAACTGATAACGGCAGTAAATTTGAATCTGGAAAAGTCAAACAATACCTCAAAAAGATGGAGGTCAATCACGAGCTCACCCATGTAGCAACATCACAGGAGAACTGGTATTATTAAAAGCCGTCACTCAATTTTTGCAGAAGTTGTCTGCCGGAATTATGAATTTGAGACGTTGGGGCAAACGCAATAAATTAACTGTATGTCTCTTATAATATTACCAGAATATATAGTTCCAAGTAGCTTTTCCAAGTATGTTGGGTTAATTGCATTACAGAGCACAAGGAAAGGCGGGGTAAGTACCGGTGCGTATTCTTCGCTTAACCTTGGAAATAATACAGGGGACGATCCTGAATTGGTACATCAAAATACCTTACGGTTATGTCATGCCGCAGGTATTAATCCTGAACGGATGGTCAGTTCCATTCAGATACACGGCACCGAAATACTTTATGCCGAAAAACCAGGTCAATACGATGGATATGATGCTTTCATCACAAATAAAAAGAATTTATTTCTCTGTATCTTTACTGCAGATTGTTTTCCTGTATTGCTGTACGATCCTCTTAACCATGCTTTGGGAGCAGTTCATTCCGGGTGGAAAGGCAGTTCCGAAAAAATTGTAATGAAAACGGTTAAAGCAATGGAGAGAAACTTTAACTCCATACCGGCCCAATGCCTTGCGTTTATAGGAACAGGGATTTCCAGCGTTGCTTATGAGGTTGGCTGTGAGATTGCAATGAAGTTTGACACAGATTTCTTCCGAATTTTACCTACACGGCAGAATGAAAAAAAATACCAGCTTGATCTTGGAGGCGTAAATTACCAGCAACTTGTCGCATCAGGAATTCCAGCTTCGAATATAGAGTATTCACCATTCTGTTCTTACCGCAATAGTGAGCTTTTTTTCTCTCACCGACGTGATAATAGTAAAACCGGGCGGATGGTAAGCTTAATCGGTATGATCTCGGACTGCCATACTGAATGATATTTCACAATGTAACGCAAATTTCCGCATTGCTTTAGGGAAGGTTTGCCAAAGTTCTGTTTTCAAGTCCAGCGATTAAAATCACACTTATCCCCTATAGATGTGTTAAAAAAAACACTGCATCCTTTATTCATAAGGTATTCTAAAGACTAAAGATTGAGGCTTTTCATTGCCGGAGCAATAACACTTAGGAAGGCTCCCTTCATAACTTGATTGTTTCTCAAAGCATTTCTTGCTATTGTGGTACAGTTTTCCAAGTTTTGGTATGTAAGGAGTGTAATACCGTGTTGCCTTTAGGATAGTTTCTTATTTTGCCAAACTAAGGCCGGTCATTTTTTCAGTACTTCCGTATTGCTGAGTATTAAGTTCAAGAATGAGAAAATTGAGAGTGACAATCAGGTTTTGCTTGCATGGGGAAGAGTGGAGTGGCTATTTGGTATAGAGGGTTATATGCACTATATGATGGTTTTGGTAAAAAGCGATGAGTTTAGCTATAGTTAAAAGGGTCTGTTTGGCTTTTGATTACTGTTGAGTAAAGGGGAGTTGAGTTGAGTAATAAAGAAAAACGATCATCAACTGTTTAAGGGGCTTTACGGTTATGAATTTTGTGCATTTACATGTTCATACGCATTATTCAATGCAAAGCAGCCCGATTTTTCCGAGTGAACTCTTTGCTTCAGCGGTACGGTTCGGTATGACCAGTATTGCTGTTACAGATTATTGTGCCATTTTCAATATGCCTGAGCTGTTCAGAGAGGCGAAAAATGCCGGTATCAAGCTTATTATCGGCAGTGAGTTACTCTTGCTTGAGTCTGATGCGCACCAGAACACCCGTACTCCTGCCTCGCCGTCACTGGTGCTTCTTGTTCAAAATGATACCGGGTACAGAAATCTCTGTGTTCTGCTTTCCAGGGCAGCAAAAGATGGTTTTGTCAACGGTATGCCGCATGTTGAAAGCAGTCTGCTTGAACACTATCATGATGGGCTGGTTTGTCTTTCTGGTTACCGTTCAGGACGAATAGGCCGTGCGTTGCTTGCCGGTGCAATTGATGAAGCTGAATATTTCAGCATGTATTACCAAGAGATTTTTGGCGATAACTTTTATCTGGAGGTTCAGAACCACAACAATTCTTTTGACGAAAAGCTTAACTGTGAGACCAAAGCTCTCGCTCAGAAATGTGCAATTGAACTTGTAGCTACAAACAATGTGCACTATCTCGAAAGAAAGGATGCGGGCTGCTACAGGGCTATGGTTGCCAACAGAACCAAGGAAAAACTTTCAAGCCAACACCTTCAGGCGCTTCCAGGTTCGGATCATTATCTGAAGTCTTTTGAAGAAATGGGTCGTCTCTTCAGTAATGAAAACCGAGAACTGAGTAATTCACTGCTTATTGCTGATACATGTACCTACACTTTTTGCCAGAAAGAACCTGTTTTGCCGCACTTTCCCTTACCGGAAGGATTTCGTGATGAGTTTGCATATCTCAGTAACCTTACCTGGGAAGGAGCAAAGGAAAAGTATGCGGATTGCGAATCTGATGGAATTACTTCTGATGAGGTCAAGGCGAGAATAAAGCTTGAGCTTGGTGTAATTGAGAAAATGGGGTTCAGCTCCTATTTTCTCATTGTCAGTGACCTGATTGCCGCATCCCGTCGCCTCGGTTATTCGGTTGGTCCCGGGCGGGGATCAGCCGCAGGGAGCATAGTTGCCTATCTTACCGGAATAACAAGGATTGATCCGTTGAAATACAAGCTGTTGTTTGAGCGGTTTTTAAATCCTGAACGTTCTTCAATGCCGGATATTGATATTGATTTTACTCCGGTAGGGAAGCAGAAGGTTCTTGAATATACAGTTGAACGATATGGTACCGAGAGTGTTGCAAAAGTTATTGCAATCGGTACTCTTGGTGCTAAAGCGGCAATTCGTGATGCTGGAAGGGTGCTTGAGGTTCCATTGCGCGTTGTGGACAAACTTGCAAAACTTGTTCCAACCAAACCGGGCATCACTCTTGAAAAAGCTTTGGGTGAGGTTAATGAGTTGAGAGTTTTTGCTGAAAGTACACAGGAGATCAGGGAGCTTATGCAGTATGCTCGCGCTCTTGAGGGGCGAGCGCGGAATGTGTCAATGCATGCTGGTGCTGTTGTTATTACGTCAGGTCCTCTGGAAGAACAGGTTCCACTCTATGTTTCAAACAAGATTGAAACTGAGGTACGCAAATTCGCCGATGAAATTGATCTTGATGAGCCTGAACATGGAAGTGGAAAGACTTCTGACGGTATTGAGGAGAAGCAGTTGGTTACGCAGTTTGACAAGAACTGGATTGAAACTGCTGGATTACTCAAGATAGATTATCTTGGTCTGGAAACCCTTGCTGTTATTGATGAAACACTGCATTTGATCAAAAGAAGGCATGGACTTGATATTGAGCTTGAGAAAGTGCCTATGAACGACAGGAAAACCTTCAAGATTTTTCAGGAAGGCAAAATGGCGGGTATTTTCCAGTTTGAATCGTCCGGCATGCAGAGCTACATGACCCGTCTTCAACCTACCCAGATTGGTGATATTATTGCAATGAGTGCGCTGTATCGTCCTGGAGCGCTCAATGCGCGAATAGATGAGCGACGCAATGCCGTGGATCTTTTTGTTGATCGCAAGCATGGCCGGGAAACCATTGATTATATGCATCCCATGCTTGAAGAAATCCTCAAGGAGACGTATGGTGTTATTGTCTATCAGGAACAGGTGATGCAGATTTCACAGGTTATGGGTGGATTTTCTCTTGCAAAGGCGGATAATCTTCGTAAGGCTATGGGAAAAAAGAAGCCTGAGATCATGGAGAAATACAAAGCTGATTTTGTGCAGGGTGCTATAAAACAGGGAGTGCATGATACCCTTGCTACAAGGGTATTCGAGCTTATGGCCGAGTTTGCCGGATATGGTTTTAATAAAAGTCATTCTGCCGCATACGGTGTTCTTGCTTACTGGACAGGCTATTTGAAGGCTCATTATACTATAGAGTTTATGACGGCAATCCTGAACAGTGAAATAGGGGATACCGAACGAATGAAGCATTTGACAGATGAGGCAAAAAGCTTTGGAATATCAATACTTCCCCCCTCCATTAATAAAAGTGACGCCTTGTTTGCCATTGAAGATTCAAAGAACGGCCGCTCTTCAATCCGGGTAGGCTTGAGTGCAATCAAGCAAGTTGGCGGAGCTGCAAGGGCTGTTGTTACCTCAAGGCTTCGCCGAAAACGCGATTTTCAGAATCTGTTTGATCTGGCTGCATCGGTCGATCTGAGAGTCATGAATCGCAAGGCTCTTGAATGCCTTATTCTTTCTGGAGCATTCGATGAGTTGGACCAGCATCGAGCCCGGCTTATTGCCAATAGTGATAAGGCAATAAAATTTGGTCAGATACAGAACCGCTCGATAACGCTTGGCCAGTGCGGATTTTTTTCCGTTGAACAGGGTACTTTGCTTGAGGAAGATCATTATCCTGATATGGACCAGGCTGAACCGATGCCTGAAACCGAAAAACTTTTGCATGAAAAACGACTGGTTGGATTTTACCTGAGCCATCATCCACTTTCGCCGTATCGTCGCGACTGGCAGGCTTTTTCAACACTTCAGCTTGATGTAAACGAGGTCGTAGCATCAAAACAATATAAGGTTATTGGCGTTATTGTGTCGGTGAAGCCTTATCAGGACAAGAAAGGAAAGCAGATGCTGTTTGGATGTATTGAGGATTTTACGGGCAAAGCTGATTTTACCATGTTTTCCAGTGTTTATGAACAGTACGGTCATTTTGTAAAACCGGAAGCAGTCCTCATGTTGATTGCTGAAGGGGAAGTGAATGGCGGAATGCTCAAGTTGCTGGTCAAGGAGGTTGTGCCAATAGGAAAGGTCAGAAATACGTTTCTCAAAAAAGTTATTCTTAAAATTGATGCCGATGATCAGGTGCAGCTTGAAAAACTTGCCCATGTCAAAAAAGTATTCGATACACATAAAGGGGGAACACCGGTTGATTTTGAAATAACAGTGCAATCGGGGGAAAGTATTGAAAGGATCATTGTTTTTGCCCGCAATACACCTATTGATGCCGCCGAGAGTACCATTGCAAAGCTTGAAAAAATTCTTGGTCCTGATAAAGTTTGTATTTCCGGATAGTTGAAGGAATGTTCTAAAGGTTAATTTTCTGAAACCTTGTACGGAGATGCTTTATTTTATTTTTTTTGTTAATTTAGAAGTATGTAGGTAGTAGTGCAGGAAGGTTGAAAGTATCGTTAACTAAAACTGGTTTATAAAAAAGTACAATGAGTGGAAAATATCTTGTGGCAACAGACCAGAATTTCAAAACCGAGATTCTTGATTCGGATAAAGTAGCTCTGGTGGATTTTTGGGCTCCATGGTGTGGCCCATGTAAGATGTTGGGCCCAATTATTGAAGAACTTGCGAATGATTATGCAGGTCGGGCAGTTATTGCAAAACTCAATGTTGACGAAAATCCTGCAATTGCCGGCAAATATGGTATCAGAAGTATCCCGAGCTTACTTATTTTCAAGAATGGTCAGGTTGCAGACCAGATGCTTGGAGCTATACCAAAAAACCAGATTGCTAAAAAAATTGATGAACAGATAGCCTGAAATACATAACCCCCGTAGCGCTGTAGCGGGGGGTTATTACTGCGTTTGGCAGGTTAACGATTGCTGTATTATACGTTCCGTTTCCGGATAAATACATCCTTCTTCATCAAGTTTGTGATAAGGCACACCTTTTTGCCTTAACTCCTGCCCCTGGCAGGGGTAAATGTATTCAACAAGAGTTTGTCTAAAAAGTACGGATACCTCCTGCAATTGGAATGTATCTTCTTTGGTTGCCGAATATTTTTTCTCCACCGGCCAAGAATGTCAGCACTGATTCCTAAACTGGCTGGCGTGTCTTTTATTGTAGTATTAGCAGTTCAACGGCATCAATCTTGAACTCTTTGCTTGGACTGTCTGTGATTCCTCGTTCACCTGCTCTGTTATGGCTCATCTCTCCTTTTAGTTTAAGAAACCGTTTTTCACACCGCCTCTTAAAATGCAGCAAGTTCCCTTTACAACTCTCCGTTTTTTGGGGAGAGGGTCATGTATTATTGTGAGGATAAATAAATTTGAGTATATCAAGAATGAAATACATGCAAGAGGAAAAATAGAGCAGGACAGAAGGCGCTAATCTTTTTAGCGTTACCTTAAATAGAATTTATGTTTTTATTGCGATCAGCAAGGGATTTTGCTGATCGCAATAGAAATTGTACCACCCTAAGACTATGAATTTTCATAATAAAAAACATCCCTATCTTGAGCACTTGCTAAAAAAAGCAAGACCGATAAAGCTTAATCATTCGTCAAAAATTCTTATTCTCAGCGACCTTCACATGGGAAATGGCGGCAGACGGGATGAGTTCAAGCGAAACGCTGAACTGGTCAAAACCATGCTTGGCAGTTATTATCTGCCAGAGAAATACAGTCTGGTTCTCAATGGTGATGTGGAAGAGCTTTTGAAGTTTTCTCTTGATAGCATTGTGGCTGAGTGGGGTGAATTTTACAATCTTTTTCTCAAGTTCAAGGAAAATGGTTTTTTTTGGAAAACTTATGGGAACCATGATTCGGATTTGCTTGAAGAGAAGGAGTATTTGCTTGCTTCATCGCTTGTAGAGTCATTGAAATTTCATTATGGCAATGAAACCATCCTGCTTTTTCATGGTCATCAGGCTTCGGTGCTTTTATGGGAAACCTATTCCTTTGTCAGTAAGGCAATTGTTTTTTTTCTTCGCTATATAGCAAAACCTGTCGGCATAAGAAATTTTTCTATCGCTTATAACAGTCGCCGGAGGTTTGCAATTGAAAAATCAATTTATGAATTTTCAAACCAGTCAAAGATTGTTTCCGTTATAGGTCATACCCACAGGCCATTGTTCGAATCGTTGTCGAAAGTGGATTTTTTGAATTACAGAATTGAGGAACTTTGCAGGGCATATCCATTTGCCGAAGATGAACAGCGTTTAGCAATTAAGCTGAAAATCGTTGCATTGAAAACAAGGCTGGAGACTTGTTATAAGGAAGGGAAAAAAATCGGTCTTCGAAGCGGTCTTTACAATAATATTACTATTCCCAGCATTTTTAATTCCGGCTGTGTTATTGGAAAGCGCGGCATCACTGCCTTGGAAATTGAAGGCAACAAAATCAGGCTTGTTTACTGGTATAACGGCAAACAGAGCCGGAAATTTATTAGTGATCGCGATAACCAACCATTGGAACTTGGGACTACTGGCTTTTCAAGAATTATTCTGAATGAAGATTCTCTTGATTATGTTTTTGCCCGTCTTCACCTTCTTGTTTAAGATGCCAAGCTGGCATTCCTGCGCTGTTTGTTTATATGCTGACGTATTGAAATTTTATAGTTTCGAACACTTTTGCAGTATGCTGATTATCTCATCAGGATGCCGTATCAGTTTTTTTGCTCCAAACTCAAGAAGTTCACTTTCAGGTCTGAAACCCCAGAGTACACCAAGAGGGTACATTCCTGCTCTTGAGGCTGTTAACATATCAATACCACTGTCTCCGACATAAAGAATTTCAGAAGGGTCAGTATGCAGCATTTTTGCAACAAACAGAGCACCAGCAGGGTCGGGTTTATGTGCAATCCCGCATTGTGTACCCATTACAACATCAAAATGCCATTGTTGCAGCAGAATATTTGCACAAAGCTGAGTAAACTGATCAGCTTTGTTTGAAAGAATTGCTTTTTTTATGCCCTGTTTTGTTAAGGTATTAAGCATTTTGGCAATACCGGGATAAGGGCGTGAATGGAGATTCCAGTTTTCGGCATAATGCGCCATAAACTCCGGAAGCAGGAGGTCAATGGTTTCCGGTGTAGCGGCAGTTTCAGGAAGTGCTTTTCTGACTAGCTCCCTCATTCCATTTCCAATCAGAAATCGACACTCTTCAAGGGTATGGATGGGATAATTATGCTGAGCAAGTACATTGTTGAGTGTGTTAAGTAGATCTTCAATGGTGTCGAGCAGTGTACCGTCCAAATCAAATATAACAGCATTAAAAGTCATACATGTAACAAGGTTATTGATCGTAATGAGGGGTAGTATTACAAGCTTTAATTTTTTGTTGCGGTTGCCAGAAAAATTGTATATGCAGTGTTTTTTTCTTGTTTGTTTTTTTTGTTGAACGTGAAGATCGTTTCAAACGATGTTTCCTTTAAGTCGGCAGCTTGCATCATTGCTGATAGTTCTGCCCGATCGAATCCGTAATGAACTTTTTCCTTCTGGTCTTCATGAAACGAACCATCTTCAACATCAAGATCAACAATGGCAATCACTCCCCCTGGAACGAGCAGATTCGAAATCTGGTTAAGAAATCCGAAAGTATCATTGATATGATGAAGGGTCATGCTGCTATAGACCAAGTCGAATAATGTTTTGTGTTCCATAAACGTGCTTAGTAATGACGGATAGGCAGAAGTCGCTTCAATATTCTCTATCCGGAAAGTACTGATTTTTTCATGCAATATTTTCAGCATTTCCATTGAAGTATCAATAGCAATAACCTTTTTGACCAGCGGAGCAATTTCAAGAGTTACCAGCCCTGTACCGCATCCTACTTCCAAGGCATGCATGGTTTTCACTGGGTTGGTTTTTGCAATGATTGCTTCAGCAACTGCCATAGCAAGTTGCCTTCGTCGAGGATCTTCATCCCATTGCGATGCTTCACGATTGAATTTTTCGGAATTATTCCACGTTTGATTCATGGGTGTCTCAATAAATTATTATAAGGCCATGTAAAAAATAATCAATCACGGTTAAGCTCAAAATGATTACAGGGCACCTCCAAAAATAGAAGTCGAACAGTCCCTTTGATGCATTCTATTGGATTTCGATCGAAAGTTGCTAAAAAATACAAGTTACCGACAAATTCAAACCATAAGGAACCGATTGACACAAAACATTTAGAGCAAGTTTTTCCTGCTGCACGCAAGAAGAGGCCCGACACCGTCGGTTCGAATACATTGAACTCTTTTTCAACAATCGGATACCAGTGAACACAGTTCAAAAAGTAAAATCAGATTTTTTAACCGGAAAAGCGTTTCACTACATTTCAGACCTCTGAGAAATTTTTCTATGTATTAATTTCATACAGGCAAAGAGTCAGAGAAATTCCTCAAGATCATATTGTTTACAAAGAAAGCGTCGTTGCTATCCCGTTGTTTTTTATATTTTAATTATGAAGAACTAAACTCATAAGGTTATGGTGGCATGATGTTATGAAGAATAGGATACATCGGCTTCGCAACCTGTTTTTATTTTATTTACATTAATACTACGTCATAAGGAGGTTGGTGATGAAAAAAAGCATCTGGCTTGCAGCAGGAGTAGCTGGAATGTTGCTCGGTAATCCACATACTGATGCCAACGCAGAAGTCAACATACGTATCGGTGATTTGCTTCACCTCAAAACAGGAAACAACAGGCCTGCACCCGCTTTTGTTGTCAATACTCGGCCGACCTTTGTTTACCTTCAGGGTCAAGGTTTTTCGGTGTCTGTAGGAAGCCCGTATGATATGATTTATTACGATGACATGTACTATATCTACCATAATGGTCTCTGGTACAGCTCTTCGTATTATCGGGGCCCTTGGGTTATAATTCGAGAACAGAGACTTCCCCGTCCAATCAGAAGACATCGTTGGGATGATATCAGGCGATTCCGTGATAATGAGTATCGCAGACATGATCATAGGTACTGGGAAGAACAGAGTCGACGTAATGATAGGGGGCGCAGGGATCAACCCGACCATCGAGGCCCACAGGATCGGAGGGATCAACCTGACTATCGAGGCCCACAGGATCGGAGGGATCAACCAGACCAGCGCGGCCCACAGGATCGGAGGGATCAACCAGACCAGCGCGGCCCACAGGATCGGAGGGATCAACCAGACCAGCGCGGCCCACAGGATCGCAAGGATCAACCAGACCAGCGCGCCCCACAGGATCGCAGGAATCAACCGGATCAGAGAGGTCCACAGGATCGGAGGGATCAATCCAGATAAGATAGCTTAGAGAATGAACTCAATGCCTTTATTCAAAGGGCTGTAAGTGAAAAATTTTGTTTTTTCACTAATACAAAAAAAGGCAGTCAAAACAACTGCCTTTTTTTGTGTAATGCTTAAGTGGGTTTTAACTTATGAAGGCCCTTAAAATCTCTTTCAGGAATTATTTCACTTATTTATTGGCCGCATTCAAGTTGTTACGTTTTACGATAACAGCTGAGCAACTAACCTCCTTTATGCTTTGAATGCACCAGTATCGACCCACTCGTTTTTCAGCAACGTCCACCAATCAACAGCCAAGCCTTTCAGAACATAATCGTACGGTAACCATCCATAACCACTCATGCCCCAACCAGTACCCCATGAATTCCTAATCAATAGTGCGCCTGTGGATTCTGAAGCCCCAGCAGCGGTGTTCTTGATTTTTATGGTGTCATCATAACCAACAGCCATAATAGCATGGCCGCCAACAATTTTCTCTCCAGCAGTTGGCAGTGGTATTTTTCCGGTGGTAGCTGCCTGTGTATAAGAGCTGTAGACTGTAAAACCGAACATTGATGGAAGGCCGGCAGAGAGATTTGTTTTTATCGATGATAATAAAACAGTCGCAGGCGTGCCGGTTGGATCGAGCCTGTAGTAACTTATGGCTTGAAAACTCTGTGCAAAAGCATAACAGAAAGCTGATGGTTCATTATCAAAACTGGCAATATCATAGGGGTAGTACTCTTCCGGCGGCACGCCAAAAAGCACTAATGCTCCCATTGTAGAGCGAAGAAATGCTCCAGTATCTCCCGTCCAGTGCAAAAGGTTTCGAGTAGCCTTGTAAAGAAAAAGTCGGGATGCATCAATATGTTTACCAAATGCTCTCCTTTCAAAATACTCCACCATTCCAACACCGGCATTGGCTGTACATGAACCAAGTGAAAGCTGGTTCTCAATCGGGGAACACCATGCCCTCAAATCTACGGAAGCAGGAATCTTTACGGCAGGTTCAGCAACTCCGATTTTGGAACGCATGGCTTTAATAGAATGTTTCTGACCTAACTGCTTAAGAGTTGAGGAAACTTCATCTTGCTGTGCAGTGTAATCTCTGTAATCAGGATAGTCAGGTAACCATCCCATTCCTGTTCTTTCTACTATCTGGCTCATATTGGCTCCATTATTTTATTATTAGGTGAAAGTTTTTTTGAACAAACACAAATAACGTTGTTGCCGGCAGTGAGCATAATTTCATACGGTTATGCACATTTGCTGACCTTTTGCGGTAAATGGGGGTTCTCTTGTTTTTTCCATTATAGAACTTTTTCGTTGGAAACAGTTGAATGTCCGTGTTGCTATAAACAGTTTTATTACAACACTTAATAAATCGGAAAGATTACTGTTAAATCGTCAGGTTCTGAATAAGGAATTCTCGAAACAAAGCCTCAGGGAATTAGACCCTTAGAGAGTAAAAACAACTGAGTGTTCTGTGTGTCAGGTTTTTATTGCTGTTAATCCGTAAAACGGATTTGCTTAATCAAAAAGAGCACTCAACTCTTTCAACGTAGTGAGGGGGTTTACTGGTAACCAAAAAAGTTACTCTTAAAGTCTACGAAATATAATCGCATTATCCAAAGCAAAGTATTCTTGCTCTGAACTTGCAACAAAAACACAGACCCCTTGATTATTGAGGCAAATCGTGAAGTGGTCATTGTGAAAAAAGCGTATGACTTTTCAGATAGAGCAACCTTGAATTACTTTTTGAGTATGACTTCGCAGTCAGGGTGAAGCTCAATAAAGTGTTCAATTTCTTCAGGCGGAATGTTGCCGGTTGAAAGCTCTATTTTTTCAAGATTCTGCAGTTGCATCAGCGGATAGATTGATGAAACAAGAGTGTTTGAAATGTCAAGCTCTTCAAGGCCGTCAAGCTCTTCAAGCGCATCTATTACGCTCACCGCTGTATTTGCTATGCTCAGCTCCCGAAGACTTTCAAGAGGTCTCAGCGGCTCAATACTATTGATACCTGTTTTGTTGCAACGGAGATACTCAAGATTTATGAGTGAAGACAGTGGAGTCAAGTCGGTAACGGCTGAACAGTTGATTCCCAGTTCAATAAGATTTTCAAGATCTTCAAGTGGTTCAAGGGAAGAAACATCGGTTTTATAGCAGCTCAATTTCTCAAGATTGATAAGCTTTTTCAGGGGAGAAAGGTCATTGATAAGCGTTTCCGAACAATAGAGCTCCTCAAGATTGAGAAGAGCGCTGATTGGCTCAAGAGTGCTGACCTGAGTGCTTGATATCCAGAGCAGTTTCAGTTTTATAAGGTTTCGAAGGGGTTCAAGCGATGAAAAATCGCAATCAAAAGCGTAAAGCCGCTGCAGTTTGTCGAGATGTGCAAGAGGTTCAAGATTCTGAACAGGCGATTCGTCACACCGGAGCTGCTGGAGCT
The DNA here is from genome assembly GCA_037134935.1 of Chlorobiaceae bacterium. GTDB lineage: Bacteria > Bacteroidota > Chlorobiia > Chlorobiales > Chlorobiaceae > Chlorobium. The sequence continues at coordinate 30,085 of JBAXLG010000008.1, read as the reverse complement.
TTTCAAGCATCCTGACAGGCAGCAGATCATGAATTCTCCGGTTATCACACCGCAGATGTGTTGTGTCAAAAAAGTTCAGCAATTCAGAATCTGATGGTTCCCGCACTACCTTCAACGTTGTTTTAATGACCTCTTTCCATTCATCAGTCATGGTTTCCCACCACTTTCTTCTTGCAGACCCATCTTTCAGAAGCTCTTTTCGCGAAATCGTTTCAAGGTACTCAATTTCATTGCGCTGGTAGTAAGGATGCTGAATACGTTTCTTCTGAACAGGCTCAACAGGTGACTCAACAAGATGTTCAGCCGGGTAGTTCGGACTGCAATTCAGTTTTTCTGTAAGGCAACGGGTAAACCATTCAGCTTTTTTTCCATCTATATTCTGTCGGTACAGCTCTTCAGATTGCTCGTCAAGGGCGGATATTTCTTCAAATATATCATTACCGCATCGAGGGCATACCGCACTCTGCAGGGTGAGGGGATAACCGCAGACCGGACACTTATTATAGGTGTGTTGCTCCAAAATGATAATCTCAGTTAATTCATTACAATTGAAAAATGATCAATTTATAAAATAAAAAAAAAAGTGTTACTGCCATACTATGCAGGGAAAGTTAATAACAGTCGAAATTGCAAGCCGGCAAATTGGGATGTTGAGCAATAAAGCGACCGGAAAGAATGAAACGAGCATTATCCACGGTAATACATGCCCAAAGCATTGACAAGGTATTAAATACGCTCAGGAATAAGTAACTTATTCGTTATTCTGAAAATACAGAGAAAAACCGACACCACCCTGTATCCTATGATTCAGAGAGTGAATGCCCTATGCCTTTCCGCTTAAAATGCCAATTGAAATGGAGTTGAAACAACCACAATGACATACCCCCGATACCAGACAGCAGTTCAGCACTATTTCAAGGCGTTATGGAATTACAATGCCAGAACAGACAACGAACACACCTACCGCACCGATCTGCAGAATTTTCTGCGCGAAGCGTGCTCGGAGTTTCAGGACAACATTGAGCCTCGCCACGAAGTCAAAGACGGTCAGCACCAGCTTGGTGTGCCGGATTTTTCATTCATCGACAACAAAAAGCTGGGCACCGTCGGTTTGCTCGAAAACAAATCCATCGGTGCCGATATTAACGCTCTGGTTCACAGCCAGCAGGTCAAAAAATACCGCAAACGCAGTGAAAACATCATTCTGACCAATTATCACAACTGGTTGCTGGTAAAAGAGGGCACTGTTACCCACCAGGCCAGCCTTGGCACGCTTGACGATATCAAGCACAAGGCTCAGCCGGATGCCAGAGGCGTTGCCGATCTGCAGGTGTTGCTGACGGCTTTTTTATCGCAGGAACCGAGGGGGATCAGCCGCAAAAAGGAGCTGGCCGAACAGCTTGCCCTGCGCTGCCACGATCTCCGCGACTTTCTTGTGCAGGAAATGGAGCGGCAGAAGAGAGCCGGAGAACAAAGCCCATTATGGGATATATTTGGAGCATTTCAGGAATATGTGGACAGCGAACTGACCCCCGATGTTTTTGCCGATGCCTTCGCCCAAAACCTCGGATACAGTCTCTTTCTTGCAAAACTCAATGTTCACCCTGAAAACACCATTATCGATCTCGATAACGTCCAGAGATTTATTCCGCAGAATTTCGGCCTTATCAAGGCGCTGGCAAATTTTCTGAAAGCACTGGACGACGAACAGTATAATCCAATCCGTTATCGGGTAGAAGAAATTCTGGGTATGATGAACTACCTGGATCTCAGCGAAATTACCAGTGACCTTTCATTCAATACCCGTCTGAACCTGCCGGACGATGAAGCGCGGTTATTCGAGCGCGACCCCTATATCTATTTTTACGAACACTTCCTGCAGGCATACGATGCACGCATGAAGGAGAGCAGGGGAGTCTATTATACTCCGCCGCCGGTTGTGAATTTCATCATTCGCGGCGTCAACCATATACTGAAGCATGATTTCGGAATCGCTGAAGGGCTGGCCGACGAGCAGCAGGTGCAGTTGCTCGATTTTGCCACAGGAACCGGTACCTTCATCCTTGAAGCGCTCATGCAGATGTTTGAAGAGCCTGACATTGCCGGCAGCAAGGCAATGCAAAACCTCCTTGTCAAAGACCATGTGCTGAAAAACTTCTATGGATTTGAATATCTGATTGCCCCCTATACCATCGCCCATCTGAAACTGTCGCAATTTCTGAAAGACAAAGGGTTCAGAATTGAAAAGCCGCTCAAGATATATTTAACGAACACGCTGGATATGAAACCGCACAACAAGCAGTACCATATCCCTTTCATGCAGACATTGAAAGCCGAAAGCGAGGCCGCCCACAAGGTGAAGGAGATGCCCATCCGCGTCATTGTCGGCAATCCACCCTATAACGTCAAGTCGAAAAACAGCGGGCCGATTGACGAGCTGGTGAAAGAAGCTTATGCACCCAAGGATGAAAAAAAGATGAACTGGGACGATTACGTCAAGTTCATCCGTTTTGCGCACCATAAAATGGAAACAATAGAGCGAGGAGTCATTGGCATCATTACCAACAACTCCTACCTCAATGCCGTTACCCTGCGCCAGATGCGCAACCGGTTGATGCAGGATTTCAGCGCCATCTATATTCTGAACCTGCATGGCAACAGCCTGATTGGTGAACAGGCGCCGGACGGCAGGCAGGATGCCAACGTGTTCGATATCCGGGTCGGCACCTGCATTGCATTTTTCGTCAAGACCGAAGCAAAGCCGAAACATTGCAAAATTTACTACGCTGCCATAAAATCCTCCAAACGGCTGGATAAGTACAAACAGCTTGCGGAGGGCGACATGCACCTGTTCGAGCCGCTGGATGTTGCTGCATTCAACAAACAATTTGCAACGACGCGGTGGGCAAAGCGTTTTACCGAGCCATTAAGCTTTTTTGTGCCGTCAGGTGATGATTTCGCTGAGCGCCTTGAGGCTTATGGTGATTTTTGGGGCGTGACGGATATATACATTGAATATGGTGGTGGCATACAGACTGATCGTGACAAACTTCTCATTAACCATAATGCTGAGAAATTGGCTGAACATGTACGAAAGGCTTTTGACGGGCACTATGATGCTGAGTTCAAAAACAAATACAACATTGAAAATTCCAGTAGTTACCCTCTTCTGGAACGATTGAAAAACAACAAGTTTGATAATGCTTGTATTCAACCCATCCTTTACAGACCTTTTGATACACGAAAAATTTATTATAGCGTTGGTTTTACAAGTCGGCCAGCTTGGGAAATCATGCGCTATTTAGCAGAAGAATCTGAACAGTATGGTTTGGTTTTTTGTCGTCAACTTGTTATGACTGAATGGAAACATATCCTCGTTACTGATAAAATTTGTGAACGTTGTTACGTGTCCATTAATTCGAAGGAACTTGGATATATAGCACCTCTTTATTTATACCCTTCTTCCGATAAAGGTCAAGTCAATATGTTTGCTCCCAAAGAAAAGCAGGAAAATTTCAGACCTGCGTTTCGCCAATGGCTCGACAATAAATACGGCCAAAAATTTACTGCTGAACAGGTGTTGGGCTATATGTACGCCGTTCTGCACAGCCCAACCTTTCGTAAGCGGTATCAGGAGTTCCTGAAAATTGATTTTCCGCGTATTCCGTTTGTGGACGATAGCCAGCAGTTTGAAGCGCTCTCCTCACTCGGCTGGGAACTGGTGCAGGCGCATACCATGAAAATTATTCCTGATGGAGTAGTGGTTACCTTCCAGGGGGAGGGCGACAACAAGGTGACAAAGGTTGCCTACAACTCCGAGTCAAAAACATTATACATTAATACCACGCAGTATTTCAATAATGTACCAACGGAAGCATGGGAGTTTGTCATCGGCGGCTATCAGGTGCTCGACAAATTCCTCAAAGAGCGCAAAAAAGCCGACCGACCGCTGGTATTGGCTGAATTACAGCACATTCCCAGAGTAGTCCGCATACTCTGCTTCACCCATGCCCAGATGCAGAAAATTGATGAACTGTTCACCTGCCCCTGAAACATGAACAAAGAAACAATGAAGCACTCATTAATAAATAGAGTGCACCTGTTTATCGGTAACTGTACCAAATATTTCTCGGCAATAACCCTGTTGCTACAACTTATTCTCTTTCCGAGCCTTGTCGTTTACGCCAACAACCCGACCGAATGGCCATATGGCGGGAAGTCTGATGCTTCGAGGAAAGAACCATGGATGGATCAAGTACCTCTTAATTTTACTCAACCGGCTGATTTCACGGGCTCAACGTTCAAAGGAGCGGCTGATTTCACGGGCTCAAAATTCAAAGGAGCGGCTGATTTCACGGGCTCAAAATTCAAAGGAAATGTTTATTTCACGGACTCAACGTTCAAAGGAAATGTTGATTTCAGGGAGTCAACGTTCACAGGAAATGTTGATTTCACGGGCTTAAAGTTTACTGGAGATGCTTATTTCTCGGGCTCAACGTTCAAAGGAACGGCTGATTTCAGGCTATTAACGTTTCCAAGAGATGCTTATTTCACGGGCTCAAAATTCAAAGGAGCGGCTAATTTCACGAGCTCAACGTTCACAGGAAATGTTGATTTCAGGCAATTAACGTTTACAAGAGATGCTGATTTCACGGGCTCAACGTTCAAAGGAGCTGCTGATTTCACGGAATCAACGTTCAAGGATGAGGTTAATCTCAAAGATGTCAGATTTGAGAAATTAGTCGATTTTTCTGGTACAACGTTCAAGGATGGGGTTAATCTCGAAAATATCAAATTTGAGAAATCGGTCAATTTTTCTGGTACAAAATTCGAAAAGGGGGTTGATCTAAGAAGAACATATTTAGAAAAAGCCACAATACTTATTGATCATAACACTTTTTTTCCGAATGGCACATTCCATGCAGACTGGACAACGTTGCAAGGTCGTTTAGAGATTAACAAAGAAAGTTTCCCTAGTTTTTTTAAGTTGAATGAGAAAAATAATGAATTCAAGTTCTATAAACTTGAATCGACTAAGCAAAAAACAAAGAATACCGAAACTCGATTGGCACATATCATAGCGCAACGGGATAGCCTTGCTATGGTCATGACTCAGGAGCAATATAAGTTAACGAAAATTTTCTATGAACGGTTGCGGGATAACTATCTGGCACAGAATGACAAAAATTCTGCCGATGCTGTAATGTATGAGCTGGCAGAAAAAAGACTTGAATCTCTTAGTGGTTTCTCGTGGTTGGTATGGTGGATATATAAGTGGACCTTCGGGTGGGGGTACAAGCCGTGGCAATTTTTACTTATAGGGTTTGTTATTGTTGTTTTGCCGTTCTCTCTTCTCTGGTATATGCGTTTTTATCACCGTGTTGCAGTGCTTATGGATAAATCGCTGAGCGATGAAGAGAAAAAGCAACTTGCCAACCCTGAAGCTCTTCGACAAAGAAAAAGGTTGAATATTCGCTATACCGTTTATAAGCACGATGACATTTCGGAACTGATTCCCTTTTTTACCCGATTAGGTCATGCTCTCTTTTTCAGCATGTCCGTATTGCTCAGCATCAGGTTCAAGAAGGAGTGGTTTGATCGGAGCGATCGTGCATTTTACATATGTGTTGTAGCAGAATGGCTGCTCGGCATAGTATTGTTCATCCTGTTTGCCATTCTGGTAAAAAGCAATCAGTTCGATAATGTAAAAGGTCTGCTCGGTTTTTGAGGCTTGCCGGCAACAAGGATGACAAGAAGAAACAACAAGATTATCAGCCGTTGAAAGGGCTTTATTGTTCTGGATGTTGTTCATTTGCACGGCTATTCTGCATAGTCCGAGCCAGTTGCAGAAGATTGATGTCGTGTTCAGTTGCCCATAACGAGATTTGCTGCAAAATAGAAGCCGGTAATGAGCAGCAGCAGACCGGTTCCTCGCTTGATAGAGATCATGACGATTGATTTGCCTGACCAGTCAAGGTAGTGTTGCACCAGAGTGATCATACTGCCGGCAAAAGCCATGACTGTTGCATGAGCGATGCCAAAAGCTCCAATAAGCAGCACTGCTTTAAGCCAGTTCTCAGATGCCATATTGAACACAACCCCGAGAACGGGTGCAAGAAAAGCAAAGGTGCATGGACCAAGCCCTATACCAAAAAGAAGACCCAGCAAAAAAGCCCCCCACAGTCCGCCACGCTGCTCGTCGGCAAGAGCAATTCCATTCCATTTTAACTTGATGATCTCCAGAAGATAAAGCCCCATCATGATAAATACTCCGGCAATAACATAGCTGCCCACCTTGCCGGTATCGCCCAGCATTCTGCCCATTGAGGCTGTGATGATTCCAAGAACTGTAATAGTAAACAAACTGCCAGCTGCAAAAAGCAGGGAAAGAAAGAGTGTTCGTTGTGCTTTTATCCGGCCATTGCTGCTGATATAGCCGATAACAAGCGGAATACCGGAAAGATGGCAGGGGCTTAGCAAAACGCTCAGTATTCCCCAGGTGAATGAAGCGGCAAGAGCAACGAGATAACTCTGGCTGAGAGCCATGGTCAAGCCGGCAAAAAGAGAGTCAAGCATATTTTTCAGTCATTTATTTCAGCGGCATTATACCGTGTTGCTTCAGGAGCGTATCAATCTCTTTTTCAGAGAAAAATCCTTCGTGTCGAAAAAATTCCTTGCCATTGCCATCCATAAAAACCTGGGTCGGGATTATCCTGATGGAATACAGTTTTGCGTAATGGCGATGTTCAGTACTGGACACATCATAAAAAACAACCTTCAGCTGCCATCCATATTTGCTTTCAACGGAACGCATTACTGGTTGCATCAGCTTACAGGGAATGCAGCTTTTTGAGCCAAGCTCCACAAAGGTTACCTGAGGCTTCATAATAGGGTTTACAGATTTGACCTGAGGCTCGTCAGCCAGTGCCGAAGTAAAAAATATGAGCACACATGCTGCTACGGTCATCAAACATAATACTTTGGCATGTTTCATTCTGTAGCCTCTGCTGATTAAGAAAATTGATGTAAACCTTGTTTTAAAGGCTTTCACCCTTTAGACCAATAAAGGGCAGTTTACGTTGGTAACTGCAAGTTCATGCAACGGAAAGGCTCAACCTGTTTTTTCTATGCACATTCATTTTCGAAACTCTTGAATATTTCAGAACTCAATCTACAACCATTAGGTAACAAATTTTTCGGAATGTTTTTTTGAGACGTGAATGAACAAATGGTGGCAATTTTTCGTTAAATCAACATATAATGGCAGCGTTATGATGCTGTTGCCTGGCAGATTGGGGCGGGGATTGGTATAAAAGCATCAAAAATGGTTATAGTTGATCTTGGTTATCGGTACTTTAACCCGGCAAGTGTAACGGACATAAAGGGAAATAGTTTTATTTTATCCAGCAGCAATTTACTTGCCGGCATACGGTGCAGTATGTAAGCTCATGTGGTAACAACCTTAACCCGAGGCTTTTTTGTAGAGCGGATGTTTCGTAAGTTTTTGTGTTATGAGTTTTTTTTAAACTGTTGACAATGGAAAGAGTATGAAGATCAGGGTATTGTTTATTGTGCTGATGGCAGTTTTGGCTGCACGTGTTGCGGTTGCGAAGAGTGATGTTGTGAGTTACAGGGCTGAAACCCTGGAAGATAATGCAAGGGTCAGCAGCTTCGATTATTATTCTTACGAAGAGCGGTATGAAGCAGTTCAAGAGCAGGCAAAAAATGAATTACTTTCAGCTGATCAGGAAGCTGCTTTACTTGCGGCAGTTCCAAAGGGCGGGATGCTTGATGCTGAGTTACTTGGCGCCACATGGGAAATGGCAAATGGAACCAACTGGACATATGTCATTATTGATGAATCAGGAAAAGAGCTTTTCAGAACCAAAGGAGGCAATTACAGAGAGCCTGCTCCTGCTTATGAAACTCGTGGTGCTGCAGTTCGTACCATATTTGGTATAGAGACGTTCAGGCGCGAAGAGCAAGTTGCTCCTCAAAAGACAATCTGGGGTGCACCAGTCTATATTGTGCGCGATAAAACAGATATACCTGTTCAACTTCCCGACAAATTCAAGGTTTATGTTATTGATGGTATTAACCACACCAGGTGTTCTTATCAGGTGACAAAGCGTCTCCATTAACCAAGATAAATTGCTGGTATAGTAAAGAGTCCATCTGAACTGTTTTCCACGGTTAACTCACCGCAGCTTATTGTGCACCTTCGGTTTTGAATTCTGATGTTGTATGGAATTCCAGATCGGGGTAGTCCTCTTTCGCTACTTTCAGCATCCATTCGCTTTCGGCAAAAAAAACCGGATGATTTTCCCTGTCGAGTGCTATAGCGCTCCATTTACGTCGAAGAAATTCTTCAAGCATCTCTTTGTTGTTGCCGGTTATCCAGAATGCCTTGTGGAATCTCAGCGGTGTGAAATCACATTGGGCGCCATATTCGTGCTCCAGACGGAATTTTATGACGTCGAACTGTAATTCACCAACTGTTCCGATAATTTTGCGGCTGCCGTGTTGTATGAACAGCTGGGCAATTCCTTCCTCAGTGAGCTGGCGTATTCCTTTGTCGAGCTGTTTCGACTTCATGGGGTCGCGGTTTTCGAGCGCTTTGAAAATCTCAGGTGAAAAGCTTGGTATTCCTCGGAAGTGAAGTGTTTCTCCTTCAGTGAGAGTATCGCCGATTTTCAATGAGCCGTTGTCGTAGAGGCCGATGACGTCTCCTGGCCATGCGTCGTCGATAATATTTTTTTCATTGGCCATGAATTGAGTCGGGTTTGAAAACCTGATTTTTTTTTGCAGTCGGGTATGGTAATAAAATTTGTTGCGTTCAAACCTGCCTGAGCAGATTCGGAAAAAAGCTGTGCGGTCTCTATGGTTCGGGTCAAGATTAGCGTGTATTTTAAATACAAATCCACTCATTGTCTCTTCCGAAGCGTTGACGGTTCGTTCGGCTGCATCCCGTTCACTGGGACTTGGTGCAACAGTCAGGAATGTTTCCAGCAGCTCTTTAACGCCGAAATTATTAATAGCACTGCCGAAAAAAACCGGAGCGAGCAAGCCATCGCGGTAGATATCCACATCGAACGGCTCATAGACACCTTCAATCAGGGCGATGTCTTCACGGAGTTTTTTGCTGAAGCTTTCCGAAATCCATTTTTCCAGAACAGGGTCGTTCAGGTCATTGATTCTGATAATGCTTTCACTGATTTTAGTGGTATTGGCTTCGAAAAGGTTAAGCCCTTTTTTGTAGAGATTGTATACTCCTTTAAAGCTTTGCCCCTGGCTGATCGGCCAGGTAAGCGGCCTGACACTTATTTGCAGCTTTGCTTCAAGTTCGTCAAGCAGTTCGAAGGTATTTTTTCCTTCACGGTCCATCTTGTTGATAAAAATAATAACGGGAGTGTGCCGCATACGGCAGACCTCCATTAACTTTTCTGTCTGTTCCTCAACGCCTTTGACACAGTCAACGACAAGAATAACGCTGTCTACCGCTGTCAGGGTTCGGTAGGTATCTTCTGCAAAGTCTTTGTGGCCGGGGGTATCGAGAATATTGATTCTTTTTCCTGCATATTCAAAGCCCATGACCGATGTGGCAACCGATATTCCACGCTGCTTTTCGATTTCCATGAAATCACTGGTGGCTGTTTTTCGGATTTTGTTGCTTTTTACTGCTCCGGCAGTCTGGATAGCACCTCCAAAAAGCAGAAATTTTTCGGTCAGTGTGGTTTTTCCTGCATCAGGGTGGCTGATGATGGCAAATGTTTTCCGTTTTGCGGTTTCCTTTATTAAGTCCATTATTTGCTTCCGGCTTTCTGCTTCCAGTGTCATACTGTTACAGTGTGTTGTAAAAAAAATACGTTACTGCTTTGTGCGTAGTTCAAATATCTTTATGAATCAAGTGCTGCAACAATCTAATGTCAGAACCTGAATGCGTTTTTCTGAGAAGGTGTGATGTCGTGATTCAGAGTCAATTGTTGTTGTTTGCTGAGTGCAGCATAACTGCTTGCCAAGATACAAAGAAGCTGATTAATAAAAAGAGTTCAAAGATCCGCTCGTCAAGCTGAACATTTTTCGGCTACTTCTGGCTGCGACGGCTGTAATGACTTTCAGAAAATGACTTTTTCGAGATGCCCTTTTATTTATCTTCTTACCATGCGGTTAATGAAGGTTGAGTTCAGTAAAAGGATTGATGTATTTGTTTTTATGTAATAACGAGGGAGGGGATTGTAATGGGTATGGTAATGCCGGCTGTTTTTTTAGGGCATGGCAATCCGATGAATGCGCTTCAATCAAACGTCTATACTGAGAGTTGGCGGCGGTTTGGTTTAAGCATACCGCGCCCGAAGGCGATACTTGCCATATCGGCACACTGGTATATTCCTTATACGGCGGTTACAGGAAGTGTTTTTCCTGATACCATACATGATTTTGGCGGTTTTCCTCGGGAGCTCTATGAGGTAACGTATCCGGCTCCGGGGGATCCGGAACTTGCAGAGAGTATCCGGAAACTGCTTTTACCTGTTGAGGTGCAACGTGATGACTCTCGAGGTTTTGATCATGGGACGTGGGCGGTACTCTGCCATGTGTTTCCGGAGGCGGGTATTCCAATTGTTCAGCTGAGTATTGATGAAACGATGGAGCCGGAATTTCATTATGAGATTGGTTCGCGTTTGCAGAAACTTCGTGATGAAGGTGTCCTGATTGTTGGAAGCGGCAATCTTGTTCATAATCTTCATGCCTATCTGTGGGGTCATGAGAAAGCCCAGCCGTTCGACTGGGCGGTTCGATTTGAGGAAGAGGCCAGGAAACTTATGCTTGAGGGTAAAGAATATCAGCTTGTCAATTACAGGAAAATGGGAAATGATGCCCAACTTTCCGTTCCAACGCCTGACCACTTTTTGCCGTTACTCTATGTGTTGGGTTTACGAAGAAAAAATGAGGAGATTACTTTTCCTGTCAAGGGCATTGAAGGTGGGGCGCTCTCAATGCTTTCGGTACGGGTTGGGTGAAAAAAATGACAAGATAACTTTACATGAACATTATTATGGATCAATACAACATCGCTGTTTTTATCGGCAGTATCAGAAAGGAGTCATTCAATCTCCAGCTTGCGAATGCCATAGTCAAACTGGCTCCGCCTGAGTTCTCCTTCAATCAGGTACCGATTGGTGATTTGCCGCTGTACAATCAGGATGAGGAGGCGAACCCGAGCGAATCTGTTAAACGGCTGAAAGGGGCGATAAGTGCGGCACACGGGCTGATTTTTGTTACCCCTGAATACAATCGTTCGATACCTGGCGTACTGAAGAATGCGATTGACCACGCATCGCGTCCTTATGGGCAGTGTGTATGGACTGGTAAGCCTGCAGGAATTCTGGGAGTTTCGATTGGTGCCATTGGAACAGCTTTGGCGCAGCAGCATCTTCGCAACATTCTTTCATTTCTTGATGTGCCGACGCTTGGGCAGCCTGAAGCGTTCATCCATGCAAAGGATGGTTTGTTTGATGAGAATGGCAATATTGGGGCAGGGAGCAGGCAATTCATTCAGGCATGGATGGACAGATATGCCGCATGGATAAAGCAACACAATAAGTGAAACTGAATATCCTGTTCATGCTGAATGAACACGGCGGGATTGCTGATTATCATACTTTTTTGTTTGCCAGCTATTGCGATCCGTAGCAGATGGGTTCAGGGCGCTTCGGGTTATCAAGGAGTATGGTGTGGGAATGCCTCTATTTTGGCCGGAGGGCTTCCACCGGGTTGAGGTTTGCTGCTTTCCATGCAGGAAAAAGCCCGAAAGCCATGCCGATTGCTGAGCATACCACCATAGAGACTATTATCCAGAGCAGGGGAAGTATCGGCGGGAGATTGAATTTAAGGGCAACGACATTGCCTGCTGAGATTCCCGCAATAATGCCGATGATTCCACCCGCAATTGAAAGAAAGAGTGCTTCAAAAAGAAACTGGCGAAGAATGGTGGTACGGGGAGCTCCGATTGATTTTCTTATTCCGATTTCTCTTGTTCTTTCAGTAACGCTGACCAGCATAATGTTCATGATGCCTACACCGGCCGTGAGGAGGGCCATAAAGCTTATGATGAACGCGCCAGTGCTGATTGCCCGCTTTATATCGCGGAATGAGTTGATGAGTGATTCGTTGGTTCTGATTTCGAAGTCGTTAGTATCTTTGACGGTCAGCCCTCTGGCAAGTCTCATTGCACCAATTGCCCGACCAATGGTTTGTTGATATTCTTTGCGTGAGAGAGCTTCAACAGTGATGCCCAGACTGCTTTTTTCGTTGATATGGTCGAGGTAGCGTGTTATTGGAATAAGGATAAAGTTATCTTGGCTCTGGCCGAAAGCGGCGCCTTTTTTTTCAAATATTCCAGATATCGTATATACTTCGTTGTTTACTTTGATAAGTTTGTTCAGCGGGTTTTCGCCCGATGGAAAAAGGGTTTCGGCAAGTTCGCTTCCTATGACTGCGTTGTTTGTTGCAGATCGGATATCGCTTTCTAACAGATTGCGGCCTGCTGCAATTGTATATCCATTGGATGCAAAAAATTTTTCATCACCGCCGTTTATGGTTACGTCTGGATTGGTGGTACGGTTAGCATATTTAGCAATCCCCCCCTTGCTGGAAATGGTGAAGCCAATATTGCGAGCGTATGCTGCTATGCTTTTGCGGAATACGATAGCCTGTTTATAGGTTATATCTTTCCTGTTGGCATAGATGTTTCGGCTGTGGCCGCTGCCGAAAGTGACGGCGGGATTTTTTTGTATCTCGAAAGTGTTGGCACCCAGGCTTGTGAGACCTGATTCAACGCTTTTATCAATAGCATCAAGGGCAGTCATGACAGCAATGATGGAGAATACTCCTACGGCAACTCCCATAATGGTGAGCCATGAGCGGAGTTTGTTGACGGTCAGCGAATAGATCGCCTGGGTTATCGTTTCACGCAGCAGCATAAGGACTCCTATTCATACCGTAGAGAATCTGCCGGATCAAGTTTTGATGCTGTAACTGCCGGAGCAATACCTGATGTGATACCGGTAATTACAGAAACAGCAAGACTTGCCATAACAAGGCCAAAAGAGAATTCTACAGGAAAATCAGGCATGATGCTTTCAATTGCAAAAGTTATCAGAAGGGAAGTGCCGAGCCCGACAATTCCTCCGATAAGGCAGATCATAACCGATTCTATGAGAAACTGCAAAAGAATGGTCTGCCTTCTGGCTCCGAGTGCCTTGCGTAGCCCTATTTCCCGGGTTCGTTCCTTAACACTGACGAAGGTGATGTTCATGATTCCGATAGCGCCAACAAAAAGTGACATGCCTGTAATGAAAATACCGGCAATCGCAATGCCGTTTTTGATTGGATCCAGCTGGCTTTTAAATGCTTGTTGTTCGTTGATTGAAAAATTTTCTTCCTTGCCAGCGGGAATTCTGCGAATTCTGCGCATCAGTCCGAGTAGTTCCTCCTTTGCTTGTTCAACATGTGCCTGATTTTTAATTTTGACCCTGATGCTGATGAACATGTTTTTGCCGTAGATTCTTTCGAAGGCACCGAGTGGAATGATGATCTGGTTGTCAAAACTGAAAAGGCCGAGGAATTTTCCTTGTTTTTTAAAAATTCCGATAATACGGCATTTGCGGCCTTTGAGCTGAATGGATTTGTCGATAGCTGGTTCATTTGGAAAAAGACCGGTAGCAATATCGTCCCCTATGACACAGACCATTTCACTTCCCGTGGATTCTTTGAGTGTAAAAAAACGCCCGGCGGAAAGTGCGCCGGATGCGGTTTGCGGGTAGTCGTGCGTAGTGCCGAGGGAAAAAACCTGTTCAAGGTTCCGATCCCGGTATTTTGCTGTTGCCTGATAGGTGGACATTTGCGGAACAGCAATGAGCAGTTCGGAGCGAGGGTTGTCGGCAATGATTCTGTTTACCTGATCGGCATACTCTGTTTTAAGGTCGGGACGGTTTCTGTAAAGCCACCATTGACCCATGGTTGTCCACGATGATTTTTGTACATAAATAACGTCGTAGCCGATCATGGCGAGGCTTTTTGCAAATCCACGGTCGATGCCGTTGATTGCTGTTCCCATCATGGTAATGGCGACAATACCGATAATAACGCCAAGCGCGGTAAGAAAAGAGCGTGTTTTATTTGCTTTGATCTGGAATAGAGCCATTTTGAGGCTCTCCGAACTTTCATAGTGGAACTGTCGGTAACTTTGATTCATTGACGGGTGTCGCTTTCAATTTTGCCATCTCTGAGCCGGATGATACGGCGAGTGTATTTGGCAATGTCCTCTTCATGCGTGATGAGGATGATGGTGTTGCCCGCATCAGAAAGCGCACCGAAGATCTTCATGATTTCCTGACTGGTTGCGGTGTCGAGGTTTCCTGTAGGTTCGTCGGCCAGAATGATTGATGGCTTGTTGATGAGTGCTCTGGCGATAGCAACACGCTGGATCTGGCCACCGGAAAGTTCCGATGGTTTATGTGTTATTCTGTCACCAAGTCCTACATTGATAAGTGCTGCCTTTGCACGTTCTTCTCGTTCTGCCGGGGAAATTCCGGCATAAATCAGAGGCAGTTCTACATTGCGAAGGCAGTTGAGGCGGGGAAGAAGATTGAAGGTTTGAAAAACGAAGCCGATCTCTTTATTCCTGATACGGGCTAATTCATCCTCATCCATGTCGGCAACTTGTTGACCGTTCAGTTCATAGATGCCTGATGTGGGGGTATCAAGGCAGCCGATGATATTCATGAGTGTTGATTTTCCGCTGCCGGAAGGCCCCATGATTGCAGCATAGTCGTTAAGCTTGAAGTCGAGGTTGATCGAATCAAGTGCTTTTACAACCTGGTCGCCCATTTCATAGAATTTGCAGAGCGACTGCATTTTGATTATGGAAGATGTTTGTGCCACGGGTTATTGTTGCTGCTTATTGACAGCGCTACCTTCCTTGAGTTGGCTGGTAATGGCTGTGTAACTCCCTGAAACAACCTCTTCTCCTTTTTTGAGCCCTTCAATGATAATAATATGGGTATTGTCAGTTGTGCCTGTTTTAACCGGACGGAATGACGCCTTCCCTGCTTTGACAACAAAAACACCCTGCTGGCTTTCGGCAGCTTTGCTTTTTGAGATCGTAATTACGGTATTTCCTTCGTGCTTTGCATTTTCCGGTTTTCTTGGATCACTTCTTGTTGTTACGCTTTGAATCGGCACAACAAGTGCGTTTTTTATTCGTTGTGATTCAATCTCAGCAGTGGCGCTCATGCCGGGTTTCAAAAGACGGTCATGATTCAAAATGCTGATTTTTACCGAAAAATTTGTGACCTCTTCCTGAGTGCCAGCGGCTTTGGAAATAGCTGAATTGGATATTTCACGAACAATGCCTTTGAAGACCCGGTCTCCATAAGCATCAACTGTAATTGAAACGGGATCGCCGTTTTTGACATTGACGATATCGTTTTCGTTGACCTCTACAACCACCTGCATATTGTCAAGATTTGCTAACCTTAGCACTTCGGTGCCTGGAAACTGGCCAGTACCGACAACTCTTTCACCGGGTTTGCTGTTAAGAGCAATAATGGAGCCGTCAATCGGGGAGCGTACTACGCTTTTTTTTAGCCGATCCTGGTTTTGTTCAAGCAGGCTTTTACTTTGGGCAATAGCATAGACCGAGGACTGATGCGCCGCTTGTGCTGATTGTGCATTGGTTTTTGACATAATGAAATCTGATTCGGAAATCAGTTTTTCTTTGTACAGAAGCGACGCTTTACGATAATCATCTTCTGCCTTGAGCTTTTTTGATTGGGCTTCAAGGCTTTGTGATTTTGCCGCATTCAGTTGCGCGAGGCTTTGTTCCACTTGATTGATGTAGAGGTCGGGCTGAATTTTGAAAAGAAGATCACCTTTTTTGACATTCTGACCATCTTTGACAGGAAGTTCGATGATTTCACCTGAAACGTCAGGTGACATGGCTACAACAAGTTCCGGTTCAATTTTTCCTGTTGCTGTAATAACATGTACAACTTCTTTTATAAATGCTTTTTCGGTTGTCACTTCCACAGGTTTTTCGCGTAATCGGAGCAGTGCAAACGTTACTCCAGCAGCCACAAGGAGTGCTGCAAGTGTTATCAGTAATATTTTTCGTTTCCGAAGGGATTTTTGTTTGCTCATTGGAATACTATACTTGGTTCTGTTTGCTTTGGTTAGGGTAAATTGCCAGTTGTGAAATCAAGAACATTTTTTTGAAGTGCCAGATTATAGATCGCCTGAGAAAGGTTAGATCGGGCATTGAAAAGTGTAGCCCGAGCGGTGCTTAGCTCAACAAAGCTTGCAGCTCCGAGTTCATATTTTCTCTTGACACCATTATAGGCCGATTGCGCAGCCGTCAGGCTGGCTTGAGAAGCCTCTATTTGCATGAATGCCGACGTATACTCTTTTACTGCCTGTTGGATATCGATAATAATGTTGTTTTTCAGATCCTCATAATCAAGTTGCTGGTTGAAATGATTGATTTTTGATGCCTGAACATTGTAGTGAGTCTGGAAACCGTCAAAAATTGACCACGTAAGGTTCAAGCCTACTGAATAACTTATTGAATTTCTAAGTTGATCCGAAAGTGGGGGAAAGGAGTATTCGATTGGAGGGATACCACTTATGGTTTGGTTCAGGGATGCGGTTCCTGAAGTGCTGGCATTAACGTTCAGGTCAAGGTGCGGGTACCATGCTGAACGGGATTCAGTGATCTGCCATTTTGATGCCGAGCTTTCAAACCCTTTGCTTTTTAAGTCACTGCGCCGCGCAAGAGCACTGGTAACAAGGCTGTCTATATCGGATTTTCTGGTAAAAGTCGGCTTCAGTTCATCTGGAGATGGTTCAAGTGAAATTTTTGTCATGGGATCAATTTTCAGCCGGCGTAACAGTTCGAACATGCTGTGTTGCATACGAGTTTCCGCCTTGATGACCGAAAGTCCGCTCTGTGCAGCTTCAGCTTGTTGCTGGTCGCGATCTATCATGGATTTCAAGCCGACCTGAAACTGCTTGTCGGTAAGTGTTAGCTGATCTTGAACTGATATGAGGTTTTCCTTTGAAATATCAAGAAGCTGCTGGTCAAGCAGAGTCTGGTAGTAGGCTTGCGTTACATCATAAGCTACGGCCTGCAACGCACGTGAAAGAGAGTATTCTGCTGCCCGTTTTTTATTTAATGAAGATTGTAATGCGGCATAATCACGGAAACCATTGAAGAGGTTCAGGGAGGTCGTCAATGTGAGATCAACCGATTCACTTTCTGTTTTGATTTTGGATATGTTATCTCCGAGGTAGATTTGCGAGTAGGAACGACGGAGCACATTGGGCATATAGCCTATGGCCACAGAGACCTTTGGCAAAAAACCACCGTAACTTTTCAGCACATCAGCAGCTTGGAGCTTCAGGCTTGATTCGGATTTTTTTAGTGAAGTTGCATTTTTCAGTGCTATTTCTATACAGCTGGAAAGTGTAAGTTTCTTTTCCGCTATTTCGGCACTCATGCCGGTCAAAGGGGACGTTATGAAAAGCGCACTGATACAAAGGTATGAAAAGAGTCTGGAAAACAACGTATTAAAGAATAACCAGTTTGAATTGTTTTTTTTCAATGATATTTATCTCTCTATTATAAGCCTTTTAAAGCCGTTAATAAGGTAAATAGTTCCATTTATGACGAAATCGGGTGATGGTTACAACTTTTCAAGGAGCGAATCAATTTCTTTCTGGTAGTTTTCAGCGTTCTGTGGCTTGAGCGGAATAAGGAGTGTATAGATTTTTATTGCTTTTTTATAAGCTCCTTGAGAGGTGAAAAGGATGGCAAGGCTTTCAGTGGGAACAGCAATGGCTGTATCGTCTGAAAAGGGTTTTTTTTGTTCAAGGATCGGTGTTGGGTCAGCGTTTTCTGTTGTTTTTACTGGTTCAAATTCCATAAGTGCCGCTGTCAGTTTTTCAAGCTCGTCAGTTATGGGATCGAACAAGAATGCTGCTTTTTTGGGATTTTTTTCGGCAATGGTAACTTGAAGGTCTGTAAGTTCTTGCCAAGCGACTTGGTTTGCCGGCGCAATGGTGCAGCATTTATGGAGATACTGGCTTGCCAGATCGTAATTATTGATGCCCTTGAGTGCTCGTGCATAGAGCAGGCAAAACAGATATGAATCCTGAAACAGGTTAATGTAAGGCAGAATTTTATCAATGCCCGACTGAAATCGGCCTTTTGAAATGTCGAGCGAAACTTCAGCAAAAAAAAGGTACGGTTCGCTCATCATGTCAGAATTATTTTCAGCACCGTCAGCCGGATCAAGAATAGTCATGAGGTCAATTCCTGAGAGTTGCAGGGTGTTCTGTTTTCCATGGCAAGCTTAATCAGGCGTTCTATAAGCTCAGGAAAAGGTATACCGGTCGCTTCCATGAGCTTAGGGTACATGCTGATATCGGTAAATCCAGGTATGGTATTGACTTCGTTGAGTATAATGCTTCCTGTCTGCTCGTCAACAAAAAAATCTATTCTCGACATGCCTCGGCATCCCAGCGATTTGTATGCCTTGATCGCAACAGTTCGCACCTGTTCCTGCAGCTCTTTTGAAATTCGTGCCGGAATAAAGAGCTTGGCTGTGTTGTGAATGTATTTATCCTGATAGTCATAAAAGTCGCTGCCGGGCTCAATTTCACCGCATACCGAGGCTTCAGGCCGTTCATTACCAAGTACGGCGACTTCAATCTCTTTTCCTGTTATAACTTTTTCTATAAGCACTTTTGAATCGAGGGTACAGGCTGTTTTCAGCGCGGCAGGAAGTTCTCTTCTATTATATACCTTCGAAATTCCAACAGAGGAGCCAAGATTGGCTGGTTTGATAAAAAACGGATATTCGAATTGTTGTTCGATAAGGGTATGGAGCAATTCAGGGTCGGCTTGGTAATCATTACTGAAAAGCGTTATGCCTGATGCGACAGCAACTCCTGCATCGGTTACACAAAGTTTTGTAAGTGCTTTATCCATTGCCAATGCTGAAGCGAGAACGCCGCAGCCGGTATAAGGAACATCGCAGGTATCCAAAAATCCTTGAATACGGCCATCTTCTCCATAGTTACCGTGAAGCGCAATAAACACAACATCAATACCCGCAGCTTTGAAATCAAGGTCAAAGGTTGTTTGTTGAGCTTGATCTGTCATGTTACGAAGGATTTTTGCTACAGCATCAATTGAAGAGGTTTTCAGTAGCGATGCAACATCAATGTTGAGAATTTCCTGGGCAACGTCGTCACAGAACCATCGACCTTCAGCGGTTATATAGATTGGAACAACCCGATATCGTTCATGGTTGATGTTTGCGGCAATTGATTTTGCCGAAATAATTGATATTTCATGTTCAGTAGACCTGCCTCCGAAAATAAGCGCAACTGTTTTATGTGGCATGAAAATATTTTGACTGTTGAAAATTTTACAATAAGTGTTTAGTGAAAAAAACTGACGTGGAAGCACAATAGAACAGTTCTCAATCACAAAAAAACAAGCACTGGGCTTAAATTTTAGTGATGCTTGATGATACTTGATCTATTTAACAACACTGAGATCTCCATTGCTTTACTCGCTATATCAATATAGTATAGCAGCTTCACGCTAACAGATATGAGATGTGCCGCTTATAGAGTAAATGACATGGATTTATTAATCCGTCATGACTCTATTGTCTTCTATTCCAAGGGTTTCGAGTTTAACTTGAGCGGTTCCGGATTTCAAGATTCCAAGTTCTTTTGCGGCGCCTTTAGAAAGATCAATGATTCTGCCTTTGGTAAATGGACCACGATCATTGATGCGTACAACGACGTCCTTCCCAGTTCGTAGGTTAGTTACTCTTACCCATGTACCGAAGGGTAGCGAAGGATGAGCTGCGGTAAGTTGATGTATATTGAAATTTTCTCCGTTTGCTGTGGTATGCCCATGAAACTGATTGGAGTAGAAAGAGGCTTTGCCCTCACCGATAAGGGTCTTAATGGAAGAATCATTTTTTTTTCTAGCCTCTGTAAGTAGAGCTGCTTCAGCAGAGTTATTATAGAAAGGATTTAACTGCTTATTTACTACAGTTAAATGTGATCCTTTCATGTCAGCCAAAAATCCTGTTACTATCAGGATTATAATAAACGATAGAGAAATCAGTTGTTTTTTACCCTTCATATAGTTTTCATGGCTAAACTTGTTCTCAAGCGGAGAGCGTTAATACATTAAAAATAAACAGGCCATATAAACGACAGGCAATAATACCTATTAACGGCAAATTATAGTTTAAAGTACACAATTTATTTGTAAGGATAAAGTATATCGTAATCATTGTAACCATCATCAGTATACTTAAAGGCATATCTATTTATTATTTTTATACTTAAGTGTTTTTCTAAAGTTTTTTAAGATAATCAAAGTTTTCTTCTAAAGCTCTTTTCCTGTTATTTCTATAACCCATACAGGGAAAACAGTACTGTTCTGCATTTGGGATGGGGATTCTCGGTACTACATCCCAATCATAGGACAGATTGTTCATGCACCGGCCTTGGTATAAAATAAATTCGTCTTTAAACAATGAAAATCGTATTATGATTGCGTTTTAAATGCGTGGTGAATATGCTTAAGAAAGGACGCAGGGTAATTCGCTGTTTTACTGACCAGCGTTTAACCGTGTTTGTAACGAGACGATGGCGCTTGGTATTGTTAGAAGGTGCCCGGATGTTTTCGGTTGATGAGAACTCTTCTTCATTTTTTTCTTTCCTGTATTGCTGCCACCTCAGCCTCGAACGAGGCTCTTTTTATCAATGATCTGGGAAAAAATACACAATGAGCGAAAAGCTTCTATTGCCGCAGGATTTCCGCAGCCTTTTGCTTGCGGAACCATTATTGAAAGCGCTTGAAGATGTTGGTTATGAAAACCCAACTCCCATTCAAGCTGAGACTATTCCATTGCTTCTCGAAGGACGTGATGTTCTCGGGCAGGCACAGACTGGAACCGGAAAAACTGCAGCATTTGCTCTGCCAGCGCTTTCCAATATTCGCCTTGCCCTTGCCGAACCTCAGGTGCTTGTACTGGCACCGACACGAGAGCTGGCCATACAGGTTGCAGAGGCCTTTCAACGTTATGCTTTACATCTCAAAGGATTCCATGTTGTTCCTATTTATGGTGGTCAGGATTACGGCATTCAGCTTCGTATGCTTAAACGCGGCGTGCATGTTGTAGTTGGAACTCCTGGTCGTGTCATGGACCACATGCGGCGTGGTTCACTCAATCTCGATTCCTTGCAGCTTCTTGTACTGGACGAAGCCGATGAAATGCTACGCATGGGATTTATCGACGATGTTGAGTGGATTCTTGATCAGGCACCTAAAGAACGACAGGTCGCCTTGTTTTCGGCAACCATGCCTTCTGCAATACGCCGTATTGCACAAAAATACCTGAATAATCCGGCACAGATAACCATACAGACAAAAACCACGACGGTTGAAGCTATTCGTCAGCGTTATTGGATTGTTGGCGGAAGCCACAAGCTTGATATCCTTACGAGAATTCTGGAAGTTGAGCCTTTTGAAGGGATACTGATATTTGTACGAACAAAAACTATGACGCTTGAACTTGCTGAAAAGCTTCAGGCAAGAGGATATGGTGCTGCCGCTCTTAATGGCGATATGGTACAGAACCAACGTGAACGCACCATTGAGCAATTGAAGAATGGAACGTTGAATATTGTTATTGCAACCGATGTAGCGGCAAGAGGACTTGATGTTGAGCGCATAAGTCATGTAATCAATTACGATATTCCTTCCGATACCGAATCTTATGTGCATCGGATTGGCAGAACCGGTCGTGCAGGTAGAACTGGTGACGCTATCCTGTTTGTTTCTCCGAGAGAGAAAAGCATGCTTTACGCTATTGAAAAGGCAACACATAGCCGCATTGAGCTTATGGAGCTTCCTTCAACGGAAATTATCAATAACAAACGAATTGCGAAGTTCAACCAGCGGATTACCGATACAATTGCCGCCGAAAATCTTGAGTTTTTCACACGTCTGCTCGAAAAGTATTGCAACGACCATGATGTGACGGTTATTGAAGCTGCTGCTGCGCTAGCCTCAATGCTTCAGGGGGAAACCCCATTACTGTTATCTGCAAAGCCTGAAAAAACAAGATCTTATGATGATCGGGAAGATTTTTCCAGAGAACGTGCTTCAGATCGGGATCGTGGGCCTGCGAAAAGGAAAAGCAGGGGAGAGACCTATGGAAGCGAAGGTAAAGAGCGTTACCGCCTTGAAGTTGGCGGTATGCATGGGGTGAAAGCTGGCAATATTCTCGGAGCTATCCTTAACGAAGTTGGTCTTGATCCTGATTCAGTAGGTCAGATTTCTATTAACGATACATACAGTACAGTTGAATTGCCTCAAGGTATGCCGGAGGATGTGTTTCATGAACTGAGGAAAGTAAGGGTTTGTGGGCGACAGCTCAGGTTATCGAAAATGGAAGAACAGGAACATACGTCAGCCTATGGAACAAAAAAAGGGTTTAAAAAAGCGCCATTTAAACCGGCAAGCAAAGAAACATCATTCTTTACCGGAACCAAAAAGAAACGTAAAAGCTGATATTATCTATTAATAATTAAAGTAATCCGTTTGTTTTCGATTAAAACAGCAGCAATATTTCTTAAACGCACTTGAAAATTATTGTTGCTGTTTTATCAATTTGCTGATTTTGAATATGTAAGGATTGTCAACTCTTGTAATTGAGAGAATAATGCAGAAAAAAAAGCTTGGACATACGGATATGCACATTACTTCCATTGGCTTTGGAAGCTGGGCAATTGGTGGCAACAACTGGGCTTATGGCTGGGGAACGCAGGATGACGGCGATGCTATTGCTGCAATTGAACAGGCTGTTGAGCTTGGTGTAAACTGGATTGATACGGCGCCTGTCTATGGGCTTGGTCATTCAGAAGAACTGGTCGCAAAAGCTTTGGCTGGTATGAACAACAAGCCATATATTTTTACCAAGTGTTCGTTGGTATGGAATGATCTTAGGCAAGTCAGCAACAACCTGAAGGCTGATTCAATAAGACGCGAGTGTGAGCAAAGCCTAAAACGCCTGAAAGTTCAGGCTATTGATCTTTATCAGATTCACTGGCCAAATCCTGACGCTGATATTGAAGAGGGCTGGCAGGCAATGGCTCGCCTCAAAGAAGATGGTCTCGTAAGGAATATCGGTGTTTCCAATTTTAACGCGAGCCAATTACGTCGTGTGATTCCCATTGCACCTGTTGCTTCTGTGCAGCCGCCTTACTCAATGCTTCGACCAGCGGTTGAGGTTGAACTTCTACCTTTCTGTATAAAGCATAACATTGGTGTCATTGTCTATTCTCCAATGCTCTCTGGTATGCTGACTGGAGCAATGACTCGGGAACGAGCTGCAACCTTTTCGCAAGATGACTGGCGCAGGAACAACAAGGAGTTTCAGGAACCCCGTCTTTCAGCAAACCTTGAACTTGTCGAACTACTCAAAACTGTTGGCGCACCGCATAAATGTTCTGCAGGTGAGGTTGCTATTGCTTGGACATTGCATCATCCGGCAGTCACCGCTGCAATTGTTGGTGGACGTACTGCCGCTCAGGTTGAAGGTATTATCGGAGCTGGGAAATTCAGGCTAAGCCAGGAAGAAATCGGCATTATTGATCATCATGTTGCCAGTATGCCTAAATGAACCAAACATGAGATATCGGACGACTATTCCATCCATCACAAAAGGATTTGCCGGTAATTGATATTGAACTTTTTTACCTATTTTCTTTCTTGTTATCCATACCAAAAGTAAAGTTTTGGATCTGCTTTTTATCTTGGTAGGGTTTGGCGCAAATAGGTGGTATTACCGGGAAGATAATTTTTAATTACCCAATTAGATGGTTACAGATAGTTTTTCTGAAGACAGTGTTCAGGCCAAGATTGGGGGCTCGAGATTAGTAACTGTTAATTATTTATAAGTATATACGCAGTAAAAAAAGAATTTCTCCTTAATAGGTTAAAGGAAAATTTCACTAATGATTTTGAGGGAATATGCATAGTTAGAGTAAACATCTCTTCTTGTATTTTTTCATCTAATATAAACGATTGAATGTCGTGGCAAGAGAAAGGTTTAACCGGAAATCAAAGTCCTCCGGAAGCAAAAGAAGCAGACAACCTTCATCGCAAAACGGGGAACGGGTAAGGGCAAATGATCATATCCTGATTAATGAATTTCTCTTCAGGCGTGGTGAAAGTTCTCTTGCCGCTGAAATCGTTACATTTTTTACCGATCGTGAGGGTGAGCGTTTCCGATCGGTTGATCTGGCCAAAGCACTTGGATATACGGAATCAAAGCAGCTTCCCGGTTTCTGGTATGTGCTGCACAAACTGCAGGAAGAAGGAGCTATAGATAAGGATTCAGATCGCTGTTATGGTATGGCTGGCATTGAATCGGCAACCTATGAAGATCATTTAGTGCATGTAAAACCCTTTCCGCTTCCGGGAAAGGAGCAGTATAAGGTAGACAAAAGTTATGCCGGTCGTCTTTCTACGCATCCAAACGGTTACGGTTTTGTTGATGTTGAAGGGTTTGATGACGACGTTTTTGTGAAAGCCGGAGATATGAATTTTTCAATTCATGGCGATGAAGTTGATGTGCTTGTTTCCAAAGTTCCGGAAACCTACTCATCAAAATCCACACCTCATCAACGTTGCGAAGGGGTGGTACAAAAAGTTATTACTCGCCGTATCAAATCAATTGTTGGTACCCTTGTAAAATCAAATCGCAAGTTTATTCTCAAGCCCGATGAGAGGAAGCTTCTTCCTGAAATTGTTGTGCCAATACGATTTGCAGCAAAAGCCGTTGATGGTCAAAAAGTGCTTGTTGGTGAGCTGGAGTTCAGCAAAGAAGGAGTGATTCAGGCAAAAGTACTTGAAGTTCTTGGTCAAGCTGGCGACTCGTCGGTTGAAATAAGCGCTATTGCCCGCAGTAGGGGTATTGATGAAACCTTTGAGACGCCATTAATTAATTTTGCCTCATCTATAAATGAAGAGATTACCGATAAGGACCTTGAAGGTCGTCTCGATATTCGCGACAAAATTGTTTTCACTATTGATCCGATTGATGCAAAAGATTTTGATGATGCCTTGTCAGTTGAGCCTCTTGATGAAGGGCTTTACAGGATAGGCGTTCACATTGCCGATGTTTCTCATTATGTGCCAGAGAACTCTCCGATTGATTGTGAGGCACTGAAAAGGGCAACTTCGGTTTATTTGGTTGACCGCGTAATTCCCATGCTTCCATCAAGACTTTCGGAAGAGATTTGCAGTTTAAACCCTGGTGTTGACCGGATGGCATTTTCAGTCTTTTTTACCATGAGTGCCGATGGTGATGTTCGTAAGCATGAGTTTCAAAAAACGGTTATACACTCCAAACGCCGGTATGCTTATGAAGATGTGGAAGAGATTCTGCAGCGGGGCGAGGGTGATTTCGTTACCGAACTTCAGTTGCTTGACCGCATCAGTATTCTGCTTCGTGAAAAGCGCTTTAAGCATGGGGGACTTGATTTTGAAACCGAAGAGGTCCGTTTCAAGCTTGGCGCTAAAGGTGAGCCACTTGAAGTCATGAAAAAAGAACGGCTCGGTAGCCACCGACTCATTGAAGAGTTCATGCTGCTTGCTAACCGCAAAGTTGCTGAATATCTGACTCGTACGTTCAAGGAAAATAAAAAGGAAGCCCAACCGGTTATCTACAGGGTACATGGCTCTCCCCAGCAGGAAAAGGTTATCATTCTTGCCAACTTTGTCAAAAAGTTTGGTTTTGATCTGAAGCTTAACAGAAGCAAGGAAGGGCCTATTGTTACCGCAAAGTCACTTCGGCAGCTTTTGCAGCAGGTAAAAGGTACCAATGTCGAATTTCTTGTTAACGAACTTGTGCTGCGCTCCATGTCGAAGGCCGTTTATACGGGTGATAATTTAGGGCATTATGGTCTCGGATTCGAGCATTATACCCACTTCACTTCACCGATAAGGCGCTATCCCGATCTCATTGTGCATCGTTTGCTCTTTGAATATGAAAACCTTAGAAAGAAACGCAGGAAAATCTCCAGTGCGCGACTCAAGGAACTTACTGATAAAATTCAGACGGTTTGCCAGATATCAAACGAGCGTGAAAAAAGTGCAGTTGAAGCTGAACGCGAATCAATCAAGCTCAAACAGGTTGAATACATGGCAAGCCATATTGGTAAAGTTTATGCTGGCGTTATCTCTGGCACAACAGACTACGGTATCTATGTAAGAATAGTGGAGTTTGCTATTGAGGGAATGGTGCACATGCGCAACCTTACCGACGACTACTATGAGTATGATGAGGCAACTTACTCTCTTGTCGGAAAACGACGAAAAAAACGTCTGCAGATTGGTCAGCGGATAAAAATCAAAGTCCTTGCGGTTGACCTGCAGCGCCGTACAATTGATTTAGCTCTTGAGGTTTGATCGTAGCAAAAGATGCTATTACTTTTTTATTGCTTCACCAATACTGCCGTAAAACAGAATTTTATTTGCTACAACCAGAGGGTGTAAAAGATTTCTGTTTTCTATTGGGATTTATAATATGGCACTCACTCAAATGCCTTATGTGCTTGGGATCGACTATAAGGTGATGCTCTTCAGGCAATACCTGCAATCTGGAGAAAATTATTTATCAGTTTCACTCCTGTTGTGGTGTACTCCTCATGTAATGCATCGAATTGTTCAAAAAGCTTGACTTTGTCCATCCGTTTCAGATCGGTATCAATCCCACACCACTCACGGAACATGTTGTAGGTCAGTTCTGCGTGGCATTGCAGGCCATAAGCGTTTTTACCAACTTTAACAGCCTGAATTGGGCAGTGGCGCCCTGTTGCAAGAAGTGTCATTCCCGAGGCGGTAAGTTGAACGGTTTCACCATGAAGCTGGAAGACAGGAATGCTTTCTGCCAGACCATTGAAAAGAGGGCTTTCTTTACCTGAGCTGGTCAGCTCCATTCGATAAGCAAGGCCATCGGCATCAAGAAATCCAGTCTCCTTTACCGGACATTTCATTACCATACCGCCCCCAGCTTTCACAAGGCTCTGCATACCGAGGCAGATACCGAGAAATGGAATTTCTGCATCAAGTGCTCTTTTGATCTGTTGAATCTCATTCTGCATGGTCACTGTTTTATCGTTGGCGCTTTGAGGCCCACCAAGTACAACGAGTGCGCGGTAATTTTGAGGATCGGGGAACATTTCTCCTGTTGAAAGGTCAATGGAGTGAGAAGCTATACCGTGGTAAGAAAGTACGGTTTCAAGAATTCCTGCCCCCTCGTGGTTACTGTTTTTAACAATCAGCAGTTGTTCGGTCATACGAGCAGACATGAAATAAGTGAACGTTAAAAATATGAATCCAAGTGTTGCTGGTAATCAAAAGCATTCTTCTCTTTACTTTTCAAAAATAATCCTTTCAGGAAAAATTGCTGATTCTAAAACCTTAAAAAAAGCTTTTACAAGAGAGAAGAGTAGAAAAAGCAAAAAAGCAACAGAACACTTTTTGAAAATAGTGTCTGTTGCCCAAACATTACCAGAGCTTGACGCCTAATCCTAAAGATATTACCGGGTAATACTTAATTTTGTCTGATGTCTCCTTTACGTTGGCAAGTTCCTTTTCAAGCTCTGTTTTAAATGCCGGGTCTTCCGATATAGGCCCCTTTGCGCTGAGGCTAACATTGGGAGTACCTTGAAGTATAGCGCCAATATCAAAGCTAAAGGAGACCGACTTGCTTTTACCAACAACATTTCCCCAGCCAAACCCAATGTATGGCGCACTCTTTTTAAAATCAATTTTACCACTAAGAGAAGTTATCTCGTTTGTTGAACCAAATGAATAGTTTTTGTCCCCGATTGAGATATTTCCGTCATTAGTTGCCTTAGCTGTTCCTGTTATCACGTTGCTATTGAAAACAATCCCAGACGTTAACCTGAAGCTTCTTTTTCCAAATGGATGCCAGTCGAGTAATAGAGGGGTCGTCTTCAATTTCAGTCCGGCACTATAATTAATATTCTCTACATCGAAATCCCCGTTGTAATTGAACGTGTTAACTCCAACTCTTGCATTAAAGGCAGAGGTAAGCCCTAACGTTACTTCTCCTCCATAACCCAAGGTGCTTCCTTTGGCAGAGATACCGATATCCCCCATAACAGCATATGCAGCTGTAGTACCTGTAAAGAAAAGCAGTGCGATAAGCAACCCACACCATTTCAAACAGCCATACTTCATTATCAGTTTTTTTGTGATTAGAAAGGCACAATGGGTAAGCTATAGTATAGAAAAATTTTAACATTCATCTAAAATATCCCTACCTTATTAAAAACTCGCATTCATCCGAAACCACAATAGATACAAGGCAAAAGCATGAGGAGCAGCGCTTCCAATTCACACCAAATACTTAGTCGTTCTTAGTTGTTTCTGGCTTTTCTGACATGATGAAAAGAGTACTCCAAACAGCGGTAACCTTTCCTGTTCGTAACGTAATTTATTTTTGTTTTCATTATTTGAGGTATTGATCTGATTTTGTTTTGTATTGGCAAATACATCGTTAACCGTTGGCTGTACAGTAAGCTGTTATCAGATTTTACAAAGCCGCACGCTTTAGGCTGTTACACATAGAGATCACTGAATTATCAAAACTTAAATCTCAAACTGAAAAGCCATGAAGAAGAATGCCCCTCTTATTATTATACTGTTATTGGTTACAGTTGTGCTTTCAACCGTTGTTTTATATTGTAGTTATATTCAACGCGACCCACTTCTACATATTAAGTTAAGAGCTAAACAAGGGGATGCGAAAGCACAATACAGTTTGGGCATTGCGTATGCAAAAGGCCAGGGAGTCAAACAAGATTATGTAGAAGCAGCAAAATGGTTAAAACAGGCAGGACTTCAGGGCAATGCTAATGCAGAGTTTTCTCTTGGGTTAATGTACTATGAAGGAACGGGCGTCAAAATCGACTATCACCAGGCAGCGCAATGGTTCGATGAGGCGTGCGACAACGGATCACCCGAAGCTTGCAAAATGTATCAGCAGTTGAAAAGTGCAGGATATTGAGGTCAAAGAGTAAAACGCAATTGGGTTATGCTTTTTAATCATGGACAAGGTCACATAAGGCATCAATGACCAAATAGGTGCTATACTATTATCGCATATATAGTTATCTGTACCCATATACAAGTATATGTGAATTGTAATTATCATGGTACGAAAGACTTTTGGCCAGAGCTTCAGGTAAAAAGATTTTCAATTACCCTGCAAGTACATGGGATAAAAGGTGAGTGGTTGAGTCTATGAGATAAAGTGTGTAAATGGCTATAGTTTCCTATCATGTAAAAAGGAGCACAACTATGGCCAAAAAGAAAGAACAGACTCCCGACAGTCAAAAAGCACTTATCGACCAGCTCATCCGCGAAAGTGGCGGACCACAAGCCTTGTTTGACAAGGGCGGTTTGCTGGAAATCCTCAAAAAACGCTTTATCGAACAGGCCCTTGAAGCCGAAATGGATGAGCATCTCGGCTATCCGAAATATGCCCCATGCGGCACAAACACCGGCAATTCACGCACTGGAAGCGGCAGCAAAACCATAATCGTTGACAACGATCAGTTGGAAATCAGTCCTCCCCGAGACCGAAACAGCACCTTTGAACCACAGTTGATCCCGAAACGCCAGAAGCGGTTCAACGGATTTGACGAGAAAATCTTGGCCATGTACCCTATGTGTTAATATAGATGTCGCCTCAACCGAGGAGGCGAATTATGGGATATTCCCGAGGCATGAGTGTCCGGGATATGCAAGCCATGCTGCTTGAACTCTATGAGGTTGACGTCTCAGAGGCGTTGATCAGTAGCGTGACCGATGCCGTGCTTGATGATGTCCGAGCCTATTGTCATGTCAAGACACTAGTGTCGTATAAGAATCTTATATTTTCTTCATACTCAA
>JBAXLG010000007.1:0-72824 GCA_037134935.1 Chlorobiaceae bacterium | reverse complement strand
ATGGCATGGCCAATGCCATTGATGGCAAAATCAAGAACGGCATCCTGGCATACAGGAAGGATGTTGTTCATAATTGCTCTTTCATCTTCACTGAATTTTCCGAGCACAAACGACGAAAAAGAGTTTAGTGACTGTTCTTGTGGCTTTATGCCTATTCTCAATCGTGCGAATTCTTCGCTTCCCAGACATTCGATAATGTGTTTCAAACCGTTCTGGCCGCCGGATGATCCTTTTGCACGCAGGCGTATCAAGCCTGATGGGAGGTTGAGGTCATCACAGATGACCAGAATGTCGCTGATCCCGCTTTTATAAAAATTCATGACCGCAACAACAGCATAGCCTGAAAGATTCATATAGGTCATGGGCTTAATAAGAATCATCTGCTCTTTTCCATATGTAATTTTTGCGGAAAGGTATTTACCTTTTCCCTTATTGAATTTTTCATGAAAAGATGCTGCGATTTTTTCAACAGCTTCAAAACCGATGTTATGGCGTGTTCCTGCGTGGCGCGATTCAGGGTTTCCAAGACCTATAACAATTTTCATGACAGTTAAGGTTAAAACTGGAAGTTCATCGGTATTGAATTAAAAAAGTCCATCAAATATAGAAAAGTTAAAATATTGATTGATAAAACACTGGGGTGTTCATCAATCAGTTGCATCAACTCCAGGTATAGTTTTTTTGCCGTATTTATTTTCTCCTTTTTATTGGCTTTAGGGAATTATAGTGCGTTATCGTTATTGCTCCGGCAACTATAGGTATTGATAAAAAGACACTATGGTCTTTATTCCTCAAGTGTTTTAAGAGCTATAGATAAACACTTTTAATCTGTTTTAGGGTTTAATTCCTCGCGGCTTGCCGCGAAAAGGTCTAATAGGTGTATGAGTATCTATATATAAAAGACATAATATTACCGTATTGGTACCGTAGGAAAAACTTTTGTTTTGATACCTCGCTGCTTGCAGCGGGGTAATTCATTTGCCGGAGCAATACATGCACATTTCCACAGATTTTGTTCGAATGGTGCTAAACAAATAAAAATTCTCAATTTATCATTATTCTCAACTTTCTTACATTGTAATCTAAACTCATAAATGAACATAATCTTAGGCACCTTTTATGACCCGTCTTTTCATCCAATGGCTAATCAATGCTCTTGCGGTTTATTCTACCGCGCATATTCTTGACGGCATTCATATAAGAAGCTTCGGTGTAGCGATTCTTGTTGCGCTGGTTCTTGGTCTTGTCAATACTGTTTTGAGACCTGTGCTGGTTTTTTTTTCAATCCCGTTTATCTTTTTTACTTTCGGACTGTTTTTGTTGGTCATTAATGCTTTTTTACTGCAGCTTTCCGCATCAATAGTCGGAGGATTCTATATTGACAGCTTTTGGTGGGCAGTAGCGGGGTCACTGGTTATCACCGCTATATCTTTTGTTTTCAGTTCACTTTTAAAGTTTTAAATAAAATCTTAAAAAATAAACTTAACTATTACTATGCGGGGAGAAGTCCAAGCCATTGTCTTGCAGAAAGCCAGCAAGCTTAAATTGCAGAAAACCGCATATCTTGCTGATCAACCTGGTGATGTTCTGGTAAAAACTATTGCAAGCACCATCACACCGGGATTTGATCGACTGCTATTGACCAATAAGCCGGTATCAAGCAAAGTTTTCACTTACCCCATAATGCCGGGTAGCGAGTCGATCGGTCAGGTAATCAAAACTGGCCCGGGAGTAAACGATTTGGAGCCTGGTCATTTTGTCTATGCCTTTAAAGGAGACTGCTGGACAGGGGTCGAATCTTTCCATGGTTGTCATGCTGAAATGATACCGACTTCACGCAATAACCTTTTTCCTCTGAGACGTCAGCCTGTTCATCGGGATTTGCTCATCGGAGTTCTTGCTTATGTTATTAGTGCTGTTGAAAAAGTCCAGATTAATTCTCAATCAAGAATTCTTCTACTCGGTCTCGGATCAGTTGGGTTAATGGTTTCAGCGTACCTTAACTTTCTCGGCTATATCCATGTCGATGCAGTTGAAACTTTCAGTATAAGGGGACAACTTTCTCATGCTGAGAATATAGCTCTCGATATTAGTGATTTTACAACCGAATTTAACGATACTTATGATCTGGTTATCGAAACTACAGGAAGGTTACTGCTGATTGAAAAAGCTGTACGACTGATGAAACAACAAGCAAAAATACTTCTGATGGGAAATTATGAGGTTATGGCTTATGATTACCGCCTTATCTCCCATAAAGAACCAGTGATCATCTCTTCCTGCATTACCAAAAGTCCCCATAGATCATCAGCTGCGCTTCTGCTTGATGGAGGTCAGCTTGATACTGAAAAGTTTTTTACCGATGTTTTTCCTGTTTCTCAATTCGAATTTGCTTACCGTAAAGCACTGGATAGCAAAGAGGCCATCAAAACTGTCTTGAGCTGGGTATAACCACTGAACAGCAACAGGTTATGGGTTTGGCAATACGTTTGACTAATGTATCAAAAAAGTTTGGTGGCTTTTTAGCAAATAATAATATTTCGCTTGATATTGAAGAAGGTATAATTCATGCGCTTGTCGGTGAAAATGGTGCAGGAAAAAGCACACTTACAAAACTCATCTACGGCATACACCAGCCTACGTCGGGGAACATTACAATAAAGAATTCGACGGTCAGGTTCACTTCTCCCCGTAATGCTATTGATGCGGGCATTGGTATGGTTCATCAGCACTTCATGCTTGCACCGGAACTTTCGGTCACTGAAAACATCATGCTCGGCAATGAGCAGGCTCGGCTCTTCCAGCGCCTTCCACTGAAAAAAGTCAGAACACTGATTCTAAAAAATGCCGCGAACTATGGACTTGAGATTAACCCAGACGCTTCAGTTGGAAGCCTTAGCATAGGGCAGGAACAAAGGGTTGAAATTCTTAGATTACTCTTGCGCAATAGTTCCATCATGATTTTTGATGAGCCGACAGCAGTACTTACTCCATTAGAAACGGATTTGCTTTTCACAACGCTTCGATCATTACGGGATAAGGGTAAAACCATATTACTCATTACCCACAAACTTGATGAAGTACTTGCTGTAGCCGATATGGTGAGTGTTATGAGAAAAGGGGAAGTTATTCATACTATGCCAACTGCTTTGGCAACAAAACCTGAGCTGGCTAAAATGATGGTAGGGCATAGTGTGCTTTTAAAAACAAATAATTCCTCATTTATTCCTGGCGAAATAGTACTTGCTATCAGCAAGCTCGGATTTCGCACATTAAAAAGCGAAAAAAAACTTGATGACCTCACTCTAACCATAAAAGCAGGTGAAATTTACGGTATTGCCGGAGTGGAAGGCAATGGCCAGAGTGAACTGCTGCAGGTACTCACTGGTCTTACTCCAACAGGAACCATCATAACTGGAGAAGCCACATTCAAAGGAGAGTCACTTATTGGGAAAAAAGCTGCCAAAATAAGACTTCTGGGCATTTCCCATATTCCAGAGAACCGTTTGCGCGATGCCGTTATTCTCGACTATCCGGTTTCATCGAACTTTATCTTTGGAAGACATCGTGAGCACTCTTTTCACAAAGGCGCCGGTTTCAACCATCTCGTTATAAAACGATATGTTAAAAATATGATTTCTGAATATGATATCCGATGTACCTCTCCCGACTTCCAACAGCTCAGGGTACTTTCTGGAGGCAACCAGCAGAAAATCGTCATTGCCAGGGAATTCAGCCGACCAAATATTTCGCTGTTGATACTTGCGCAGCCAACACGTGGAGTTGATATTGGAGCAATCGAAATGATTCACAAAAAAATTATTGATGCCTGTTGTCAAGGCGTTGCAGTTCTTCTTGTCTCTTCAGAACTTGAAGAGATTATTGCACTGTCAACAAGAATAGCCTGCATCTACAAGGGTTCTATCCGCCATGAATTCACCCAGGATGAAGTTAGAGACAAAAGACAACGGGGACGTGAGTTCATGAAAGAGATCGGACTTCATATTACCTGATTCTTCTTGACAATGATAAATAATATTATAAAGCTACTCATACCGATTCTTTCCATTTTTACTGCATGCCTTTTCAGCATACTTGTTATTACCATGACTGGACGGGATCCTATTATGATTTTTGGAAAAATGTTTTATGCTGTTTTTGGCTCATCATACGGAATTGGGCAGGTAGTTTTCAGAACGACAACACTGGTATTTGCGGGTCTTGCTGTTGCTATTCCATTCAAGCTCAAACTATTCAATATAGGTGCTGAAGGTCAGCTGCAAATGGGAGCATTTGCAGCTGCACTGATGGGTGCAATACTTCCGGCATCTACCTTTTCACCTGTTGCAATTATTCTTTGTATTCTCGTAGCAATGGTAGCGGGAGCAAGCTGGGCACTTTTGGCCGGAGTACTTAAGGTTCGTTTTGGCGTCAATGAAGTCATCGCGACTATCATGCTGAATTTTATTGCCCAAGGCATTACTGGATATTTGCTTACTTACCATTATGCAATTCCTTCTACAGTGCATACTGCTCCAATCAATTCTTCGTCCATAATTCCAACATTTGGCCAAATTATTGGATGGTTTGCTAATTCGCCGGCAAATCTCAGTACACTTCTCTCCATCATTATTGCTCTTTTGTGCCAGTTTCTCCTTTTTCACACAAGGTTTGGTTATGAAATGCTGGCTACGGGATTACAGCCTGAAGCTGCAAGGTATGGTGGAATTAATGTACAAATGCATACCTTGACAGCAATGGGTATTGGAGGTGCCATAGCAGGATTGGGAGCATCAAACCTTGTGCTTGGCTACACGCATTACTATGAAGAAGGAATGACAGCAGGTATCGGTTTTACGGGTATTGCTGTGGCGCTTCTGGCAGGAGCCCATCCTTTGTGGATTCTTTTTACAGCACTCTTTTTCGGGTTGCTCGAATACGGAGGCCTTACAATCAATGCCTATATTCCGAAAGATATTTTTATGATTATCGAAGCTGTTACTATTCTGCTCTTTCTTACTTTCAGTGCAATCGGTAAACGTCTCCAACATGTATGAGCTGAAGACTCTTATTTTTTTTAAGTCAATAGAAAAAAAGGGTTTGTAAAAAACTTACCACAGGTTATCCTCTATGGGATTATTTTTTTATCTTTCTTAAAATTCAAAAACAATACATTTCAATAATAGAAATAATAACAATGGCAAAAAAAAACATTGAAAGAGAAGGGGATGATAAAGCTACAGTTGCAAAAATTGCAGGGGAAGAGAAATCAGCAGGCTCAACAAAAAAGAACAGAAAAAAATTACCTGAGTTGACTCCTGAAAAACGTGAAGAGCGTATTAGGCTTGCGGCATACTATCGCTGGGAGAAGAAAGGGAAAAAACACGGTTTACATTATGATGACTGGTTTGAAGCTGAAGACTCACTTACTGATTAAAAACGTTGTTGTTTTTAACATTAATGCAAAAAGGCCATTCTTTTAGGAATGGCCTTTTTGTGTATGGCAGTCAACACATTTTATGATAAAAAAAAATATTATCAGTTCACTTTGGGGATCAATCTTAATTCTGTTTGCCGGTATCTGGTTGGTTATACGCATCATTCTTGAGTATTTTGGCTTTATTACTGATGGTAACGACCGTACAACAGGTATCAAAAACCTTCGGGATGAGTACAAAAAAGCAAACTATAAGTAACCGGTAACTACTCTGCAGTTACAACCGTCAGTTCAATCTTTTGACCGGGTGAAACAGAAGAACTAACAGCCGGTTTTTGGCTAATAACGGTATTCGGTATAAGAATTGCGGAATATTCTGTAGTAATCTTTCCAAGAGTAAGCCCGGCATCATTAATAGCCTGCGTTGCCTGTGTAAGAGACATACCAAGAACATCAGGAACAGTAACCTTTTTTATTCCTTCAGATGATGCTTGGTACCGACCAATAATAATAGATACAGAAGCTCCTGGGCTTATAACTGTCTGTGGAGGAATTGATTGGTTCAGAACCTTTCCATCCTCTTCTGATTTATTCACCGGGCGAGTCTGCATATCATTAAGCATAAGTTCCAAACGCGAGGCTGTCTGCCGGACATCAAATTCCGTTTTCCCTAAAAAATCCGGCATTAAAAAAGTTGGTTTTTCTTTCTTATTGAGTACCAGATAAACATTTCTACCAGGCTTGACTTCCATGCCGGCTAAAGGCATTTGAGAAAGCACAATATTTGGATTTACCCTGCTGATATATTTGACGTAATAGCTTTTTTTTGCTTTAAAGCCTGCTTCCCGCAATTTTCGTTCAGCATTTTCATAGCGCAAGTTGGTTACATCAGGCACAACAACAACCCTGCCCTGCGAAATGTAAAAGGGTATAACCAACTGGTCGAATATCATTACAACCCCTATGAATAAAAGAACAATCAAACCAACTTTTTTCTTCATCTTGCTTGTAACAGTTATTTCAGTGCAATTACAACATGTAACGAATAATATTATACTTTCTAATTCTCCCTTTTCATCACAAAATCTA
This sequence comes from Chlorobiaceae bacterium, assembly GCA_037134935.1. Taxonomy (GTDB): domain Bacteria; phylum Bacteroidota; class Chlorobiia; order Chlorobiales; family Chlorobiaceae; genus Chlorobium. Next base: position 66,298 of record JBAXLG010000007.1, on the reverse strand, counting down.
CAAGCTGCACCAAAGAAGTTTTTGCTGGATTCTCAGGAAAAGGTTGTATTGATTCAATCGCTTTAGCCGCCAATTCCTCAGCAACCTCAGCGGCATAATCAAGTCCCCCTTTACTTTTGACAAACGCAATAACATCGCCACGTCTGGATATCCTTTTACCGGAACTTTTCATAATGGATCTGATCGTTTTTTGTTCGGAAACCGGGGCATGAAGTAAAGAGTATATCAGCGGAAGAGTTATTTTTTTATCCTTGATATCAATGCCCATTTCTTTACCGGTTTTTTTCGAATCTCCTGTATAGTCAAGCAGATCATCACGGATCTGAAAGGCAAGACCAAGATACTCCCCATAATTTTTCATACCGGCAATACTTGCGTCGTTGGTTGTAGCACTCATTGCCCCCATTGCACAAGCCGAAGCAATCAATGAAGCTGTTTTGTCTGATATGACACTCATGTAGTCTTTTTCGGAAATATCAAGACTGCGGGTTTTCTGGATCTGAAGAATTTCTCCTTCACTCATTCTGCGAACTGCTTCTGAAACCATATGTAAAAAACCATAGTCCTTGTACTCCAGAGAATAGAGAAGACCGCGCGAGAGAAGATAATCGCCTATAAGTACCGATATCTTGTTTTTCCACAATGCATTGATTGAGGCCAGCCCTCTTCTCATCTCTGCACCATCAACTACATCGTCATGAATCAGAGTCGCTGAATGGAGGAGTTCCACCATAATGGCTGCCCGGTAACTGGAATCATTAATTCCTCCACAAAGTTGGGCAGAAAGAAGTACCAAAGATGGGCGTATCTGTTTCCCTTGCTGCTTCAGTACATAGCGTGTAACCTTATCAACCAGAGTATTCTGGGCATGAAGCACTTGTTTGTACTTCTGCTGAAAAATCTCCACCTCATCGGCTACCGAGGCTGTAACATCTTTAATATTCACCAATTTCCCATACTTTTATTCTCAGGCTTTTGTTGCTACTGAAGTTTCTTAAAACGCGGAAAAATCCCCTCATATATTTAATTTATCCAAATACGCTGTATGATCAATACTAATAAATGGATGCTTCAGTTGGAGCAGTAAAAACAGGGTCAAGCAAAAAAGCAATTAACCTTCGAAGTTAAACCAACCTGCAAAGAAGATACGTAACGAAAGAGTAACCCTGAAATTCTATCTGCTTGATATTGCTCATACGTGTTTTAACTGTCTATACTATCCCATCTTCCTGTATTTCTCCAGCACTGAAACTTCGGGTCATTATGACATTGTTTTCATGGTCAGGATGTGCGAGCGTTTCAGGTTCCATGCCAAGTATACACGCATAAGCTTCCATGTGCCATAGGCGGCACTCAGTAATGCATAAAGATTGAGATTTTCTTTTGCTGCCGAAGTTACGTTGCTGGGACAGATCAGCAGATAAAGAGCCAAACCGATAAATGTAATGGCAAGCAGCATGTTTATTATAAGTGATGCAGAAATATTTTTTGTCATTCTTGATTATTCTTAGAGATATGGTTTAAACAAGATTTTGTGTTTGGATAGAATCGCCACTCCCTGTTGATAATCAGGCGTGCACCATAGCTGAAGGTACAGTAAGACCATCCCCATTGCAAGAGCACAAAGACCCGATTACGGAAGCTGGTGAGGAAGTAGATATGTACCAGAAGCCAAGTGAACCATGCGATAATACCATCAAACTTCAGCGGGCCAAATTCAACGATAGCCTTGTTTTTTCCTATTGTGGCCATCTGACCTTTGTCACGATACTGGAATGGTTTTCGTGGTTTGTTTTTCAGATCGAGCAAAATGTTTTTTCCAATGTTGTGCCCCTGCTGCAATGCAACGGGAGCAAGTCCTGGCAGCGTTCTGCCATCCTCAAGTATAAAGTGTGCAAGGTCGCCACCAACAAATATTTCAGGATGATCAGCAATGCAGAGATCTTTGCCGACAACAATCCGGCCTATCAGGTCGGTTTCTACGTTCATGGTATTGCCGAGTTCTATTGCGGTAACACCTGCAGCCCACAATACTGTTGCTGCTTCTATCCTTTCATTGCCGATCTGTACACCATGTTCATCAACATTGCTGACTATGCTGTTTGTCCAGACCTGTACGCCGAGTTTTTCGAGGGATCGTGTTGCCTTGCTTGCAAGATCGGGGGAAAAAGAGCCAAGAATGCGTGGAGCAGCTTCAACGATAAAAATACGGCTGAGTTTCGGATCAATGTTCCGATAAAATTTTGAAAGAGTGTAACGGCTCATCTCTCCAATGGAACCTGCAAGCTCCACTCCGGTAGGTCCTCCACCAACAATAATAAACGTCAACAGTTTTTTACGTTCAACAACATCTTTTGTTCGTTCAGCCCGTTCATAGGCCTCCATAACCCTTCGACTGATTTCTTTTGCCTGTGCAAGGGTTTTCAGTCCCGGAGCAAACTCTTCCCACTGATTGTTTCCGAAATAGTGATGTTGTACGCCGCAGGCAAGAATAAGGTAGTCGTAAGGGATATCACTGAAATCGGTCATGACGATTTTATTGCTGATATCAACGCTTTTAACGAAGGCTTTGAAAACTGTTATGTTTCGATAATTTGCCAGCATATTTCTTAGAGGAGCCGCGATATCGCCTTCTTCCAAAGCGGTCATAGCCACTTGATAGAGGAGTGGCTGAAACAGGTGGTAGTTATTACGATCAATGAGAGTTACCTCAATACCCGGTTTATTGCCTAATACCTTGGCCGCATTAAGTCCTGCAAATCCCCCACCAACAATGACAACCCTTTTTTTCATTTACATCTCACTTCATTTATTAGCTCAGGTTTGCCCACTATTTTAACTGCAGCGAATAAACCTGTGGAAAAGTAATAAAAAAACGCTGTAAGCAAACAAGATTGCACGTATCAATTCTATAAAAAGTACCGCGGATAAACTGAGTCTGCTTGCATATTAAAAGGGTTTTCCTTTTTGTATGACGAGCATCGGAGTGGTGCTCCTTCGAAACTGAACCCAGTTCACCTTGATTTGATCAAGATGTGGGCTGAGAACGATGCGATGACAGCACCATCATTAGTGGCGAAGCTGAAGGAAGATTGCAATGTCGGAGTGAGTGTGAGCTCTGTGCGTAGTAAGTTAAAAAAGCTGAATTTTGTATGTAAATGTACACGGCAGAGTGTAAAAAAACGAATTAATGGAATTTAAGTTAAGAAATGCCCAAACCCTTGACGAAGATGTCTGTCAAATATTGACTGGTTTCGGAAAGAATTACGGAATTACTTGTTGTTAGGCGCTTAGTGAAGTCGTGTTCAGCTTTTTTGTGTAGGCCGTGTATGGCCCCGCGCATTTGTTACTCTACTATCCCTTAAAAGAGCGGCTCCATTAGCTACTGTATGATGTTTAGAATATTCCCGCTTACCAAAGCTCAAAAATATTCAACCCTGCAAAATCTGTATCCTTTACTTATCTTGACTTCCCTTAATATTTCCGGAGCATAGAGAGTGCTCTGAAAATGGTTTTTTTGAGGGATTTGCGAAATTTTGGTGAGTTTCACTATGCCTTATATCTTATAAGGCCATATAAAATATAGTTTTAATTGTTATTGTATGGCGCAGAAAACCGTAAAGGTGATGTTCATCGGCGATGTTGTCGGCAATCCCGGCCTGAAGATGGTCGATTTATGGCTGAAAAGTTTTATCAAAAAACACAATGTGGATTTTGTTGTTTGTAATGGTGAAAATGCTCATAATGGCAAGGGGATGAGCCTTGAAGCACTTAACCAGCTTCTTTCGGCTGGAGTTAATGTTGTAACGGGTGGTAACCATACCTGGAGCAATTTTAATTTTTTCGATACTCTGAAGTCGCATAGCCAGGTATTGCGCCCCTTGAACTATCCCAAAGGGACTTACGGAAAAGGCTATGGTATCTACAAGTTGCCGGGTGGACTGGGTGATATAGCTGTGGTGAATCTGCAGGGCAGAACATTCATGTACTCAATTGATTGCCCTTTTAGAACCGCTGACTGGGTGATCAAGCAGATAAAGGAGCAGAGTAAAGAGTCGGTTCGTTTTATTTTTGTTGATTTTCATGCAGAGGCTACTGCTGAAAAAATTGCTCTGGGCTGGTATCTTGACGGTCGGGTCTCTGCGGTTATCGGTACTCATACTCATGTACAGACCGCTGATGAACGTATCCTGCCGAAAGGCACCGGCTATTGTTCGGATGCAGGCATGACCGGACCTCATAACTCAGTCATCGGCATGCAGATCAAATCGGCTACCGACAGGATGCTCTACCAGACACCGCACAAGTACGAATGTGCTGAAGATGATGTCCACTTTGCCGCAGTTCTCGTGTCGTTTGATCACTCAACAGGAAAGACTGTCGGTATTGAACGGATTTTTTATCCAGAGTATGACCGTGGTGTACAATAAGCCAGATCACTTTCCTCAGGTGTTCTCAGGTTTGCTGATAGTTTGCCATATAGGTAAAAGTTTCATTGCATACCAACTTTTCTGTTGGTACGCAATGAACAAAAATTCAGCACATAAGCTGAAAACGCTTTTGCATTTTTCCCGCTGAAATTAGATGTTTACAGGTTTACCGAATTCCTTGCTCGAATTCCTCAGCAACGATAACATCCTCCTTACTGCCGATATAAAGGGGAGTGCGTTGATGGAGTGCAGTTGGTTGAATGTCGAGGATGCGATTTCTACCATCTGTTGCCCGTCCGCCAGCCTGCTCGCAGATAAATGCAAGTGGATTGGCTTCGTACATGAGTCGAAGCTTTCCGTTTGCGTGCGTTGTTGTCGGGGGGTAGATGAAAATTCCTCCGGTCAGCAGGTTGCGGTGGAAGTCTGCAACCAGTGATCCAATATAACGAGTGCTGTAAGGGCGACCGGTTAAAGGGTCATCTTCCTTTATATAATCGAGATAGTTTTTTGTTCCCTCGTTAAATTGTGCGTAAGAACCTTCATTGATTGAGTAGTACTTGCCTCTTTTAGGAGTCACAATATTTTTATGGGAAAGAAGAAACTCTCCAATGGTGGGATCATAAGTGAAACCGTGAACGCCATGTCCGGTTGTATAAACCATAACAACCGATGAACCGTATATGACATAACCTGCAGCTACTTGTTCGTAGCCATGTTGCAGGCAGTCGCTTATGCTTGCTTTGCCGGGGTCTTCCCCTGTAAGCTTATAAATGGAGAAGATGGTGCCAACGCTGACATTGACGTCAATATTTGAGGAACCGTCAAGTGGATCGAACAGGAGGGCATAATGGCCGGTTTCGTTTTTTGGTGGAATAATGATCCCCTCGTTTTCTTCGGAACCCATCACGGCAAATCGTCCGTGTTGACCGATAGCTGAGATGATTTTGTCGTTTGCGAACAGATCAAGTTTCTTGACCTCTTCACCCTGAACATTGGTACTTCCTGCAAAACCGAGAATATCGACAAGTCCGGCGCGGACAACTTCTCTTCTTACCAGTTTGGCTGCAAAAGCAACATCAGTGAGAAGATCGGTAAGTTCGCCAGTTGCTTTGGGGAAATACTTTTGCTGTTCGAGGATATGGCGTTCAATAGTAATCAGCTGGCTCATACACTGTATTCCTCGTGGTTAGTTAATAAATAATTTACACCTGAATGTAGAAATAAATACAATATACATGTGGTTCGGCAACAGGTTTTTTTGTAAGAGAAATGAAGATGTTTTACATACCTTGAATTTCTTTATCGAAAGCCCTCTTTTCAATTTTTTATGAAGCGATATCGTTGGAATTTTCTTTCTTCTGATGCTCAGGAAGTACTTGCTCTTTCAGAGGCTATCAATGTCAGTCAGCCCATTGCAAGAGCATTGTGCAACCGCGGTATCCGTACTTTTGACGAATCGAAGCATTATTTCCGTTCCTCAATAGAGCATCTGTTATCCCCGTTTCTTTTACCGCAGATGCAACTGGCGGTTGATCGTGTTCTGGAGGCAATCAGAAAACATGAAAAAATAATGCTTTATGGGGATTATGATGTTGATGGAACCACCGGAACTGCAATGCTCTTGCTCTTTTTGAAAGAGCAGGGTGCAGAGGTTTCCTATTACGTCAATGATCGTTTTACAGAAGGCTATGGTTTATCTGCTGCAGGCGTTGAATCGGCTGCCGTTCAGAACATTACACTTATTATTACAGTTGACTGCGGTATACGGGCAAATGATGCGATAAAGCAATGCTCAGAACTTGGCATTGATGTTATTATATGTGATCATCACGAACCCGATGAACTTCCTCCAGCCTATGCTATTTTAAATCCAAAACTTCCGGGCTCTACCTATCCTTTCCGCGAGTTATGCGGGTGTGGTGTAGCTTTTAAGCTTATTCAGGCAATAGCGGAGCATTTGCAGGCTGGAGACAAAAGCTGGCAGAAATATCTTGATTTTGTTGCTATTGCTACCGTTGCTGATATGGTTTCCCTGGAACATGAAAATCGAACACTGGTTCGCGAAGGCCTGAAGCTCATAAAGGTGAAGCCAAGAGAAAATCTAAAGGCGATGTTTTCATTGATGAAGATTAACCCTTCAGATTTTGGCCTGTTTCATATTGCTTTTGGTATTGCTCCCCGTATCAATGCGGCAGGAAGAATGAATTCTGCATGTTTTGCTTTGCAATGGCTTTTGTCGGACTCGGCAGCCGACTCGAAGTTGTATGCTGGCGAACTTGAACGAATGAATCTACTTCGCCGAGAAATTGATGCTGATATTCTGGCGAAAGCTGAAAAAATGCTTGAAAGTCATTTTGCCTCATATTGTTCCTCTATTGTGCTTTATGATGAATCGTGGCATCTTGGTGTTCTTGGTATTGTAGCTTCTAAAATGCTTGATAAACATTATCTGCCGACAGTCATACTTGGGAATATGAATGGCTTTATCAAGGGATCTGTCAGAAGTGTTGAAGGTTTCAATATTTATGAGGCTCTGCAGGAGTGCAGCCAATATCTCGAACAGTTCGGTGGTCATCACCAGGCTGCCGGAGTTACTCTTCGTCCGGAGAATCTTGCCGGATTCCGTAAAAAGTTCAATGAGGTTTGCAGCTCGTTTCTTTCCGTCACTGAACGGCAGAAAGAGGTACTTGTTGATTCAGTACTTACTCTTGAGGAGATCACGAACAATTTTATTAATGTGCTCAGCCAGTTTGCACCCTATGGTTACGGGAATCGGGAGCCGTTCTTTATGTCGGAAAAGCTTATACTGTTCGGCCAGCCGAGGCTGCTGAACGAGAGGCATGTAAAATTTTCTGTAAGGGATAGGAATGGAAGGATTTTTGATGTTATAGGTTTTGATCGTCCCGATATTTATAAGGAACTTGCAGCTATAGCCAATCCCGTTTTTGACATGCTTTACTCTATTGAGAAACGGTTATGGAATAACACGGAGCAGTTGCAGTTCAAGTTGCGTGATCTTGATATATGCAATCAGTAGATAATGGTGTCTGTTAAGCGAACGATGTATTTAACATAGCCAGTCAGCCAATACAATACAATACAATCCCGTTCGGGTATATTAGAATTATTTTTTTACAACTGCTTTCAGCATGGATTGCAGTGTCTCTTTCCCTGCAATAATATCAGTTTCGATTTTCAGATAATAACAGGGTCTTGGGGTAATAATACTGATTAGTTCCGGGTTGCCGAGTATGCGGAAGTAGTCTTTTTCCGTTGTAATAAGACTGAGTGCTTTTTTATCTGCTTCGCGACGGATACGCCGAAGCGCTCTTGAGGTGTAATGTTGATGGTCTTTGAAAAAACGGTACTCTACAATGTTTATCCCTTTGGTTTTTAGACTTTCCAGAAAGCTTTCAGGGTAAGCGATACCTGCAAATGCAAAAGCATTGAGGGTTTCAGGTAAAGGGGCATCTTCTGAAGAGATGAAGTCGCCTGAAAAACAGATCAAATCTCCAGTTTTGCTGCGTGCTTTTATTACTGGTTTACCGTTTTTTTCCAGTTCCTTCTGCAAGGCTTCAGCTTTTTCAAGTTCGGTGATTTTGTTCAGTAGAATAAGATTGGTTCTTGAAAGATTTTTCAGTGGTTCCCTCAACCTCCCTTCGGGTAGCATTTTAGCTTTGAAAAGAGGTTCTGCGGCATTGATTATTGTGATATCAAGATCCCGAGCAATCTGACGATGCTGAAATGCATCATCCAGAATAATTACTGAAGGAACTCTTGCAGCAAAGTGCTTTGCCAGCCATTTGACTGCATGTTTGCGTTTTTCAGCGACTATAACGATAGCGTCGGGGTTGTTCCATGCAAGCATTGCGGTTTCGTCACCGGCTTCTTTGCTACTGAGAAGTACTTTTTGACCGTCTGAAACCAGTTGAACACCTGTTGATTCCCTCAGGTAACCACGAGAGACAATTGCCGGTTTACAGCCGATTGAGAGGTAGTATTTGACAATCCAGTCAACAAGAGGGGTTTTACCGGTTCCTCCAGCAGAGAGATTTCCTACAGAAACAACAGGAATCGGGGATTTCCATGTTCTGAAGAGATGCAGGTCGAATAGTTTGTTACGCAACTGAACGATTACAAGGTAGATGAGTGCAAAGGGGCGTAACAGTATAGATGCTGGATTATTATGCATGGCTGAATTGGTCTGAAAGTTGCTTGCTATAAGCGCGAAGCTCTTCTTCGTTTTTGAATTCAGGGAGATTGATGAGTTTGAGACTGACCGAAGTTTTGGTGAAGGGTTTTGGGATTTCAAACCGGTCCCAGCTTTTTAGTTTCCAAGAGTTTGTATAACTGATATCAGCAAAAATCAGCGTGAAATGGTTGCTGGCTGCCAACCGGAGCAAACCGTATTTGAACTGTTTCATGGGCCCTTTAGGCCCGTCAGGGGTAAGAACAACAATTTCTCTTTTTTCAAGTGTTTGCCGCATGCTGCGAATGACCTCGTCGCTTCCTTTAGAGCTTGATCCCCGGATGAGAGAAAAACCGAGTTGCTTAAGAGTGTCAGAGAGAATACGGCCGTCTTCGGATCTGCTTACCACTGCCGTGGCGTGTTTACCAGGAAACAGTGTATGGGTTAACATCCATCCTGCAACCATTTTTCCATGCCAAAATGCAAAAATGGCTCCTTTTTCGTATGTAGGCATTTTTGTTGGAATCACCGATATTCGAAGGGTTGGATAAAGAAGTTTCAACACTAATGGTAGAATATGTCGGGATATTAATGGTGTAATGGTCATAAAAGTGACATGGCAATTTTTTTTGTTGTTTATTTTGTCTGGCCTAAATTATACTTAGAGCTATGTTCTGAAAATATGGGAGTAATTTAATAAACCATGCCGATAAACCACAGGGTGAAGTACGGCTACGGCCTCATTTAGATGCTATGAATGTTTTGATTATAGGAAGCGGAGCCCGTGAACATGCCATGGCTTGGGCGGCAGCAAAAAGTGAACTGGTGCAGTTGGTTTTTGTTGCACCTGGTAATGGCGGAACAGCCTTGATGGGCGGGAAAGTTCATAATATACCTTTTAAGGCTGCTGAGCTGGACAAGCTGCTTCAGTTTGCCGGAAATAATAATATTGATTTGACTGTTGTTGGCCCCGAACAACCACTTGAGTTGGGAATAGTTGATCTATTCCGTAGCGAAGGCCGACTGATTGTTGGTCCCACAAAGGCCGCTGCCCGACTTGAGTCAAGCAAGGTGTTTGCCAAGGAGTTTATGCGTCTTCATGGAATTCCAACTGCACAGTATCGCGTTTTCCGTGAGGCATCTTCCGCTATCAGTTACCTTGATACACTTTCAGATAGCTCTTATCCTCAAGTCATAAAAGCAAGCGGCCTGTGCGGTGGCAAGGGTGTCATTATCGCATCCGATAGAGAAGTTGCACTGAAAACGATTACTGAGCTTTTTAATGATCGTATTTTTGGTGATGCTGCTGATGAAATAGTTATTGAGGATTTCCTCTATGGGCAGGAGGCAAGTGTTTTTCTGCTGACAGATGGCATCCGATATCAGTTGTTTCTGTCTGCGCAGGATCATAAGCGTGTTGGTGATGGTGATACTGGTAAAAATACCGGAGGTATGGGGGCTTATGCTCCTGCTACATTGGTTACAAAGGAGGTCATGCAGAAGGTAGAAAATCGGATTATTAAGCCTACTCTTGCAGGTATGACTTCAGACGGATATCCTTATACCGGCTTTTTATATGTTGGGTTGATGATTAATAACGGAGAGCCTTTTGTGGTTGAATACAACGCGCGTCTCGGTGATCCCGAAACCCAGGTGGTGCTTCCTCTTTTGAAAAGCGACTTAATTGCAGCACTTCAGGCAAGTGTTGACGGCAGATTTGATAATGTACAATTCGAAATGCACTTAAAATCAGCAGCAACGGTTGTTATTGCTTCTGCTGGATATCCCGACAAGTATGAAACAGGCAAAACCATTACCATTGCCAAAGAGGTTTCCGAAATGGAGGATTGTACGGTGTTTCATGCCGGAACAACTTTCGAGGAAGGACAGCTTTTGACTGCTGGAGGCAGGGTTTTTTCGGTCACAGCAGTTGGGGATACTCTCAGGGAGAGTATTGAACGAGCATATCTTGCTGTTGAAAAGATTAGTTTTGACAGAGCCTTTTTCCGTAAGGATATAGGGGCAAAGTGTCTTTAATTTTTGAGTTAATGGTTGTTTTATGAAACTACTTCGGCGAAAATTTGAGATTATTCAGGAACAAGCTTTTCGGGAGCTCCCTTATGAATGTTGTGGACTGCTTGCCGGAATAAAAAATGTTGATCATAGAGGGAATATAGAAAACATTATTTATGAAGTCGCTCCCTGCAAAAACTGCCTTTATTATGGCAAGGAACAGGGTTTTGAGATTTCCCACGATGAGTATATTGCTGTGGACCGCGAAGCCAACCGTCTTGGTTACCAGATTGTAGGTTCGTATCATTCTCATATCAATTCCCCAGCTATTCCTTCACTTCATGATGTTGATTTTGCAAAGTTAGGTCATACTATACTTATTATTTCCCTTTTGAATGCCCAGCCAAAAGAAGTAACTGCCTGGTTAAGGCGGGAATCGGGAGGGTTTCACCAGGAACAGATTCGTATAATATAGTTTTAGTTTGGGTGGGGCGATGAACAAAAACTCCGCAAATATTTTGTACATTAGGTTCGTTTTAAAGTTTATCAAGTTTTAAAATTCGAAGCAACTTGCCAAAACGGGAAGATATAAAGTCGATTTTAGTTATTGGCGCTGGCCCTATTGTGATTGGTCAAGCCTGTGAGTTTGATTATTCCGGTACACAGGCATGCCGTGCGCTCAAAGAGGATGGGTATCGTGTAATACTGGTTAATAGTAATCCGGCTACTATTATGACCGATATAGAACTTGCTGATGCCACATATATTGAGCCGATTACACCTGAGTATGTTCAGAAAATTATAGAAAAAGAGCAGCCTGATGCGCTTTTGCCTACAATGGGCGGTCAGACGGCATTGAATACTGCAGTTGCTCTTGCAGAGTCGGGAATTCTTGAACGCAATGGGGTTGAACTTATTGGAGCTAAGCTTCGTGCTATCAGAAAAGCTGAAAACCGTGAGTTTTTCAGTGATGCTATGAAGAAAATTGGCCTCGATATGGCAAAAGGCTTTTTTGTGCGTAATGAAAAAGAAGCAAAAGATGCGCTTGAGGAAATCGGGTTACCGATGGTGATTCGTCCTTCGTTTACACTCGGGGGCACTGGTGGTGGTTTTGCCCAGACAAAAGCCGATTATTATGAAGCTGTACGAAGAGGGCTTGCCGAAAGTCCTATCAATGAAGTGCTTGTTGAAGAGTGTCTGATTGGCTGGAAGGAGTATGAGCTTGAAGTAATCCGTGATTTGGCAGATAATGTTATTATTGTTTGCTCTATTGAGAATGTTGATCCGATGGGAGTACATACGGGCGATAGTATTACTGTTGCTCCAGCTCAGACCCTTACTGATCGCCAGTATCAGAAACTCAGAGATGCATCAATAAGGATTATCCGTGAGATCGGTGTTGAGACAGGTGGTAGCAATATCCAGTTTGCGATTCATCCCAAAAATGGCCGTATCGTGGTAATTGAAATGAATCCACGTGTGTCACGCAGTTCAGCATTAGCTTCCAAGGCTACAGGTTTTCCGATTGCTAAAGTTGCAGCCAAGCTTGCTGTTGGGTATATGCTTGATGAAATTCTTAATGATATTACAAAATCAACTCCAGCCAGCTTTGAGCCGGTCATTGATTATTGTGTTGTAAAGGTTCCACGTTGGGATTTTGAAAAGTTCAAAAATGTTGATGCTCGCCTCGGTGTACAGATGAAATCTGTCGGTGAAGTGATGGCTTTTGGCCGTAATTTTCGAGAGGCACTTCAAAAGTCACTTAGAGGACTTGAGATAGGTCGTGCAGGTCTTGGATGTGACGGTAAGGATATCATGAATGTTCTTGATATGACAGCACAGCAAAAAAAGTTTGCCAAACAGGATATTTTGGAAAAAATCAGTATACCAAAAGCTGATAGAATTTTTTATCTCCGTTATGCTTTTCAAGCCGAAGCTACGATTGATGAGGTTCATCAATCGACGGGCATTGATCCATGGTTTCTTGATAATATCAAGCAGATTGTTGATTTTGAAAGCGAGTTGAGGCAACTGGCTGCTGTTGATTGAGTACGATGTTCTACCTTACCAAAATATTAGAGGAGAAAAAGCGGGAAATAGATAGGCTAAAAGGTGAACAACCCATGCGCCGCTATATGGAGCAGCAAAGTTTTTTTGCTCCCTGTCGTGATTTTGCTGGAGCAATAATGGGTAGCGGTGGGGGAGTTAAGCTTATTGCCGAAATCAAGAAAGCGTCACCATCGCGTGGTCTTATTGTCAGTGATTTTGATCCCATTGCTCTTGCTGAGCGCTACAGGGTGTTGGGCGCATCAGCCTATTCAGTGCTTACCGATCGCATTTTTTTTCAGGGTTCGAGTGACTATCTCCAGATGGTCAGTGGTTCATTTCCTTTACCAGTTCTGCGCAAGGATTTTATTATTGATGAATCACAGATTTTTCAGTCCCGTCTTATTGGGGCTGACGCTATTTTGCTTATTGTTGCGGCGCTTGACAGCTTCCAGTTAAGCGATTACCTGCAGGTAGCTGCAGGTATTGGTTTGCACGTGCTTGTCGAAGTTCATGATCGGGAAGAGCTTGATAGGGCTATTGATGCGGGCGTAGCGATGATTGGCGTGAACAACAGAAATCTCAGGGACTTTTCTGTCGATTTGCAGACTTCTGTAACCTTGCGTCCCTTTATTCCCCCAGATATTATTGCAATAGCCGAAAGCGGGCTCAAAACCGCTGCCGATATTGTCCTTATTCAGCAAGCATTGTTCGATGCTGTGCTTATAGGTGAAGGATTACATACCTCTCAGGAACTTTCGCAGTTTACCTGGTCGAACTCTTGATTTTTGCCGCGGTTTTTGCCGGGTCGGTCGCTTTAAAAAATGCAGTACCGGCTATCAGTGCATCGGCTCCAGCTGAAACCACTTCCTGAGCATTATCTTCTGTAATGCCACCATCAATGGCAATAAGCATTTCTGGATTGAGCAGCATACGCATCTCATGAAGCTTTCTTGTTTTTGCAATAGATGAAGGAATAAACTTTTGACCACCAAAACCAGGGTTAACTGACATTAGTAAAACAAGATCAAGATCTGGTAGAATAGCTTCTAATGCCGAAACTGGTGTTGCCGGATTGATTGAAACGCCCGCTTTTACACCGAAACTTTTAATGAACTGAATAGTTCGGTGCAGGTGCGGACAGGCTTCGTGGTGAACGGTGATCTGGTGCGATCCTGCCTTAATAAAGTCCTCAATAAAACGGTCAGGATCGGCAATCATCAGGTGGGTGTCGATGATCATAGATGTACATGTAGCGATAGCCTGTACAACCAATGGTCCGAAAGTGATGTTCGGAACAAAGTTTCCGTCCATGATATCGCAGTGAATCCAGTCTGCTCCGGCTTTTTCAGCCGTTTCAATTGATAATTTCAGGTGCGTGAAATCAGCAGACAGAATAGATGGTGCCAGAAGTGTTGCTGTTGTAGGCATATTGATACTTCATTGATTGTGATAAAAAAGTTATTCCGAAAGCAGTTAAAAAGTTTCCCCAATTCCAAAATTGAAAATGTTGTCTTTTATACGCCATTGTGATATTCTCCACGGTTTGGCTTCAGATGGGTCATGAATTTTATAGGCAAAATCAAAACGGAACGGCCCAATAGGGGAGCCCAATCTCAGTCCGAAACCACAGTCCCAAGCGTAATCTTTTACCAGAGAACCCGGAGTAAATGCGAATGGTCCGTTTCTGTTCCAGATATTGCCAATATCCGTAAAGAAGGTTATACCTGAAGGTTGTTGAAATAATTTGAAAAATTTAAGTCTCTCTTCCAAAGAGAGTTCGACTTTGATATCAGCGCCAAAATTTGCTGCAGCTTTACTGCTACTGTTTCCAGGACCAAGGGTATTGAAAATCCAGCCTCGCATGCTGTTGGTTCCGCCGGCATAAAAACGGCGTTCTTCTGGAGTTGTTTCTGCTTTGCCATATGGAGTCATCCATCCTATAGTCCATCTGCCAGCAAGTTGGTTTTGCTCTGAGAGGTTTTTTACAAGACTTGTACCAGATTCAAGCTTGATGTATTGTGAATATGGTGTGCCGAATATTTGGGGTTCCTTGTTGGTAAATCTGCTATAGGTTTTAGTGTCAATATATTTGTCGATCAGCCAAGCCAGACTTCCAGATTCTTCAAAGAGCATATTGATATTCCAGATTGTCTTTTTGGCTGAAGTGAGCTGCCGATTTGTGTTGTTATAACGAAGTCGGAAGCTTTGGTTGATATGAGTATTTAAAAGGCTGTCAATTCCTGCATTGACAGCTTTCTCTTTAGTAGGGTCAATTCCGATATTTCTGGCAAGATCAGTTTTGAATAATTTATTGAACCCTTTGAGCGAGTCTTTCTGTACCCATTCAACTTCAAAAAAATCAAAGTTCAAACGCGATGAGGAGTTCAGACGTGCGCTATAGGTTCCACGAAGCAGTCCGTTTCGGCTTGAAAGCAGTACCGGTTGTGTTGTTGTCGAGTATTCAGTTGTTGCAGAATAGAAATTACCTGGTTTTTTGAGCACAGGCAAGACAAGGCTGTTTTTAAAATTGAATTCACTGGGAATGACTTTGGTGTATTCATTTTGATCCAAGTTTGTTAGCAGTCGGTTGTTATAGACAGTCTGAGTACCGTATCCACCTGATATGAGTAACTGTTCTGCTCCGCCAAAGGTGTTTTTGTTTTCATAAGCAAGAGTGCTACCAAAAAAGAGTGCTCCATAACGGTTATCAATCAGTAATTTTGGCTCTATCTGGTGCTTTGGAGCCGTTTCCAGATAGATCGTGGAAAAGAGTTCACCAGATCGTACCGAGTCTGGACTCATGTAAATAGATGAAAAGATGTTGGTGAGCCCAAAATTCTGGAGAGTACGTTGTTCTAAACTTTGACGGGTAATATCTCCTGGACGGAATTCTATAGCAGATACGATAAGATCCGATGATATTTTTTCTTTTCCGATAATTCTTGTGTTTATCCGGTCTTTCGTAAAAATTTGTTCTTTTGCTACGTTTTTAATCGGGCTGTTGATCACTACATGGATTTTGCCATATTTCATCCGTTGTGGTAGACTGAGTCTGAAATGGACGCCGACATGCGTTCCAACTGTATCAACCTTGATGCGGATACTGTCTTCATGAAAAAAGGTATAACCGTATTCTTTAAAGAAAGTGATGGTGCGGTTTCGTTCTTCAATTAATCGCTCAATGGAAAAAACGTCTTTGACTTTGACGTACTTTTGGTTGAGATAGCGTGTTTTAAGATCTTCTGAAATATTATCCAGCCCATCATACTCAAGCTTATCAACTCTTGATGGTTGATTTTCGCGGATAAGAAATTTCAGGTCGACTTTTTTGCCGTTACTTTTCCTGAGAATCAGGGTGTTCAGGTCAGTAAAAAAATATCCCTTATAGGTATAGAGTTTCTTAATAAGGGATATGTCTTTATCAAACTCTTCTTGGTTGAAGTTTTTTTTTGCGCCACCTAACAGTCCTAATCCAAAAAAAGAGGTGTGTTGGGTTGTGGCCATGATCTGCCTAAGCTCTTCATCACTGATGATTTTATTACCAGTGAATCTGATTTTGCCGACATATGGCTGGTTAGTATTTTGGTCTTTTCTTGTGTTTTTAGGCTGGGCGTACGCATGAAAAGCACAAACAAGAATAAGAGCTAAAAAAATACAGGATTTTATCCTGATATTGAATGCAGGAGTTAATAAACCACACACTTAATTTTTTTCTATGTTAATGCTTCTTCATCGCCGTACAGAAAATCTTCATCGGTAGGATAGTCAGGCCAGATTTCGTCCAGACTTTCATAAATGTCATCGCTTTCAGGGAGATCAAACAGATTGTCAAGCACTTGTTGAGGTGCTCCGGTTCTATTGGCGTAATTGATTAATTCGTCTTTTGTTACCGGCCATGGTGCATCGGCTATATAACGGGCCAGATCTAAATTCCAATACATATTGTGTAAATTGAATCAGTTTAAGAATTATTGCTGTGTTCTTCCTGTGAAGCTTTTTGTTTTGTGATGAACTTGTCTTGATCAGTTTCATCGAAGAAGTAAGTGGTCGGATTTACTACCATATTGTTTTTGTGCACTTCGTAGTGCAAGTGAGGGCCGGTTGAAACTCCAGTGTTGCCCGAAAGAGCAATGATGTCACCTCGTTTGACTCTTTCTCCCTGCTGAACCAAAACTTTTAACAAATGGCCATAGATGGTTTCATAACCGTATCCGTGATTGATGGTGACTTTTTGGCCATATCCTTTTTCATATCCAGAAAATGATACAAAACCGTCACCTGTTGACTTTACTCTTGAACCTTCAGCAACAGAAAAATCAATGCCGGAGTGAAACAATGGTACATTATAGATAGGATGTAACCTAATGCCGAAATCGCTGGTGATGGACCCGGAAACAGGTTTGATATTTGGTATACACGAAAAAAAAGATGCTTGATTAATATTATTTGCAGATTCCTTTTGGTTGTCTATCTGTAAAATTAGGTGCTCAATCATCTGTTCCGTACCTGGCAAAATCCGTTCGGTGGTTTTGAGTTGAGCGGTTGTTATGGTTCGGAGTGGTTGTTTTTCTTTTGCAAAAAGAAACTGTGGCGATTGAAAAAGAACCAAAAAAAGAGGAAAAGCAAAAGCAGGAGCGTATAGCTGAAAAAACAGGCAAGTCTTCACTTTTCTGACGTGTTCACATAAAGTCAAAAATAGTTTACTTAAAGACATGCGTTATCCTGATTATTATAGCTGAACAGGTAAGGTTCATTATCAAGCGATAAGTATAAAAAACTTTTTCTATAAGTCAATAATTTGGTGTCTTGTGTTGAAAGTTCTTTGTTATAACCTTTTATTTCTTTGAGAGTTAATTTCCTGAAGCTGTGCTTTGAGTCAAAAAATGGTAGATTCTAAACGAATAAATGCTTCGTAGTTACATTATTAATATTGTTTAGATCAACCGATAGACCGCAGGATTGCATGTCTTGAGCCAATGACAATTTCCAAGCACCAGCATCATCTATTAAATGATAAAGAATACCTGATAAGTCCGAAGGCACTTCTACATTACCCTTGTTAAGCACACATACTCGCTGACGCCCGAGCTTTCCCATAAAAAAGCCTAATTCCAAAATCACATTTTGTCGTGCCCGAAATTTGACTTCATCAGAATTGTTTGCAAGGTAGCCTTTATCATCAGGTGTAAAGAGTATTACTGCAAAATCCGTGTTTTTGGCGTGTGACTCAAATTTTTCAATGATAGTCAGACCCTGATTTGGCTGCTCATGAAGAATAATCGGCTCAATACCCAGTAGTGTTCTAAGAAACCTTGCGACCATTTCTTTTGTGCCGTCGTCATGGCCATGTACGACAAATACCCTGCTCGTATTATTCAAAGGCTCAGTTGTTTTCTGCATTATTGCAGCATCCTGTAATATTCCAAATTCACCTATTCTTTCCTCAAGCAAACTTATAAGTGTATTCAGATTTATCTTTGCTCGGTTAATCCATAAACGATAATTTTCACGTATTGCTGAAACGGTATGTTCCCCTCCCCATTTTTGACCCAAAGAATCGAAATCGGTCAAAGAGTACTCTAAATACTCAATACTCTCGTAACCCAAAATATCCTGAAGTGTGCTGTTTACCTTTTTATAGAGCGCTTCAACTGAAGGATCAAATCTTTGGTGAATACCGTTAACGTCAAATGATTCAAGGTCATTAATACGCTTCTGCAACTTAGGTAGAGCAACTGTCATCTGCTCAACAGAAATATTTGTGCGTTTTCTCATTATTCAGTTTTTTTCCATTGAAACTGCAGCTTTTTGCTGGAAGATAAGACTTTTTTGAAAAAATAGATTTTCCCGATAGTAATGCAAAAGCGTTAAATTTCAGGACAGCAAAGAAGAGGAGCTTATTGTGTAAAATTTTATCAAATAAATTGGCTGGAGATTTTTTCGCAAAAGATAGCTAACAGAACAATTTTTTTTAGAGTGCTGGAATATTGTCAATTTGACCATTTACTGCTTCGGCAACTATAGGTATTGATAATAAAAACACTATACCCTTTTATTTAAAAACGTTTTTTAAGGCTAAAGATTAATACTTTCAATATATCGGAGCAATAAATAAAAGTTGACGATTTTTGAAAATAAATCAATTTAGGGTAGAAAATATAAGCACATGCATAACCAGGGAATCAGCTTTGGAAAGCTGAAAATAGCGTTGTTCGACTTTACAAGTTGCGCTGGTTGCCAGTTGCAGCTGGTAAACAGGGAATCGACACTTGTCGACTTTCTCGGTCGACTTGATATCAAAAACTTCAGGGAGATTTCCTCAGATTCAACTGAGGATTACGACATAGCACTCATAGAGGGCAGTATTACGCGCACTGATGAGATCGAACGTCTTCAGAATATTCGCCGCCAGGCAAAAATCCTGATAGCTTTTGGCGCCTGCGCCTGTTTAGGAGGAGTTAACAACCTTCAAGACAAAGTGTATGGCCAAGCAGCTGTGAACGAAGCCTATCCAGGCATGAAGATCGAAATCATGCCGGCGCGGAAAATCAGCGACATCGTTACGGTCGATCTGTGCATACACGGATGTCCGGTATCAAAAGAAGAGGTCGAACGCATTATTGGATGCCTTGTCCTCGGGTCACAGGTTACACTTTCGAAAGACATTGTCTGTGTTGAGTGCAGGGCACGGCGTAATCCTTGCCTTTTGATGCGAGGCGAAATCTGCTTGGGTCCGATAACCAGGGCTGGCTGCAATGCGGTCTGTACAACAGGCAAAACAGCATGCCTCGGATGCCGTGGTCCAGCAGAGGAGATTAACATGCCAGCTTTCCTTGAGCTGGTGAGAAAAAGAAAGCTGAATGAGGATGAATTGCAGGAAAAACTGTCATTTTATAACGCATTTAAAGCATTTTCCCTATGAAAAGTGATTATACGATTGATATCCATCAATTTTTTCATCTAACGCAATAAATTATAATAACTTATAAGATTTTTCTTTCTTTCTGTTTTGACCTTTCTTGCTGTTGTTTTGCTTAAATTTGTTGCTAATTTGCTATCTTTTTAGAGATAGTTTTCAGCAAATCAGAATAACAGCACATGTCAACAACCATTCATCTCCGGCAGAGAAAGCAAACCAGTAAGGGCAAGATCAGCCTCTACCTTGAGTATTATAAGGGTACTGCCAAATCTCAATCTGGCACAATAATTCCAGTAAGGGAATACGAGTACCTTGATCTGTATTTGATTGATAAGCCAAAGACCCTGATTGATCGGGAGAGAAACAAAGAAATTCTTGATCTGGCTAAAAGTATCAAGGCAAAAAAAGAGCTTGAGATCAAAAATGGAGAGTGGGGATTCAAGAGTGGGTTTAAGCAGTCAGTAAAAGTCATGGAATATTTCAAGTCTATTGCTGACCAGCGTAAAGAGACCGCTGGAACTTATATGGTTTGGATGGGTACGGCAAAACATTTGGATACATATGGTAAACTCATCAGTGGCAGGGAACTCACCTTTGCTGATATAGATGTCAAATTTTGTGAAGGGTTTAAAACGCACCTCATCACATCAGCAAGGACACTACAAAAACAGGAAAAACTTTCATCAGGAACCGCAGGTAACTATTTCATACGGTTTAAAGCATGTTTAAAGCAAGCTGTTAAAGATGGTATCATTCCCAATAATCCAGCCGCAGAGATAACACTCCCTAAAACAACAGAGCATAAAAGAGCGTATTTAACCTTAGATGAACTGAGAGTATTGGCCAAGACACCATGTCAAAGTGAAGTACTGAAACGAGCATTCCTTTTTTCATGCCTTTCAGGTTTACGATGGTCAGATATTCAAAAGATGGTATGGAGTGAAGTTCAAACTCAGGGTGATGGCTGGCGCATTGTGTTTAAGCAGCAAAAAACCAAAGAGTTGCAGTATCATGACATTTCACAACAGGCAAGAACATTCATGGGAGAACAAGGTATGCCTGATGAAAAGGTATTTTCCGGTCTTTATTATTCAACAACAATGTTAACAGCACTTGCCTCTTGGATCAACAGTGCCGGAATCACCAAGAAAATCACCTTTCACTGTGGAAGACATACCTATGCAGTATTGCAACTCGACAATGGAACTGATATTTTGACCTTATCCAAGATGCTTGGTCATGCAGCGATTACCACCACAATGGTTTACAGTCAGATTATGGATAAAAAACGCATTACAGCAGCCAACTGTATTCCATCAATAAGCCTTTAATGTACTACTCTCTACAATGATGAATTGACAGTAATGGGGAGATATTGCAAAGATAAATACTAAAATTAAGAAAAAATATGATGTATTTCTCCTGTGCTTTATTATGCGTTCATAGTAATGAGCAAAACCAGATCAAAATTAATAGAAAAAAAACACGATCGACAAAAGAAGTCGTTAGTAAATGGTGCAATAGATAAACCTAAGTATAAATATACGTTATGGCACTATCACCCATTTCTGTTGGAAAAAGCTTTAATATACTACTCTTAGTCGCCAACAAAAATGGGTGATATTTTGATTACTGCATAAAGCGCTTAAATATAAACACTTATGTCTCAAAACGAAGAAAATTATTCTTTTACAGTACCAGAAGGGGAATCATATTTAAGTATTGAAAATTACCCTTATGGGTTACCACCAAACTGTATTTTTGATAAAGGGAAAGTTGGTTGCGGTGCAACTACTATAGCACTAAAGTGTCAGCATGATTATGTCATCGCAGTACCCCTTATTTTTCTTATCAGAAACAAGGTAAGGCAACATCCTCATGTATGTGGAGTTGATGGTGATACCTCAGTTCAAGAAATCCAAAAGTACCATGCTTCTCAAGAAATCAGAACATATATGGTCACGTATGATTCTCTCGAAAAGCTTATGGAGGCTGTTGATACCTCGCAATTTAAACTTCTTGTAGATGAGTATCATTTACTTTTTACCCATTACGTATTCAGGGAAAAAGCAATTAAAAAAGTTCTCAACAACTTCCTGAAGTTTAAAGAATACTGTTTTATGTCAGCCACCCCGATTCAACCAGATTTTCTTCTCGAAGAACTACAGGGAATACCCATAGTCACAGCGGTATGGACAAACATCAAAAAAGTAGAGATCATTAGTGTACGCTGCAATGATGTTGATGCAACAATAAGTGATAAAATACGAAGGTTTCTTTCTGGAGCATTAGATGGTAATGCTTACATTTTTGTGAATTCAGTCACAACAATTGAATCTTTGATCACTAAGAATAAACTGACAGCTGAAAATACAAGAGTCATCTATTCAAAAAACAATAAGAGTGAAGTAGGAATAGAGCGCTCAGATATAGATAGTGAGCCGAAAAAAATCAATTTATTAACTTCAGCAGCATTTGAAGGAGCTGATATTTTAGACGAAAACGGAAAAACATATATTATCTCTAATCATAGAAAAAGAAATACTTTAATTGATATCAGCACGTCAGTTCTGCAGATAAGCGGGAGAATCAGAAATACTAAATATGGAGATAAAGTCTATCACCTGTATAGCAGCACAAGATACTCATCTGATGTAACTTATGAGGATTATAAGGCATCTTGTGAAAATGAGATTCAACAAACTTGCGAAGATGCAGAAAAATTGAATGCACTAAGCGAATCCACAAAAGACAGAATTGAATTAAAAGGCAAGTCAGGATATCTCATTAAGAATGATGACAATATCTTTAAATACGACCCCAATCTTTTCAGGTATGACTTGTATAATTTCAATCTTACTCGACTTTTATATTCATCACAAGAGAACTTATCACAGGAATATCGGAATAGAGGGTTTACTGTAAAACATCAAACTTCAACAAAAGAATTCGTCTCGACAACAGTACCGCAAGAGCCAAAACTTTCATACAAAGCAAAAGTCGAATATGTTAGACAATATGGGTGTTATGAACGCTTGTATGGTTACTCTGATTTTGAAACCCAAGAAAAAATTGCTGATATCTTTAAAACTGAACCCGATCTTGAAGAGGCAATCTTATCACCATCAATAGGATTTACAGGAATTGCAAAGACATCTTATCAGAGACACCTTGTTAAAAGGTTATTAATAAAAACAAGAAACACATCGAAAACAAAAAAAGTCGCTGATCTATTAGAGGAGTATGGTCTTCAAGAAGCAATGTTTTATACCAATCCTGATATTACAGAAAGATTAGCAAAAGTTTATAAGGAAGTAGATTTTCAAGGAAGTTCTACAGCTACAGGGATTAAAAAATTTTTTGACACAAAACCAGCTCAACAAATAATAGATGGCAGGCGGCAAAAAGGATTTGTCATTATAAGAAAACATAAACTTCTTTAATACGATTTGTTAACGCTACTTATACTACTCTTTTTTTACCAACAAAACTTCACATTATATACAATAGCACTTTTCACCATTATTCTGTAAAAATCAGTAAAACGAATAATCAAAGTAATCGTAGAGCAATGGGTAAAGCTTGATGATAAAATGCTTTTATTGTTAGCGTTAAGCTCATATGAAAGAACATGTTAATAAAGATATTTTACTGTTTTGCTGGAGTAAATAGCCCATCATGCAAGACAACTAATAACCTTGTTCTTTTAGTTTACGATATTCATCACAACCCTTTTGCTCGCCATTATCACATGATTTCCCAAACCACTCTTTTGCGATCTTTTTATTTTTCTTGACACCTTTTCCATTAGAGTAGATTACACCAAGAAGAAATTGAGCTTGAGGATGTCCTTGATCAGCAGCAAGTTGAAACCATTTCACCGCTTCTGCATAATCTTGCCTGATACCTTTTCCATTATAGTACATGGTACCAAGATTGAACTGAGCAATTGAATTACCCTGATCTGCGGCCAGCCGATAACAACTCAATGCCTCAGCATAATCTTGCCTGACACCGTATCCATTTTTGTACATTAAACCAAGATTGTTTTGTGCATTAGCATTTCCCTGATGGGCAGCAAGCCGATACAATTTAACTGCTTCAGCATAATCCTGCCTGACACCTTCTCCAAAATAGTACATTAAACCAAGATTAAACTGAGCCATAGAATCTCCTTGATCAGCAGCAAGTTGAAACCATTTAACTGCTTCTGCATAATCTTGGGTTACATTTATTCCCAACTTATACACTAACCCAAGCACAAACTGTGCATTAGTATTACCTTGATTTGCGGCAAGCCGAAACCATTTCACAGCTTCTGCATAATCCTGCCTTACACCTGTTCCACCATTGTACATCCCACCAAGCTTGAACTGAGCATCAGCATTTCCTTGCTCAGCAGAAAGATGCAATGCTTGAATTTCTTGGGATGTTGGTGTTTCTTTAGATGGCGGTGCTGCCTTTGCTGTACCAAAAATCAGCGTAGAGCATAAAGCGCATATAAGAAATACTTTCATCGGTGAAATTCAGATTGTTGATAATTGCTATCCATCACTGTGCACTACCATTCTTTCTTTTTTTGTTGCAGCCTGATATACAGATATTGTTGTGAAAAAAATTTTACCAAAAATTTGTAAGTACCCGATCCTCCCCAATTAATACCCCACGCATCTAACACTTTTTTTGCTTCCCCCGTACCCATTTTTATGCAAGCTTTTACCTGACAGCAATAACAATAATACTCTATCCCTTTCTGTTTTCTTCGTTTGGCTAATGCCTAAGTCCTGCATCTGATTCCTGCTCTCTCTGTTGCTCAAACTCATCTTTTCAGCCTACACCCAATATCTACATCTTTTATGTTGTTGTACCCTGCTATAAGCATAACTCACCCCAAGTTCACACACTTCTTGACTGTTCTGTTTTCCTGAGCACAGCGTAGCAAGTACCCTTCAATCGGAATTTCTACACGTCAACCAACAAGATAAAGATTATGCCACAATCAAACACAATCCCTCTCTTTGATAAAGAGACAAAACCAACACGGATTCCTCGATACAACATCAAACTGGTGAAGGAGTCCCAGATTTACTACCAGCACAAGAAAATCAATGGAGCACAGATGGTGTACGACTTACTGCAAACCATAGGATTGCATGAAAAAGCTCAAGAAGAATTTCACAGCTTTTACCTTGATACCAAAAATCATGTTATCGGTATGGAGATGATCAGCAAAGGTACACTCAATGCTTCACTGGTTCATCCACGTGAAGTGTTCAAAGGAGCACTGTTGGCAAATGCTCATGCGATCATCATTGCACACAATCATCCATCAGGAGATGTTGAACCAAGCATAGCAGACAAAATGTCAACGGAAAAACTTGTTGATGCAGGAAAGCTCTTGAACATTGAAATCCTCGATCATGTCATCATCGGCAGTAAAGGAGGATATTTCAGCTTCAGAGAATCATCAATAATCTGAACCAGAAAAGGGTTTGAGAAAATCGAACCCTTTTGTAACAATGCACCATGCACCCATCCTCATTTCCCCGCAATGTCAATGTTATGTATCAAGGTACTCTCTCAGCAATCATGCAATGGAAATCTTGTACACTATAGAAGGGAGTAGCTTTAGATTGTTATGCTGCTTTGTCATACTTTTGGCAGGGTAAGGTAAAATGATGATAGCACCGTAAAAGATAGACGTTAAACCAGACTAAGAATGAACACCTTTAATTGCAGGAGCAATAACAGGGTAATGCAAAGAGCAAAAAAGCGTGTTCCTGTTGATAGTCAAATTCTTGAACGTGCTATAAGCATCAACCAAATCGCTCATGCCTCAAACATGAACCAGTCAACCGATTCCGAACAGATTTACCTCGTTTTAGAGGAATACAATAAAGAATCCTCGCAGCAGAGCTACGAGGTATTTAATTCAATGTATGATTGATTATTCACGAAGCAGAGCTTCGGGGAATTAAACCCTTAGAGATTAAAACGCTTCAGTCGCTTTTATATGCGAGAACGCTGTAGAGTAAGAAGACCTCAAAACATAAGGTTTTACAGATATTTTTTTATTTTTGATTCACCTTAAAAAGATGGATTCAGTTCAAAAACATAACTAATCTTCTTTTGTTAAATTAGATTAGTATTTAAATTGTTTTACACCAATTATCTAACGATTACTTAATTCACAAAAAAGAAGAATCTTGTTAAATTTTTTAAATAAAAAACATACGACTGGAATCGTCCACGGAATTATCGCGACATTTCTTTTTATTTACTTTTTACAGCCAATTCTTGACCGAGTATCAAGATTTGTTATTTACGCTTTTTCACTCTTTAGCTCAGCATTTAGTGACAGAATCTTCATGCAGGTGGCACATCTTCAGACCGAAGAATACTCTTTTTATGTTTGGCAATTTTGCATAATATTGTTGATAGGATTTTTAACAGGCTACTGCACTTTTTTATTAAGTAATCTTTTTGATAAACAATCATCACATGTAACGATAAGTAAAGCACTAACCCAATTAGAAAGTAATGGTGTGTTTTACAGATATTTTATTGTGGCATTGTGTTTTATCTGTACCGTTTTAGGTATTGTTACAATTTCAGCCGGTTACATTCAGCTCAAAACAATATCCAGCTTTCAGCAGCATATGAGAATTATAGCTCCATATATAAGCGAAGGCGAAGAGAAAATAATCTTCAGTCAATGGTCTTTAATGAAGTCGCATAGCGACTACGAATCAGTATATGCTATAATTCGTTCAAAAGCGAAGGAACATAACATTGTACTTCCGGAGAACACAATCTATTCAACGTTTACACTTTAAAGTTTATTCGTAAATAATTTCAACAGACAAAAAGTATTCTTTTGTCTGTTTTTTGCAGTCAGAAGCCTGCAAATCCGCATGGTTATTGATACCTAAAAGTCCAATACTGTTCATGCCACCATGAAGCTCCGCCATCAGCTTTGCTCATGGCTTGAGTTTGGCTGATCTTTTGTTCATCAGTCATGCAAGTATAACAATGAGTACATTTTTACTCTTAATTCTAATCTTGTACGCTCCAGAACGAATCAGCTTAAAATTTTCATACAGCTTTGTCATGATCTTTGCAGGGGAGAACGCAAATATCCCGCCCAAGCTGATTAGTTTACGCTGATCCATTCTTTCGCTGATGAAATCATTGCAGAAGGTTCGAGTACAAACCATCTGCAAGTACTCAACTTTAGGGTATAAATCACTGGTTGAGTTTTTAGAGCATTACCAACAATTCAAAGCTATGACTTCTTAGTGTGTCCGTTTTTTTGTTGCAAGTTCACCAGTTTTGGTTTAGGGAAAGATAGGAAATGTGCTTAAAACCTATAGAATTCATCGGGTGTGCATTTTGTGGTGGAGATGATTGTTCGTACTTTGTAAAAAGGTTACATGAAAAACCGGAAACTATTCGGGAGAGTAAGAAAATGGGACAGAAAGTAAGGTACGAGTATAAGAGTACCGATGACTACAAGCCTGTTTATGTTACAGGTGTGCACGGAGGGTTCAATGGTTCTAATGATCTTATTGCCCACTTTTTTTTTGAACACTTGCCTGTATGGAAAGAATCAATTAGTGAATTGAATAATGACGGAAGCGTAAGAGATATAACAGACGTCAATTATGACGATACCATACAGGTATCTCGAACTATTCAGACGGGAATTATCATGAATATTGAGGCCGCTAAAGTCTTCCGAAAGTGGCTGGACGATCATATCTCAATCATTGAAGCGCAAAAAAAGATATGACAATACCAATAAAACATACTTGGCCTACTGCTCTTAAAGATTCCAGATATGATCAAAAACAAGCCAACGCAGGATGCTTATTCATAGTTCATCCTGATAAGTCTGTTACTTTTTACGCTCAGAGTAATGCTTACACGAATGCATATTACTTTGTTCAGAACAAAGCAACGACCACTCCGACTTTGAACCGAGATACTTGGTTAAGAGTGATGAACGAGAAAAAAATTTTAGAGTTCCGTAAACTTTCCGTAGGATGGGATGGGTATAACGCTCACCCTATCCCATTGACGGTTATTAATCGGGTTCTCAGCGTCATCAAAAACCTTAAAGAACAACCTTTATACATTTTTCCGTCTGCAAGAGAAACGATTCAGATTGAATATGATATAGATGATAAATCTTTAGAAATTGAAATCGGCAGCGATAATATTGAGTTTTTATCTGTTGACGGGAGCTTGGTTAAAGAGTGGTCAAGCTCTGACATAAAAGACGTTTTTCGGGTTATAAATGAGTTTCATACTAAAAGACTTGTTTCATGAACCCAAATCTTATTGAGTCTTCGGAAGTTTTGTTTAGAGCTGTTCAGGAATACCCTCATCTTTGGAAGGGAAATAGGCCATCTTCTTTGATTTTTAGACATGAAAATGGAGTTTCTGTTGATAGGGATGGGGATAGAACTGATGATGAAGTATGCGATTTTTTGCAGTCAAATCTTTCTGCACATAAACTAAAAGCTATAGTATCAGTAACTGCTGAACAGTGTAAAGAAATTGATGTTCTCGCCGTTCCGAGAGAGATAGAAAGCAACCCATATCATGCAGAAATACATGATTCAGAAACGAAGATGTTGATAAGTAAAGCAAAAGCACGTTCACTTGCTATAAGTTGCCGGATAGTTAAAAATTTATCCGACTGACTAAATCAACGTAGAAATACCCTTAAATACGTGAGTTCATTTTTTTCTCACTTCCCAGCATAAGAACTTTGCATGCGCTTTGTGCGCATCAGAGTTCTTATCATACCACACTGTTCACGCATTCAGTCACAGCTTACATTTCACTTCGTTCCATTTTGAGGCAAAAGCAGCGCCTTCATGCTTCACAGTTGTGATTTTATTGTCATGTCCTATATCTGTGCATTTGGCATCTGGACACAGGGTAACGGCAAGCGCTACCCGCATTACATAATGAATGTTATACATTCGTTCACAAGGAGTTCACACATTGAGTACAATATTGTATAACATTGCATTATGTAAAGCATTGGGCTATGGTAGGCCACCGCATTTCTGGAGTCAGGGGAAAAGAAGGAAATTGCTGAGACGAAGTATCATGGTGGGGAGGTGTGCGTGCTTGTTCGCTTCACTATGTTACTCTCACATTGCCCACCCACCCATAGGGAAAACCTGGCTTTTCGCACATTGAAGAGTGCTCAAATCTGCGGTTTCCCTCCCCGCTTAAAGGGGATATAAATTTGTAGTAGCTTCAATAAGAACTATCGTTGCTGCACTGATAAATAAATTTTGAGATATCTAACCCATGAGATATCATAAAACTTGAAAGGTTTAAATTTTGTATGCTATTATAGCATCAATAACCTCGTTTTAATAGTTTGTTCTTAAAAATCTTTGTTGCTAATTTTCATCATTGTATAATTACATTGAAAATAGTGATGTTTATAAGTATAAATTTAACAACAAGATAAAGGAAAAACTGTCATTTTATAACGCATTTAAAGCATTTTCCCTATGAAAAGTGATTATACGATTGATATCCATCATATGGCCAGAGTTGAAGGACATGCAAATATGAAGATCACTGTCAAGGATGGGAAGCTTGTTGAGGCTCGGTGGGAGATTATCGAAACCCCCAGATTTTTCGAGGTGATGGTCAAAGGAATGAGCGCAGAAATAGCCCCTTTTCTGACGTCGAGAATCTGTGGAATCTGTTCAATCAGTCAGTTTCTTGCAAGTGTCAGGGCACTTGAACGGGCTATGCAGATTGTGCCTCCACCAGCAGCAGAAAAAACAAGGCTTCTGAGCATGCATGGTGAAACCCTGCAGAGTCATGCTTTGCATCTTTTTTTTCTTGTAGCCCCGGATTTTGCCGGCGCTACCAGCGTTTTATCGTTAATCGAGTCCCAGCCAGAGTTTGTTAGAGCTGGGCTTCAACTTAAAGAACTCGGCAATGAAATCAGCGCAATCACTACCGGGCGCTATTCTCATCCGGTCAGTCTTGTGCTTGGTGGAATCAGCAAAGCACCGGATAAAAAGAGGCTTGCAGAGCTTCAGATCATGATCCGTCAAAGAAAATCGCTTCTTGATATGGCTTGTGATTTTTTTAGAGGCCTTACCATTCCGGATTTCAACCGTGAAACGGAATACATTTCACTTTACAATGGATCCAGTTATCCGTCAATCGGCGGACGTTTGGTTTCGAGCGATGGTGTTGATCGGGATGAAAATGACTATCTGTCAATGACCAATGAGTACATGAGGGATTTTTCCACATCAAAATTCACCAAGCTAAGCCGTGAAGCTTCTGCAGCAGGAGCACTTGCACGTTTCAACAACAACAGTGAGTGGTTGTCCCTGAAAGCAAAAGAAGTTGCCGCAAGCTTCGGACTGAGAGCTCTCTGTCACAATCCGTTCATGAACAACATTGCTCAGCTGGTTGAATGTGTTCACATTCTTGACGATGCCGAAGAACTCATTAATTTGCTGCTTGATATGGAGCTTTCGGAGATCAAGACTCTTTACCGTCCTAAAGCTGGAGCAGCTACGGGAGCCGTTGAAGCTCCACGAGGTATTCTTTATCACTATATGGAAACCGATGAGAGGGGAAAAGTCGTCAAGGCGAATTGCGTTATTCCAACAACCCAAAACAACGGAAACATATATCTTGACCTGCAAGCCATCACCAAACAGGCACTCCGTGAGGGGAAAGATGACAGGGAGATCGAAAAACTCTGCGAAATGGTTGTGCGTACCTACGATCCGTGTATTTCATGCTCGGTGCATTGATGAAAAAGTCAAAGGAATTACAGCAGAGACAGCAGTTTTTTCAGGCTTCATTTAATCTCTAAGGGTTTAATTCACCGAAGCTCTGCTTCGTGAATAATCAATAATACATTGAATTAAATACCTCGTACCTCTGCTGCGAGGCTTCATTTAGTAGCTCAGGTATTCAGAATTTCCATCAGTATTGAGACTGTTATATTGGTAATACTGTGATTCAGAGATTAATAATGATACCTACTGTACTGTAGTTTTCCGGACGGTAAAAGTACATACCGTGGCGGCTGATACCTGAAAAATAGTTGTATGCTATCCGGACTTTGTCGAAGCCTATAGCGTTGAGTTGCATGCCTGCCTGTAGATTCCATGTGCCGCGATGTCCCTTTGTTTCATTGAGCGTACTCTGCCAGATTGGTAGCAGTTTGAAGTCAGCTGCCAAATAAGTGTTTCTGGGAGTGGAAAGTTCAGCTCCAGCCTGAAAAGAGTTTGGATTAATACCGTCTGGAAGAGTGTGATAAATGTATTGATAACCGGCATAGACTCGTTTATTTGGTGTGCTCAGTGCGAAAACGAAATTCACAAACTCCCGGCTGTAAGTAAAAGGTGTTGTTCCAAGCCATTCTGTTTGCTGAAGCCATTGATCTGTTTCAGCATTGTAATGTCCATCTTCAAAATGGGCAGAGATGTGGCTAATTCGGGCTCTTGCACTGAATTCATCAAAAGGTATTGCTTCGTTTATAATGTTTTTTTTCCAGCTGCTGTTGACGCCAAACAGATAATCAATAGCATCAACAGGGAACTTAAAGTGTTCAGTCCGGCGAAGGAGTGAATAGGTCGCGAAATCTATGCCCACGGAAAATTCCTTGCTTTTACTTTGATAGAGATCAGTAGTTGCTCCAATATCGAGCTGCAGATATCTGTTACCCAGCCAGGGCATAACAGCTATTCTTGGTTCTGTCGGGTCAGCTAAAAGTGGAGTAAATAGCGTCTTGAACGTTGGGTTCAATTGCTCTTCGGCCTGAGCAGTTTTCGTTGAAACCAGGATCATTGCCACCAGAATAAATATGGCTTTGAAGTAATAATAAAAGCGTGTCATAGTAATTATAGTGTGACTGGGTGTATAGAGATAATGGCTTTTAATATATTATTTGCTTTAAGCAAGCAGGGTGTTCAGTACCGCCATTCTTACGGCTACTCCGTTTGTTACCTGTTCAAGAAGCATGCTTTTTGAATAGCCTGGGGGTTGTATGCGGTCGGCTACATGGTTTGATATTTCTATTTCTCGGTTTATTGGCCCCGGATGAAGCACCAGAAGATGTTTCTGTATTCTTTCGAGCCGTTCATCGTTAAGACCGTAATGCATTGAATACTCTTCAAGAGAAGGCAGGTATCCGCCCGTGGCACGCTCAAGTTGAAGACGAAGAACAATGGCTGTATCTGCCCATTCAATAGCATCGTCAAGGTTGGTGAAAAGTGTTACGCCCAGTCTGTCGGGATCTGGTGGCAACAGAGTGAACGGGCTGCATAAGCCAACATGTGCACCCTGGGTCAGAAGACCATAGATGTTGGAACGAGCAACCCTGCTGTGAAGGACATCACCGATAATAATAACCTTCAGTTTGGTGATAGTTCCGAAATATTCGCGGAGTGTGAATATGTCGAGCAAGGCCTGAGTCGGGTGTTCATGCGATCCATCACCTGCATTGATGACAGTTTTTGAGGTTATTCCTGTTATAAGGTCAGCAGCTCCGGATGAAGGGTGCCGTAACACAAATGCATCAACCTGCATCGCTTCGAGGTTTTTGATGGTATCGCCCAAGGTCTCTCCTTTGGTAATGCTGCTTGAAGAGGCACTGAAGTTCAATGTTCCTGCATCAAGATGACGGGCAGCTATTTCGAACGAAAACCGAGTGCGTGTTGAATTTTCAAAAAAAACCAGTGCAATGCGTTTATTTCGAAGAGTGGGTTTAAAAGCAGGGGAGCCTGTTATCAGCTCTTTTTTGAATCCGACCGCCATGTCGAGAAGTCCGGTAATTTTATTTGCCGGAACATTGCTTAATCCAGTAAGGTGCTTCAAATTCGACTTTTAATTTTTTTTGCTTGTCAAAAAAAAATCTTTTCGCAAAGGTACAATAAAAATTGATGATCACGAACTACCTTACATCAAGTGACAACAAGAATTGATCTGTCAGCTTTTTTAAAGGGAAAAATGTTTTTTTTCCGTCAGAAACGAAGGCTGTATAGTTAACTGTTTATTCCAGATATGTTCATTAACGATCGTATTATTTGAAAAGGCCGTTATGCACGAAATGAGTATTGCTCTTTCCATTTTGGAGGCTGTAGAGGCTAAAGCTCATAATGAAAGTTTTGGAAAGATTTCACAAATAGATTTATTGATCGGAAAACTTGCCGGTATTGAGCCGGAGTCATTGCAATTCTGTTTTTCAGCGGCAGCAAAAGGGAGCATTGCAGAATCGGCAGTACTTGCAATAGATGAGCCAGAAGGTATTGGTGAGTGTGCGGACTGTGGCAAAAGGTTTCCTGTTTCCTTTTATTATGCAGAGTGTACTTCATGTCGTTCGCTGCGAATCCGTATTGTATCGGGCGAAGAGTTTCGTATTCAGTCAATGACTATAGAAAAAGAGGAGGAATAAAATAATGTGCGATACCTGCGGTTGTTCATCTGAGGCAGGGGCTGTGCTTCGCAAGCCTGGCGATACAAGTTTCCATTTTCATGTCATTCAAAGCAGCTCAGGAGATGACACTCATCATCACGGTGAAGTTCACACTCATGAAAGCAATAGCCGTAAAATTGTTATTGAACAGGATGTTTTATTAAAGAACAATCTTCTTGCGGAAAGAAACCGTGGATATTTTGAGGCAAAGAACATTCTTGCTCTTAATTTTCTGAGTTCTCCAGGATCAGGAAAAACCACCTTGCTGGAAAAAATTATTCCTTCAATTCAGCTGCATATTCCTGTTGCTGTGATAGAGGGTGACCAGCAGACCACTAATGATGCTGAAAGAATTCAGGCTCTCGGTATCCCTGTTATACAGGTAAATACTGGTTCTGGATGCCATCTTGATGCCTTGATGATCAACCGTGCAATGAAGGAGCTCAAGTTACAGGATAACTCGCTGCTCTGTATTGAGAATGTAGGTAATCTTGTCTGCCCAGCGATGTTTGATCTCGGTGAAGCCCTGAAAGTAGTTATTATCAGTACGACCGAGGGAGACGATAAGCCTCTTAAATACCCGAATATGTTTCATGAAGCCGATATCTGTATTCTCAACAAGATTGATCTTCTTCCTTATGTAGATTTTGATACCCAAAAGTGCAGGGCGAATGCTATGCGGATTAATCATCATCTCAAATGGTTTGAAGTGTCGGCTAAAACGGGAAAAGGGCTTGATGCATGGCAGGAGTGGCTCGAAAACAGGTTGACATCCCATTGAGCTTTAATGGAGAGGTGCGAAAGCGTTTTTTGGTTAACGGCATCGTACAGGGTGTAGGGTTTAGGCCGTTTATTTATCGTATTGCTGTTGGATACGGTTTGAAAGGGTTTATCCGGAATACTCCATCGGGTGCTTTGATTGAGGTGCAGGGATCTTTAATGCTCGTGGAGAAGTTTGCTGTTACTTTGCAGCAAGAGATTCCACCGCTTGCGCACATCGAAACCATTGTGCAGAGTACTGTTGCCTGCGTTGCGGCGGAATGCTTTGTTCTGGAGGATTCCAGCGACGATACTGAGGTTGAAACACTTATTCCGCCTGATATCGCACTTTGCAATGAATGCCGGAGCGAACTTTTAGACCCTGCAAATCGCCGGTTTCGTTATCCCTTTATCAACTGTACTAATTGCGGTCCTCGTTACACTATTATCGGACGACTTCCTTATGACCGTGCTTCTACCTCAATGCACGGTTTTACGATGTGTCCTGAGTGTGATCGGGAATATCATGATCCATCCGACCGCCGTTTTCATGCACAGCCAAATGCATGCCCTTCATGTGGCCCGACGCTTTCACTGCTTGATGCGTCAGGGATGCCGCTGCCGGATGTTACCGATGCAGTTGCTGAGAGTGTACACTTACTCAAGAATGGTTTGATTATTGCATTAAAAGGGCTTGGTGGTTTTCACCTTGCCGTTGATGCTTGTAATGCAGAGGCAGTAAAGCGGTTGAGAGCAAGAAAAGGACGTGAGGCAAAACCATTTGCTGTGATGATGCGTGATGCTTCGCTGATAAGGCATTACTGCGAATTGAACGCTGCTGAACTTGATGCACTGATTTCTCCGGCCGCACCTATTGTGCTTCTGAAAAAGAGAGAGAGTTGCCTCCTTGCGCAATCCATAGCCCCGGGCAATGATCGGCTTGGTGTTATGCTGCCCTATACACCGCTGCATACCCTGCTTTTTGACGAAGGTCTCACTGTTTTGGTGATGACCAGTGCGAATTTCAGCGACGAACCGATTGTTCATGAGAATGAAGATGCTCTCTTGCGTCTCAAGAACATTGCCGACGGGTTTCTGGTGCATAACCGCCCAATCTACCTGAAATGTGATGATTCGGTCACCATTCATCTTTCTGGAAAGCTTCGGCAGGTCAGACGGAGCAGGGGATATGTACCGGCGCCACTTTACCTCAAGAGCGAAGGCTCAACGGTTTTAGGCACAGGAGGCGAACTTAAAAACACTATTGCTTTGTTAAAGGGTGCTCATGTCCTCTTAAGCCAGCATATTGGCGACATGAAAAACTTTGAGGCATACCGACATTTTGAGCAGGTTGCTGCTCATCTGCAGCATCTTTTTCAGGCAACACCAGCGCTTCTTGTACATGATCTGCATCCTGCATACATGACAACCCAGTGGGCAATGACGAAGGATATTCCCGTACTTGGTGTTCAGCATCATCATGCTCACCTTGCATCATGCCTGGCCGAAAACAGGGAGGAGAGTATGGTTATTGGGCTTTTGCTCGACGGGACTGGTTACGGTACTGACGGAACAATCTGGGGCGGCGAAATACTTATTGGCGACTGTAAAGGAGCGGAACGGTTTGCTTCATTTGAGCATATGCCATTGCCAGGGGGCGAAGCTGCCATTATGCAGCCTTGGCGAACGGCGCTTGGTTACCTTTTTAGAAGTTTTTCTACATTGCCTGAACTACCCTTTTTGAAAGAGAGAAATATTGAACCTGTTGTTGAGCTTCTGCAAAAGCAGGTAAGTGTTTCCGAAACATCAAGCTGTGGAAGGTTGTTTGATGCCATTGCTGCCCTTTGCGGCTTGAGAGGCGAGATTAGTTATGAAGGGCAGGCTGCCATTGAGCTGATGCATGCAGCAGGAAACAGTGTGGGAGATAACTCCTTTTGTTATGGTCTTCAGGAGCATAATGGCCGCTGGATAATCCTGTTGACGCCGATTATTCGGGATGTTGCTGCTGCTGTTCTTCATGGAATGAGCATTAATGAAATCAGTTGCAGGTTTCATCGTACTCTCGTAACCTGTTTTATCGACATTATCAAAAAAGCATCCCGGGCCACAAGCTTAAAAACTGTCGCATTGAGTGGCGGGGTTTTTCAAAATCCTCTTCTTTTTGAAACACTGGTACGTGATTTAAGCGTTGCAGGGTTCAGGGTACTTACTCACTCCCTCGTCCCATCAAACGATGGAGGCATTTCCCTTGGACAGGCAGTGATCGGACGTAGTTACCTCAATGGGTATTATTATGGAGTCCGGTAGTGGAGTTTTAACAAGCAAACCTTTCCCCGTTCTCTATTCTTACTCAGAACTTCTTTATATTTACTTACTTGCCATCACCTAAACCTTTTCACTCATGTGCCTTGCTATACCGGGAAAACTCTTGAAGATATTTGACGAAAACGGTCTGAAGATGGGGACTGTTGATGTAAACGGTTCACAAACAAAAGCTTGTCTGGAATATGTTCCCGATATCGTGATTGGTCAGTATACTATTATCCATGCTGGGTTTGCCCTGAAAATTATTGATGAAGCTGAAGCTGCCGAAAGTCTGAAACTTTGGCAGGAGCTTTTTGAAAGTGGTGCGTTCGAGCCTGATGGAGGGCAGCCCTCACCAGAAGTGTTGTGAGACTGGCTGCAATGAAGTACATCGACGAATACCGTGATCCCTATCTTGCCCGGACCCTGCTTGACGAAATCAAGCGAAAGACCTCTCGCCAATGGACTATCATGGAGATTTGTGGCGGGCAGACCCATTCAATTGTTCGCAATGGCATTGATCAACTCCTGCCTGACTCTATAAAGCTGGTTCACGGACCAGGTTGCCCGGTCTGTGTGACGCCGCTTGAATCTATTGATCGTGCATTGGCAATTGCAGCAAAAAAAGAGGTGATTTTTACCAGTTTTGGCGATATGCTACGTGTGCCTGGCAGTAGAAGGGATCTTTTTGTAGTGCGCAGTGAAGGGGGGGATGTGCGAATCGTTTTTTCGCCACTTGATGCTTTGCAGATTGCCCGGTGCAACCCACAAAAAGAAGTGGTATTTTTTGCTGTAGGTTTTGAAACAACTGCGCCGGCCAATGCTATGGCGGTCTATCAGGCAGCACGTGAAGGGATCGAGAACTTCAGCGTTCTGGTAAGCCAGGTTATGGTGCCGCCAGTCATGCGGCTCATGCTGTCATCACCAGAAAACTCGGTTCAGGGATTTCTTGCTGCAGGTCATGTCTGTGCTGTCATGGGTTATGAGGAGTACGAGCTGTTGGCCTGTGAGTTTCAAGTACCGATAGTTCCTACTGGTTTTGAGCCTGTTGATTTGCTCGCCGGTATTTTACAGACCGTTGAACTGCTTGAAGAGGGAAGGGCTGAGGTGGTGAATCGATATGGTCGGGTGGTAAGTCGTAAGGGTAACCTTATAGCGAAGACTCTTATAGAAAAGGTTTTTGAAGTGACGGATCGGCAGTGGCGTGGAATAGGATGTATTCCTCAAAGCGGCTTTACTCTCAGGGAAGCGTTTGCTCGTTACGATGCTGAAAAAAAGTTCAATGTTACTCATATTTGTTCAAAAGAGTCACCACTTTGCCTGAGTGGCCGTGTATTACAGGGGGTGCTGAAGCCTGATAGTTGCCCTGCTTTTGCAAAGGAATGTACACCGGAACATCCTCTCGGTGCTACCATGGTCTCTTCTGAAGGGGCTTGTGCTGCCTATTATAACTATCACCGAAACGTTATGCTATGACAATTGTACCGATCTGTGCCGCTCCTATTATGCAGCATGAAACTGTTCAGATGGCTCATGGTGCCGGAGGACGGTTATCGCAGGCACTCATGCAGAAGTTTTTTATGCCGAACTTTCATAATTTCTTTCTTGATCCTCTTGATGATCAGGCAAAGTTTAACCTGCCAGCAGGACGAACAGCCTTTTCTACGGATACTTATGTAGTAAGTCCTATTTTTTTCCCAGGCGGCAATATTGGTGAACTTGCGGTTTACGGTACAGTGAACGATTTGGCTGTAGGTGGTGCCCAGCCGCTTTATCTCAGTGCGGGGTTCGTGCTTGAAGAAGGCTTTCCACTTGCTGATCTTGAAACTATTGTTGTAAGTATGGCCATTGCGGCTGAAAAAACCGGTGTGATGATTGTGACCGGTGATACCAAGGTTGTTGGAAAAGGGCAGTGCGACAAGATTTTTATCAACACTTCAGGTATTGGCATCATCAAAAATGGTGTTAATCTTTCATGTCGCAACCTGCAGGCAGGAGACAGTATCATTCTCTCAGGAACAGTTGGCGACCACGGCATGGCTATCATGACCTCACGTGAAGGACTCTCATTTCAGTCGCAAATAAGAAGTGATTGTGCTCCGCTTAACGGCATGATTTCCGCTGTTCTCGAAACGGTTCCCTCAGTCCATGCCATGCGTGACCCTACCAGGGGAGGTGTGGCCGCAACTCTGAACGAACTTGCAGTTTCATCTTCTGTTGGTATTGAAATCAATGAAACAAGTATTCCCATTCAACCTGATGTACGTGGTGCCTGTGAACTGCTCGGGATTGACCCCCTGCACGTGGCCAATGAAGGCAAGCTTGTTATTGCTGTTGCCGCTGCAGATGCAGCCAAAGTTCTTGATGTGCTGCATGCAAGTGAGCAGGGTAAGGATGCCGTTATTATCGGATCAGTTATTGCCGATCATCCCTCCATGGTAGTCATGCGCACAGCATTCGGAAGTCGGCGTATTATAACTCTGCCGCTGGGTGAACAGCTTCCTCGGATCTGTTGATGTGATGGTGGCTGATTTACTGCTTGGATTTGGTTCGGTGATCAAATTGGTGATTGCAATAAGATTTTGTATGTTTAAAATCCAGCATTCATGTTCTTTACGCTTATTAGCCTCCAGAAATGGGGGCTTTTTATTTACTGTGAACAAAAAATTATGTTATACCCCTTAAGCTTTTTGCTAACAGATTTTTAAGGTTTCCAAAGCTGCCATTGCTTAGCATAACGATGACATCGTCAGGCATGATGCGGCATTGCAGAAATGAAACAATACTATCCGGATAGTTTTCGGGCTCACTATCAGCAAGAAAGACCGTTTTTCCTTGTTTCTGCAGTTCTTCCTGTAGCAGAACGGTATCCAAAAGTTCTTCAGGTCGATAACGTTCCGGGCGGTTAATCTTTCCTATAATGATGATGGATGCCGGTTTGAAGCACTCCGAAAGTTCCTTTTGAAAAATATTTCGTGTGGTTGTATTTGACCGTGGTTCAAAACAGGTTATAATTCTTCGCCCGAGGTAAAGTTTCTCAATAGCTTCAAGTGTTACCCTCACTGCAGTCGGATGGTGGGCAAAATCCTCGATCAATGTTACGTTTTGAGGGAAAGTACCAATAATTTCCATACGGCGTTTCGGCCTCAGAAAGAGAGGCATTGCTTTTGCTATAGCATCAAAAGGAAGGCCTACCCAGGTAGCTGCAGCTATTGCAGCAAGGGAGTTCATGATATTATAATTACCGAAAAGCGGAACACGGATTTCTCCCAAAAAAGTACCCTTATACAAAAGATCGAAAGCGGAAGTTTCATTCTCTATCGATATGTTTCGTGCACTCCATTCCGACTCTGTTTCGAGCCCGAACCGTTCAACCCTGCAGAATGCTTTTGAGGCTATTTCTACAGCGACATGGTCATCCCCATTAATGATCAGTGTGCCGTTTCGGGGCACAAGGTTGACAAAAAGCCGAAAACTCCGCTTGATATCCTCAAGTGAGTTGAAAATATCGGCATGGTCAAATTCAATATTGTTTATAATGGCAATATTAGGACGGTAGAGCAGAAACTTGCTTCGTTTATCGAAAAATGCCGTATCGTACTCATCCCCTTCGGAGACAAAAAAACCCTCTTCTATTCGACCGGATGGCCTGCAGCCGATAGAAAAATTTTCCGGTATGCCACCTACAAGAAATCCCGGTTTGAGACCACCATATTCAAGAAGCCAGGCAGCAAGTGAGGTCGTCGTTGTTTTTCCATGCGTACCCGCAACCACTATTGAAGTGTTTGTTCCGATCAGGTATCTGCGAACAAGATCAGGCATGGAGATAATTTCAAGACGATGGTCAAGAGCATATTCGAGTTCCGTATTTCCACGGCTTATGGCATTGCCGACCACAACCACATCGGGTATGGCGTGCTGCAGATTCTTTTCTGAAAAGCCGTTGAAGTAGCGAATATTATGCTCTTCAAGGTAGGTGCTCATAGGCGGGTAAAGCGGTGTATCAGAGCCGGTGACGGCATGACCTGCATGGGAAAGTGCAACGGCCACTGATGCCATTGCCGTACCGCCAATACCAAGAAAGTAGAAGGAACTCATTCTTAGGCTGATTGTTTTCAGATTGCTATGCTAAAGTCAAAATGCAACTTAAAATTTTTTATATGTACAAAAATCGTGTAGAGTGCAAAATACTATGTTTTTTAAGCCATAGATTATTGTGCTGAATGGAGGGCAATCTTGAAAAAACAAAATGAAGCTGTATTTTAAGGCAACTTAAGACACCGTTTCCATTTCCATTGATATCAACAACCATAGATAGCCATGCAATTTATTGACCTGCTTTCACAAAAAGACCGGATTCGTAAAGCTTTGCTTCATCGTTTTGAAAGCATTCTGGACCGTGGCCAGTTTATTATGGGGCCTGAAGTCACGGAACTTGAGTCACGTCTTGCTTCTTACGTTGGTTCTCGGCACTGTGTTTCCTGCTCTTCAGGAACTGATGCACTCCTTATGCCTCTTCTTGCAAAAGGCATAGGGCCGGGGGATGCCGTGCTGACCACTCCTTTTACTTTTTTTGCAACGGCTGAAGTCATCAACCTTGCAGGAGCAACGCCCATTTTTGTTGATGTTTGTCCCGATACTTTTGCTATCAATCCGGAACTGATCGGTCGTGCTGTTGAAGAAGCGCTTGCTAAGGGATTGAACCCAAAAGCCCTCATACCCATTGACCTCTTTGGCTTGCCAGCAGATTATGAGCGGATTGAACCGGTTGCCGCTTCGTTCAATCTCTGGATTCTTGAGGATGCAGCCCAGAGCTTCGGCGGAAGTTTTAAAGCCAAAAAAGCAGGCAGTTTCGGGCATGTCGGAGCTACATCGTTTTTTCCTGCAAAACCTTTGGGGGCTTATGGGGATGGAGGTGCAATTTTCACTGATGACGATGAGCTTGATGTGTTGCTGCGTTCTGTCAGGGTTCACGGAAGCGGTGCCGACAAGTACAATAACGAGCGTATCGGTATTAACGGACGGCTTGATTCATTACAGGCGGCCGTTCTGCTTGAAAAGCTTGCTATTTTTGATGACGAGCTTGAATCGCGTCAACGAATTGCTGATGCATACAGTAAAAAATTACAGGGCAGGGTGGTTGTTCCCTGGATTCCTGAACACTACCTGTCGGCATGGGCGCAATACTCGGTTCTTGCGGCTTCTGCCGAAGAACGGGAGCAACTTATTCTGGCATTGCAGAAAGAGAGCATTCCGTCAATGATTTACTATAAAATTCCTCTCCACCTCCAGAAAGCCTATGCTTTTCTCAACTATAAAACAGGTGACTTTCCCGTTTCGGAAGATTTAAGCAACAGGATTTTTTCACTTCCGATGCATCCTTATTTGAAGGAAGAGGATGTGAACCGGATTTGTGAAGTTCTGCTTGCTTGATTTGTTACTATTCTCATGATTCGGGGGAGGCATCTCCATAGCCTCTGCCCGGAGCCTTGATCCGGACATAAATGCCGGCCATCATGATGAGAGCATTGATGGCGCCGACAACAATAAACGGCACTTTTGGGTTCATAGAGTCAAAAAGCCTCCCCCCGATTCCGGTTATGACAAGAATTCCTACTGCGCCGCTAATATTGAACATGCCGATTACCGAACCTCGTTCCGCTTTTGGAGCTTCCTGACCAATGAGCGACTGTGCACCGAGAAACGAGCTGATCTGGCCGATGCCGAGCAGTACAAAAAAGATGATTGAGGCCGGTTCATGCGGATTGCCGATCAGACCTAACGAAAGATAGCCTATGCTTGCAAGTGCCATGCAGACAATCAGTGCGGTCACCCGATTCCACCGGTCGATCAATGGCCCGATAACCGGCGCCCAGAGCAGGGCTGAAGCCTGGGAAATGATAAATATCATCATCCCTTTTTTGACCGCTTCCGCGGGTGCCATGCCCATAGCGATTCCCGTGGTTGTACCCCACAGCGGCAGAAAGGTTCCGATAATGGATTGATCTCCTCTTGCAACAAAAGCGGCACCGTAAGAGAGCAGGATTCTCGGATTTTTTGCACAACTGATACCGCTGCTGAAGAGGGAACGGAGTGGAGGGCGTTCCTCCTTTCTGACCGCAGTTCCTCCTTTTAACCCAACAGCCACAACGCCGGCCGAAACAAGAGCAACACCGGCAATGGCGAGGTGTGTATAAATACCCGCATCATGTCCACTGAACCCCTTTGCAACAAGCTGTTCAGGAAGAGCACCGAAAAACCGGTTCAGCACAACAATGCCGAGGCCGTTGAGAAATCCGGTAACAGCAATCAGTTTTCCCCTTGACCTTTCAGCGGGATAGTCGATCATGACTGTCGAAAGAGCGCTGGTTATTGCAGTAATGCCGAGAGCGTAGATCATTCTGTAAATGGTCAAATCGTCAACTGATTGAGCAAATGGGTAGAGCGCATAAGCAAGAGCGAGAAGAATAAATCCTCCGCTATAGACTGGTTTTCGCCCTACACGGTCCATCAACACACCAGCGGGCACAAAAAAAAGCAACGTGACAATTTCCGTCCAGAAAACAAGGTTGCCGCTGATGGTTCCCTGCCGAGATATTGGGATTTTCAGATGCTCATTCAGAATATAGGTTTGCCCGATTGAGACGAACGTGAGCAATCCGATCGAAAAAAACGCCGCATAGAGATAACTCCATGCATGATGGGGAAGAACCGACGGTGCAAGGGTAACCGGCCCGATTTTATGGAGAGCAGCTTTTTTGTTCATGGCTGTATTTGTTACTATCATGCTTAACACTATTACATGTAATCAAAGATATTTATTTGTCAATGGTTATGGAAATTAACCAAAGAGTGCAAGATACCCTTCTTG
Source organism: Chlorobiaceae bacterium (assembly GCA_037134935.1). Classification (GTDB taxonomy): domain Bacteria; phylum Bacteroidota; class Chlorobiia; order Chlorobiales; family Chlorobiaceae; genus Chlorobium. Next base: position 23,281 of record JBAXLG010000007.1, on the reverse strand, counting down.
CCCCTTCTATTCACATTTTCCAGTTAAATCCCTTTGGGTCGTATGAATAGCAAAAAAACAGTTACGGTGTAACTATATAAATATACAATGAATAATATTTCACGTACCATTCATACCCCCATTCTCATTATTGGTGCCGGAGCGGCAGGCTTTGCCGCAGCAGTTGCGGCGCGGCGGGCAGTTGAATCTTCAGGTATTGCTTCAGATGCCTGCTCAATAACCCTTCTTGAGCGAAATCCGCATTCTGGAACAAAAATAAGACTGTCGGGCGGGGGAAAATGTAATGTCACGCACAAAGGCAGCCCTGAGGAACTTCTTGAAAAAGGGTTTATCCGCAAGAATGAGCAACGTTTTTTGCGTAATGCCTTGTATGGTTTTACAAACAACGATCTTCTTTCTCTCTTGCTTTCACGCGGTGTTAGCACAACGGAAAGAGCGGATGGAAAGGTTTTCCCCGAAAGTGGCGATGCTTCTTCGGTTGTGGTTGCTTTTGAGGAGTTGCTGCGTGAATCATCGGTAAGCCGGCATTTTTCCTGCAGAGTAAAGAGCGTTGTGCACAAAGGGGGAGTATTTCATGTGGCATCGTCCAACTCATCCTTTACGGCAGACGTTGTTATTCTGGCAACCGGCGGTGTTTCCTACTCCCGAACCGGTACTACAGGCGATGGTTTGGTTATTGCGCGTGCCTTTGGCCATTCGATCAAGCAGCCTTCGTCAGCTCTCTCACCGATCTACACTATCAAGCCACCTCCGGCGGCTCTTGCCGGAGTTTCTCTCCGTTCGGTCGGGCTTGTTGCTTCAGCCAGTGGCCGGAGTGTTGAGCGTTGTGGTGACCTTCTGTTCACGCATCGTGGTTTCAGCGGTCCAGCGGCACTTTCTCTTTCTCGAGATATTGCGGAGCTTTTAAGGGAATTCGGTGATTGCCTTCTTTTTGCTGATTTTTTTCCTCATCACAACAGTTCAGAAATTGAAGAACTGTTGCTGCGCCAGACTCGGAAAAATGGAGTGCAGATGGTTCGTAAATTTCTGCAGACTTTCCCGATAGCTCCGCCAGCGGGGAAGGGTGGTGCTGCACCGCACGGCACTATTCCTACTGCACTTGTGCCGTATATCATGCGTTATGCCTCTCTTGAGAGTGATGTAAACTGGAGCGGACTTCAGAGAGAGCAGAGGCAGTCGCTTCTTGCTGTGCTCAAACGGTTTCCGCTTGGCAGCGTTCGGGATGTTCCGCTTGATCAGGGTGAAGTTTCAGCCGGCGGGGTTTCGCTCAAAGAGATAAATCCAAAAACCATGCAGTCAAGGGTAGTACCCAATCTTTTTTTATGTGGTGAACTGCTCGACTATGCAGGGGAAATTGGCGGCTTCAATCTGCAGGCAGCATTTTCTACCGGATGGATAGCCGGTACGAATGCCATAGTTAACCTGAAAAATAAGGTGTGAATACGTTCCGGATCTTCATGTTTAGAAAATACTCTTTTATCAGCATTTTGCAGGATATTGGGTATAATAAAAGTCTATGGGATGAATGCGACCGTTGTCCATGATCTACAAGGCATCTCTAAAAACTCTAAATGAGAGGTATCAGTTAAAATTTAACTTGTTGTAAATAGTATACATAGTATAAAGCATTTGCCTGATATGGAGGTTTTTATAGGTGCCCTTTAGTTATGATCAAATACATTATCAGCATTAAAGCTAAAAGTAAAAATAATGATTTGTATAGTTATTTTGCTGAATCTGGTGAATACATGCTTGGTGTGATTTATGTGCAGAAATACTGAAAAAACTATGCTATTAGCCACTTAAAAAAATGGTCATGCGCATTGATAAAAAGGACCTAACGCTGATGCTAAACAATAGCGGGAATGGCCCCCCATCGAATCTTGGATCTGGGATGCGGTATGTTCCATCCGTGGCTCCAAGAAGGATTTCATGCTGCAACTGATCTTTACCAAGCAACTGCGCGATGTCTTCGATGCTGAAATCAACCGTATTGTTGGAGAGGTTGGCTCACGGCGAAAAACCATCCCGCTTGTCAACGCCAGCAAGCTCTCCGAGAAGGGTGATCCCAAGAACTACAATCCCGATGAGGGCATCAGGCGCATTGCCGACACCCACACGGGATGGAATGAGGAGGAGCAAGCTCAGCCGCATTGATGAACACGCCGAGTTGAAGAAGAACGACTTCAAGATATCCCCCAGCAGCTACATCCATAACAGTAACGTCGAAACCTACCGGCCCATTGCCGAGATTGTCGAAGAGTTGAACGCCATCAATCTGGAGGCCAGAGAAACTGACGAAGACCTGCGAGAAATCCTCAGGCAACTGAGGAGCTGGCGCATGATTTATAACAATGCAACAAGATTAAACAGGGCCCAGTCGGAACTCAGTCATCACAAGATTGGCACTAAGAGGGCAATAGCCAGAGTAACAGGTCACCCCACCAGTCGCCTCCAGAGATACCGACTTACGGAAAAAGGCTGTAGATTGCTTGAGCAGTTGGACAAGGAAGGAGGTCGGTCATGAACTTCACATTCTGGAGTGTTCAGCTTTTCGAAATATTCACCATCTGGGTTGTTGAATGCTTTTTTGCGATGAACCGTCAACTTGTCAATCCGACAAACTGCCAGAAACACCTCGCAACAAAGCGAAATTTCGTTAAAAAAATAGTCGTAAATTCGAAAGTGCCCTTGTGAAGCAAATAGATTCTATCTTCAGTAGCCTTGAGCCGAAGAATATACCCATCGGTGCAGAGTCTAAGGCTGTGCAATTATTTAGATTTATGGTATTAAGTGATTTCGAATGAGTACTTTAATGATAAAATGTGTTGATTTGTTTGCAGGAGCAGGGGGTTTTTCCCTGGCAGCAAAAAATACTGGTATTCATGTCGTTGCTGCGATAGAAAAGAATTCTAAGGCCTGTGTTAGCTATAGACATAACCTTATAAAAAATGGGGAGACCAAGCTTTACGAAAATGACATTCTAAAAATAAATCCTGAAAAGTTATGGCGTGATCATTTTGCAGAAAAAGCCCCTTGTGACATTGTTTTAGGGGGGCCTCCCTGTCAAGGTTTTTCTATTCATAGGATTAAAGATGCCGGGGTTGGTGATCCAAGGAACTCATTAATACTTAGATATTTCGAATATGTTGCGGCACTTCTTCCCAAAGTTTTTTTGATGGAAAATGTTCCTGGTATACTTTGGCCTCGCCATAATGACTTCTTGGAAGAATTTTTCGAGATTGGGGATAAGTTCGGGTATAAAGTACACCAACCGATTGTTTTGGATGCCAGAAATTATGGTGTGCCCCAACGTCGAAAAAGAGTTTTCGTCCTTGGCATAAGAAAAGATTATATTTTTTCTGCAACTTGGCTACCAGCGGCAACACATGGCGATGATAATGCAAGACTTTCCAATCCACGTCTTCAACCTTGGGTTCCTGCCGCAACTGTTTTCGAACAGCCTCCTCCAGAAAACGATAAGAACAACATTCACATGAACCATACATCGGAATTGATCGAAGTTTTCGAGACAACGCCGCTTAATGGAGGAAGTCGTCGCGACTCCAAGCGTGTATTGTCATGTCATGAAGATCATAACGGTCACACCGATGTTTATGGGCGCATTGACCCAAGCAAGCCTGCTCCAACCATGACAACTGCCTGCATTAACCCCTCCAAAGGGCGTTTTATTCACCCTACAGAACACCACGGCATTACAGTTCGCCAGGCGGCACGCTTTCAAACTTTTCCCGATTGGTTTGAGTTTCATGGGGGCTTGATGGCATCCGGTGAGCAAATCGGAAATGCCGTCCCAATTCGATTGGGTGAAATTCTTCTTCGTGCAGTTGTCGACGGAATCGTAAACGGTTCACCCGAATTATTGGCAATTTCAAATGAGGTTACTTGTCATGGTTGATGCCATAGCCTTCAAGACACGTGCAAGAACTATCGATCACCTCGGACGTGAGCAGATAGCCGACTGCCCCACTGCTATCTCCGAGTTATGGAAAAATGCATACGATGCATATGCCTGAGAAGTGGCATTACACATTTTCGATGGAGACGTGCCTATAGCGGCGATCATGGATAATGGCCACGGCATGAACCTCCAGGAGTTCATCGAAAAATGGCTGGTGATCGGTACCGAGTCCAAAGCAACCGTCTTTGAAATACCGGAGGAAGATCGTAACGGGCTCCGTCGTCGGGAGAAACAAGGACAAAAAGGAATCGGGCGGCTTTCTTCGGGATATTTGGGTTCATTGCTGTTGCTCGTTTCAAAAAGAAAAAATAGTTCTTTTGTCGCATCACTCATTGATTGGCGCCTTTTTGAAAACCCCTATATATATTTGCAAGATATTGAAATACCGTTAGTTGAGTTCGTAAATAAGGAAGAGTTGTGGCGTCACATCCCTAACTTGTTCGACAAATTGATGGGAAATATTTGGGGTTCAGGGATAGACAAGGCGCGGGATGAACGAATTGTCACAGCATGGTCCTCATATGACGCTCAGGAAACATCAGAGAATCGGTCTTCGACAAAAAGCGCAATCGAGGAAACTTTAATCGCCACTACCTTTACTGAAAGGCACATTGAAAATTGGCCAGTTTGGACAGAAAAGTGGCATCACGGCACGGCAATGTTAATGGCAAGCATTGTTTATGACCTTGAAATACATCTGCATCACTCTGCGACTTCGAGCGAAAGCGATACGGCGCAAGGGGCAAAGGATAAATTCCATCAAACATTATCCAATTTTACAGATCCTTTTGTTGATCCTGAAGAGATAGATAGTGACTTTGATGCCGCCAACTTCAATTATTCCGTGACGGCGTGGGAGGGGGCTCTCTGTCGCCCAGTAATATCCGACGAACGGGAATTCGGTTATAGGAATCTTGAAGACTTGGAGCATGTCATCGAGGGGATAATCGACAGTAACGGAATTTTTCGATGCAAAGTAAAGGCATTCGGTAAATTTCTTGTTGGTGAAGAAATCATTAATCCACCTTATTCCGTTCCGACTCGCAACGATTCCCGAGTTGGTTCTTTTCATTTGCGCCTTGGGTCATTTGAAGCTGAAAAGGGGAAAACAACTCATAGTCCTGAGGTACAAGCAAAATTATTTGAACAGGCTGAAAAGTATGGCGGATTCTTGATGTTCAGAAATGGCTTACGGGTCATGCCGTACGGTCGAGAGGACAACGATTATTTTGAGATAGAAAAACGCCGGGGCAAGCATGCCGGTAGATGGTTTTGGGCTAATCGACGACTTTTCGGCCGTGTCGCACTGACCAGTCAAGCAAATTATAATTTACGCGACAAAGCTGGGCGGGAAGGCATTATCGACAACAAAGCTGCAAAAGTCTTTCGAGACATAGTTATAAATATACTGTTAGAGAGTGCTAAACGCTTCTATGGTACAGACTCGGATATCCGTAAGGAATCCCTGCCGGAGATTACGGGCAACTATGCTAAACAAAAAGCCGAAGAGGCTCAACAGAAAGTTAAAGCGAGAAAAAGGAAGGAATTTCGAAGCTATCTTGTGCAAAACTTCCCGCAAATAAAGCAACTTGAGCAAGAATTAGCGAGCCTGACTCAACTAGCTCAAAACGATAGCCTCCCGACGACGGAAACGGAGTTGTTGGCTCTTCGAGAACAACTATCCAAAATAAAGGCTAGAAGAGCAGAGCTATCTTTAGGTCCACCACCCAATAAACTGGGTAGCCTAGAGCAGGACTACCGAGAATTTCGTGCCATTGACAACCATGCAAGCGAACTGATTATCAGATTGCATGATTCAATTACACGTAACCTAGAAAAGATCAAACCTAAATCCTCCAGAGATACGGCATATTCTGAGATCAACAGGAATGCCGCCTATCTTCAACATCGATTACGCAAATGGTCTGCCGAATCTAAAGATATTCTCGGATCAGAGATCAAACGAATCTCGGATTTGGTGAATGAAAGAAACAAGCGTTATCACACGGAAACTCTTCCTTTCCTCGACGATTTGGAGCATGGTCGAACCACGCTGACAAAAGTTCTTGATCGATTTGAGCTTGAACGAGACAAGCAGGATCGTGAGAATTCGGAGCTGTTCGAGCCGTATATCTCGACGTTGAAAAGCTTACAAGATAGCGTCGATATCGAATCCCTCGTCAGTTTTACCATTGATGAATCCTCTGAACTCCGCAAGGAACTGGATCGCTTGAATACCTTGGCCCAATTGGGAATCACAGTCGAAATCATAGGACATGAAATCGAAGGACTGGAAATGACCATTTCAAAGGGGTTGGATAATTTGCCGGACACGGCGAAAGATACTCCGATTTTCGAGACTGTTCGCGCAGCCCATCAAGCACTTGTGGACAGACTACGGTTCCTTTCTCCATTAAAACTCTCCGGAGAAAAGATCAAAACTTGGATCAGTGGAGAAAAAATTATCGAGTACGTAATAGCTTTCATGGGAGATTCTCTGGAACGACGAGGGATTGAGCTTGAAGCAAGCATTGGTTTTAGAAACTTCAGTGTATATGAGCAGGCGTCCCGCATTTTTCCAGTATTCATCAATTTGATCAACAATTCCGCCTATTGGGTCAAGCATTCTCAAGGTGATTCACGGAAGATCTTGCTGGATGTAATCAATGGAAAAGTTGTTATCGCTGATGACGGGCCCGGTGTAGAAAAAGACGATCTGAAAAACCTCTTTACCTTGTTTTTCACCCGTAAGATTCGAGGTGGGCGGGGGGTAGGGCTTTATCTCTGTAGAGCCAATTTGGTAGCTGGCGGTCATACGATCAGTTACGCAACGGAAAATAGTATGAAAAAACTCCCCGGCGCCAACTTCATTATTGATTTCAAGGGGGCTAACTATGAATGAAGCTGTTGTAGTACCTGACATTCATGACCGACTTATCCGGGAAGCATTTATTGATCCGATTCGCACACTAATCGTGGTTGATGATGAATATCCGACCCTTGATAGTCTCACTGATAAAGAATCCGGGGTGATGAAAAATTGGACTGATAAAAAACGAGATAACATTTCCAATGTGCGTGAATTTCTTTCTTTTGCAAGGGATAAGGAGAGATCTTGGCTGATCGATGTCCATGATGCGACAGATGTAACCACAGAGGCGGAATTAGGGGCCGCGGCTCATCTGCATCACTCCGATTTATTGGTTCTGGACTATCATCTTCAGGGCGATGATGGTGGTGGGGATGTTGCGATTGCTATACTTAGAGAACTTGCCGACCACAACCACTTTAACCTGGTAATCGTTCATACCAAGGGAGATAACGGAAGCATTGATCAGGTTGTAAGAGAGATAGCTTTGGGTCTAACTTATGCAGAGCCCTCCATTACTATTTCGAAGGAAGAGGACACAGCAATTAATGACGCTATCGCACTATGGGAGGAGGAGGATGATCAAATTCTTTCGAAGCTTGAGGCGGAAATTTCGGAGGATACCTATTTGGAGTGCCGCTCCAGATACCCGAGAAAAACTGATGCGTTATTATCGTTGCCAGCAGGACAAAGTATTCTTGAGATATGTAAAGGTAAACCTAAGAAAGTCGATATCAATCCAAAGCAAGTCGCTCACTGGCTGCTGATCAAAAAACATGGTGAGTTACAACGCCATTTTTCTCCTAAGATGCTGGGAAACGTGATGGTCGGCAACTCCGAAGGGATTAATTGGATAAAGACTGAGAAACTCTTTATTACAGTACTTTCAAAGGTATGCAAGCCAAAGGATTTTGAAACAAAAATCATGGCGGCCATAAAAGCCTCCTTCCTTTCTCCGCATCGACTGCTTCTGACAAAAATGAGGGCTGAGATTGAAAACCGGGGGCTATCCGCTGAAGCTGATATTCTTAAAGATCGGTACATGCAGGCCGAATGGCTGAATGAGTTTCTCAAGCCAAACCAAGTTGACACGAAAGCAGTCATTCACAATACCATAAATCGTCATTGGGAGGCACTTGGTGACAGATTGAGATTAACGCTCGATGAATATGCAAATGGTCTACTTGAACATTTCTCTGCTCTTGACAGGGACAACGTTTTAACCGGATGCGGAATTAACAAATCTGATATCGGCAGCCAGGAAGCATTGAAACGTTTCAATTGTTTTTCAAGTACAAAACCAATTGACCGGTCGCATTTAACCACAGGACACGTTTTTAGGATGGAACATGGTGAAGGAGGTGAGCATCAATATTGGATATGCCTTTCGCCAGCTTGTGATATGGTTCCAGTGCAAGAAAATAGCCTTTTACGACGCGATTTTTTATCGTTTGTTGCGGTTCGGTTATTCTCTATTACCGATGATCAGGCTCTGAAAAATGCCACAAAAAATGTTTTTCTATTTCTTAATATTGATGAAGCTGTACAAGCATTTAGTATCCATGAAGACGGTATCTCAAAGAATCCTAATTGGGTGCAGATGCACGCGCAAAATCAAGGAATGTTTCATGGCACGAATAAAATCAATATTGGTTCAATCATAAAGACACAAAAGGACGACCTCTTGCTCTTCTGGACTGATGCTGCCGTAGTGACACAATTAAGATCGGAATATGCGCTCAATTTACTCCAGCGCATTGGTGCAGTCCTTTCAAGACCAGGTCTGGGGATGAATTTTAAAACATTATCGCAATAAACTATCAAATATAAGTTGTCCTCGGCTCTTTACTCTCGTGTTTTGGGGGTTATCTGTAGAAAGAACACTACGCCGTAACTCAGACTCAGCGTCAGAAAGATGCTCCTTGAGATACATGTAGCGGGCATGGGGACATCACAACTACGTCCGCACTCCTTTCTATTTAAAAGGTTTGTTGTATAAAATAGAGTATATAAAGTTATCGGTTGAGTGATATACAGTGGATTTTTTTCCGCATGTAATGACTGACTGGACAACAATATTTGGCGATTGTTTGAAATAACCTTAAAGTAATGGAGCCAAATCAGAAGGATTACATTCTTTAATACAAACACAATGGGGGTATACAGATGATTCCAGAGAAATTAACAGAAGTATTAAAGCACGACGGAGTGGTTGCGATAGCGACGTTGGGGCAGGATGGACCTCATATGGTCAATACCTGGAACAGTTATGTACGAATTACTACTGATGAACGGATATTGATTCCCGTAGGCTATATGCATCGTACAGAAGCGAACATTGCTTTTAACAATCAGGTATTGATTACATTGGGAAGCCGCAAGGTAGCAGGAACTATTGGTCCTGGCGCTGGCTTTCTTATTAAAGGTACAGCGTGTATAGAAATCTCTGGTTCTGACTATGACGTAATCAAAGCAAAATTTGCATGGGCACGTGCAGTAATGGCAGTAACAGCCACCTCCATTGAACAGACCTTGTAATAGGGGTCGGTTCTCGAATTGGATAACATCGCACTCCAAGAAAACTTTATAAAATAAAGTTTGTACACAGTCATAGTTATCCTGTCATGACAAAAGGGAAAAAACTATGAAGTTACTTCTTTTATGCGACTTTCCGTTTTGGAAGCAGGCCAAAGAGTTACCGATTACTCTGACTTTGTTTTGGCTTTTTTGCTTTCAGCTTGACGTCTTTTGATGATCTCATCAGCCGTGAGCCGAACTACCTTCCCTTCAATCATGGTGATAATTGCAGTATTAGTAAGAATGGCGAGATCTTCGGCTGCTTTTCCCGCACGTTGCATTGCTGCATAGGAGCCTGCCATGTCAGGATCAGGGGAAAGTCGAATGTCTTTTGTTTTCATAATGTCAGCTCCATTCAATGAGTTTGGGAGGAGTAAACGTACCATCGTAGAGCGCCCATGAGTCCACAATAGCTTTGTATTTTCTATTGAAATTATCCAGGCCGGCAGCAAAGCGATGGCGAATGATATCCTCCGGAATGTTATGGCCTCCTTGTCGGACACGTTCTGCAACTCGTGAAACAGCAATATCCGGCGAGTGGAGAGAGATGAACCAGATTTTAACTGTATACCCTTGAGCTTTCCAATCCAAAATACGTTGCAGGTAAGCCAAGCCGGAAAGTGTTGTTTCAAAAGAAAAGCTTTCGCCATTCAATGCGCAATCATCAATCTCTTTGAGCATAATTCGTGCCGCTTTGAACGCCGCCACTTCGGGGTTAAACGGAGAAAGTCCGGCTGCGATCAAATCAGCATTGACAAAACGAAGCATATGAGCCTCTTGCGGAAGAAAGTTGTTTGCAAATGTTGTTTTGCCTGCTCCGTTAGAGCCAGCTATAATAATAATTTTTTTCAACGTTCTTGACGTTGCTTCGCCGTTTAGTTTATCTTACTCCTTGGGAAAAGTTAAAAATTTTATTTCACTCTCTCGTATACAGGATCATAATAATGTGTTTTCTTGGAATTATTCCTGATGCCCCGTTTTTCTGCATATCGACAATTTTTGGCATGATGAGATGACGTTACCTCTTTTATGCTTTTGCATACAGGGACTCGATACTATCTGAAGAGGCTGGTGTCAACAAAGGTATTAATGATTTTTACTATCTCAGGAGAAAGGTTCGGTGGGTTAATGTTGCTGATGACCTGTGCCACGGTGTAGATTTTACCTTCAACTGGTAGAAATTTATTGACCACAACGACATTATCGTTCCTGATTCGGCACTCTCCGCCGAGAAAATTCCCTTTTTCATAACGCACTCTGTAGCCAAGCTGTTTAATTGTGGTTTCAAGCAGAGTGAGTTGTTCTTTTTTTTTCATGAAATTTTTTCAGGTATCGTGTTCAATGCTCTTGCGCTGCGAGATATTTCAGTACTGGTGCAACATGGAGAGATTGAATCATGCCGCTCTGAAGTGTAATGGAGCGCAGTTCCTCAATGGTGACAAGGTGCACACTGATCTCTTCAGTGGTATCAAGCTGTTGCGAACCGAGCAGTTCAACCCCTTCAGCCAGAAAAGTGGTGGTGATGTTGTTCTGCAGTGCAGGGTTGGCGCTGAGTTCCATCCATGGTGTCCATACACCGCCGCCGTAGCCGGTTTCTTCGTTCAGTTCACGCTGTGCTGATTCAAGCAGCGATTCGCCTGTTTTATCGTGAACACCTGCTGGAAGTTCAAAGAATACCTTGCCGATGCCGTGCCGATACTGCCGTATCAAAACAATTTTCTTTTCCGGCGTAACGGCAAGTACATTGATCCATGGCGGAAACTCCCAGACGTAATAGTCGTCGATGATTTTACCATTTGGCAGTTGCACGGTGTCCTGGCGCATAGTGAGCCAGGGCTTTTGGTGGAGGTAGTGGGTGGCGAGGGTATGCCAGGCGCCGGGTTCGTGCTTTGTTGTCAATGTTTATCCTTTCATTCTCGGATCGAGGGCATCGCGGACGCCGTCGCCGATAAGGTTGAAGCAGACTACGGTGGTCAGTATAGCAATACCGGGAAAGGTTGAGATCCACCAGTAATTTAAAAGGCTGTCGCGTCCTTCGTTGATGATGTTTCCCCAGCTTGGGGTTGGAGGCTGAACACCGAGACCGAGAAAAGAGAGCCCTGCTTCGGTCAGAATAATACTGCCGATTCGCAGGGTTGCCGCTATAATGACGGGCGTTAGGGTGTTGGGTGCCAGGTGGCGGAAGATGATTCTTAGATGCGAAAGACCGAGCGATTTCGCTGCAAGGATGAACTCCTGCTCTTTTAACGAGAGTACCTGACTTCTGACCATTCGGGCGACTCCCATCCATCCGGTACAGGAGAGCGTGATGACGATCAGGTAGATGGAGTTTCCGAAGGTGGCAATGATGATGAGAATAAGAAACAGGGCGGGGAAGGCGATAAGTACATCGACAATTCTCATCATGACCGCATCAATCCAGCCGCCAAAATATCCTGACGAGACACCGATAACTGTACCGAGAGTAACTGATATGAGTACAACAAGAAAGCCGATGGAGAGCGAGATTTTTGAACCATAGATGACGCGGCTGAGAATGTCGCGTCCGTACTGGTCTGTACCGAGAATGAAGGTGCGTGCAGTAATGAAATCGGGTGTGTTGTTTTTAATGCTGTTTCCCTCCAATTCACTGATGGCAATGGTTTTGGTGCGTATGCCTTGACGGTAGATGACATTGCCGCCTTCAATGCGATATTCGTTGATGAATTTTATGGCATGGGGTTCATTGCGTGTTTTCAGCAACTGTAAATCGCTGATCAGGCTATTGGCCATCAGTGCTGTTGTACTGCTTCCAGTCTGCATTGGTATTGCAAGGTTTTTCGGCTGCTTGAGTACCAGTGCCTCGACTCTTGAAAGTGGCGGTTGATATGCGGTAACCAGAAAGTCCTGCTGGTCGTAGGGATTGAAGGGTGCGATGAAGGGAGCAAGAAATGCTGCTGAGTAGAGGATAAAGATAACTGCTGAGGCGTACATTGCTATACCGTTACGCATGAAAGCCCTGAGGCTTATTTTACCGAGGCTCGACTCATTACTGCTGTTTTTTTGTTTTTCCGAATCTTTGTTCTTGAACGATTTATAGACGAAGATTGCGAGAATGACCGGTACAGTAATAAGGTAAATGGCACCAATCCAGAATTCAAGAATATCAGGGCTGAAAATTTCCTGTAAAGCAGAGGGTGCTGAGAGGTAGAGTATAGCAGCAGCATACAACGAATGGAAACTGAGCGCTACAAGATCAGACTTGGTAAACAATATGAGCAGGAAAACTGCGAAAGCGAACAGAAAAAAAATAAGCTTTCCTTTTTTTGTGGTTTGGCCGCTCACCGTTGGAGGTATGTGATTGGACTGGGAAGATGAGAAGCCGGTATTTATTTTAAAGGTTTTCAAGCTTGTATAGCTATCAGTGTGAATGATGGTTCATGAAACTGTGGAAGAGAAAAAAATAATACAGAAAGTAAAAAATCAAGCGCTATTGATAAAAAAAGCTGCTTTTCCTTTAGGGAAAAGCAGCTTTGCATTGTCCATGAACTGGTTTGTCAACCAAGGCTGAAGGCTTTCAGCTTGCTGGTGTTGCGGCTGCTTCAGGAGTAGCTTCTGCTTCTTTTTTCGCGGCCAGTACCGTAATGACCGGTGTATCTGGATCGTCAATGATTTCTAAACCGGTGTATGCTTCCATCGGTATTTCTTTGACGTGGATTGAATGGCCGATTTCAAGCGCTGTAACATCAACCACAAGGTGATCGGGCATGTTTTCCGGTTTTCCCTTTAGTGTGACTGCATGGCGGATTATTTGCAGTTTACCACCCTTTTCTACACCTATGCTGTCGCCGGTAACGGAGACCGGTACGTCCAGTTCAATAATTTCATCTGCAGAGAAAAGCTGGAAGTCAGTATGAATGATTTTATCGGTAACCGGATGGAACTGTACCTGTTTGATAAAAGAACGTTTGATTTTTCCGTCAGGGAATTGAAGATCAATAATATGTGATTCAGCTGAATGCACAAGTTTTCTGAGTGCAATTTCATTGACGCTTACCGGGATGGTTTCTTCACCTTTGTGATAGATAACCGCAGGTACTATTCCGGTCTTACGCAGTTTTTCAGCGTTTTTCTTTTTTATAACGCGCGGTTGAACGCCTAATACAATTGTTTCCATGCTTTTTCTTTACCTCTTTTATCGCTTGTATTAATGATTATTCGTGATTTTCTGTGTGATATTTTTGCTGTCGAACAGGCAGCTTACGGAATCATCTTCATAAATACGTTTTATAGCTTCACCAAACAGGTTGCTGACTGTAACAGTTTCAATTTTCGGTGAGTAGTCGTGATTGGTAACAACCGAATCAGTGACAATAAGCTTTTCGAGCAGTGATGCATTGATTCTCTCAATAGCCGGTCCAGAAAGGATCGGGTGTGTAGCCGCGGCATAAATTTTAAGGCCACCAGCTTCACGGATGGCTTTAGCTGCGTTGACTAATGTTCCGGCTGTATCAATCATGTCGTCAACCAGAAGAACATTTTTGCCCTTGACATCGCCGATTATGTTCATGACTTCGGCAACATTGGCTTTCGGCCGTCGTTTGTCGACAATAACCAGATCGGTACCAAGTTCTTCGGCAAATTTTCTTGCAAGCTTTACTCCGCCGACATCAGGTGATGCAACCACCAGATTATCGCGAAACTCTCTGTGACGAATGTCATTGATGAGCACCACACTGGAGTAGAGGTGATCAAAAGGAATATCAAAAAAACCCTGGATCTGTGCTGCATGCAAATCCATTGTAAGAATGCGGTTTGCTCCAGCTTCAGTGAGCAGGTTGGCTACAAGCTTTGCTGTAATGGCAACACGGGGTCTGTCCTTTCTGTCTTGCCGTGCATAGCCGTAATAAGGTATAACGGCCGTAATTCTTGCGGCTGATGATCTTCTGGCAGCATCAATCATGATCAGCAGTTCCATAAGGTTATCGCCGGGAGGATTGGTGGGTTGGATAATGAAGAGATCTGATCCGCGGATTGACTCAAAAAAGTTTACAGAAATTTCCCCGTCGGAAAAGTTTTCAACTTTGGCATCGCCAAGAGTCGTGTCGAGATATTTTGCAATTTTTTCGGCAAGGGCTGGATTACTGCGCCCTGCAAAAATTTTAATTGGTTTTGCCATCGGGTGATCCTGCATTTTCAGATGAAAGGAGTTATATTGTTGCAGTTACTTCAGTGCCATAGTGTACCTTTTGCCTGTTGGCCGGTGTCTTTACAACACACTGAACAGGCCTGAAATATAAAATAAAAAGGCTGAAAATTAACTAATTATTTCTTCTTTTTAACGTGAGGTTATTTGCTTAAAAAAAATATGACGATTCAAGAAATCCGGGACTACCTGCTCCAATTTTTGGATTCAGTTGAGCTTCAGGGAAGTGCCGATGTGCTGATATCAGGCCCCGCAAAAATTGAAGTGGCAAAAAAAGGGCAGGTCAGCTTTATAGCCAACGAAAAGTATTTACGTTTTCTTGCTGCAACAGAGGCGTCTCTGGTTATTGTGCACCGGTCGGTTTGTGTTGATGAATTCCTTCACAAAAGCTCATTTATTAAAGTAAACGATCCTTATACCGCATTTGTTTTTCTTTTGCAGAAGTTTGCTCCATCCCGAGCCGTCACTGCTGGAGGCATTGCTTCGACGGCTGTGATTGGTAAAGGAGTCTCAATTGCTGAAGGTGTGTCGATTGGCGAGTATGCCGTGATTGGAGATAACTGCATTATCGGTCGCAACAGTGTGATTGGTGCGCACACTATTCTGTTGAATGATGTTTCTGTTGGCGATGGATCACTTCTTTTTCCTCTTGTTACCTGTTATGATGGTACGGTTATCGGTAATAGAGTGGTTATTCATTCTGGGTGTGTTATTGGGGCAGATGGATTTGGTTTTGCTCCTCAGAGTGATGGTTCTTATGTCAAAATTCCTCAGATGGGAATTGTTGAAATTGGCGATGATGTTGAGATTGGTGCGAATTCCACTATTGATCGGGCTACTATGGGCAGTACAGTGATAGGCAGGGGAGTCAAGATCGACAATCTTGTTCAGGTTGCTCATAACTGCAGGATTGGTGACGATACGGTTATTGCTTCCCAAGCCGGTATTTCAGGCAGTGTAACGGTAGGTCGCCAGTGCGTGATAGGTGGCCAGGCTGGATTTGCAGGTCATCTTGAACTGGCCGATCGTATACAGGTTGCAGCAAAGGCCGGTATTTCAAAATCTTTTCTTCAGCCTGGCCTTGTTTTACGAGGCTACCCAGCACAACCCATGCGCGAGCAACTGAGGTATGAAGCAATGCTGCGCAATCTTGGAGCCATGAAAGAGAAGCTTGATTTTCTTGAAGCAGAAATGGTAAAACTCAAAGCTTTGGCGTAAAATTTTTAGTTGTCTCGAATGGGAAAAAACAGGGTGCTGGCCTTTTGGAGTATGCGTGGATCCACTCTTGCATAATTCGGCTGAGATTGCAGAGTAAATTATAAAAGAGATGTTGCCCCGGATGACTTTCAGAATGCAGGTATTGTTTTCCGGGGCATTTTTGACTTGTGTTACGACAGATTTCTCGGAACCTGTGAAGAGTGGTGATGCAGGATAGGTTGAGGCAATGAGATATCCACTACAAAACTGAATCTCGAAGGGAAAGAGAGCAATACTTGGTCAACCTCGAATTCAAAGGAGTAAATCCCGCTCACAGTGTGCAGGGTATCGCTCAAAGACTGTTTTCTGAGCGCCTTGTTATGAAGCCTTACCCCAAGGCCATCTCTGGATGCAAGCTGCCCGAAATAGCCCCTGACTCCTTCGGGGGTTGTAACAGTATGAGGGGAAAATGTTGGCACAAGTACCGCAGATTCATTATAAAGCGCGGCAATATCGTCGGGATTTCCACTGCAGACTCGTGAAACCCATTGATAAAGAACCTCTTCTGGATTTTTGAAGTATATCATTGTGTGCAGATTTTGTTTTTCCAATATCGTAGTTTTCTATCACTGTTCTTTATGAAAGGCAAACTTTTATGGCTCTGAATTTAAGCTTTTTTATTCACATCCGAGGTATGTTGAAGCTATCTGCAGGGTATGAATGGATATGTTGTTAGCAGATATGTATATGAAGTAGTATGATGGTAGGTCTCAAAATTTATTTTAAGGGATGATTCTTTCTTTTCAGCAAACGGTAATTGGCCGGATCGGTATAGCTACATCAAGGGATGCTATAACTAACCTCTACTTTGCTACAGACGATAATATTCCTCAGAATGCCGAAATCCGTGAAACGGAGCTGATCAGGGAGGCGTTTCAACAGTTGCACACATATTTTTTGGGAAAGCTGAGGACTTTTTCACTGCCGCTAGCCCCATCAGGAACTCCCTTCATGCATCGTGTGTGGGAGCAACTTTGCAATATTCCGTATGGAAGTACTGCAAGCTACAAGGAGATAGCTACCGCTACAGGAAATCCTTGTGCAGCAAGGGCCGTTGGAATGGCGAATCATAGAAACCCAATTCCGATTTTTATTCCTTGCCACAGGGTTGTGGGCAGTAACGGTAACCTGACCGGATATCGCAGTGGGCTCTGCTTGAAAAAGGTATTACTGGAGCTTGAACAGAAGAAGGGTGGTTAAACGTTTGGGAAATAAGAAAAACTGCTGTTTATTCTGTTTGCCATAAGGTTGTTGATGATAAAAAAAGATTGTTGCTGCTCCTGTTTTTTTAAACCAAAACTGCATGTTTAACATTACCAGAGAGCAGTTAAGCAAAAAGAAGTTCGGGAGTTTCAGCGGATAATAAACGGAAACCATGAGTAACAAGCTGATGCGGAGTTTTTTCAGGATCCAGGTGATTATCGGTATATGCATACCGATGTTCTTCTATGGTTGTGGGCCAGTAAACGGTGGAAAAAATGCCGAAAAAAAGGAGCAGCCGACTTTACCGGTGATGACAATCAATCCTTCAGACGCAACGGTTACTACTGGTTATTCAACACTTCTTGAGGGAAAAGTCAATGTTGAAATTCGTCCGCAGGTTGACGGGACGCTCAGCGCTATTTATGTCGATGAAGGTGCCTATGTTAAAGCGGGGCAGCCGCTTTTTAAAATTGATGAGAGGGTGTACCGTGAGCAATACAATAGCGCTCTGGCGGCTCAGCATACTGCTGAAGCTTCGCTTGTTGTTGCAAAGCTCAATGAGGAAAAACTGATTCCTCTGGTTCAGAATAACGTGGTGTCCGACATTCAGCTGAAAACGGCAAAAGCCAATTACCAGGCAGCTCTTGCTGTCGTTGAGCAGTCGAAAGCCGCTGCCCGTTCTGCTTTGGTCAATCTGGATTATACAACCATCAAGGTGCCTGTAAGCGGGTATATCGGGAAAATTCCGTTCAGACTTGGAAGCCTTGTAACTAAAAATCAAAGCCAGTGGTTGACGTTGCTTAGTGATGTCCGAGAACTTTATGCTTATTTCAGTATGAGCGAAATTGATTTTATGCGCTTTCGAACGCAATATGCCGGCGGGAGCATGCAGGAAAAGTTGCGCCACGTTGCACCGGTTTCTCTTGTCATGGCAGATGGAAACCTTTTTTCTGAAAAAGGTGCAATTAGTACTGTAAGCGGACAGTTTGATCAATCAACAGGATCGATCAGAATAAGGGCTGTTTTTCCAAATCCCCACGGGTTACTTCGTTCCGGCAATACTGGTACGGTGGTGATGGAATCTCGCTATCACAATGTGCTGCAGGTGCCACAGGCTGCGACAATTGAATTGCAGGACAAGATTTTTGTTTTTCGGCTCAACAAAGGAAATGTTGTAAAGAAGCAGATTATTACCGTATCGGGCAAAAGCGGTAATAATTATATAGTGCATTCCGGTTTGCAACAGGGTGATATTATTGTGACATCCGGTATAGAAAAATTGCCGGATGGTACAGCCATCAAACCGGTTAAAGGTACTCCTATCAAAGGAGATAGCCGGTAATGAGAGAGATAGAGAGTTTACCTTAACGGGCTGAGAGCGTTAAACCTGCTTATTCATGTTTGAAAGATTTATATCGAGGCCTGTACTTGCTACCGTTATATCGATCATTTTGGTCATTCTTGGTCTTGTAGGTATTAACCAGTTGTCAATTACCCGGTTTCCGGATATTGCTCCCCCCAGCGTTTCGGTAACTGCAAGTTATCCCGGAGCAAGTGCTGAAACTGTTGGTCGTTCTGTTGCTCCTCCGCTTGAGGAGGCAATCAACGGTGTTGAGAACATGACCTACATGACCTCAACTTCCGCTAATGACGGTTCACTTTCCATAACGGTTTTTTTCAAACAGGGAACCAATCCCGACCAGGCGGCTGTAAATGTCCAGAACCGGGTGTCACAGGCCACAAGCAGGTTGCCTGTAGAGGTCAACCAGATAGGTGTTTCAACCGTCAAGCGCCAGAATAGCCAGATTATGCTGATTAATTTGGCAAGCAGTTCAAAAGCCTATGACCAGACATTTCTCCAGAACTATGCCAAAATCAATATTGTAGACGATCTGTCGAGAGTTCCCGGCGTGGGTCAGGTGTCGGTGTACGGTAATATGGATTATTCCATGCGCATCTGGTTGAAACCGAAGCAGATGGCGGCATATAAAGTGGCGCCCCAAGAGGTATCGGCCGCTATCCAAAGTCAGAATCTTGAGGCTGCTCCAGGTTCGTTCGGTGAGAATAGCTCTGAGGCGATGCAGTATGTCATGAAGTATAAGGGTAAAAATTCTTATCCTGTTGATTATGAACAGATTGTCATAAGGGCCAACTCTGACGGTTCATTACTCAAGCTTGGTGATATCGCCCGTGTTGAGTTAGGGGCTTACCGCTATACCGTAGATACCAAAGCTAACGGCCAGGCGGGAGTGGTTCTTGCAGTTTACCAAGCGCCCGGCTCAAATGCCAATCAGGTTGAAACCGGTTTGAGTGAAGTACTGAAAAAAGCGTCAGAATCGTTTCCTGCAGGTATCAGTTACGCTATTCCGTACAGCTCCAAGAAAGTTGTTG
Organism: Chlorobiaceae bacterium; assembly: GCA_037134935.1. Classification (GTDB taxonomy): domain Bacteria; phylum Bacteroidota; class Chlorobiia; order Chlorobiales; family Chlorobiaceae; genus Chlorobium. The sequence goes on along the minus strand of JBAXLG010000007.1, from coordinate 3,817 downwards.
ACGAGTCAATTAATCAGGTGGTTCACACTCTTGTCGAAGCTTTCCTTTTGGTCTTTTTGGTAGTTTTTATTTTTCTTCAGGATCTCCGTTCAACTCTTATTCCGGCCATTGCTGTACCGGTTGCTATTATCGGTACCTTTTTCTTTATGAATCTGTTTGGTTTTTCTATCAATGTGCTGACTCTTTTCGGGTTGGTTCTCGCCATTGGTATAGTTGTTGACGACGCTATTGTGGTTGTTGAAGCAGTACATGCCAAAATGGAGCAGAAAAATTATCCGTCAAAAGTTGCTACAGTTTCAGCCATGAGGGAGATTACGACGGCGATTGTCACTATTACACTGGTTATGGCATCGGTGTTTCTGCCAGTTGGATTTCTTCAAGGTTCTACAGGCGTTTTTTACCGGCAGTTTGCTTTTACTCTTGCTATTGCCATTCTCATCTCAGCAGTCAATGCTTTGACGCTTAGTCCAGCGCTTTGTGCTCTTTTTCTTACTAATCTTCATGATCCGCCGGGTTCCGGTAAAAAGAGTAAATTGCATCGGTTTGGCAGTTTAAGCCAGCGCTTTTTTTTAGGATTCAATACTGGTTTCAACAACCTGAAACGCAGGTATCTTACTTCGCTTGTCTTTCTGATTCGCAATAAAACAGTAACTGTTACTTTTCTTGTCCTCGTTGCTGGAGTTTCAGCCTGGATGTTCAAGACTGCACCGAACGGCTTTATTCCAGATGAAGATAATGGGTTTGTCATTGTATCTGCCACCATGCCTCCGGGTTCTTCATTCACCCGTACTAATGAGGTCATGGATAATGCGGCGATAACTTTACGCTCCATACCGGCGGTCAGAAAGGTGCTCGCTGTTTCTGGCATCAATATACTTTCAAGAAGCTCTTCTCCTTCTTCGGGTCTTCTATTTATTCAACTCAAAGATCATGATGAGCGGGCTGCTGATGGGAACATCAAAAAAATTCTTGCAACTATTTCAAAAAAACTTGCCGGACGGGAGGCTTCTTTTTTTGCTCTTGCCCAACCGACAGTTCCTGGTTTCAGCGCGGTTGGAGGTCTTGAGTTTGTAGTTCAGGATCGTAGTGGTGGGGCACTCGGCAAATTAGGCAACGTAGCCCAAGACTTTATTGGTGCATTGATGAAACGTCCGGAGATCGGGTTTGCATTTACTACTTTCAAGGCAACAAATCCCCAGTATGAAGTTGTTATCGACAATGTCAAGGCTGCTCAGCTCGGCGTCAATGTTCGGGATCTTTTAACAGTACTGCAGGCCTACTATGGCAGCTCGCAAGCTTCGGATTTCAACCGTTTCGGGAAATACTACCGCGTAATCATGCAGTCGGAACCTTCGGATCGAGCAGATCCGTCTTCCATGAACAGTATTTTTGTCAACAATACCAGAGGCCAGATGGTGCAGGTTTCTTCCTTGATTACTCTCAAACGTGTTTACGGTACAGAATCGGTTGATCACTTCAATCTTTTCAATGCCGTGTCCGTCAATGCTGTTGTCAAACCAGGTTTCAGTACAGGACAAGCAATCAAAGCAGTTGAATCGGTTGCTAAAACCACTCTCCCTTTAGGTTATACCTACGACTGGAAAGGCCAGAGCAGGGAGGAAATTGAATCAACCAGCGGGCTGCTTTTTATTTTTATCCTTTCTATTGTTTTTGTCTATTTCCTGCTTGCGGCACTTTACGAGAGCTATCTGCTTCCTCTTGCGGTAATGTTTTCAATCCCTACAGGGCTTCTCGGGGTTATTGCCGGCATAAAGCTTATTGGTGTTGAGAATAATATCTATGTTCAGGTTGCCGTAATCATGCTGATTGGGCTTCTGGCAAAGAATGCCATTTTGATTGTAGAGTTTGCTCTGCAGCGAAGGGTAGCAGGAAGTTCACTCTCGGCTGCAGCCATTGAAGGCGCCAAAGCAAGGTTACGGCCAATTCTCATGACATCACTGGCCTTTATTGCTGGGTTACTACCTCTTCTGTTTGTTACCGGTCCGGCTGCCCAAGGTAATCATTCCATCGGAGGGGCGGCTATCGGAGGCATGTTCGTCGGCATGGTGCTCGGTATTTTTGTTGTACCGGTACTTTTTGTGATTTTTCAGCATCTTCAGGAGCGCATTACCGGTCCAGCAACTCCTATTGTGGAGGCTGGAAAACTTCTTGATGATGTTATAAATAAGTAAAAAGAGAGTACTGTCCCGGTATCATGATGAGTAATGCTGAATTATTGGGTAATCTATGAGAAAACAGTTGAGAGTGGTTTCATTTGCAGGTACGTTTTTCATACTCTTAAGTACTATGGTGGCATGCAGTACTGTTCGGGAGTATAAACAACCGGAAATTGTGTTTCCCGAAAATTATCGCGGGGGATCGACTTCTTCAAAAGGTGTTCAAGCCGATACCTCTGTTGCATTGCTTCCTTACCGGAGTTTTTTTGCTGACCAAGCGTTATGTGCCCTGATTGACAGTGCGATGGTGAACAACATTGACTTGCAGGTGGCGTTGAAAAACATTGACTATGCTGCCCAAACCCTTAAATCAGCAAAGCTTGAAACGCTTCCAACTCTGAGTATTGGAGTCCAGAACACCCGAACCAATCCATCCGATTACGGTGTTCGGACAAACCTTAATGATTACACTCTTTCGGGAACGTCATCATGGGAAGTCGATATTTGGGGAAAACTTCGTAGCAGAAGTAAATCAGCCCTCGCTTCATACCTGAAAACGCAGGAAGCAGCTAAAACTGTTCGTACCCGCTTGGTGGCTGATGTGGCCGAAGGTTACTACAATATGTTAATGCTTGATGCACAGCTCAACATATCAAAAAAAAATCTTGTCTTGGCTGATACCACATTCAAAATGATTGGGCTTCAGTATACTGCTGGTCAGGTTACTTCTCTTGCTGTGCAGCAGCAGGAAGCATCAAAACAAGCTATTGCAGCATCATTGCCTCTTATTGAACAGAAAATAGCTGCACAGGAAAATGCACTCAGTATTCTGTGTGGAAAGATGCCTGGTTCGGTTAGTCGAAACCAGACACTTTTTAACATAATAGTGTCCGATGTTTTACCATCAGGTGCACCGTTCGCTCTTTTGCAGAATCGCCCGGATGTTCGTGCTGCGGAGTTGGCTGTCAGGGCAGCCCATGCTGATATGGGTGAAGCAAAAGCAAACCTCTATCCATTGCTCTCTATTACTGCAACAGGTGGTGTTGATGCTTTTAAAACAAGCAACTGGTTTACAACTCCGGGTTCTCTTTTTGGTGTTCTGCAAGGCAGTCTTGTTCAACCAGTGTTTCAGCATGGTCAGTTGAAAGCCAGGTATGTACAATCAAAAATAAAACGGGAACAGACTGAACTTGAATTCAAATATTCATTGCTCAAGGCTGTTGGGGAGGTTTCAAACGCACTTGTACAGCTCGACAAAATAAAGTCACAGGAGTTGATTGCTTCAGAACGGCTGATCACACTTCAAAAAGGGGTTTCCAATGCTGGAATGCTTTTTCAGAGTGGTATGGCAACCTATCTTGAAGTCATGATTGCCGAAACCAATGCTCTTCAAGCAGAGCTTGATCTTGCCAGCATCCGACGTCAGCATCTGGTCGCTATGGCTGAGCTTTACCGTGCCCTTGGTGGTGGCTGGCGATAACTCTGCTTGGCAAAACGGTGATAGTCCTTGATGTCAACACCTGTATTACCATGAACAGACCGATCAATTCATTTATCTGATGGGTCGACGAATATATTTATTTTCGAGCTAAGTAACCTTTTGTGTTGGTTTTTTTATTGCTTTTAAAGCCAGAAAATGG
>JBAXLG010000006.1:0-88472 GCA_037134935.1 Chlorobiaceae bacterium | reverse complement strand
GTAAAGCTGTCAAAAAAGGTAAAGCTGTCAAAAAAGGTAAAGCTGTCAAAAAAGGTAAAGCTGTCAAAAAAGGCAAAACTGTCAAAAAAGGCAAAACTGTCAAAAAGTAGTGTGTGGAATAATAAGAATACTTGAAGCTTGGTTATGCTCAGTAATGGTTAAAAGGATGCTAATGATGAAAAGGATATGTTTGTTTTTCTCGTGCATTGCGGCATTAGTTGTTTTAAGCAAAGCGTGTAATGCCGCTACGATTAATGCGGACAGTGGGGCCAGCATTATGGTATTTCCTAGCTTTTATCCGAAAATGACGCAATCAGGTTATATACAAATGGAGGTGTTTCCGGATCCATTTGTATTGGCTGTTGCCCAAGATAACACTCCGCTCCTGCTCCCAGATCGCACCTGTATCATTCCCATATTTCGTGTTGAAGTATTAGCAGGTGAGACCTGTAGTTTGACTGTTAATGGGATAGATCCTGTTGGTGATGGTAATAATAGAATGAAATTTGATAACAATGGTTGGAGTTATCGAATACATGACCCCGCTAACAATATTGTAACACAAGGTGATCAATCTACTGTCCTTACAAAAGGGATATACAGGGTATCGGTCGGAGCCAAACTGCTCATAGGCTCTAAGCAAGCAGCATGTCGTTATTCAGGCTCCATCAATGTCAGTTTGACGACCGGCGGCTCGGCCTCTGTACCAGTTAATGCGACATCATTAGGTGTTGCCGGCATTACCCTATCAAAGGATATGAAATTTCCCGGTCTTGTTCCGTATATGGAAAAAAAACGTTATATTGTATTGGATGTTGTGACAGCTCAGTTGGTTGAAGATGGTGTTCCGGTGCCTACTCAGGATGTGCCGCAGTGTGCTGAATTTTATGTCGAGGGAGCATCAGGAACTTCCTTTACATGTAGTGTGTCTTCTGGGGTAATAACACTGTATGACGATCAACAAAATTGGATGGATGTTACTGATTTTAAGTGCGCTATGGTACAAAATGGTTCATTAGTCCAGCAAACACAATCCTATGGCTCAAGTGTTGGCGGGGTAATACCCAGTTCGATATCGTCGCGATCGGATTATATACTAAGAGTTGGTGCTACTTTGAATATCGGTGTTAAACAGGCCGCAGCTAAAATCTATTCCACTAAAAACTCTCAGAGTAAATTACTCGTAACCTTAAACTACGACTAACACAAGAAAAACGTAAATAGTGCGGGGGTTACTTTACAGGCAGCGATGACTGAATGTAGATTGTTGGAAAAATAGTCATTTCTTTGGTTTTCCCGTTTTTTTAAGGTTTTTTTCCACGGCTTTTGCGTTACGTTTCAAGCGCTTTAGCCCAATATGGAAGAGTGGTGTTCCGTAAAACAGTTTACGAAATCCTGAACCGGTGAGGTTTAGAATGTGTTCTGCCCTGATTTCCATGAGTTCGTGTCGCAAGGCAAAGGATTTATCAGCCATGATGATGGATTGCCTGTTATGCGGGCATACTTCCATACAGAGATCACATCCGAAAAGCCAGTTATCAATCATTGCGCTTTCATGTTCTGAAAATTCCCTTTTAAGCTCTACTGTGAGGTAGGAGATACATCGTGAGGCATCAATTCTGCCGGGTTCGATCAGCGCGCCTGTTGGACAGCGTTCGATACAGAGGCGGCAGCTTCCGCAAAGATTGGGTAGGGTGGGCCTGTCATCGATGATTTCTTTGTCGATAAGAATTTCGCCAAGAAAAATATATGATCCGGCAGAAGGGACAATCAGCAGGGTGTTTTTCCCCGGTTTTCCAATGCCAGCCTTTTCAGCCAAGCTCTTTTCAAGGATTGGGGCGCTGTCAACAGTAATGATGGCATTGCATGGTTCAGTAATAAGTGTTTTAAGTTTTTCAAGGAGCTGTTCAAGTTTTTTGCGAACAACAGTATGGTAGTCCTCAATGAGGGCGTACTTTGAAATTTTCGGAAATCCTTCTTGGTACTCTACAGTGTTATTATAGCTTATGGCAGCGGAAATAATTGTTTTAAGACCGGGAAGCAACAGTGTGGGGTCTGCCCGTTCTTTTATTCGTTTTTCCATGTACTCCATCTCTCCGTGTCGTTTTTCGCTGATCATGGAGCTGTAACGTTGTACAGCAAGCTGTTGCGGCAAGGGAGGTGAAAAACCTATGGCACAGAACCCGAGTTTTGTGGCTTCTCGGCGGAGTTCGCGGCAAAGATTGGTGAAATAGTTACCCATGATCGAGTTAAATGGAAAGTTAGGTGGCTGGTTTTGAAAAGGCAGCTTAAACAAGTATTAATTCATAAATAAATATACATTTCAGGGAATTGGTTTCCGCTGTGTTAATGGTATTGTTATTCTATGGAACGACGTGCGTTTATAAAAAAAATGTTGATGCGTACCGGTATTGGTGCGGGTATTGGTGTAACCGGTGCAACCGGATTGGTTGGATATTATCAGCCGAGAAAAGAAGTTTATGGCAAAAATACTGAAGCGTTGGATTGGAAGGAGAAACTTGAAAAGATAAAAAAAGTAGTAGTCATTGGTGGAGGTCTTGCTGGAATCAGTTCCGCTCTTGAACTGGCTCGTAAAGGGTTTGACGTAACGCTTGTTGAGTCTTCTGCTTCGCTCGGGGGAAAGCTTACCGGCTGGAATCTTGATGCTCTTGGGGAGCACTTTCCGGTAGAACACGGATTCCATGGTTTTTTTGATCAGTATTACAATCTCAATGAAATATTTGCTTTTGGAGGGGTTAAGAAAGAGGTTTTTCATTCCTCTCCAGGATATCCGGTAATTTTTAAAAATTTTCCTAAAGAGGTTTTTGGTCAAACACCGAAACTGTTTCCTCTGAATGTTTTCTCTATTATCGGGCAGTCCAGAAGACTGGATCTGCTGTCGTTTCTGAAAGATGCTAAAGGATTACTCCCTACGGTGGAGTTGTTCCAGTATAAGTATGGTACTACCTTTCGCCGGTATGATGCTATTGATTTTATGACTTATTGCCGACAAGGTAATATTCTGCCTGCATTTGTCGATACTGTTCTGCATCCGTTTTCAGATGCGACGATGAACCGTATGGAGGTTCTGTCGGCAGCCGAAGCTCTCCGGTATTTCCATTTTTATTTTATGGGGAGCCCCGAAGGGCTTGCTTTTAAAATCACGAACCGAGATTGTATGAGTGCCCTTATTAATCCTTTGGAGGCTAAGCTGAAGGAACTTGGGGTGAAACTCCGGAAACAAAGCAATGCAAAGCGTGTACAGGTCAATGGAGAGAAAATTTCGGGGGTTGTACTGGATTCACCGGAGATCGGCAATGAGTTATTATTGCGTCTTGACCCTGTAAAGGTGCCTCAAAAAGGTTTTGCGGCTTTTTTTTCTGCTGAGGGGATGCCGGTGATGGTCGGCAGAAAGGGTTCCAGTTATGTGGCTTATGATGGGCGTTGCACTCATATGGGGTGTCCGGTGACTCCCGACCCTTTGACCGGTGGTTTTTTCTGCCCATGCCATGCTGGCAGGTTTGATGCATCCGGCAATCCCTTGAGTGGGCCTCCAAAAGCACCGCTTGTTGTTCTTGCTGTAACTCTTGAAAATAAAAAGCTTGTCGTGAAGCAGAGTGGAGCAGGAGACAAAGGAGCGGGTGAAGTGATAGCATGTGATTATTGTATTATAGCTTCCAATGTAAGGGGAGTTCGCAATATAGTAAAAGCCTCTGAGATGAATCGTCCACGGTTTGAGTCACAGGTTGCATCGCTCGGCGAGGCGGACCCTTATGCGGTTTTCCGTCTGTGGATTGACCAGCCGATTGCAGCTTCGGATTTTCCGTTTTATACTGTTTCAGGTTATAAATATACCGATTCTATTTCCATCTACTCAGATTTTCAGGAGCCATTTATCTCATGGGCAAAAAAAACCGGAGGATGCGTTCTTGAGTTGCACGCCTATGCCATTGCGCCTGAAGATATCAGACCGGAAGAGGAGGTCAAGGCAACAATGCTTCAGGAGCTCCATACTATTTTTCCGGAAACTGCTCGTGCGACGGTATTGCATGAACTGTTCATGCAGCAGTCCAATTTTTCTCGTTGGGCTCCGGGGGATCACGCTAATCGTCCAGGTATTGAAACGCCATTTTCAAATCTTTTTCTTGCTGGTGACTGGGTCAAGGTAGATGCGCCGGTTTTTTTAATGGAGGCAGCGGCTTTTACCGGGCGTATGGCTGCTAATGCTGTTTTTCGGCAAGAGTTTCTAAAGCCTGTTCCGCTTCCGATTGTTCCTATGGAAGGTTTGTTTGCCTGATGCGTTTGTACGACAGCTTGTATCAACGGTGAAGCTTTATTGGGTGGTTATTTTCAGGCCTAGACAGGTAGCAATGGTATTGTGAAGTAAGGGACGGAATGAACGGATTTTGATATTGTTTGATGTGGGGTAGACTCTGTTGCTCAGCAGAATGACTGCGAGTTCTTTTTCAGGATCAATCCAGATGCTTGTTCCGGTGAAGCCAAGGTGTCCGTAGGATGAGCGGGAAAAAAAGTCACCAGCTGAAGAGCGGCCATCAAGTGAGCGTAAATCCCATCCTAATGCTCTTGCTGAGTTATTTTTTGAGAGAAATTTTCTGAGTGTTTCTTTACGAAAGTATATCCGGTTGTTGCTACTGCCTCCGTGCATCACCATTTTTACCATACAGAGAAGATCCCCTGTTGTTGAATAGAGTCCGGCATGTCCAGCAACTCCACCAAGAAGTGCGGCATTCTGGTCATGAACCAGAGGACGTGTTCTGCTGAATGGCCAGTACTCATCTCTCTCTACTGGAGCAATACGCAAGATGATTGTGGAGGGAGGATTGAACATAGTAGAGTGCATGCCGAGGGGCACTGTAAACCGATTATGAAAATTTGTGGCAAGAGAGTGTTGTGTGATGGTTTCAATTACTTTGCCAAGAAGCATGAAGCCAAGATCACTGTATAAGGTTGTTGAGCCAGGAGCGGCAAGCAGGGTATCGGCTGCAATGGTTTTGAAGAGTTCTTCAGGTGTCGCACATGTTTTTGAGAAAACTGTATGGGCTCTTAAGCCGGAGGTATGGCGAAGAAGATGCTCGATTGTGATGTTTTCTTTGCCGTTACCGGTAAAATCAGGCAAATATTTTGATACGGGATCCTGAAGAATGAGTGAGTCTCGTTCAACAAGCTGCATGGTAATGCTTGTGGTGACGATAGGCTTAGTCAGCGAAGCCAGATCGTAAATTGTTGTTGTATCTGCCGGAAGGCTTTGGCTATCATAGGTCATTCTGCCGAAAGCCTTATGAAAAACAATTTTGTCTTTGTAGAGAACGGCAAGGCTTGCACCGGGAAATACAGCATCGTTGACGGCTTTTTCCATCACAGCGTCAACTGTCCTGAAATCAAAGGCCACCGCTTTTACGGTAAAAACAGTATGCAAACTGGCAAGGATGATATATGAGACTATAAAACAGCGAAGTGATTGCATGACTACTTCAGCAGTTAAAAGAGCGTAAACCTGACATAGCGATTCGGATTCTTTTTCAGGTCAACAAGTACTGAGTCAAGTGACGCGAGTGTCCTGGACAGATTGTTATAGAGTGCGGGATTAGATGAAAGCTGACCCAGTGTCCCTTTTTCATTGTTGAGTTTGGTTATCAAGGATTCGGTTTTTAATGCGGCCTCATTAAGGCGTTCAATGGTCTGCTCGGTATTTTTAGCCATAGCCTTGTCATTAATGAGTTTTGGCAACAGACCGGTTCCATGTGATGCTTTTTGTGAAAGCTGCGAGAGTTCGGTTGATGTGGTTTTCAAACTGCTGATGGTTTCTGAAAGTTCTTTTCCCATTTTTTCATCCGAGATAAGCCTTCCGGCTGGTCCTTTGCCATTGTTCAGGTGATCAAGCAACTCATTGATTTTACCAAAGGTTTGGTTTGCCTTGCTGGTAAGAGTTCCCATGCCATCTTCGGTATCAAGGGTGATAAAATCACCATTTTCAACTTTAGCTCCTTTTCCGGTTATAATGTCAACATATTTGTCTCCCAGTACACCAAGAGATTTAATCGTGGCTTTGGCATCTTTGGTAACGAGTACAGCATAATCCTTTTTCAGTTTCAGTTCAGCGACAACGTAAAGTGAACCGTACCGGCTGTCAAAGTTCATTTTTGAAACCGTACCGATTTTTTTGCCAGATATGGAGACGAAATTGTTTTCTGCAAGGCCTTGCACATCTCTCGACAGAATTTTTATGGTTGTTATCTCGGAAAACATATTGGTGTTTTTACCAATGGTTAACCCAAGGTAGGCGGCAAAACCAATACCCAAAATGAAAAATATTCCGGTTTTTAGATCGCTCCATTTCAAAGTGTTTGGGTTTCTCATATAATGTTAAAGTCTTAAGATGTTATAATTCAAGAATATTGTCCGAAAGAATAGAGCGTATGAAGGGGTGTTGTGACTCGTGAAGTTTTTTAGTTTCATTGTCGAAAATTATCTCTCCCTGGTAAAGTACGGCTACACTATCGGCAACACTGAACACGTCATCAATAATATGGGTGACAATCACAGCGCCTAAGTTGTTGTTATGGCGGAGTGAACTGATTAGTGAAAGTATTTTTTTTGAGCTTACCGGGTCAAGGCCGGCTGTTGGCTCATCAAACAGAATCATATGGGGTTTGAATATCAGCGCTCTTCCGATGGCGACTCTTTTGCGCATTCCTCCGCTCAGACTTTCTGGAAGCTGATCTTCATAACCTTCAAGTCCTGCAAACTGGATTTGTTCGGCTACTCTCCGGTTTACTTCATTCAATGGAAGGTTAAGGTTCTCACGAAGAAAAAAGCCGAGGTTTTGGCTGATGGTCATGGAATCAAACAATGCATTGCCTTGAAAGACCATACCCATTTTTCGCCTTATGTTGTAGAGAGAAGTCTCCTTCATGCTGGTAATATCGGTACCATCCACAAAAACTTTACCACTGTTCGGTTTTATGAGGCCGAGCATAAGTTTGAGAATGGTGCTTTTTCCAACACCGCTGGGGCCGAGTATCGCTTTGATTGTGTTGTCTTGGACGGTAATGGATACATTTTTCAGAATTTCCTTGTCACCGTATTTCAAACTGATATTCTCTAATTCAATCATGCGACTACATGTTTTCCAGTACTATTTTTGAAACATAGAAATTTGCAATCAGTACCAGACCCGATGAAACAACGATACCTTTGATAGTCGATCGTCCGACTCCTGCTGTTCCTCCCCTTGCTGAAAATCCGTTGAAGCTACTGACAAGTGTTATAATGATGGCGAAAACAGGAGCTTTCAGGAATCCGACCACAAAATCTTTGGGTGCAAGACGGGGATACACGGAATTCCAGAATATGCCTGGGTCAAGTCGATGATAGTGCTCGGCCATGTACGCTGCACTTTGAAGACCAGCAAAGTCTGAAAGAGCTATTAGAGGTAGGAACATAATGAGTGCAGCAACCAGCCGGGGCATGACAAGTTTTGCAATAGGGTCAGTACCGAAAGCGCGAAGTGCGTCGATCTGTTCTGATATTTGCATGGCGCCAAGTTCAGCACCGTTTCTTGATCCGAATCGGGCTGAGAGCATAAGACCCATCAGAAGCGGACCGAGTTCTCTGATAACAGAAATCGATGTTGAACGCCCCAGCATGGTTTTTGCTCCAAAGTCTTCAAGCAGGTTTCCTACCTCAATTGCAAGAAGTGATCCTATTGAAATAGCGCTGACAAGAACAATGGGAATCGAGTCAGTGCCGCAAATGGTTGTTTGATCGAGGAAGTCTCTCCAGTAACGTTTTATTTTCGGAATTGTGGCAAAAGCCCTGACTGAAAAGAGAAAAAAATCCTGCATGGTGAGGAAAAAATCCTTCAGTTTCACGACAAGCTTTTTTTCCTGAGATAGGATAAAGTTTACTGGCATAAAAAGAATGCAATGAGGAGCATTATCCGTGGTAGATGTAGATAAAAAACGGATCGTAATAATAGTAAATCTTCACAAATTGCCCAATGTTCGAATATTTATGATTTGACAAGTCGGCTTTTCATTTTATCCACCCATTGGCATGGTATGGTGACCTTACCGAAAATGTCTTCATCCCGCTCTTTGAGGCCGTGATAGTCGGAACCTCCTGAAAAAAGCATAAAATACTCATTTGCTATTTCCCTATAGTAATTCTGCTTGTAAATATCATGAGAAGGATGGACAATTTCTATTCCATCAAGGCCGAATGTGATGAGCTGTTTAAGCGTTTCATCGGGGACATTTTGAGCCGGATGAGCAAGAAACGAGAGTCCTGAAGCTTCATTGATGAGCTTGATCACATCTGATGGATGTGTTTCTATGCTTTTCACATAAGCAGGGCTGTGTGAACCGAGATATTTGCTGAACGCTTCACTAAAACTTTTTACATAGCCACCATCTTGAAGTACTGCCGCAATATGGGGCCGGCCGACACTTCCGTTCTGAGCTTTTACGATAATCTCCTCAATCCCGATTTTTACTCCCATTTGGGCAAGCTTACTTACCATGCGCTCTGCCCTTTCAGTGCGCAAATGTTTACAGTGGTCGAGATATTGTTTCAGCTCGGATTGCTGATAATCAAAAAAATAACCAAGGATATGAATATCATAACCCTTGTAGGTTGAGCTCATTTCTATACCGGGAATAAGTTCAATCCCTTTTTTTAAGGCTAATGGCTTTGCTTTATCAATACCTGAAACGGAATCATGATCAGTGATACTGATCACTTTTAAACCGACAGTTGCTGCTTTTTTAACAATCTCTTCCGGTGTATAGATTCCATCCGAACATTTCGTGTGTATATGTAAATCTGCTTTTTCAAAGCCATTATGCCCTACGCCTGATAAGGTGTATGGCATGGCTGGATTTATTTACTGTTTAGTTTTATTCTTGCTACATATATAAGAAAAAATCTCCGCCTGCTCCATAGAAAAGAGAATTATTTTTCATTAGTGAATGTTGTTCACGGCAAAAATGGAATGAATGGCAACTTCGGGATAGTCTTGGTATGAGAGCCATTTTTGAACAACCGGTTACGGTAGCAGTTGTCCCTTGGAGACAAGGATAAGAATACTGATTCCGGCTACGATCCGGTAAATAATGAAGATTGTTGTTGTGTGTGTTTTGAGATAGTTTAGCAGAAATGCTATTGATGCATACCCGATAATTCCAGCTGTAATGGTTGCTATAGCAATGTTGGTTATGCTGTTAGGGGAGTTTGCGATATTAATGTTGTCCCATGATTTATAAAGCTGAAAAATTCCGGCCGTAAATACAGAGGGTAGCGAGAGAAGAAATGAAAAACGGGCAGCAGTTGCACGGTCAAGGTTCAAAAAAAGTCCTGTCGTAATCGTAACACCTGAACGTGATGATCCGGGTATAAGGGCAATACTTTGAGCCAAGCCGATCAGTATAGCTTCTTTCCATCCTATTTTTTCCATTGATTTCAACGGGAGATCCTTTTGGATGCGCTTTGTGATTTTTTTTTCGGCAAGAGAAAGAAAGAGGGATAGACTTATGAGTGCCCCGCTGATCCAGTACAACGAACGTAAACTGGTTTCTATTTCTGTTTTAAAGAGAAGTCCAAAAAAAACAATTGGAATGGTTCCAGCAGCGATCATCCATCCCATTTTAGCTTCATTGCTTTCTATGGGTTTGCTTGTAACGATGCCTTTTATAACAGCCCGGAAAATAATGTAGATATCCTTGCGAAAATAAATAAGTACAGCAACAAGAGTTCCAATTTGTACTATTGCGCTGAAAGCTGCTCCGGGATCACTCCATCCTGCAAGAGCGGGGATAATTCTCAGGTGCGCTGAACTGCTGATTGGAAGAAATTCAGTCAGCCCTTGGATTATGCCCAAAATAGTTGCTTCTATGGGTCCCATCAATGCCCTTCCTTGGTTAAGGAAATATTGTTACAGGCAAATATCTCCTTGATGTTCATAATGATTTTTTTGATGGCAAGCGATCGGTGACTGAGAGTGTTTTTTTCTGCTGTATTCATTTCTCCGTAAGTTTTGTTTGTCGAATCTACCAGAAAAACTGGATCATAACCAAAGCCTTCATTTCCTTTTTGTTCCAAAGTGATGGAGCCGGAAATAACCCCCTCTGCAAGTGATTCAAATAAAATGGTTTTACCTGTAGAAGAAAAAATGCGTCCCTTGATTGCTATTACTGTTCTGAAGCGAGCTTTCCTGTTTGCAATGTTCAGCATGCATTGCAGCAGATGATGAACATTATCCATATAGCATGGAGTTTGCCCTTCGGGCATAGGTGCATATCGTGCGGAGTAAACTCCCGGAGCCCCATTCAATGCATCGACTTCAAGGCCGGTGTCGTCTGCCAGCACTATCATAAAGGGGAGTCGTTCTGAAAGAAGAGTGAAAATGCTTTTTGCTTTTAGTACTGCGTTGCCTTCAAGCGTTTGCTCAGTCTCTTCAATTTCAACTGCCATACCAAGTTCATTAAGTGTAGAAACCTTGAAACGTGGTGAGATATTTTCAAGCAGTGGACGGAGTTCTTTTACTTTGTCACGATTACCTGTTGCAAGGATAATTGTAATAAAATTATCGGAATTTAAGGACATGGCTGCCTACTCAATGATTCGGATCATTTCTTTTATGGCTGCGTCAAGGCCTGTCAGTATAGCTCGGGCAATAATTGCATGGCCGATACTGACCTCCTCAATTTCCGGGATATCCTTAAATGGAGCAATGTTTATGTAGTTTAGACCGTGTCCTGCAACAACTTTTAGGCCAAGGCTTTTTGCATACTGTGCGGCTTCACGTATTCTCTTGAATTCTTTTGCTCTTTCATTTTCCGTATTTTTAAGCGCATACGAACCGGTGTGCAGTTCAACAAGATCAGCACCGGCTTTTGTCGCAAGGGTGATAGCATTTTTTTCAGGTTCTATAAAGATACTAATCTCTATTTCAGAATCTTTTAGTGGCTTAAGGAATTCTACAAGAGTGTTGTAATAGTTATTAATATCAAAACCACCTTCAGTGGTAAGTTCTTCCCTTTTTTCAGGAACAAGGGTAATGAGTTCTGGCCGTGTTTTCAGTGCAATACGTTGCATTTCCATAGTCATAGCCATTTCAAGATCAAGCTTTGTGGTAACAGCTTCTCTGAGTCTTTGAAGGTCGTTATCTTTGATGTGGCGGCGATCTTCACGAAGGTGGCAGACAATGCCCGAAGCGCCACTTTTTTCGACCATCAGAGCGGCTTCAACCGGATCGGGTTTCTGCTCATGACGCACGTTTCGCAGAGTTGCGATGTGATCAATATTAACAGCTAATCGCATGGAAAGAATATAAATGGTGAACAATCATAAGTTGATCTGTACAAACGGAAGGTAATGAAAAAATGATAAAAGGAATAAAACAGAGGAGATGTAGAGATTCTTTTTATGATTCCTTAATCTCCTAATAAATTCGATTCCATGTTTTTTCATGCAGGAAATAGCTTATGGTTTTGTAGATGTTGCTCGCGAACATGAACTCGAGAGCAACTCGTATTACTCATGTGAAGAGTTAGACTGTCAGAAAAATCAATGCGTATTGTTTGGGCTCTTTTTTGCCTGGCGATAACTGACGCTTTTTTGAGAGATGTGTTACACTTGCTCTCAATCGCGTATTTCTACCGCTTGGTGCCAATACCGCAAAATTTTTCGGTCGTTTCATTGTCTGAAGTTCCTGTTGGTATCAGTATGAAATATTGTGTATTTTCCTGTACATCTATTCTATACTCGGTTTTTAGTACTTCGCTTCTTGTTTTAATCAATATCTCACTGTTTATGTCAGGCCATCTTGTATGGATCGCCACAAAATGTGATTACATAAAACGATAGAGCCGTTCTTGGCAATAAAGCCTAGTGCTGTTTTCGATTGTTACATTTTGCTATAACACGATCATTCCCCTGTAATACCATAGATGTCCCATGAATTGCATTACCCTGAAAAAACTTGAATTTGATCGTGTTGTTAACTATACAGCACAGTTTTGCTTGTCGACTATGGGGTATGACAGGCTTATGGATGTAGTGCCGGAGCTAAATCGCGAACTGCTTATTGCGGAGCTCGAAAGAGTTCTTGAATTAAAAAATCTGCTTCAGGAGGAGCGTGTTCTTCCTTTTGATTACCTGCCCGATACCCGGCCGCATCTTAAAAAACTTGAAGTGCTTGAAAGTTACCTTCTGCCTGAAGAACTGCAAGATATTTATCATCTCCTGTATTCAGCAGTGCAATTGCGCAAATTCATTTTCAACTGCTGCGACGTTTATCCCCTGCTGAATGAATTAACCATAAAGTTATGGCTTGAAAAGAGTTTGCAGGAAGGGATTCGCAGGGTTATTGATGAACAAGGCAGGGTTAGGGATACTGCTAGCGATACTCTTCAGATGATTCGGAGTCAGTTGACAGAGAGTAGGGAGCAACTTCGGCGGAAAATTGATCATCTTTTCCGGCGCTGCCAAGAAAATGGCTGGTTGATGGATGATACGGTTGCTATCAAGAACGGTCGACTGACGCTTGGTTTAAGGGTGGAGTATAAAAATAAGGTATCGGGATATATACAGGATTATTCCGGGACGGGGCAGACTGTATTTATTGAGCCAGCTGAAACTCTTGAGATAAGCAATAGAATTCAGGATTTAAACATCAGTGATAGAAGGGAGGTTGAGCGTATTCTGAAGGCTATGTCAGATGCAATACGTCTTGAGCTTGAAAACCTCAGACATAACGAAATGATTCTCAGTATGTTTGATGCTTTGTATGCACGGGCTCGGTTTGCAGTTGAAACGCAGTCGGTGCTGCCTGGAATTGCGCAAGGCCATTCCCTTCGAATTGTAAAAGGTTTTCATGCCTGGCTACTGATTTCGCATCGTCACAAAGAAGTATTGCCGCTTGATCTTGATTTGAGTGAACATGATCGGGTTCTGGTTATTTCAGGGCCTAATGCCGGTGGAAAATCGGTAGCAATGAAGACTGTTGGTTTACTTTGCTGTATGCTTGTTCACGGTTATCTTTTGCCTTGTAGTGAGAGTTCAGTTGTTCCTCTTTTCAAAGACATTTTTATAGAGATTGGTGACGATCAGTCTATTGAAAATGATCTATCGACCTTTAGTTCACATCTTGGAGAAATAAAGAGAATAATTGAGGTAGCTGGAAGCAGCGATCTTGTGCTGATTGATGAACTGTGTGGTGGTACCGATGTCGAAGAGGGGAGCGCCATTGCTCGGGCAGTGATTGAAGAATTGATTTCTCGCGGGTCCAAAACCATTGTGACTACCCATATAGGAGAGCTGAAAGCTTATGCTTATGAACGCAATGGTATTGTTAACGGTGCAATGGAGTTTGACCGGGGGAGGCTTATCCCAACTTTCAGGTTTATGAAAGGGTTGCCTGGTAACAGTTTTGCTTTTGAAATGATGCAGAGAGTTGGTTTTTCCTGTGCAATGATTGCAAAAGCTTCGGGATTTATGACTGGTGAGCGCATTGGACTGGATTGTATGTACGATGATTTAAACCGCATGTTTGAAGAGAACCGTCTTTTAAAACTGCGCCTTGAATCGGAAACAGCTTCTTTGGAGGAAAGAAAGCTTTTACTGCAGAAAACTGAAACATTGTTTGAAGAGAAACAGAGGGTGTTGAAGCTGGATGCATCGCGAGAAATATTGAGTGAGGTCGAAAGTGCCCGAAAAGAGATTAGAAATATTCTTCATAAAGTGAAAAACGCACCGTCTGATGATAATACCTTACAGGACGCAAAAAAAACACTGGGAAAGAAAAAGTTTGATGCAGTAAAACGCTTATCAGAGCCTTTTACAGAAGTGGAAGTTCCATGCGATCACAACATTCATGAAGGTGATCTTGTTAGGATTCTGGATACTAATAGTTATGGTGAAGTTGAGAATATCCAAAGACATCATGTTGTTGTAAGATGCGGATATTTTAGATTGACTACTTCATTTAAAAATCTTGTAAAAACATCAAAAACTCAGGCCAAAAAAAAGCTCGGAAAGCCTGAACCCAGAGTGGGGAAACAATCATGGTTAGCGATAACTAGAGATATTGATTCTACAAGGCTGGATTTACGTGGTCTTGGGGGCGATGAGGCTATTATGAAAATTGATCAATTTATAGATGCTATGAGGCTAAACCGTATCTATTCTGCTACAATCGTTCATGGCAATGGAGCTGGAATCTTGCGACAGAAGACGACTGAGTTTCTTCAGAAGCAGCGTTTTATTAAAAGTTTTCGTTCTGGCGAGTGGAGCGAAGGTGGCACAGGAGTCACGATTGTGGAACTGCAGTAAAATTCATTATTATGTAATAAATTGTGTTGCATTGAAAAACAGATTTCAATACTGTATCTTGTAATTGAGAGTGATTTTCAAGATACTTTTGCTGTTTAATAGGACTTTTTAACTATAACATATTTCGTGAAAGAAGAGTATCAAGAATACCTGACCGTACCTAACCAACTTACTGTTTTGAGGATTCTGCTTGTTCCGGTCTTTGTAGTGTTGCTTCTTCAGGTAGACCCTTATCTCAAACTGATCGGGGTCATTATTTTTGCTGTAGCTTCTCTTACCGATTTGTATGATGGATATCATGCGAGGAAATATGGTGTAACAACTCGTCTGGGTGCTTTTCTCGATCCGCTTGCGGATAAATTACTCATTACGGCGGCTTTTCTTCTTTATGTCTGGATGGGCTATCTTGGTCTCTGGATGGTGATTCTCGTTATCATTAGGGACGTCATGATCACGGTTTTGAGGGTTTATGCTGAAGTTAAGGGCAAGCCTGTAGTAACCAGCATGGAGGCGAAATACAAAACTCTGGTACAGAATGTATTTGTTTACGTCATAATGGTGCTCATCCTTATGAAGGAGTCTGTTTTTTCTGGTAAGGATGTTGCTCTAATGGTTAAAAGTTTTCTTGCCCGCGAATTTCTTGACCTTATCATGTTAGCTGTGACAGTTTTTACCGTTTATACTGGCATTACCTATCTGATCAGTAATTGGCGGATTTATCTTAATAAGCCTCTTCAGGGTGGGTAATTTTTGAAGTATTTTTTAGCGAAAATTATATCTACCTGTTTCGGAATTGGTTATTTTCCGATAGCACCCGGTACGGTGACGAGTATTGTAGCCATACTTGTTTATGTTTTTTGTCCTGTAATCAGGGAAATATCTGTTTTACTGGTATTAACCTTTTTTTGTGCTATAGCAGGTGTGTGGGCAGGTACAGTGATGGAGGAACATTACGGTAGCGATCCCTCAATCGTGACAATTGATGAACTTGTCGGTCAATGGTTGGCACTTGTCGCCCTACCAACAGGAGTTTTACCAATACTGTTAGCCTTTGCGTTTTTTCGTTTTTTTGATATAGTAAAACCAGGGCCAGTCGATACTTTACAGCGCCTTTCCAAAGGATGGGGCATCATGGCAGATGACATCCTTGCCGGATTTATTGCAAATCTTTCAGTTCGGGGAGTACTTTTATTGCTTTATTTGTTGTGAAGTACTCTTATGCAATTTTTTTTATTCGTTTCGTAGTTTTCGGTGTATTGATGTGATGCCTGTTTTCTTGTTTAGAAGTATTTAGCAGCTGTGACTTGCATTGTGAGCTGTTTCGGAAGATGGTATTTCTATGGTTTCTTCAAGTTTTGTTGTTTTCTTTTCGTTTTGTAAGTTGTAAAGTAGTTCCATAAGATGGTTATTATCAGTAAAAACAAAACTTGGTAAGAACAATGAAAAAGATTACAGCATTGTGTACCGCAATTTTCTGCCTGTGGTCTGCACCAGCATCAGCATCACCTTATGTCAGTGGGTTGGTTGGTTTTGGCTCCGTTGATAATTCTAACGAGATAGAGTACAAGACAGCTTCAGTATATAGTGCTGTTGTTGGTGTAAAATCAGGAGATTACCGTATTGAGTGTGCTGGTGGTTACCAACGTCAGAGTTTAGACAAAGAGGCAGGTGATCCATTGATAGTGATAGGTGAAGATGCTTCAGTACGATCAGTCATGTTTAACGCTTATCGTGATTTCACTATTAAGGATTCCAGTGTTATTCCTTACGTAATGGCTGGACTTGGGGGAGCAAAAGTCAAAGTGATTGATAACGGTGTAACTGAAATTGATGAAAATGCTTTTGTTTGGCAGATTGGTGCCGGTATTGGCATAAAAGCTTCAGAACAGTGTATTATTGATTTTGGTTGCCGCTATTTCAACCCATCAAAAGTTAATGATGACGAAGGGGGGAAGATTTCTATGTCATCCAGCAATATCCTTGTCGGAGTCAGGTATAACCTCTAATTTTTTCATGAATATCATATAGCTATAACATCCCTGTTAATGAATCCGGGATGTTATAACTATATGATGCGAAGCACAATATTATGTTTCGTAGTTAAGAGAGGTGGCAAGCCATTTCTCTGCTTCTTTGATGCTCCAGCCTTTACGCAGTGCGTAATCCTCAACCTGATCTTTCCCGATTTTTCCCAGTATGAAGTACTTGGCCTCTGGGTGAGCAAAATACAAACCACTGACGGAAGCTGCCGGGTTCATGGCGAAGGTTTCGGTAAGGGTAATACCTGAGTTAGTTTCAGCGTTTAAAAGAGTGAAAAGTTCAGCTTTTTCGGTATGATCAGGACATGCAGGATAACCGGGAGCAGGACGAATGCCTTGGTATTTTTCTGCAATAAGCTTTTCGCATTTAAGGTTTTCGTCAGACGCATAACCCCAAAGTTCACGACGTACTTTTTCATGCAACATTTCGGCAAAGGCTTCTGCTAAACGATCGGCAACTGCCTGCGTCATGATACGGTAATAGTCGTCGTGTTCTATATTGAATTGTTGGAGTAGTTTTTCTATTCCAAGCCCTGCAGTGACGGCAAAACATCCTATATAGTCCTTCAGACCTGATTTGTTTGAAGCGATAAAGTCTGCAAGGGCAAGATTTGGTGTATGTCCTTCATTTTTCTGCTGTTGGCGCAGAGTGTGCAGGGTTATGAGTACGGTTGTACGATTTTCATCAGTATAGATATTGATATCATCTCCGTTGCTGTTTGCCGGGAAGATGCCGGCAATGCCTTTAAGGCTAAGTAGCTGTTCCCGTTCAATCCTGTCCATCAGGCTGTTTGCATCGTTGAAGAGTTTTTTTGCTTCGCAACCATACTTCGCATCATCAAAAATCTGCGGATAGCGGTTGCGGAGTTCCCAAACAGTGAAAAAGGGTGTCCAGTCAATGTAAGTGCGCAGTGTTTGAACAGTTACATTTTCAAGTATGGTTATGCCCGGTTTGGTGGGCTTGTATACTGTAGAGTTATTCCATTGTAGCGAAGCACGATTTTTTCGTGCATCGGATAGTGAAAGGTAGCTTTTTGTAGCAGTGCGCAACGCATGGCTTTCCCTCAGTCCGGCCTGTTCCTGTTTGAGTTTTGTGATGTAATTCTGCCTGAGAGCTGAATTAAGTAAGCTATTGACTACCGGAACACTCCGGGAGGCATCAAGTACTTGAACCACGGCTCCGGAATAGAATGGCGCAATTTTTACAGCAGTATGTATTTTTGAAGTGGTAGCCCCCCCTATAAGCAGAGGAATGGTCATACCGAGTCGTTCCATTTCTCTAGCTACATGTGCCATTTCGTCAAGTGATGGGGTAATGAGCCCGCTAAGCCCGAGAAGGTCAGCTTTTTCACGTTTTACTGCCTCAAGGATCTTTTCACAGGGCATCATGACGCCGATATCAACAACATCATAATTATTACAAGCGAGTACCACAGAAACAATGTTTTTACCAATATCGTGAACGTCACCTTTGACTGTTGCAAGTAAAACTTTAGCAGCTGATCGGGTATCCTTGTTTTTAGCCTTTTCTTCTTCAATATAAGGGATAAGATAGGCAACAGAACGTTTCATGACACGGGCGCTTTTTACCACCTGAGGCAGAAACATTTTGCCTTCGGCAAAGAGATCGCCGATAGCGTTCATGCCGTTCATCAAAGGGCCTTCAATTACCTGAAGCGGGCTTGAGTATAACTGCCTGGCCTCTTCAGTGTCGGCTTCGATATACTCGACAATACCTTTAATCAATGCATGGCGAAGCCTGTCCTCAACAGGCGCGTTTCTCCATTCAGCAGCTTTCACTTCGGCTTTTTCTTCGTTGCCAAGGATGGTTTCGGCAAAGCTTACAAGTCGTTCAGTAGCATCGGGACGGCGGTTGAGTAATACATCCTCAACACGTATGAGCAGTTCCGGTTCTATTGATTCATATATGGCGAGTTGGCTGGCATTGACAATACCCATATCAAGGCCGGCTTGAATAGCGTGGTAAAGGAATGCCGCATGCATGGCTTCCCTGACCGGTTCGTTGCCACGAAAAGAGAAAGAGACATTGCTGATGCCGCCAGAAACTTTTGCATAAGGCAGATGCTTTTTTATCCACTGAACAGCTTTAATAAAGTCAACTGCGTAATTGTTGTGTTCCTCAATACCGGTGGCCACTGTCAGTACGTTTGGATCAAAGATAATATCCTCAGGAGGAAAACCGACTTCAAGGGTAAGAATATCGTAAGCGCGTTTGCAGATGGCAACACGCCGATCGTAGCTGTCAGCCTGTCCCTGTTCGTCGAAAGCCATAACAATTGCAGCTGCGCCATACTGCAGGATTTTTTGTGCTCTTTCTTTTAAAGTTTTTTCGCCTTCTTTAAGGCTTATGGAATTGACTATACTTTTTCCCTGCACGCATTGAAGTCCGTTTTCAATGACGGACCATTTCGAACTGTCGATCATTACCGGTACACGGGAAATTTCGGGTTCGGAAGCAATAAGGTTAAGGAACTCTTTCATTATCTTTTCGGAGTCGAGCATACCTTCGTCAACATTGACGTCGATGATCTGTGCGCCATTCTCTACCTGCTCGCGGGCGATTGAAAGAGCTTCATCATAGCTTCCCTGCTTGATGAGCCGGGCAAATTTTTTTGATCCAGTTACATTTGTGCGTTCGCCGACATTGATGAATCCTGTTGTACTGTTGACAAACAGTGGTTCAAGGCCGGAGAGCTGCAACTCATGCTTTTTTTCGGGCAGTCGGCGTGGTTTCAGATTTCTGACAGCTTCAATAATTGCTTTGATATGCTGTGGAGTGGTACCGCAGCACCCTCCGACAATATTGACAAATCCTGATGCTGCGAAGTCTGCAATCTGCGTAGCCATATAGTCCGGTGAATCGTCGTATTCTCCAAATTCGTTTGGTAGGCCTGCATTGGGATAGACGCTCACATAGCTTTCTGCAATGTTTGAAAGTGTTTCAATAAATGGGCGCATCTGTTTAGAACCGAGCGCACAGTTAAGACCAATAGAAAGCAGGTCAGGCATGTGAGCGATTGATATCCAGAATGCTTCTGTAGTCTGTCCGGAAAGGGTACGACCGCTTGCATCCACGATTGTTCCTGAAACCATTACCGGTATATGTAAGCCAGTACGTTTGAAATATTCTTCAATGGCAAACAGTGCGGCTTTACAGTTCAGGGTATCAAAGACTGTTTCCACAAGCAGAAGGTCAACCCCCCCTTCCATCAGTCCTTCCAACTGCAGTGTGTAGTTATCGACAACCTCAATGAAGCTAACTGCCCGGAATCCTGGATTGTTGACATCTGGGGAGAGTGAAAGGGTTTTGTTGGTCGGGCCGATAGAGCCGGCAACAAAACGCGGCTTATCGGGGGTACGTGCTGTATACTCGCTGGCAGCTTGTCTTGCAAGTCGGACAGCTTCAATGTTCAGTTCCCTCACCAAATGCTCGGCATGGTAATCTGCCTGGGAAATCGGATTAGCATTAAAGGTGTTGGTTTCGATAATGTCCGAGCCCGCATCAAGAAATTCACAGTGTAATGCATAAATGATATCCGGTCGAGTCAGTACCAGAATATCGTTGTTTCCAATAAGCGCATGTGTGTGGTTTGCAAATCTTGTACCCCGATAATCTTGTTCCTGTAACTTGTGTCGCTGGATCATGGTACCCATAGCACCATCCAGTACGAGGATACGTTGTTCGAGCAGGTTAAAAAGAGTTTTTTTCATCATTTATGCATGGTGGCATTAAAAAAAGAGGAGTAAGAAAATATACTATTAAGTAGATAAATCTGTTCTTTTCTGAGATTGCGGTTCCCTTATTGTTCTTTTTGAATTATCGGTATTCTCTCAATGAGCCACGATCTGATAAGTCCGATGCCGCTTTCAGAGATCTGGTGTGCTATGGGATATTCCTGATAGGTAATATCCCGAACGTACTGTTTTAACCATTCATATGCAGCTCTTCCTTTTGCAATAGGCAAAACATCGTCATAGATACCGTGCATTACAAGAAACGGGAGTTGCCTTAGCGAAAGCTCGGCAGTTTCAGACGACAGTTTTTGATCAGGTAGCTGTCCACTCAGCGCAATAACACCATGAAGTAGTTCCGGTGCATGAAATGCCGCCAGATAGCTCATAATCGATCCTTGGCTGAACCCCATAAGAAAAACCCTGTTTCCAGCGGGCTGGTATTGCTGGATGATCTCGCGAACAAAGCCGATCAACTGCTGAAGAGAGTTTTGCACGCAACTATAATCTACTGTAATACCGTTCTGAGTAAATTCAATGGGGAACCATCCGAACATACCGTCGTAATCCATTGCCTGAGGTGCTCTTGGACTGATATAGCGAAATGCGGGCGCAAGTGCTGGAGCGAGCTGAATCAGGTCTTTTTCATTGCTGCCATACCCATGAAGCATAATGACGAGTGGAGCCTTATCCGTTTTTTCCGGTTCAAGCTCTATATACGAGAGAGAAAGTTTTTTTCGTTGAAGCATAGATGCAAAAAAATTATGGATTGGATTCATTAATGACTCGTGATATGAAGCCGCCTCCGAGCAATTCACTGTTACGGTAAAAGACTGCTGCTTGCCCTGCTGAAACAGCATTTTTTGCTGCATAAAATGAAACTGTTGCTTCATTGTTACTCAGAGGTTCAACAATGCAGGAGGTTTCCTGATCTCTGTAACGGATTTTTCCCCAAGCCTCAATCGAACAGCTCAGCTTGTCAATTCCAATCCAGTTAAGTCCGGAAGCAATCAGTTTTTTTGTGTCCAGTAAGGACTTTTTTCCTACCCGGATACGGTTGTGTTCTCTATCAAGTTCAGTAACATAGAGAGGTTCCTTCGCTGAAATACCAACTCCTCGACGCTGACCAACCGTATAGAAAGGATAGCCTCGGTGCTTGCCGATTATTTTGCCTGTTTCGTCCAAAATATCCCCACCTGAAACTTTTTCTGCAAGGCCGGGTATAGCGCTGGTCAAATAGCTGCAGTAATCGTTTTCTGGAACAAAACAAATCTCCTGGCTGTCCTTTTTTTCAGCAGCCCTTACACCGAAAGAGTGAGCCAGCCTTCGTACCTCGCTTTTGGTGAGTTCACCAAGAGGAAGCAGAGTTTTTGACAGGTCACTCTGCGACAGCATCCAGAGGAAATAGCTCTGATCCTTTTCCGGATCCACGCCTTTATAAAGCCTGTATCGTCCATCGCTGAATGAGGTTGATGCAAAGTGACCGGTAGCGATAAAGTCGGCATTAAGCAGTTTTGCACCCTCAAAAAGACCGAACCACTTGATTTTTTTATTGCAAACCATGCAGGGATTTGGTGTTCGGCCCTGAAGATAGTCATTTTGAAAATAGTCGATAACATCGCTCCTGAATTTTCTGCTCAAGTTCAGGGTGAAAACCGGAATCTGAAAATCTGGATGGTCGCTGATGACGAGTGGAGAGGGGTGCAGGGAAGGACTCTCGTCAAGAGAGTCGAGCACTTTAATGTTCAGGCCGGTCACCTGGTATCCCTGCCTGAACAGCAGGCACGCCGTAACAGCAGAATCAACCCCGCCCGAAATGCCTACAAGGGCTTTTTTCTGTGTGTTCATGAAGTATAATTTCTTTAAGTGCAGGCGATACTAGTAGGTTGTGTATGAAAGGATGACGAATTGAATGCTACCAGTTTGCTCCATTTGATTGCACCGTTGTTATCGCAATATTCCTGACCGAATTGCAGTGTGAATTTATTAATCATCTGGGCATAGGATTGCTGGAATTCTTCGTTTTTTTCTTTTGCTTTGTGCCCAAGTGGCTCAATAAGCTCAGTATAAAGGTTGGAGGTACCTGAGACAAATTCCCAGAAGGCTTGGCCGCAATATTTGAAATAGTCTCCCTTGTCGGAGGTTTTGGTTTTTCCGTAACAGCAGCCATTGACCGCTACAACCTGAAGCCCTGAATTACTTGTACGTAGGGTTTTTGCTGCTGTTTTGAAGTCGGACTTCATTTTGTTGATCTGGCTGCTATTACCCCAATTCGGGCCTGATTTGATATTAACGATGAAACGTTTTCCCTCATTGTCAAATTCAAGGTCTATTCCGGATATTCCAGATTTCCAGCCGCCATTCACTTTTTGATTGATAAAAATGGCTAACCCCTCCAGCCAGTCACCAAAAACCGTTTCTTCGTTTGATGAAATATGGGCATCAACAATTCCTCGGACAATTTCATTAGCGGTCATGACATATTTGGCCTTGAACAGATAGGGATTTTTTCTTTTCAGTACTTTGGAAAGTCTCAATTCATCAAGAGTCTCAATTCTTTTTTTGTGAAAAGTGCCGATGTTTTCTTCAACATAGGTTGATACGTCGTTCAGGGCAAGTGGGGTCATATTTGTCTTTTTGTTCAAGTATATAAAGTTCAACCGGTTTCAACTTTTTGTTTACCATGTGGTAGTATTCAGGAATAATTTCAATGCCGATAGAGTTTCTTTTCATTCTTTGTGCCACGGTATTGGTTGTACCTGATCCCATGAACGGATCAAGTACGGTATCTCCCATTTTGGTAAATAGCTTGATGAACCATTCGGGCAGCCCTTCAGGGAAGGCTGCACTGTGTTGTTTATTGTTGCATTCTGTTGCAAGGTGCAAAACATTTGTAGGATAGGCCATCTCCCGGTCAAGCCAGTTTGAGATGTTTTTTCCAAACCCGCTGCCGACCTTTGATTCATAACGTATTTTATCGGTATTGCTCAGATTTTTGAGTCGACTCTTTGACCATTCGCCCATTGGTACCATCACCGCTTGCTGGTTCATGTAAAACTGCTTGTTTTTATTAAACTGGATCAACCGCTCCCAAGAATCTCGAAACCGGTTTGGCCATTTTCCAGGATAACAATTTTTTTTGTGCCAGATGAATTCTTCGGTCCAGAACCACCCTTGTTTTCTCATTTCCAGAATGAGTTCCATTACATAGGTGCAGCGTTCACCATTGACTACCTTCTCTTTGATATTCAGGATAAACGTGCCCGTCGGTTTGAGCACCCTCAAGAGTTCTCTCGATATCGGTAAAAACCATTCGACATAGTCATCAGGAAGACAGCCTCCATAGGTTTGTTTTCTCTGGTCAGCATAGGGTGGAGAGGTAAATATCAAGTCTGCCGAGTTATCAGGTAATATTCTGAGTACTTCTGTGCAGTCTCCAAGATAGAGATCGTTTTTTGTTTCCATTTGTGACCGTTCAAAGGCATAAAATGTTCATGAATTGCTGGTGCTGTGTTGTATCTTAATATTGCAATTTATAAAACTTACATTTTTTTTGATTTATACGGTAAACATCTACCGAAAGATATTACCATTTGTAATAGTGATATTTAATTGATAACCTTAATCAACTTTATAAGTTACAAAAATAGTAGTTTGAGCTTACTTCTTTATAAGATGGGATTCCAAAAGAAACTTACGAAACAATGAGCAAGAACACCTTTCTGCTGCATGAACTGTTAGTGGCCAACTTAAACTTTGCCTTTTTATTGTCTGCGATTAAACATACTACAATACGGGTAGTTATAATCAAGGGTTACTAACTTAATTTATACCCTGGTCCGCCCCCTCCTTCAGGAGTTGCCCATGTAATGATTCCATAAGGGTCGACAATTTCACATGTTTTGCAATGCAGGCAGTTTGACGCATTGAGCTTGAGTGATGGTTGTGTTTTTTCGGTTATCTCGTATACTCCAGCCGGGCAGAAGTGCTGGCAGGGATTTGCGTATTCAAGTGTGCATTTTTTCAGGCATATCTCTTCAATATCTTCACGTTTGATAAGAAGATGGCATGGCTGATCCTCTTCATGAATGGTTCCAGACCGGTAAAGAGTTTGATCTTTGCTGAAAGTCAGGCTGCTGTCAGGTTTGAATGACTCTTTTTCATCAATGAACTGGCGCTGCTTTTTTTGTTTGCTTTTTGCTTTTTTATCGAGGTGTTTTCCTAAGTTCACAGTCAGTGAAAGTCCCGGAAATTTCAGTTGTAGTCCAGCCTGAATGAGGCCGGAATAAAGCCCTTGATCGAAAGCTTTTCTGTAGTTTCGGGTTGTATGGAGTTCTTCACAAGCCCATGATGTTTTGAATCGCTTGTCATACGTTTTCAACTGTTCAGTGGAAAAATCATTTTGCAGTAGTGCTTCAAAAAGGGTTTCAGCTGCAAGGATTCCGGATTTCATTGCAAGATGGATTCCTTTCTGGCGCTGCATGTTGACCATACCGGCTGATTCACCGATAACAAGAAAACCTGGCCCATAAAGTTGTGGCATGGCTTCAATTCCGCCGGAAGTTATGCTTCTTGCGCCTGATTCAATCATGCTTCCTCCTTCAAGAAGTTCTGCAAGAAAGGGATGCTGCTTAAAGCGTTGCAGGTTCAGGTGGGGGTCGCAAAGTGGTGAAGCTGCGCTTAATGAGGTAACAAATCCAAGTGAGAGCAGTGTTGTGGAAAGGGCGTAAAGCCAACCTCCGCCGTATACATCTGGTGAAAGGGGATAGCCGAACATATGGTGTACCTCGCCGGCTCTGAGCCGGCCAGCAGGAATGCGCCATGTCTCTTTAACTCCGGTTCCATACCGTTGAGAGATAGTTGTTATGCCTGTTGGAATGAGTGTGGACAGTTGCCGCAAAAAAGAGCCGTCAGAACCTTCTCCGACTACTACGGCTTTTGTTTTGAGTAGAACGCCTTGTTCAAAATTTGCTTTTTTATTTCCGTTTTTATCAATGCCCTTGTCATCTGTCAGAATGCCGGCAAGTTTCCCGTTTTCGATATATGGTAATGAGGCCGCAGTATTGTCGAAGAGCTGAATTCCCTCATTTTCGGCTTGTTTACCCATCCATGCGCCTAATCGACTGAGTGATACAAGTACATTGCCTTTATTACTGAATGATTCAGGCACAAACGGAAATGAGAACTTTTTTTTCTCTGTCAGGAACCAGATAGTTTCATCAGAAACAGTTGTTTCAATCGGGCAGCCCTGTTCGAGGTAATCCGGAAAAAATTCATCAAAGGTTATCGGATCAAGAATAGCGCCTGAGAGAAGGTGTGCACCGGCATATCGACCTTTATCAATAACAGCTATTGCTGGTTCGAGTAACTTTTCTGACCGGGTATTGTGCTGCTTAATGAGGCGCTGCAGGTGAATAGCCGACGCAAGGCTTGCCGGTCCTGCGCCAATAAACACGATATCAAATTCCAGTGATTCTCGTTCCTGTTTCACACGTAAACGTTTTTCAGTGAGTAAAAATGTTGTTTAGAGAAGGATTCCTCCTAATATCAGAGAGGCTACGCTGAAGTAGATCACAATACCCGTAACATCAACAAGTGTTGCTACAAACGGTGCTGAAGAAGTTGCAGGGTCAAGGCCCCAGCGTTTCAGCAGCAGGGGGAGCATTGATCCTGTCAATGTTCCGAAAAGAACAATACCGATGAGTGAAATCCCAACAGTAATGGCAACGTAGAGCCATGTCATTGTTAATTTACCGAATATGGCTGCCCAGATTATTACTCTTAACACTCCGATTAGGCCGAGCAGACCTCCCAGCGCCAGTCCTGAAACAATCTCCCTGCGCATGACTTGCCACCAGTCCATAATCGTTATTTCACCAAGTGAAAGCGAACGGATGATAAGTGTTGCTGCCTGCGAACCGGAGTTTCCTCCGCTTGATATAATCAGCGGTATGAATGTAGCCAGCACTATTGCTTTTGCAAGCTCATCTTGGAAGAATGCCAGTGCGGAAGCTGTTAGCATTTCACCAATAAAAAGAATAACCAGCCAGCCAGCTCTTTTTTTTACAAGTTGGAATATCGGCAAATCCATATAAGGCTCTTCAAGCGCTTCAACAGCACCGAATTTCTGGATATCCTCTGTTTCTTCTTCCTCGGCGACATCAAGCATATCATCAACAGTCACGATGCCTATCAGGTAACCGTTAGAATCCACCACAGGGAGAGCAACGGTGTCGTAACGCTTGAATGCCTCAAGCGCGTCTTTCTGGTTTTGTGATGCGGTGAGTGTGATAATCTTGTCTTCAGAGATGATATCAGTGACTTTCTTTTCAGGATGAGAGAGCAAAAGTGTTCTTGCCAGCAGTTCTCCCTTAAGCTTGCCATGCTCGTCGACAACATAGATGACGTTCAGTGTTTCGCTTTCATGACCGAAGTTGCGGATATAGTCAAGTACTTGGTTGATATCCCAATCTTTTTTTACGCTGAGATAATCCGGAGACATGAGTCTACCCACACTGTCTTCGGCATAGGCAAGCAGGGTTTTGGTGATTTTGAATTCCTTGAAAGAGAGAAGCTTAAGCAGTTCCTGCACAACTGTGCCGGGCAGTTCTTCCAGTAAGGCTGTACGGTCATCAGCCGACATGCTGTTGAGAATATGCGTGACATCTTTCTGAGTAAGTGCCGTTAGCAGGTTCTGTTGTGAGTCTAACTCAAGATATTCAAAGGTTTCGGTGGCCACATCTTTTGGCAGCAGCCGAAAAAGAATTGCCTGTTCGTTTTCAGGAAGATCGGAGATCAGTTCGGCAAGGTCAACCGGGAGCCAGTCATTGAAAATTCTCTGTAACGCGCTGAAATTGCGTTGCTCAATCAGTTCCCTGATTTCCGGCAATATTGATGTGCCGATCATAACCGGAAATGTTTAGTATAGGTGGAGTAGGTTCTCTACAAAGTAGCGCAGCCTAAAAAAGGATTTTTTTCTGCAACTTTCCAATACTTGGTCATCTTTTTTGATGTTCAGGAAAGCCTGATTTTAGATATGTGGGGATTGTTGATTATAAATTTTCTCCAAGGAAGATCTTTGCTTTTTGAAATACCGACCCGTACACTGGTTCCTATCAGATTTGCAGGAACTGGGGGGGCGTTTTCTAAAAAGAACTCTTCACCGAAAAGGTTGTTGCCGCTGTAGCGACAGTCAATGGCAAGTGCTTTTGCAAGTTTTGCCGGACCGCTCATCAGCGCGGTTGTAACTGTTACTCCTCTTTGTTCCTGCATGAATAGCTCACCCTCAACAGGTTCCATTGCTCGCAGTAGTACAGCTCCTGCAGAATTTTCTGGTTCACTGACGATATTGAGCATGTAATGGCAGCCATAAGTGAAATAAATATATAGTGTTCCCGGTGATTGAAACATTACCTGGTTTCTTGTTGTTTTACTTCGCCACGCATGGCATGCTTCATCATCTACTCCGAGATAGGCTTCGGTTTCAACAATTCTGCCTTTCAGTTGTATATTCCCAGGTAGAGTACGAACAAAAATTTTCCCAAGAAGTTTTTCGGCAAGTTCAAGCGTAGGTATTTCATAAAATTGTTTTTCCAGTCGCGTCATCCAAGGAGGATTAATAATTTGTAATAGTTCATGTATATATTATTATAATGTATTAATTCATGATTAAACTTCAACTGCAGTAAAATTCACTGGTTAGTACATGGGCCGAGTTATTGCGATTGCAAACCAGAAGGGGGGCGTTGGTAAAACAACAACAGCCGTCAATATAGCTGCTTCTATTGCTATTTCTGAGTTTAAGACATTGCTGATTGATATCGACCCGCAAGCTAATGCTACGTCTGGTTTCGGTATCGAGATTGGCGACGAGATCGATAATACCTTCTACCAGGTTATGGTAAAGGGCGGTAACATAGGAGAAGCCATCAAGTCATCCAGTTTGGAGTATCTTGATGTGCTTCCTTCCAATGTCAATCTTGTTGGTATGGAGGTCGAACTGGTAAACATGAGGGAGCGCGAGTATGTAATGCAAAAAGCACTTACAAGCATTCGCTCCCGTTACGATTATATCATTATTGATTGTCCGCCATCACTTGGGTTGATTACTCTTAATTCGCTTACCGCTTCGGATTCGGTGCTCATTCCGGTGCAGGCGGAATATTATGCTCTTGAGGGTTTGGGTAAGCTCCTGAATACCATTAGTATTGTGCGCAAGCATCTAAACCCAAAACTGGAAATTGAAGGGGTTCTGGTGACCATGTATGATTCGAGGCTTCGCCTGGCAACGCAAGTTGCTGAAGAGGTAAAAAAGTTCTTCAAGGACAAGGTCTACCGAACTTATATCCGTAGGAATGTAAGGCTTTCCGAAGCACCCAGTCATGGTAAACCTGCCTTGCTTTATGATGCACAAAGTATCGGTTCGAAAGATTATCTCGATCTGGCACAGGAGATATTTGAAAGGGATGGTAATATTAAAAAATTTAAAGTCCGGCAGCGCTGACTAAACCGGTACGTTGGTGGTGTGATATGTCTAAAAAAGCATTGGGCAGAGGTTTGAAAGCACTTATTTCAGATGAAGGATTTGCTGCAGTTTCAAAGGATGAGGAGGAACAAGAGCAGCTCCAAAATGGTGTTATTGGCAGTTTGCCTATAGAGAAAATACGTGCAAATCCATTCCAGCCTCGAAAAGAATTCGATGAGACTGCTCTTGAAGAGCTGAAAAATTCCATTATTGAAAATGGAGTTATACAGCCGGTAACAGTGTGCAGGGATGGGGAGAATTATCAGCTTATCAGTGGAGAACGTCGGCTCAGAGCTGTAATGCAGGCGGGATTCAAATTTATTCCAGCTTATGTAATTGAGGCTCATGATGATTCAAGCAAGCTTGAACTGGCTCTTATTGAGAATATCCAGCGCGAGGATTTAAATGCCATTGAGGTAGCGCTGGCCCTGAAAAGCCTGACAACGAAATGCAGTCTGACGCAGGATGAGATAGCGCAGAAAGTTGGAAAAAAACGTTCCACAGTTAGTAATTTTCTTCGACTGCTCAAACTTCCCTTGCAGATTCAGGACAGTATAAGGAACAGGGAGATTTCTTCGGGCCATGCAAGGGCTCTTATCAACCTTTCCAGTGAGCAGCAGCAATTAAAGGTCTGGAAACAGATTCTAAGCCATCAGCTTTCCGTCCGCCAAACAGAAGCGTTAGTGAACCGAATGTTCAAGAACCAGTCCAGGCCGGTGGAATCCAGTTCTGTTTTGGATCGTTCTTCGCACATTACCCAGCTTGAGTCACATCTGAGGGACAGATTTGCTACCAAGGTTCGTATTGTTGAGAAAAAAGGAGGCAAAGGGGAAATTCATATTCAGTATTTTTCCAATGATGATCTCGACAGGTTACTTGAAATCATGAATCATGAGTAAACTTCAGATGTACTCCCGCATTAACTTACAGAAACATTCAGTAGTACAACAATCATGAGATTTACCCTTGTGGGCAATGGGCGAATGGGAGAACAGGTGGCTTTAGTGATTGGTCAGTCGAACTGTCACGAAATTTCTGCTGTTCTTGATGTAAATACTCCTATTACTCCAGAACTCTTTCTTGGAAGCGATGCCATTATTGACTTTACCGTCAGGGATGCTTTTTTCGCCAATTTACCTGCTATGCTATTATCCGGAGTTCCGGTTATTGTGGGTACCACAGGGTGGGATGATGAACAAGAAAAGGTTAAAAGCTTGGTAATGGAGGCTGGTGCATCGTTGCTTTATTCGGCTAATTTTTCTTTAGGGGTTAATATATTTCTGCGAACTGTACGTGAAGCAGCAAGGTTAATTGCTCCGTTCGAACAGTTTGATATTGCCTTTGCCGAACAGCACCATACCGGAAAGGCTGATTTTCCGAGTGGAACAGCACTCAGGGCCGCGGATATGATTTTGTCGGCGAATCAACGGAAAAAAAACATTGTACGGCAATTGTCGGATGAAAAAAAGATTGCACCTGAAGAGTTGCTGGTAGCCGCGCTTAGGCTTGGCAGTGTCTTTGGCAAACATTCCGCTTTCATTGATTCGGAGGCAGATGAGATTGTTATTTCCCATACAGCTAAAAATCGTACAGGCTTTGCTTCTGGAGCTGTTGAAGCTGCAGTATGGCTTGTAGCACGTCATAAAATCATGCCAGGATTTTATACCATGGATGATTTTTTAAATGAACGACTTTCCTAATGACTCATGGTTGCTGATAATCTGAATCAATCTTCTTTGCCATTTTCCGGAAAAATCTATACGGTTTGCCTGGGTGCCTTTATCATTGTCCTTTCAACAACAGTACCCTATCTGACTTTACTGCGTGATGTTCTTTTTCTTGGTATTTTTCTGGCTGGCGCCATAGTACTCAATCACTCCATTTTACGTTATCAGGTCAGGCTCACCTACAGTGATGCTTTTTTTCTTGGATCTGTTGCGGGGATGGCTGGAGGCATTGTATCCGAGGGCGTCACCTTTATTCTTATGGAACTTTTTCATTATAGGCCTGGAGCCGAAAGTCTTTCATTGTTGATCGGCTGGGTAGTTGAAATAGCAAAAGGAAAACCAGAGCTTCATGATCAGGTGCAGAGGCTTATCGCAGAAGAAAAACTTGTTCTTGCTGTAGTGAAGCTCAATTTCAAGGAACTTCTTATGAATATGTTCTTAACTGGTGCTGTTTATGCTCCGATTGCTGGTTTTGGTGGAGCATATGCGGTTCTAAGACTTAAAAGGAAAGCTAAAAAAAGCTGAAAGCATTTTTTACTTTTTCTGTGCCAAGGCTAATTTCTTGTACCAAGTTCTGTCGATTTTCTGGGAGCCTGGTAGTGTTAGCCAATGTGTTATTCTGAAATAGCTCGTTGGAGTTTTCAGTTTCCCAATCATGGTGTTCAAGGTAAGACTAATAGTGCTGTCACTGGGGTTATTTTTATCAAAAGTCCTTATGAATGCTACAGGTCGTTGCCCATATTCATGATCAGGAACCGGTACAATCAGGGCATCACGAATTCCATCAATCATCATCAACGCTTTTTCTATCTCTTCGGGATGTATGTTTTCGCCTGCTGAGATAAACATGCTGTCCTTCCGACCTATCACGGTTACCGTACCGTCATCGCTCACACTTCCGATGTCAGAAGTATGGAACCACCCATTGTTATCGGTTTGAGGTTGAATTTCACCACAGTTAAGATATCCCTTAAAAAGAGTAGCGCCTTTTACCAGAAGTTCACCATCTTTCGCAGCACGAATCTCCCTATGAGGAAGAACCCGCCCGCTGTTTTGCTGGATGCTGCTTATCGGTTCGGGAGTAGTGGCAATCTGCGAACTCATCTCTGTTGAGCCATAGCTCAGATAAAGCCGAATATTTTGGCAGAGAGCATCTTTAATGAGTGAATTGGGTGAAGAACTACCTCCAAGCAGGACTGCTTTCAAGTTGCGCAGCAGGGCAGTGCTCTTTGTATCGGCCAGTAGTCGGTAAAGTTGTGTCGGTACCAGAGAGAGATGCGTAAGTGGAAAGTTCTGTAGTGAACTGGTGATACTTTCATCTGGGGAATCAATAGCCACAGCTGCTCCCGAAACGAATGCTCTGAAGAGGAGGGAATATCCGCCTATATGGTATAAAGGCAGGGAAAGAAGCCAGCAATCTCCAGGGCTAAAGGGTAGATTTTCATTGGAACCAATAGCACTGTACCAGTGATTAGCAACACTGTGTACAGCGGCCTTCGCTTCACCCGAACTGGCTGAAGTGTGGATAATGGTAGCGGGCCGTTCCATCTCTTTTAATGCAAAAATGTCAGTTATCGAATAAGGTAAGGTGTTTTCAAGAAACGCAGTAAGAGTTACTGTTTTTAACCCGTAGAATGGGAGGTCAAGCTCGCTATGTGTCAGTACCAGTTTTGGCTGGAGTTTTGCAAGCATAACATTGAGCCTTTCTTTTGGAAGACGGTAGTTGAGCGGAGCGGCGACCATGCCTGCTTTCAGAAGTCCAAGAAGAGTGAGAAAAAGTTCTGGAGTATTTGGTGATACAATCGCGATAATATCGCCTGTATGACATCCTTTATGACTTAGGAGGTTTGCTATGTACAATGCACTGTCAGCGCAATCGTTGAAAGAGAGAGCTTTTTCTGGCACTATGATCGCTGGAGAGTTTCCAAAAAGCTGTGCCGCTCTACCTACAATGTCCATAATGAGGTTCTTTGTAATGCCCGCTGGTCAACCTTTTGTCCATTCCTGTAAAGGCGGCTGGCGTCAAGAAGCCCATTTTCAGTGCCGAAAGGGGTTTCAAGCAAGTCGTATTGCAGGTAACGGTAAGTATCAAGCCCGCACGCAGCAGGTTTCATGCAGGCCGATGCAGCTAACCAAGTATAGAAACTCAGACTGATACCGCTTTCAAAGGCAGAGCTGAAAACCGCTATAAGATTGTTTTCACTTGCATACTTGGCAAATTGCATTGTAATGGCGATTCCTCCAAGACGGTTTGGCTTCAGTATGAGTGCTCGTAAAGAGTTGGCAGGAAGCTGCCTGAGTAGTTCAGGCTTTTGCCAAAGAGTTTCATCCAGCGCTGAGCGTAGGGCCGTTTTTGCATGGAACTCCCCAATAAGTTCAGGCTCTTTCAGAGGCTCTTCAATATAAGCGATGCTTTCCCGTGGAATGCTGCCGGCAAATCTGATTGCTTCATCAATTGAGAATGACTGATTGGCATCAAGACGAAGCTCAATCCGGTTACCGAAAGTACGATGCAGTGCCCCAATGCTTCGGATAGCGGTTTCTATATTACTTCCTGTTATTTTAAGTTTGAAGGTACGGTATCCGAGTGTTAAATACTCTTCAGCCCGTTGCATGATCAACGGTGTATCACCAAAAAGCAAGGCATTTACTGGTACATATTTTGCCGC
Source organism: Chlorobiaceae bacterium (assembly GCA_037134935.1). Taxonomy (GTDB): domain Bacteria; phylum Bacteroidota; class Chlorobiia; order Chlorobiales; family Chlorobiaceae; genus Chlorobium. The sequence continues at coordinate 55,408 of JBAXLG010000006.1, read as the reverse complement.
AGGTACTGAAGGAAAAAAGGAAGAACAAGCTCCAGGTATGGCATTGTCAAGGTTGATCATTGCCATTTCAAGCCCACTGCGTACCGACGGATAAAGTTTTTCTTGCAAAGTAACCGAATTGGTCAACTCTCTTTTTGAAAGCACTTCTACAAGCTGAGCCTCAGCAGCCTGAAGTGATTCCTTGTGAAGACCGGGAAGCGGAGCGATTTCACCGTAGGCTGTCTGATTTTCTTCCCGGTTTTTCAAGGCAAGGATAATTCCATCTCTTTGCAGAACTTGGCAACCTTTCACTGTTACCGGTTCTCTAAAAGGAATGGAGTATCTGTAAAGCGTTGTATGATAAGCTTTCAAGGTCTTTTTGGAAATTTGCTGAAATCTGGTTTCCTTTTTTCGACAAAAGCATTTTTACCTTCCTGTGCTTCTTCACTCATATAATAGAGCAAGGTGGCATTTCCTGCCAGTTCCTGAAGACCAGACTGCCCGTCACAATCCGCATTAAGGGCAGATTTAAGGCAGCGTATAGCGAGTGGAGAGTTGGCAAGTATTTCCCTGCACCACTGGACGGTTTCCTCTTCAAGACGTTCAAGAGGCACTACAGTATTGACCAGACCCATCGAAAGGGCTTCCGCTGCATTGTATTGACGGCAAAGGTACCATATTTCGCGTGCTTTTTTCTGACCGACCAGGCGGGCCATATAACTTGCTCCCCATCCACCATCAAAAGAACCAACTTTTGGGCCGGTTTGCCCGAAAATGGCATTTTCGGCTGCAATGGTGAGATCACAAATCATGTGGAGTACATGGCCACCGCCGATTGAGTAGCCTGCAACCATAGCAATGACTGGTTTTGGGCAGGTACGGATATCGCGCTGGAAGTCGAGAACGTTCAAGCGGTTAACCCCTTTGGAATCGGCATAGCCAGCGTAACCTCTTATTTTCTGGTCGCCTCCCGAACAGAAAGCCTTTTCTCCTGCACCAGTCAGAATGATAACTCCAATTGTTTCGTCGTTCCGTGCGTCGGCAAGAGCCACAATCATTTCATCAACCGTCTGGGGGCGGAAAGCGTTGCGTACTTCCGGACGGTTAATGGTGATTTTGGCAATACCTTCAGCTTTATGGTAGAGGATGTCGGTAAAATTACCTTCAGGTATCCAGTTAACAGTGCTCATAAAGACTATTTTTCTTGCTGGTTGAAAAAATATTGCAGCCGATCCAGAAACAATTTCCTGTTTTCAAACTGCAGGGTATGACCGCAATTAGAAAAAATTTCCAGATCTGATTCAGGACATAACTTAACCATTTGAAAGCCAATCTCAACGTACTTCTCGTCTTTTTCCCCAGCAAAAAAACGGATTGGGATATTGTTTTTTTTGAGTGTTTCCCATAAAGGTGGCTGCCGTCCTGTTCCCATTACTCTTAAAGCAACGGCGAGATTGCGGGGATTGTTGATTTTTCTTTCACGCTCAATTTCCTTAAAAAGTGGATGTTTTTTCAGCGTCGAAAAAAGCTGTTGATTGTACCATGCTTCGATAAAACCTTCAAAGTTTTTTTCAATTTTGCGTGCGATTCCTTCATCGTTTTTCCGACGGAGCGATCGTTCTTGTTCGGTTCTGAGGCCGGGAGAGGCTGAAACAATAATTGCCTTTATAAAAAGTTCAGGGTGGCGCAACACCAGAGAGAGTGCAATCCTGCCGCCCATCGAGTATCCCACTAAAAAGCAGGGGGCAGAAGTTGAACTGTTCAGTTCTTTAGCGAGGGTATCGACAGTTTCTGTAAAAAAAATAGATGGATCCGCTGTTGCTGAAATACCTGTATCTCCATGTCCCGGAAGGTCAACCAGAATACTACAGTAATGCTTTTCAAGCTGTCTGGCAATCTGCAACCAGTCACTTCCAGACCCGAGAAAACCGTGCAGAAAAACGATTCGCGGTAGAGAACTATCTCCAATGGTGAAAAGATGAATCGGAATATTATGCGTGTTTACATGCATATTTATATCACCACTGTTTAGTGTTATTCAACATTTATTACCAGTAGTCAATGATCGGGAGTTTTCGATACTATATGGTACTGGAGTAGCTGACAATTTCATTTTCCTTGGGAATGGTTACCTTTAGATGGAGTTGCTCTTCTATTGCATTACGGAACAGTGTTTTTACCGCATCATCGCCGTGCACAACAAAAAGTTCCGGCTTATTTTCAAAACCGCGTAACCAGTGCAGCAGGTCGTCACGGTCACCGTGTGCCGATAAACCACCTATGGTATGGACAGCAGCCCTTACAGGGTAACTCCTGCCATGAATTACTACATCCTTTTCCCCATTCACAATATGGCGGCCAAGGGTTCCTTCTGCCTGATAACCGGTAATGATCACGCTGCATTCCGGACGGTGGATATTGTGCTTCAGATGATGCAGAATCCTGCCGCCATTGCACATGCCGCTGCCAGCAATAATTATGGCACCTCTTTTGATATCGTTGATAGCTTGCGACTGCTCAACCCTTGCTGTAAAATGCAGGTTTTTCAGGTGAGGTATCCATTTTGCATTATTGCGGAACGAAACAGCTTCATCATCAAGCAGCTCGGGATTATTCCAATAGATACGGCTGGCTTCAATGGCCATTGGACTGTCGAGAAAAACCTGCCAGCGATCAAGTTCCCACGTATCATAATACTCTGCAAGAAAGTAGAGCAACTCCTGACTGCGACCAATTGCAAAAGCAGGGATGAGAATGTTGCCGTTGCTTTTAGCTGTCGTGCGGATAATATCACCAAGCTCGGCAAGGGTAAGTCCTATGTTCCTGTGCAGACGGTCACCGTAAGTACTTTCTACAATAACGGTATCAGCAGCTGTAATTGTTTCGGGATCATTCATTATCGGGGTGCCATATTGTCCTACATCACCACTGAAAACAAGTTTTTTTGCAACTTCTTTTTCCTGCAGCCACACTTCCACCAATGCGGAACCGAGAATATGGCCGGCATCCATAAAACGGATAGAGATACCCGGAAGAATTTCCCGCTTTTCATGGTATGGCATACCGATAAAGGTATCAAGCGCCCGTAATGCATCTTCGCGGGTATAAAGCGGTTCAACATGGTGATCACTCTTCCGTACAGGATGTTTGCGTCGATACAGAGCATCCCTTTCTGCAAGAGAAGCGGAATCAAGCAGCAGTATCCGACAGAGATCAACAGTCGCCTGCTGAGTATAGACCGGACCATTGAAGCCTCGCTTTACAAGAAGGGGAATGCGTCCGGAATGGTCGATATGACCATGGGTGAGCACAACAGCATCAATGCGCTCTGGATCAAACGGAAATGGTTTTTCATTCAGCGCTTCATCCTCTTGAGTACCTTGTACAAGCCCGCAATCCAGCAAGACAGTAACTCCATTGACTCTAAGAATGTGGCATGAACCAGTTACCCTTTCTGTTGCACCGTAGAATTCAAGTTCCATAGTTTCTCATCCGAAAACGGTTAACCGATACTATTATAATATAAGACACACTGATGAATATTGGAGTCAGCTTACTTCATCCGCGTAGCTCCATGAATAACCAGTAATGAACTATGTAGCTCCTGTAACTATAGAAAAGATAGATATTTTTTGGCTACGTTGTTGATTCTTTCCTGTAATGCGCGGTGCTGGAGCAGATTGTTCTCGCGGGAACCTTTAATTTCTATAACGGTGCTTCGGTTGCTCTCGGTGGCGGTATTGTATGTTGTAATGAATTCATCGTTGGTGTATGGAGATGCATAATCTACACCAAAGGTGTTCACCGCGGATTGTATGCTGTAGTTTTGTGGAGTGGCAAAATGGGTTTCGAAAACATCGGTGCACTCTGAAACAGGTAGAAAAGAGAAGATGCCGCCGCCGTTGTTGTTCAGAACAATAATCTGCAGGGGAACAGAGAGCGTGCTGAGCAGAGAGAGTGCATTCATGTCGTGCAGGAATGCAAGATCCCCAATCAGCACTGTTACAGGCTTGCGGTGTCCTTCGGCAAAACCTGCAGCCGTGGAGAGAATGCCGTCAATGCCGCTTGCTCCGCGGTTGATGCCGGTTATAATGTTTTCAGCATGGCTGTTGCAGGCAAAACTGTCCATATCTCTCACTGGCATGCTGTTTGACACGAAAAGAGCCTGTTTTGTGTTGATCAGCCTTGATACCAGTCTTGCGGCAGAAATTTCGGTTACTGGCCGGTTTCCGCAGGTTTCAGCATCAATTTCTTCTCCGGCATAACGGAAAAATGCTTCAGTACATTCTGTATTGATTTTTGATGGTGTTGTGCGGCATCCCTTGAGAGCTGAGGCAGTCAGGATAGGTGAACTCTCTATGCTGAGTGTGACGTTGTGATCGGCAGAAAAACGGTTGGCGTGTGGTCTTACAACAATGTAGTGTTTCGGGTTCCATTTCCGAATGGCTGCAGCGGGATGTTTTGCAATCAGATGTCCGCCGAAGTGTACCACCATGTCTGGCTTGAAGCGCTCGGTAAATATCGGTAATGAAAATGCTTGCTGCCAGGGCTGTATGGTGTTTTTCATGCGTATGCCTGATGAAAGATCGGCATAGAGGGGTACCTGCAGATCAAGGGCAAGTTCAATTACTGCTTCGGCTTCTTGTACATTCCTCATGCATCCAGCAATGAGCAGTGGCTGTTCTGCTTTTGATAGTTCTTCACGCAGCATAGATAGCGCAACGGCATCAGGCTGTTTTTCGGGAAATACCGAGCGGCCTGATGGGTTGCCGCTTTCAAGCCATTGATGTAAAGGATTGAGCCAGGGATCTTTCAGATCGGGTGCTTCAGGCTCAAGAGGTTCCCTGAGTGGCTGGTTCAGATGCACAGGTCCTTGCGGTGATCCAAGTGTTTTTGCTATGGCATAGTCAACACAAGAGAGCAGTGATTTAAGAGGTTGTTCTTTCGATGGAAGGGGCAACTGCATATACCATCGGGTATAGCTGCCGAATATATTTTCCTGCCTGATGGTCTGGTTCGCTCCGCATTCAAGCAGTTCGAAAGGACGGTCGGCAGAAAGGATAAGCATTGGCTGAAAGTCCATATAGGCTTCAACTACGGCAGGAAAATAGTTTGCAACGGCAGTCCCTGATGTGCAGATCAGCACAGCCGGCTTGCCTACCGCCCTTGCATGGCCAAGCGCAAAAAAACCGGCAGATCGTTCGTCGGCAAAGATTTTCCATCGGGCTTTCGGGTTTCTTGCAACGGCGATAGTGAGAGGGGTTGAGCGTGAACCCGGCGAGATACAGAAAAAATCCACACCGCTCCGGATTAACTCTTCAATAATTATACTGCACCAGAGCGAGGTGATTTGCCGGTTGTTCATGCTTTCTGACGCGTTATAGTCAGTAGATCTCCAATTTTCTGTTCAACCTCTTCCCATTCTGAAATGGGTTCTGAGCCTTTTACAAGACCAGCTCCTGAATAGAGATAGGCAAATCGTCCATGAACAAGCGCCGAACGAATCGCTACGGAAAATTCAGCAGCATCACTGCTGACCCAGCCAACTGGCGCGGCATACCAGCCGCGGCTGAACGGCTCAAGATCCATAATATGCTTTACAGCAGGAACCTTTGGCACTCCACCTACAGCCGGAGTTGGATGGAGATGTTTCAGGACTTCGCCGTCATTCATTGATTCGGGTTTCAGTGTGGCCGTGCAACGGGTGTAAAGGTGAGCCAGACTGTTCAGTTGCAGCACACATACCTCTTCTTCCATATCAATTTCGCTGCATATTGCGTTCAGATCGTGGTAGATCATGTCCTTGACAAATTTATGCTCACGGATATCCTTTTCGGAATTGAGAAGCGCTTCAGAAGCGTGATGGTCGTCTACAGTAAAAATCGTTTTTGAGCAGGTTCCTGCCAAGGCTTCTGTAAGCAGCATATTCGCATCTCTTCGGTAAAGCCGTTCCGGAGAAAAGCTGAAAAAGGCGTGATTTTCAGCAGGTTCAAAGTAGAACCTGTATATAGTATTTTCTGGATAGGGATAGCGAAGCAGAAAAAGAAGTGGTGACAGGGTGCTACTGAATTCCAGCATGGTCTGCCGTGCCAGCATGATCTTTTCCATACTGCCATCGTCAAAGGTCTCCAGTGCTTTTATGCATTGCTCAGTCCATATTTTTTCATCTGGATTATAGGAAATATTCAATAATTCAGGCAGTTTCAAGGCTGAACAGTCGGTACTTGTTACAAGTTCGTCAAGCAATTTTGATGTTGCCCTCATTTTTGTAATGAGCTCATCACGGTTTTCAAACCAGATGTTGCATGAAAGAGTGAAGATGTTTTTCTCAAATGTTAACTGTACAAGAGGAAGCACAAAAGAAAAGGAAGGAAACCCCTGCCAGATTGTCTCCTGTGTTTCACTGTTGTTGAAACGGAACCCTCCGAAATAGCGTGTGTGAGGGTACTTATCGGCTATGGCAAGTCTGAATTGCAGAAACATTTCATCGTTATTGCTTTTTCCTTCAAATGTTATGCTATCAGCAATTCCGATCCCGGCCAGAGAAAAATCCTTTTCCCGATTCATCCAAAACACTTTCGGATATATTGTCTGGTGGTAAAGCCATTCAGAAAGGTCTACAGGATGAATTACCTGTGAGAACGTTACAAGATTGTTCTGATTATGGCGATTGGGTGAAGTATATGTTTTTTCATAATCACGTAACGCCGCTTTAAGGTTTTCAATACCCTGTTCTATAGGTTGGGTTTCCTTTGCAGGTATAACGATATTATAGTAAAGCTCATTCATAGGTGCTTGTTGGCATTGTAAAACTCAAATACGTTTTTTGCATGATTTTTTGGAACAAATTTGAATATCAGTAATCAATTTTAATAAAGAAAAAAGGTCATAAACCCTTTTTTTCTTTGTTGAGATGGCGCTGTAGAGAGAAAGCAAGATAATTGTTTTTCACAAGAAGCCATTCATAAATTGCCTCAGCTTCAGCTCTTCGGCCTGTATTGATATAGCAGATAGCAAGGTTATAGTGAGCCTCTGCAAATGATTCGCTTTTATCTACGGCATCACTGTAAGCTTTGATGGCCTTGTCATACTGCTTCAGTTTCATATAAGCGTTGCCAACGTCATACAGTCTTACCGGGTCTTTTGGCGCACGTTCAAGGTATTTCTGAAAATAAAACAGTGCACTGTTGTAGTTGTTCTGATTGAAAGCTATAGCTCCAAGCGCACGATAAGCCATATCAAGTTTTGGATTGATGGCAAGTGCGTTTTTGAATGCTTCTGTAGCCTCATTATAACGCTGATCACGTGCCAACGCGTTACCAAGGCGCATAAAACTTTCTGCATTTTGTGGGCGTGTCCATACTTCTTGCTGCAGTTGGCTTATTTCACCCGATTTGCTGCTACATGACGTCAAGATAATCAGGCCTGCCAGCAGCATGAACGCTATAAGGCAGGTTATGCCAGGCTTTGAACGTGGTAATGATGAATTCATAGTACCTTAATATAATGACTCCATGATTTATCTGCCAATCATGATTACGTTTGTACCCTGATTTGAGTGAAATATTTCCAAATTGAGGGAAGTGTCCGTAACTTGGTATAAATAATGTTTACCCAAAGGTTGCCAGTTGTGCATGGGGTGATTTTCTAATGATTTTTATACCATAAGTAATGAAAAATGAATTACAAGTAAGCGGTATGAATTGTGGTGGTTGTGAAATACTTGTAAAAGAAGCTCTTGAAGAGCTGGATGGTGTGGTTGAGGCTCATGCCTCACATTTCACTGGCGTTGTTTTTGTTGACTATGATCCGGTAAAGGTAAGTATACCAGCTATCACAGCGGTTATCGAGGCGCAGGGATTTAGTGTCAAAGCCTGAAATTTTTTGCAGTTATGGAAAAAAAGAAAGGAGAATGACATGGCAGTGGAAAAAACAGAACGGCTTGCAGTGCTTATTGATGCTGATAATACGCAGCCGGCAATTATAGAAGGTCTGCTTTCTGAGGTAGCAAAGTATGGAACGTCGAATGTTAAAAGGATATATGGTGATTGGACTACGACGGCGCTGAAAGGATGGAAGGACGTGCTTCTGGAATTTTCCATCCAGCCTATCCAGCAATTCGGCTACACCAAAGGAAAAAATGCCACCGACAGTGCAATGATTATTGATGCTATGGACCTTTTGTACACAGGAAAATTTCACGGTTTCTGCATTGTATCAAGTGACAGTGATTTTACAAAACTTGCGTCGAGAATAAGAGAGTCAGGTTTGATCGTTTACGGTTTTGGAGAGAAAAAAACCCCGGCGCCCTTTGTTTCCGCATGCGACAAATTCATATACACGGAAGTGCTCCGTGCAAAAATCAATGAAAACGAATCAATTATAAAAAAGTCAATGGCTGAACTCAAACAAGATACTCGATTGGTTCGATTATTGCGAAATGCTGTTGAAGCATCTTCTGATGAAAGCGGCTGGGCACACCTTGCAACCACAGGCAGCAACATAGCCAAACAGTCGTCTGAATTTGATCCGCGTAATTACGGTTATCTCAGGCTTGGCGAGTTGATGGCAGCAACAAAACTATTCGACTTTGATGAAAGAATTATTGGTGAAGGACAGTCCAAAGCTATTTATTTGCGTGATAAAAGATTAAACAAGACAAAACAAAGCTAATTGTTAACGCTTACTTCCATTCATGTTTTATCGGATATTTGAGTATTATTTGAGCGAGTCATAAAAGAGTGCATGCCTAAGGTTAGAGAGCTCTCAAACTTTCTTAAGCTTTTACCGTGGTATTTTTCTGCTTAAAATTCCCTTAAAAGTATTGCATGTTTGCGGCATTATGCCTATATAATTTAAGTAGTTGGTTAATTTGTTTTGAGTAGACCGGCCTGTTGAAATTCCATGTCAGGCAAGTTCTTTTTGCTATGTTTTATAATCATATAATTCAACAACATTTAAATAAATTAAAAATAAGCGATGAAAAAGATTACAGTACTATGCGCCGCAATTGCTTGCCTTTCGGCAGCACCAGCTTCAGCAGCAACACCCTATGTCAGTGGCTCGGTTGGGTTAGGTATTATGGGTAGTTCTGATTTAACGGTTGCAGGGTCGACGAGTCAACAAGAGTACAAGACAGGAGTTCCATTTAGTGGTGCTGTTGGGCTGAAATCAGGAGATGTACGCTGTGAACTTGCTGTAGGCCACCAGAAAAATGATGTTGATGGCGTTTTAGGAGGTGATGTTTCAGTTCTCTCAATTATGGCTAACGCTTATTATGATATCAATCTTAAGGGTTCCAGCTTTTCTCCTTATGTAATGGCTGGACTTGGAGATGCAAAGGTTAAATTTAATGATTATGCAGGAGAGCCTTTTGATAAAAGTGGCTTTGCTTGGCAGATTGGAACTGGCGTTGGCCTAAAAGCATCAGAAAAGGTTACTATTGATCTTGGTTACCGCTATTTCAAGTCATCAAAAGTTAAGGAGAATCCTGATGACGGAGATAATTGCACAATCTCATCCAGCAACATTCTTCTTGGTTTAAGGTACGGTTTCTAAAACACCTCGGAAATATTGAGATAATAAAAAGCCTCGGTAGTAAGCCGGGGCTTTTTTGTTTTTTTCCACTGATTCAGTTCGGTGTTATTGTGTTCCGCAAGCATTGCTGATTGAGGGGAGTGACTGTGCTCCTTTACTGCATCGTCTGCAATTGGAATTTCTTCTCTTGTTGCGGCTATCACCTTAATTGCTCAACCCAAAAGTAAAGTTTCCTGCATATTTTATTTTGGTTCTTCGTAAAATTTAGTGGGTAGACCCGCCAGGAAAATACGTCATTATAGAGCAAAGTTCTGTTTTCCACAATAAAACAATATTCTGGTTCGGCAGCTCTGGAAGCTGTGAAAACCCCTTGCTGCTGCTTTGTAAAGTTGCATCTTGCTGTTCACACCTTCGGAGGCAGTATTGGTTATTCGATGCTTGAAATAGTTCAGGATGTTGTCTCTATGGCGTACCAGCATATTCTTGACCATGATCATCGGCTTCAGTGCTGACTTCTCTACGGCATTATTGCTCCGGCAATTAAAAGTGTTTATCTGTAGCTCTTAAAACGCTTGAGGAATAAAGGCCATAGTGTCTTTTTATCAATACCTATAGTTGTCAGAGCAATAACAGATCATGAAGACTCGAATCATCATTTATACCGTTTGGATTGGTTTCAGTCAGATATCAAAAATCTATTTTTTTGAGGTGCCCTAAAGTATAGTTGAAAAAAAACGCTTTGTTTTTCCCATTTTTCTCTGTTGTATTTTGATTGCTTTCCTCTATATTACATTCTTTTTATTTATTGAAACAGTTTACAGGATTTTTGAATTTTTACAATAATAGCAATCGTATATGCCTTTACACAAATCGGCTGAGAAAAGATTACGGCAGTCAGAAAAAAGAAATGCCAGAAACAAAGCAAGGAAAAAAGAACTGAAAGTTCTTATCAAAAATATGAAAAAGCTGATTGATACCCGAGCTGACAAAGCAGAAGTTGAGGTCGCCTATCGTTCAGTTGTTCAGAAACTTGACCGGCTTGGTGTAAAGAATTACCTCCATTCTAATAAAGCGTCTCGCAAGAAGTCGCAGTTGACAAGTCTTTTGAACAATTACGTTAATGCTGAGTAGCTATACAAATAGTGTTATTCTATTCGATACTGGCGTTTTGGTTTTAAACTGTCAGTGATTTATGTGATGTAGTCAATCGGCTTTACATTCCGGTTTTTATTTGCTTTTCTCATGTTTGCATATTTTCGTGGTAGGCTTGCTTCAGTTTTGCCGGAAGAAGCGGTTATTGATGTTTCTGGAGTTGGCTACCGGTTTCTGATTTCTACAAGCACAAGCGGTCAACTGCCTGAACCGGGTAGTGAAGTACTGCTTTTTTCACATCTTGTCGTCAGAGAGGATGCTTTACAGCTTTATGGTTTTTTAACGGAGGCAGAACGTCAGATGTTTCGGCTGCTTATTCTTACTTCTGGTGTTGGGCCTCGACTTGCTCTTGCGATTCTTTCGGGGTTACAGGTACAGGATGTGCATGAAGCCATTCTGACCAATGCCCCTGAACGTCTTTACGGAATCACTGGTGTTGGGAAAAAAACTGCAGCAAGAATTATTCTTGAATTGAGAGATAAAGTATTGAAGCTTTCTGCAGCTGGTGCTATTACTTCACCCGGCGTGTTTCAGAATTCCCGCGTGAGGGATGATGCGGTCAATGCTCTCGCAACGCTGGGATTCTCTAAAATTACTGTACAGAAAGTTGTTGATTGTATTCTGGAAAAAAACGCTGTACTCACCGTTGAAGAGTTGGTCAAATCGGCTCTTGTTTCTATTCATCACAAATAGCATCATTAGACGGTGACCTATCAGGAAGCTCTTGATTTTCTCTACCCATTGCATCGGTTTGGTATAAAGTTCGGTCTTGATCGTGTTCGTAATGTGCTTGATCATATAGGTTCACCTGATAAGCGTTTGGGTTTGATAATCCATATTGCAGGTACTAATGGTAAAGGGACGGTTGCGGCTTGCCTTGCTTCGATTTTTCAAGCTTCCGGCAAAAAAACGGCGCTTTATACTTCTCCTCATCTGGTTGACTTTACTGAGAGAATACGTATCAATGGAGCCCAGATTCCCCGTGCAAAAGTTGCTTACTACAGTTCACTGCTGAAGGATATGGTTTGCAGCAACAATTTTACGTTTTTTGAAGCTACAACGGCTATTGCGTTTGCTTGGTTTGCTGATGAAAATACTGAGGTTGCCATCATAGAAACCGGTATGGGGGGGCGTCTTGATGCAACCAATATTCTGGATTCCACTTATGCTGTGATTTCAAACATCGGTTTGGAACATACGGAATGGCTCGGGAGTACACTTTCACTTATTGCGTCCGAAAAAGCTGCTATTATTAAAAAAAACAGTAGGGTATTTACTGCCGTGTCTATGAGTGACGAGTTTGAACCAATACTTAAGAGTGTAAAGTCAAACAATGCTTCGCTTTTTGTTGCTGGACAAGATGCGGTCTGGAGTGTTTTATCTGCTGAGCTAGGAAAGCTTGAGCTTGATATTCGTACTTCCTCAAGATTTTATCCGGCTTTGAAGGTGCCTCTTACAGGATCGTTTCATGGATCCAATGTCACTCTTGCCGTGATGGTTGCCGAGGATGCCGGTATTGCTATGGAACACATCTACAAAGGTCTTGAGTTGCTGTTGCATACCGGTTACAGGGCAAGATTAGAAAAGATTAGTACAGAACCAACGATACTTCTCGACGTATCGCATAATTCTCATGGTATTCGAGAAACAGTCAATACCATAGCTTCATTTAGAAATACATACCATCGAGTGTACGTTATTTTCGGTTTGGCTTCGGATAAGGATTTCCTGACAATTATCAGAGAACTATCCCGACTTGATTGTACATTTATACCTGTCAATATACCCTCAGAGCGAAGTGCTTCGGCTGAAGCTCTTGGCGTATTATGTGAAAAAGAGGGTTTTAAATCGATAGTATTTGATACAGTGCGGGATGCACTTGGTTATATGAGGGAAAATGCGGAAATGGATGATTTGATCGTTATTACCGGTTCATTTTATCTAGCTGGCGCTGTGATTGCTGCAGGCAATTGAGAAAACCTAGTACAGGATTTGCTACATTTTAATAGACAGAACAAGAAGTGAACTTGCAACAATAAATTGGGCAACCTAAAAAGCTGCAGCTTTTGCTTGTTGTTTATACCGTAAAAGCTCAACAGGTACTTGAAATCCTAAAGTTGAGTGCTTTCGTTTCCTGTTGTAAAAGACTTTTATGTATTCAAACAGACTGTGTCGGGCCTCTTCTTGTGTGCGATATGAGGGTGTTCATTTTATTGTTACAATTTCAAAGACTACAAAGAGTAGTACTAAAGGTATTATTCTGTAGCGCGTTGCGTTTCCTTAAGGTGCAAGTTGCAGACTTTGCGGAAATGGTGTCCGTAAATGGCCAGGGTTACCGCTAGTGGCAGTGCCTTCTGGTGATGGAAGACTGTCCATATCAGCATTTTCCAGTATTGAAACCGTTCTTTTCCTACTACGCCGAGCATGACGATAGAACGGGTAAAAACCATGAACTGACTCAAACGGAGCCGTTCTTTTAACTTCGGAGCATGGTACTCCTGGAGCAGTGTCCGTATCCTTGCATAGTATTGCTTAGGGGCATAAAGCTGTTTCATCATATCGGTGTATCCCTTCCGCAGGATTTCCGGATCCATGACCGGCACAATGTTTGTATTGCTGTCGGTATTGTCACCGCTGGAGTTATGTTTTAACCGCCCCTCTTTTTGCATGCGTTCGTAGAGTTTTGTGCCGGGTAGTGCCTGCAGAATACCAACCATGGCTGTTACGATACCGCTTTTCTGGATGAATTCGATCTGTTTCTGAAAAATCAATGGCGTGTCACTGTCAAAACCTACAATAAAGCCTCCCTGAACCTCCATACCGGCCTGCTGGATCTTTTTGATATTGTCGATCATGTTCCTTGAGGTGTTGTGCTTTTTTCCGCAGGCGTGCAACGCAGTGTCATCAGGAGTTTCAATACCGATAAAGACCTGGTTAAATCCAGCTTTTACCATCAACGCCATGAGTTCAGGGTCGTCGGCAAGGTTGATCGAACATTCCGTATAAAACTTGGTTGTTGTTTTGTTGCTTTTTTGCCATTCGATCAGTTTTGGCAACAGCTCTTTTTTGAGGTATGTTTTATGGGCAATGAAGTTGTCGTCGACAAAAAAGATACTATCCTGCCATCCAAGCTTTCGAAGTCCTTCGAGCTCGCCAATAATCTGATTGCTGTTTTTTGTTCTGATTTTATGGCCTAAAAGTGTCGTTACATTACAGAAGTCGCAATGGTAGGGGCATCCCCTCGAAAACTGCAAAGCCATTGATACATATTTTTTTATGTCGAGCAGATTCCACTGCGGAGCAGGGGTTTTGGTAATATCTGGAAACAGTTTTGTTGTGTAGAGTTTTTTTGGAGATCCGTTCTTCAGATCGTCAAGAAATGGCTGAAGCGTAAGTTCGGCTTCGTTCAGCACGAAATAATCAACCGTTGGAAAATCGTCATGCTCCGAGGTAAAGAGGGGGCCTCCGGCCACTATTTTCACGCCGGATTTGTTGCACAGCATAATAACCTTGCGTACGGATTCCTGCTGGATAGCCATGGCGCTGATCCAAACCATATCAGCCCACTCAATCTCTTCGGAACTAAGGGCTGAAACATTAAGATCGACAAGCTTTTTATCCCAGCTTTCAGGAAGCATTGAAGCTATCGTTAAGAGACCGAGAGGCGGAAGCGAGGCCTTTTTTTTTACAAACTTCAGTGCGTGTTTGAAACTCCAAAAGGTGTCGGGGAATTCGGGATAGATCAAAAGAATATTCATTGCTAACTGATATGCTTCGGTTTACTTTATCATTCAAGTGATATAGAGTGCAAAACTTGTAAATATGTATAAATACACCTCTTTCAGTTCAAAACATTTATTGTATACAATAAAGTTCCGTTCGTGAATAATGGTTGATAATTCAGGGAAATGTAACTGCCCTGGATGTTTTTATTTGGATTGCCTCAGTGTTTGCCCTGTTTGATGTCGTACAGGAGCAGTAAATATTTCTTTTGTGGAGTGTGAACAGGTTTGCTCTTTGTTTTTTACGATCAGTCAAGAGGAGGAATGGTTAATAGCGGTCAAGACTGAATTTTTCACCAAGGTACATTTTTCTGACTTCCGGGTTGTTGGCTATTTCTTCAGGGGTGCCCTGCATGAAAATGCTTCCGTCGAACAGCAGGTAGGCGTGGCTGGTGATTGAAAGAGTTTCATGCACATTATGGTCGGTAATGAGTACGCCGATGTTGCGTTTGACAAGTCCTTCAACAATTTGCTGGATATCTTCTACAGCAATAGGATCAACTCCAGCAAAAGGTTCATCGAGCAGAATGAATTTTGGGTCGAGTGCTAAAGCTCTTGCGATTTCCGTTCGTCTGCGTTCACCGCCGGACAGAGCGTAACCCATGCTTTTTCGGATAGAGACGATGTTGAGATCTTCAAGCATTTTATCGGTTTTTTCGGTTCTCTCCGTTTTTGACAGAGGAGTGAATTCCAGTACGCTCAGGATATTTTCTTCTACTGTCAAGTTCCGAAAAACAGAAGCTTCCTGCGGAAGATAGCCTATACCAAGACGAGCTCGTTTATACATTGGCAGGCGGGTAATATTTAAGGAATCAAGAAATACATCACCTCCGTTAGGCCGAACTAACCCAACAATCATGTAGAACGTTGTGGTTTTTCCCGCACCGTTCGGTCCGAGCAAGCCGACAATTTGCCCCTGTTTTACCTCAATGGATGAACTTTTAACAACTTCACGTTTATTGTAGATTTTCTTTAACTTGTTGCAGCTGAGTGTTGCGTTCATGTCTGTACTGAAAATAGGATAGGGTGTAACTTTTTTCTCACCTTCAATTTTATCTGATACGTCTCATGTAGGGTTATGAGAGATTTCCTTAAGAAATAAATTGATCTAAAATAAAAAACGGGACTTGAGCCCCGTTTTTTTATATAAAGTAAATTCCTGATAATCTCAGATCATGTGATGAAATTAATATGTATTTACACAATTAAACAAGACCATGAGCAAGCAGATAAATTTTAATCCTTAAATCGTTTCTCTATCTCCTTACAGGGCGTCGCATAACCGGATTTTTCCGGAGATGAGCCCCTCAGCCCTGATGATGCAGATCCGCCATAAATAAAAGGATATGCATTGACCAATAAGCGCTTGGTTGTTTTTCCTATATTTTCCAGTGCATCTCCAACAACCCACCAGTGTCCGTCAATGAATACTTCCAAGAATCGTCCGTAAGTTTCTGCTCCTTTGGTAAAAGCCCCAGATATATTACTCATGGTTACTTATTTTTGTATGTTTACCTGCTACTTTAACTAAAGTTATAAAATCCGCGCATCATAAAAAAATATTTTATCTAATTTTATTTTACGGATTACTGAAACTGATAAGCAAAGCGGCCTTTTACAGCGCTTTCTGTTCTCTTATCATCCAGAACGTACAGGAACACTCAAGTCGTTGGTAGAGATAAAACCAACCAATATTGAAGTAGAAGGGCAGTATCTTAAAATCCTGGAGGATATCTATAAAACCTCAGAAGCAATAAAGGTATTAGAGAAACATTTTGAGATTACAGAGGAAGCAGCTGAACTGTATAACGCATCATTCAACGAAGATTGTACTTTTTTAGAGGAGTTAAAATCATCCAACCTCGAACTGGCAAGTATGCTGTATGGCTATCATGGTCGAATAGATATGATGAAGTTCAAGATCGCTATGATATACGAGACCGTAAAACTTGCAAGCAGTGCATGTGATCCTACGAGTGATGATCCTGTTATCACTGGTGAAAGCATGAAAGAAACCATAGCAGCAATCAGATATTTCTGGAGGTCTCTGACTCATCTACTTGCTGCGGAATTCAGATTTACACCTTATGCACAACAACTCAAGAAATTAGAGGGTATGTTGAGAAGAAATAGAGGCATGATGTCAAAATCAACACTCTTGAAAAACAGTTCCTGGAAATCCACGGAGTTCAATACTGTTCTGGATACGGCTGTAGCATCAGGTATATTCAGTATCATTGAGAAAAAAGAACCATCAGGGCAAATATCAAAAACAGTCAAACTCAATTATTGTTCCGGCAACTATAGGTATTGATAAAAAACACTATAGCCTTTATTCATAAAGCATTTTAAGTGCTACGGATAAACACTTTTAATTGTCGGAGCAATAAATACAATAACTCTTTTAACTATTATCCTATAACAATCAGAAAAACGAATAATCAAAGTAATTGTAGAACAGTGATTAAAGCTTGATGATAAAATGCTTTTATCTTTGGTATTAAGCTCATATGAAAGAATACTTTATAATGATATTTTACTGTTAATGCTGGAGTAAATAACCCATAATGAAAGGTAACTAATACCCTTGTTCTTGAAGCTTACGATATTCATCACAAGCCTGTTGCAGACCATTATCGCATGACTTACCAAACCATTCTTTTGCAATCTTTTTATCCTGCTTGACACCTTCTCCATTAGAGTACATCACACCAAGATTATACTGAGCATTCGCATTTCCTTGCTGAGCAGACAGCCGATACCATTTGACGGCTTCTGCATAATCTTGCTTAACACCGTATCCATTAGAGTACATCCAACCAACTTTTAACTGCGCGTCTGCATTTCCTTGGTTAGCAGAAAGTCGACACCATTTCAATGCCTCTGCATAATCTTGCCTTACACCTTCCCCCAAAAAGTACATTGCACCAAGCTTAACCTGAGCATCAGCATTTCCTTTTTCAGCAGAAAGCTGCAAGGCTTGAATTTCTTGAGATGTTGGAACTGCCTTTGCTGTACCAAAAATTAGTGTAGAGCATAAAGCACATATAAAAAATATTTTCATGTGTAAAACCATCCTTTCTTTTTTTGTTACTGCCAGATATACATGTATTAGTGAGAAAAAAAATTCCAAAAATTTGTAAGTGCATGATCCCCCTTTATTAATACCCCCCGTACCCATTTTTATGAAAGCTTTTACCTGACAGCAATAACAATAATACTTTATCCCTTTCTGTTTTCTTGGTTTGGTTAATGCCTAAGTCCTGCATCTGATTCCTGCTCTCTCTGTTGCTCAAACTCATCTTTTCAGCCCACCAATATCCACAGCTCTTATGTTGTTGTACCCTGCTATAAGCATAACCCACCCTCATATCACACACTTTTTGACTGTTCATTTTTCCTGAGCACAGCGATGCATGTACCCATTAAACAGCAATTTCTACATGGCAACCAACAAGATAAAGATTATGCCACAATCAAACACAATTCCTCTCTTTGATAAAGAGACTAAACCAATACTGATTCCTCGATACAACATCAAACTGGTGAAAGAGTCCCAGATTTACTATCAGCATAAGAAAATCAATGGAGCACATATGGTGTACGACTTACTGCAAACCATAGGATTACATGAAAAAGCTTAAGAGGAATTTCACAGTTTTTATCTTGATACCAAAAATCATGTTATCGGTATGGAGATGATCAGCAAAGGGACACTCAATGCTTCACTGGTTCATCCTCGTGAAGTTTTCAAAGGTGCACTGTTGGCAAATGCTCATGCTATCATCATTGCACACAACCATCCATCAGGAGATGTAGAACCAAGTATCGCAGATAAAACGTCAACGGAAAAACTTGTTGATGCAGGAAAGCTCTTGAACATTGAAATCCTTGATCATGTCATCATCGGCAGCAAAGGAGGATATTTCAGTTTTAATCTCTAAGGGTTGAATTTCCCGAAGCTCTGTTGCGAGGATTCTTTATTGAAAAATCTATGATGTCTTAATAAAAAAGCCTGGTGTAATGCTGGGCTTTTCTTAATAATAATGATAAATTAATTCTTATCCCACCAACATACATCAATATATTTTATGCAAAAAACAGTTTTTATTATAGGAGCTGGTGCAAGTGCTGAGGTTGGTCTACCTACGGGTATAGAATTAAAAAAACAAATATCAGAAAGTCTTAATATTTGTTATAATAACATTGGAACACTGATAAATGGAGATAAAATTATTGCAAATACAATAAATATTGAATGCAAAAAAAGCAATACCTTACCATTAATAAAGAAAGAAATGGAAGAGTATGAGGCTATATTTAAAACAATAAGAAAGCACCTGCCATTATCTCCATCAATTGATAATTTTATTGATTCAAAGAGAGATGATCATCGAATTTCTTTGTGTGGCAAAATAGCAATCGTAAAACATATTCTTGATGCGGAAAGAAAAAGCTTATTATTTATTGAGAATAATATTGATGGTAATTTAAACTATGAAGCAATAGAAAAGACTTGGTATGGTAAGTTTTTTCATCTTATAAGTCAAAGTTCAGATATAAATGAAGCAAAGCAAAAGTTATCAAGGTCAAGTTATATCATATTTAATTATGATAGGTGCTTTGAGCATTTCATGTATAATGGATTAAAAGACTTTTATAAACTTAACGATGAAGAGGCTTTTGACTTTATTGATACCCTAAATATCATTCATCCTTATGGGGATGTGGGAGAGTTGCCTTTCACAAGAAAAAATGATACTGTGTGTTTTGGCGCTAATATTACCGATCCAAATCAATTGTTATCTTTATCCAACAGAATCAGAACCTTTACAGAAAGGTACACCAATAAGATAAATATAATTGAAAATATTTCAAAATTAATTCACAATTCAACAAAACTAATATTTCTTGGTTTTTCCTTTAATCCAACAAATATGGAATTATTTAAAAGCAAAGATCCTAACACTAATTTCAATTTCCCTTATTGCTTTATCACAACATATATGTTATCAGAATATAATTCAATAGATATTAGTGAAAGTCTTGCTCGACTTTTTAATGTATCACCCATACAATTAATGAGCACTCCGAGGATTAAGTATAAATCATGTACTTGCACCGAATTATTTGATGAATATAGTAGAGGCTTATACTTGTAATGAGATTTTGCTGCTTTTGGCAGACTATTATTTTGCACTACGGAAATGTTGCAAGTCGTGTTAATCATTTATTCTATAATGCGTTATTAGTGTTTTGGCTTTTTAATTATTAAGCCCTTCAAAAGAATTGGTTCGGTAATCTAAAAAGCAAGATATGAAACCGATACAAATGTAAATCATCAAAGAAATCCAAAAAACCATTAGGAAAATGTCGATCAAATATTAATTGGTTTTTGAAAGAATTAAGGAATAACTTGTTGTTAAGTATTTATTATAAATCTCTACGGGTCATATTCCCCGCCGCTTGCGGCGTGATCTGATGTATATTAGTTGGCATGAGCGAATATATTCACAAGCGCCATAATGTCACCGTTCTGATGTATCACCTAGTGCTGCCAGCAAAGTATAGACGCGTGATTTTTGATGATGAGGTGGATGAAGTCTTGAAAAATGTGTGCTTGGACATAGAAAATCGTTATCAGATCAAGTTCCTGGAAATTGGTACAGATAAAGATCAGGTGCATTTTTTGGTGCAATCAGTGCCAACGTATAGTGTCACGAAAATCGTGACGATGATAAAGAGTATTTCTGCTCAAGAAGTGTTCAGGCGCTGTCCCAAAGTGAAAAAACTGTTGTGGGGTGGCGAGATGTGGACGGATGGGTATTATGCTGGAACGGTAGGAAAGCATGGAAATGAAGACCTGATAGGCAAGTATGTCAAAGGGCAGGGAGGTACGTATCAGAAACTCTACAGTGATTATCAGTTATCACTGTTCTAAAAGAGGAAATCTTCAATACCCCGCTGCTTGCGGCGGGGATCTTTATTAAGAATTGTAAACTAAAAATTCAATGCATTAATTTTTTGGTTTCTTTATTTCATCTAAAGCATACAATATCGAAGTTAAAATGGTAATAAAGAAAAACAAACTACCAAGCACAGGAATCAATGTAATAACAACATAAAGCGCCTTATTTTTATTGGTTTTTTCCGCAACTTTATAAGTGAATATTGCATATAAACACTGAACAAGAATCATCGGAATCAACTGGATTAATGGATTTGGAGTTTCACTTCCTGCAGGTGGGGCAAAAAGTAATGTAGAAAGAAAGATACTGTTCATTTTTTTAGTTATTTAGTTAACAAATCAATCCAAAGGGCTTGTCTAATTATTTTGGCTACTGACAACCTAAACAATTGTTGACTAACAAATTGAAGTTTAAGAAAAAAAATGGAGTGAAAAAATGCGTGTGAATTAAATCTTGTACACTCCAGAACGAATCAGCTTGCAATTTTCATGCAGCTTTGTCATGATTTTTGCTGAGGAGAACGCAAATATCCCGCCAAAGCTGATTAAGGTAAGCTGATCCATTCTTTCGCTGGTGAAATTATTGCAGAAGGTTCGAGTACAAACCCTCTGCCTGTGAAATCTCGTTATGTTATCCTATTATTACTTTTCTACTACTGTATTTGAGTTATCCTGACATTGGTAGGAAGAGTTATCATACCACACTGTTCACGCATTCAGTCACAGCTTACATTTCACTTCGTTCCATTTTGAGGCAAAAGCAGCGCCTTCATGCTTCACAGATGTGATTTTATTGGCATGTCCTATCTGTTCATTTGGCATCTGGACACAGGGTATCGGCAAGCATTGGCTATGGTAGGCCACCGCATTTCTGGAGTCAGGGGAAAAGCAAAAGAAGAGAATTGCTGAGATGAAGTATCATTGTGGGGAGGTGTGCGTGCTTGTTCGCTTCACTATGTTACTCTTACATTGCCCACCCACCCAAAAGGAAAACCTTGCTTTTCGCACATTGAAGAGTGCTCAAATCTGCGGTTTCCCTCTCCACTTAATGTGGGATATAAATTTATTGTAGCTTCAATAGGAACTATCGTTGCTGCACTGATAAATAAATTTTGAGATATCTAACCCATGAGATATCATAAACCTTGAAAGGTTTCAAGTTTGTATGCTATTATAGTATCAATAACCTCGGTTTAATAGTTTGTTCTTAAAAATCCTTGTTGCTAATTTCCATCATTGTATAATTACATCGAAAATAGTGATGTTTATAAGTATAAATTTAACAACAAGATAAAAGGTATTCAATTGTTCTGATTAATAGTTGGTTATGGGAAAAGTGATGCCTTATAGGGGAGTATGGCCGCAGTTGCATGAAACGGTTTTTATGACTGATGGTGCATTTGTTATTGGTGATGTACATATCGGTGCTCATTCGAGTATCTGGTTCAATGCAGTGATTCGGGGTGATGTCTGTCCGATTCGTATTGGAGAAAAAACCAGCGTTCAGGATAATGTAACCCTTCATGTTACGCATGATACAGGTCCACTGAACATAGGAAACTGTGTGACTATTGGTCATGGTGCTGTACTTCATGCTTGCTCAGTCAAGGACTATGTACTGATTGGTATGGGTGCGGTTCTCCTTGATGACAGTGTTATTGAGCCTTGGTCGATAGTTGCAGCGGGTTCGTTGGTAAGGCAGGGTTTTACAGTGCCTTCTGGCATGCTGGTTGCAGGGGTTCCCGCAAAGGTTATGAGACCGATAACTGATGCTGAGAAGCGCAATATTGAGGAGTCACCGGAAAATTATATCCGTTATTCGCAAAATTATAGGGAAATCACGAAATAATATTTAATAGTAAAAAGGATAGGGATGCTTTTTTTGTTGCTGCAGTCACTATTAAACTTTTTCAGCGGTGTTCTTCTCTGATTTCGCTAAATTGATTGCAAGATAGGTGTTTGTGCCTGGCTGGTATGTGCGTGTTCCTGTTACCGGCGCGGAAATTTTTTATTAACTATTATATACTGAAATACTTTGGCTTTTATGATGCAAAACGATGTTGTTGTTGTGGGCGGGGGAATCAGTGGCCTCAGCCTTGCTTATTATTGCGTGAAAGCCGGCCTGAAAACCACGCTACTCGAAAAAAACGATTCTACCGGGGGTTCTTTTGCTTCTCCTCAGTACAGTGCAAATGGAAAGAAATTCTGGTTGGAACTTGGTGCTCATACCTGCTACAGTTCTTATCAGAATTTGCTTGATATTGTTGAGGAATGCGGTTTGACAAAATCAATCATTCCCCGTGCGAAAGTGCCTTTTACCCTCTTTGTTGATGACAAAATTAAATCGATTGTCTCCCAGCTCAATATTTTGGAACTGCTTGTTTCTGCGCCAAACCTTTTCAAACTAAAAAAAACCGGTCAGAGCGTGAAGTCCTATTATTCAAAAATTCTGGGTGAAAATAACTACAGAGAGGTAATCAGCCACTTTTTTAACGCGGTACCTTCCCAGCAAACAGATGATTTTCCGGCTGATATGATGTTCAAAAGCAGGGTTAAAAGAAAGAATGTACTGAAAAACTATACTTTCAAAAATGGTCTCCAGAGTGTAGCTAAAGGGATTTCCGCCAGCAACGGGTTGAACATTTTTACGAGCCGTGAGGTCAGATCGCTTCAGTATGAAGATGGTCTCTATATCATTAGAACAAGTGATGGTGGAACAATATATTCAGCAAAGACGCTGGTTTTAGCAACCCCATCATCGGTAGCGTCAACACTTCTTCGGGATATTAATCCCAATATAGCCAATCATCTCGGTCAACTCCAGGCAGCGGAAGTTGATTCTGTTGGCGTCATTGTTCCAAAGTCAAATATTTCTATGAAACCGGTTGCGGCTCTTATTTCGCCAAACGATGTGTTTTTTTCGGTTGTTTCGCGTGATACGGTTCCTGACGACAATTATCGCGGTTTTACTTTCCATTTTCGGCCAGGGCTGGATGATAAGGCAAAAAAAACTCGGATCAGTGAGGTGTTGGGCATCAGTTTTTCGAAAATTGAACATACAATCTCAAAAATCAACACAGTACCGACATTGCGTTTGGGGCATTACCAATGGCTGGAACATCTTGATGCTATGCTTGCGGGAAGAAAAAGCCTGCTTTTGACCGGTAATTATTTTGGCGGTATGGCTATTGAGGATTGCGTGAGCCGTTCTCGAAGTGAATTTGATAGGCTGAAGGTTTAGGCGATTAGAACGTCAGGGTTATCCGGTTTGGGAATAGTGATATGCCTATAAATACAATAGCGGAATTCTTGAGATCTCTTCATGGCGATAATCTGATCCCTGCGGTGATTCTCTTGTTTGCTGTTTTTTTTTATTTGGGAGCGAATTCTTTGTTTCGCAAAGTCATTGCCGGTATTCGTTTTTCACTTCAAGGAATAAGCATTCCCTATGAGCTTCTTGCTTTGCCATTCAGATTACTGATTACTCTGGTTGGTATTACTGCACTTCTTTACTCTGTATCGCTTCCATTAGAGTTTCGTGACATCCTCAAGCATATACTTCTCATTATAGCCATTATAGGGGTATCATGGTTTATGATACGCCTTTTTATGATTTTTGAGCTGTTTATTATACAGTACTATGCGTCAAAAGTAAAGGAAAATGAGGCGGCAAGAAAAATTACAACCCATATCACTCTTGTACGCAAGATACTGAACGTGTTGATTGTGCTCATTACGGTTTCTGGAGTTTTGATGACCTTTGATACTGTTCGTCAAGTTGGACTGAGTATTCTGGCTTCAGCTGGCATTGCTGGCATCATGCTCGGTTTTGCTGCTCAGAAAAGCCTATCAACTCTTGTGGCAGGAATCCAGATCGCCATAACACAACCAATCAGTATTGATGATCATGTTGTTGTTGAAAACGAGTCGGGGAGAATAGAGGAGATTACCCTTACTTATGTTGTCGTGCAGCTTTGGGACCAGCGGCGTCTGATTGTGCCCATTTCTTGGTTCATTGATCGTCCATTTCAAAACTGGACTCGCACCTCATCTGAGCTTCTGGGTACTGTTTTTCTTTATCTGGATTATTTCATTCTTCCTGAAGCGCTTCGGCAGGAATTGGAGCGTATTGTTGCTTTAACGCCACTCTGGGATAGGAGGGTCGTAAAGTTAGATGTGACCAATACCACGGATAAAGCTGTTGAAATGCGAGCACTCGTTAGTGCGGCGAATTCTTCTGATCTCTGGGAATTGCGGTGTCTGGTACGCGAACGACTTCTCGATTTCCTTCGAATTAACTTTCCTGACGCATTACCTAAAGTAAGAATGGATGAGGATAAAACCACCTCTACTGATAGTGTATAACATAATGCATTATCTGCTTTCTCTGAAAATATTTCGGATATTTTCCCTGTAACGTTCAAGCCGTTCTTTAATTTCCTCCAGATAATCGCCACCGAGCTTTTCAATCAGGGCATTGGCGATGACCGGTGCAACCACCGCTTCAGCCACAACTCCAGCTGCTGGGACAGCACATGTATCGCTTCGCTCAAATCGTGAAAGTGTTGGTTGAAGGGTTTCAAGGTCAAAAGAGTGCAGGGGAGTAACTAATGAGGAGATCGGCTTCATGGCTGCCCTAAGGTGAATGATCTGTCCGCTTGACATACTCCCTTCGATGCCTCCCGACTTGTTGGTTTTTCTTTGCACACCATCTTGCACTGAAAGGTGAAATTCATCATGCACTTGTGAACCAGGTTTTTGTGCGTTTTCGAATGCTGTTCCTATCTCAACTCCTTTGATTGCCTGAATTGAGATAATTGCAGTGGCAAGTGCGGCATCAAGCCTTCTGTCGTGCTGCACATAGCTTCCGAATCCTAAAGGGACTCCTGTTATGAAAATTTCGATGATTCCTCCAAGAGTATCCCCCTGATTTTTTGCAGCATCAATGGCCAAAAGAGCTTCCGCTTCGGTTTTTTTATCAATCATGCGTACGGCTGAGAGGTCGGCTTTTTGTGCGACTGCTTCAGCTCCTTTTTCGAGAAGCTGTGCGAGTTGCAGATTGACCGAAGGTTCAATTGCTGATCCGATAGCTGAAATGTAACTACCTATTTCAATACCCAGCTCTTTCAGAAACATTCGAGACAGGGTGCCGGCGGCAACCCTTGCAGCAGTTTCGCGTGCTGAGGAACGCTCAATTACTGGTCGGATATCATCAAACCCGTATTTGATTCTTCCTGAAAGATCAGCATGACCTGGTCTTGGAATAGTAATTTTATCAATTTCTTCATTTGGTGTTTCAAATTGCGCCATTGCAGCTGTCCAGTTTTTCCAATCGCGGTTATTGATGACTAATGTGACCGGAGAACCGATGGTTTTGCCGAAACGGATGCCGGATAGTACTTCAGCTTTGTCGGTTTCGATTTTCATGCGGTCTCCCCGCCCATATCCCTGCTGTCGGCGCTGCAGCTGGGCGTTGATGTTTTCTGGAATTATTGTTACTCCTGCAGGTAATCCATCGACGATTGCTGATAATGCAGGGCCGTGTGATTCACCTGATGTCAAGTATCTTATCATAGTTTTAAGCAGTAAAATGCCCGGCTGTTTTGTTATTGTACAGCCGGGCTTTTTGAATCAGATATTTCCTTTTCAGAAAGGGTTATCGAAGTTTTTTTGCAGCTTCTTTTGCATAGTAGGTAAAGATAAGATCGGCGCCAGCACGTTTCATGCAAAGCAATGATTCCATCATGACGCGCTCTTCGTTAATCCATCCACGCAGGGCAGCTGCTTTCACCATGGAGTATTCGCCTGAGACGTGATAGATGGCCACTGGAACATCAAAGCGTTCTTTGGTACGGTATACGATATCAAGATAGGCTAAGCCGGGTTTAACCATGACAATGTCGGCACCTTCCATGATGTCGAGTTCGATTTCTTTCATGGCTTCATCGGTATTGCCGGGGTTCATCTGGTAGGTAGTTTTGTCGCCGAATTGCGGTGCTGAGTGAAGTGCATCACGGAATGGCCCGTAGAAGCTTGATGCGTACTTGGCCGCATAAGAGAGAATACCTATATCTGAGAAGCCCGCGTCGTCAAGTGATTCACGGATGGCGCCGATACGACCGTCCATCATGTCGCTTGGTGATACAAAATCGGCACCAGCGTTGGCATGTGAAACTGCCATTTTACAAAGTACCTCAACTGTTTCGTCATTGAGTATGATGCCGTCTTTTACCAGACCGTCATGGCCGAAAGGAGTGAACGGATCAAGTGCTACATCGGTCATGATGCATAGATCAGGAACTTTTGCTTTGATGGCGCGGAGAGCTTCCTGAATTATACCTTTTTCATTGTATGATTCACTGCCATCTTCAGTTTTCTGTTCTGGAATACCAAAAAGATCAATGGATTGGATTCCGAGGTCCCAGAGTTCCTGGCACTCTTTCACTGCATTATCGATGGAGTAACGGAAGCTGCCGGGCATTGAAGATACTTCTTCAATAACATTATTTCCAGGGCAGACAAAGAGCGGATAGACAAGATCGTTGACTGTCAGATTTTTTTCCTGCACAAGGTTTCTGATTGCGGCAGATTTGCGCAGTCTTCTGGGGCGGTGGACAATATTAAGTAAATCAATCTGGCTCATGGATGAAGGAAAATTATGGTTTTAAAAAGCTAAAAGTACGAAAATCCGTGAACATCGCGAAGTTCTGCACCGCAAAATCGTTACAGAAAAGAATCATCACGATGCTGTTGCGATAACTGAGCCGATCATGTCCTTGACATTTTGTGTCGTTAGCATATATATCAGGTGCTTGTTAGAATTGCTTTATTAGCTCATGCAATTACAAGTGTTAATCCTTAGTTTTAAAATACTTGATACATTACGACTGTAATGTTTTTTATCAAAATCAATACTTGCTGGAGCAAAAAGTTTCTCTTGTCTCTACTCGCGGTGTTCGGCACAGAATAAGCTTTCATTTGGGTTGTCTATGCCAACGTACTTTTTTGCTTATTGCTATTTTATGAAGCACTTCAAAAAAAGGAGAATAAGCATAGTTGTTCTCATGCAGATACTAATAATATTATATTGTTTTTTTTATAAAACTTTAATAGTGAACCCAATATAGCATGACTTCTGAGCTTCAACTTGCTTTAGAAATGGCTGAGCAGGCCGGCCGGTTAACCCTCGGTTATTTTTCCCGTAAGTCTTTGCAGGTGTTTACAAAAAGAGATGCATCTCCAGTTACCGAAGCGGATCGTAAAGCTGAAGAACTTATAAGGGGATTCATTGCGTCAAAGTATCCTGCTGATGGAGTCCTTGGTGAGGAGTTTGACGAGCGTCCTTCATCAAACAATCGGCGCTGGATCATTGATCCGATAGATGGTACTAAAGCATTTATTCATGGAGTTCCGCTTTATGGAGTTATGATTGCTCTTGAGGTTAATGGATCTATTCAGTTGGGTGTTGTTCATTTTCCTGTACTGAATGAAATGTATTATGCCGAACGGGGATGCGGTGCATTACTCAATGGATCGAAAATATCAGTTTCTTCAATTGCTGAACGTGGTGATGCAACTGTCGTTTTTACCGAAAAGGAGTACTTGCTTGATCAGACTTGCCTGCATCCTGTGGATGAGCTTCGTTTAGAGGCCGGGCTGGTGCGGGGTTGGGGTGATTGCTACGGTCATATGCTTGTTGCGTCCGGTCGGGCAGAAGTAGCTGTAGATAAAATCATGAGCCCGTGGGATTGTGCGGCTTTAATTCCATTGGTTATCGAAGCAGGCGGACTCTGTTTTGATTATCGTGGAGAAACAACAATTTACGGTAAAGGGCTTGTCAGTGCTAACTATGCCATTGGTAAGTTGTTGCTTGTTGATATTGCAAATCAAGTATAAAGCCGTTCGCGATGACAATAGTTCTGCTTATTGCTGTAGTCATATTGTTGCTTGTGGTTCTTGTATTGTTGCTGACTGGTTGGCCGGGGAGGGAGCTCAAGGAAATCGAACAGATTGGTAGAGAGCTTCGTAGAGATCTTGCCCAAAACCGGGCTGATTACTTACAGTTTCTGCATACCATGCGTATTGAGTTGGAGAATTCGTTAAGTGAGGCAATTGAACAGCAGCTTGATTCATTCAAAGCACAGCAATCGAGGTTTCCTGTCCGTCGACAAAAGTCATCATCTGGTCCGCCGGAAATACTTTCAGATTCTTCTTTACGGAGTGTAATTGGGAATGCTGATGAACTGCCCAAGGGAAAACAAAGCCAATATATTGGATCAGGTATTGTTTCTGATGCTGGGGCAGAAGAGTGCCAACTTTCGCTTTTTTCAGAAAACGTGATCTGTCCGGAACCTGAAAAACTTACCGTGATTCAGATATCGGCGGAGGATGATCTTCCAGATATTGATGATTTGTAAAATAAGTATAGTACTGATTGTTATTGCAGTGCATCGGCAATTGCTTTTGCAAATCCTGGCGCATCAAATGATTTCGGGATCACATCGACCTTCAGACCGATTTTTTTTAGAGCTGATGCAGTTGTGGTGCCAATGGCGGCAATGAGAATGTCTGGGGGCAGGGAAGTTGATCGCAATGCCTCAAAAAAATTGACAGCTGTAGATGGGCTGGTAAATGAAAGGCACGAAAGTTCTCCACGATCAAGTAACTCTTTTACTTTAGCGGTATCTTCAAGAGATGGAGGCAGGTTTTCGTAAACAGTCAGCTCAACGCAGATTCCTCCTCTTTTTCCGATTACATCAGGAATAGTTCCCAGTGAAAGGCTGCCCCTGACAAAGAGAAAAGTTTTACCCGTTATAGCTTCGCTACCGATTTCCTCCATAAGAGTTATTGCATCGGCAATTTTCGGTATTGGTTCAGTTTTTATGCCATGCTCAGCAAGATCACTGGAGGTTGTTTTTCCAACAGCCCACACTTTTATGTTTTGAAGATTTTTCAGTTCGTCCGGGCTTTCCTTTAAAAGTGGCGCCATAAAAAAACTGACACTATTGGGGCTCGTGAAAAAAACCCCGTCAAATCTGGTGAGATCGGGTATTTTCCAACCCGCAACAGGCCTGATCTCAATTGTCGGAAAGACAAATGAATTCAGGCCATACTTTTCCAGTTCTTTGACAAATGATGCTGCCTGTTGTTTTGGACGAGTAACAAGAACAGTTTTCATCAGCGGGTTTTGCGAATTTCAGACAGAATAGCGTCGGCACCTTGCTTCAACAGTTCTTCTGCAAGTGCAATACCAACTTCTTCTGCTTGATCAGGGGAGGATAGACCTGTTTTTGTGATCTCGTTGTGCAATCCAATTTTTCCGTCAACCGACCCGACATAAGCCAGTAATTTCAGTGTTCCATTTTTGAACGATCCATAGGCACCGATAGGAATCTGGCAACCGCCTTGGAGATGACGCAACAATGCCCGTTCAGCCTTACAGCAGTATTCAGTATTTGAGTGATTGAGAATGCGCACAATCTCTCTTGTCTGCTCATCGTCAACACGGGTTTCAATACCGAGAGCACCCTGCCCTACAGCTGGAAGCATAACTTCGTGAGGAAGAATTTCTGAAATACGGTCGCTGAAGTTCAGACGATAAACACCTGCATAGGCAAGCATCATGGCATCGAATTCGCCTTCATCAAACTTTTTGAAACGGGTATTAAGATTACCCCTGATATCGCGGATTTCAAGATCAGGGCGCATACTCAGGAGCTGTGACATTCGGCGCAGGCTGCTTGTTGCTACTTTTGCATTCTGGGGAAGATCTTTCAGTTTAGTATTGTTTTTTGAAATAATAACATCCCTTGTGTCTTCGCGTTCCGTGAATGATGTGATGATAAGTCCTTCAGGAGTACCTGTAGGAACGTCCTTCAAACTGTGAACGGCAAGATCAATTTCTTTGGCAATCAGATGTTTTTCGATGTCTTTGGTAAAGAGACCCATATCACCAATTTTGGAGAGCGGGGAGTCAAGAAGTACATCACCTGTTGTTTTAACCAGTTTTAGAGTAATATCTAGTTCAGGAAAATGCCTCGAAAGTTCCGTTTTAGTGAATTCTGCCTGCCACAAAGCTAAAGGGCTGGATCTGGTACCGATGATAAGCTGTTTTTTCAAAGCAATTACGTATTTTTATTTAATGTGACTGATTTGGTTCTTCTAGATCGAAAACGTTTCTTACAAGATCAACTCTACTTATTAGTGAGTCTGTTTTGTCTATCGGTTCTTTTAGCATCTTAATAGGGTAATGCAGTATTTTTTTCAGAATCCGATCAGTTAGGTGATCCATTCTATGGAGTTCTTCTTCGCTAACTTTATAACGGTATCGCTCAAGCTCTTTTTCCTTTATTTCTATGAATTTCGATTGAAGATCAACAATTGTAGGTCTGACTTTCAATGTGTTGACCCATTGTCCGAAAGCTACAAGTTCCTCTTCAATGATAGCGTTAACTTTTGGTAATTCACGGCTTCGTTTTTCCAGGTTCTTATCAATGATATGTTTGAGAGCATCAATATCCTTGAGAAACATATTCTGAAGCTTCGATATGTCCGGATCAACGTTTCTCGGCAGTCCAAGATCAAGAATAATAACTGGCTTCAGCTTGCGTTTGATCATGCTTTGGTGCATTTCAGCTTCCGTAAGAATGTATTCCTTACTACTTACTGCTGTAATGATGATATCGAACTCGTGAAGATGCTCTTTGTATGATTCATAAGGCAGGACTTTATTGGTGCCAAGCTCTTCACTGAGCGCTTCAGCTTTGGACAATGTCCTGTTTGTAATGACAATATTGCGAGCATTTTTTTGGAACATGTGTTTTGCTGCAAGTTCACCAGTTTCACCGGCACCAACCAGCAGTACTTTTTTCATGGAAAGATTGGAGAATATTTTTTGGGCTAGTTCTACGGCAGCATAGCTTACCGAAACTGCGCCTTCCATGATTTTTGTTCTTGTTTTAACCTTTTTGGCGACACTGAAAGCTGTATGGCAGAGACGGGTGATAAGAATACCAGCAGACTGAGCTTCCGCGGCAATACGGTAAGCGCTCTTAACTTGACCGAGAATCTGACCTTCACCGAGGATAAGAGAATCAATCGCGCTTGCTACTTCAAATATGTGGCGCGCCGTTCCACAATAAAATCGGCTGAAAAAATGCTCAGGGCGTACTTCCTTACGAGCATCTTTGTATGCGATCAGGTACTCTTTGAGATATTCTCCGGTGACTTCATGCATTGTAGGAACAACATAGAGTTCCGTCCGGTTACAGGTGGATATCACCATGGCTTCATGGGCAATGCCGTTTTCAATAAGGCCAGTGATGAATTCCTTGTTCTGAACTTCTGAAAGGGAGATTCTTTCACGGATTTCAATAGGTGCGGTTTTATGGTTGACACCGATCGAAATTATGTTCATAGCCGGGTGGTTTAATGTTAACTAATAATGAAGCAATGCGATAAAAATACTTTATAGAGTATAATTATTTAAACTTTAAATATATCCTAAAAGCTTTAAACTTTCAAACTATAAGGTGTTTAAAAGGTCAATGTGTGAAATGTCGGGGAAAAAAATGTCATGAGCACAATCAATATTGTGACGAAGACGAACAGAAGAATAAAAAGGTACGCCATATGTTTGATGTCCCAACCGATGAGAGGCTTTATAAAGATACTCGTGCCGTAAAGTAGCCATATGATAATAAGAGTAATCAGCTTTGGTTCAAGCAGGCTTATGTTGCCATTTACGGCTTTCTGTTGTAACACTCCTGCAAAAAGGGAGATTGAAAGAAAAAGAAACCCGAAAGCTACAGCATGCATGATGAGTCGTTCAAGCACTTCAAGGTTTGGCAAACGCTGAAATAGCAGTTCGAATTTGTTAAACTGTATCTGACGGAAAAGTAACAAATAAAGAAAGCTGTAAAGCCCAGCAATTGCTATGGCGCTGAATCCGAAAATTGATGCAGTCAGATGAATGCCGATGCCAATGCCACTGAAAGTTTTTCCCGTGTTTGAACTGAGTGCTGTGAGTATTGATGAAATAACCTGTGCACCCGAAGCAAATGCAAGTACGAAAAACCCTGTCTTGTCACTTTTTGTTGTAAACTCTATAAAGCGATAGGTAACAGCCAAGGTAAGTGCGACCATAGTCATCAGGTTTACCGTTGAATAGCTGATCTTATATCCTTCAGTGGAAGTAAGGAGACTGAGGTATATGACGTGGGTCAGCATCGTCGATGAGAGGAGCAGATGCTTGTATCTTTTTGCTGATTGGTTATCACTAAAAAAATGGGCGCCATACAGAAATGTAGTCACCAAAAATAACAGTGATACAATCTGATTGAATAACAGTAGAGGGAGATTGTTGAGCAATATATTGTTGTTCATGGTTTAGTTTAGAGCAGCAACCGAATGTTAATAACTTACTTTAAATTCCGAAACAAACTGGTGTGAACCTCTATATCCGGCCAGAATGGGGCTATAATTACAAAGGAAAAAATGTATATTCCGGCCATTACATGCATATAAGGTATTACCTTATAATATACTTTATTTTTATTTACAAGGAAAAAAGATGAGTACGACAAAGAATATTAGAAATATAGCCATTATCGCTCATGTTGATCACGGGAAAACTACACTGGTCGATTCGATTTTCCAGAAAACAGGCGCTTTCAGGGATAATCAACAGGTAAACGTACGAGTGCTTGATTCGAATCCCCAAGAACGGGAAAGGGGTATTACGATTTTTTCAAAAAATGCTTCAGCGGTTTATAAGGATTATAAAATCAATATTGTCGATACGCCGGGTCATGCGGATTTCGGTGGTGAGGTTGAACGTATTCTGAAAATGGTTGATGGTGTGCTACTTCTTGTTGATGCGTTTGAAGGACCGATGCCACAAACCAAGTTTGTATTGCGCAAGGCCCTTGAACTTCATTTGAAGCCTATTGTGGTGATCAACAAGATAGATCGTCCCCAGTCCGATCCTGTCAAGGTGCACGATCAGGTTCTTGATCTTTTCATTGCTCTTGGTGCTGAAGAGGATCAACTTGATTTCCCTTATCTGTTTACCTCGGCTAAAAATGGGGTGGCCAAATACAGCATGGATGATGAGGACAGTGATATGAGCCTTTTGCTTGATAGTATTATCAAGGAAATTCCGCCTCCGGTTGCCAATGATGAGGCCCCATTCCAGATGTTGGTTACCAGTCTTGACTATAGCGATTACATCGGTAAAATAGCTATAGGGCGCATTAATAGGGGAAGAATCAGTCCGGGTAGCCAGTTGGCTGTTGTAGGACCTGATGGTGTGGTGGGGAAGGGAACAGTTTCCAAAGTTTTCCAATTCGAAAAGTTGCAGAAAGTTGAGACTAAAGAGGCCTCTTCCGGTGATATTATTGCTATTGCCGGCGTAGCTGAGGCTAATGTCGGCATGACTCTTGCTGCGGTCGACACTCCGGAACAGCTGGAATCATTTGAAATTAGCAAACCAACGCTTTCGATGCTTTTTTCGGTGAACGATTCCCCGTTTGCCGGTCTTGAAGGAAAGGAAGTTACCAGTCGGAAGATTCGTGAGCGGTTAATGAAAGAGGTTATGACCAATGTTGCCCTCAACGTTGAGGAGACAGATAGCGCTGATACTTTCCGTGTTTCAGGAAGAGGGGAGCTTCATCTTTCTGTATTGATTGAAACGATGAGGCGCGAGGGATACGAACTTGCCATCTCCAGACCGGAAGTTATCATGCACCATGATGAGTCGGGCGCACTTCTAGAGCCCATTGAGCATGTGACTATTGATATTCCAGAGGAGTATACCGGTGTGATTATCGAAAAAATGGGCCGTAGAAAGGCCGAGATGACCCATATGGGTACCCTGCGAGGTGGTATGGTCAGGCTGGAATTTGAAATTCCCACTAGAGGTTTGATTGGTTATAATCTTGAATTTACGACCGATACCAAAGGTGAAGGTATTCTTTCCCATGTATTTTATAATTACCAGCCATTCAAAGGGAAATTGCCGTCAAGGGAAAGTGGGGCTTTGGTTGTATCTGAAGCTGGTACTTGTGTCGCTTATGCTTTAAGCAGTCTTGAAGATCGTGGCACATTTTTTGTTGCACCGAACACCAGAGTTTATGAAGGAATGATTGTCGGTGAGTCGACAAGAGGTCTTGATATTACTCTTAATGTCTGTAAAACGAAAAAGCTTAGTAATATGAGGTCTTCTGGTACGGACGAATCACTTCGACTGACTCCTCCGAAAATATTGTCACTGGAACAGGCACTTGAGTTTATCAATGATGATGAACTTCTTGAGGTAACACCGCAGAGCATTAGGCTCAGAAAGAAAATTCTTGATGCCAACCAGCGCGCGAAAGCTGTTAAAAAAGCGAATGCCTAACGTTCGAAAAAGAGTTTTTTCAGTTGTGTCCGGGCGCTTGAAAGCAGCTCTCGGACTTCTGATTCTTCACGATGTGTCAGTTCGGCAATGTCGCTTATGCTTCTGTTTTCCTTATCAGTCATTTCGTAGATCTCTCTTTCCGATACAGAGAGTTTTTCGATGCATCTTTTCATTTTGAGATCATCATTTTCAATGCAAGCATTGGCTGTATCCTGAATTGGAACCAATGATTTATCTCGTTGCTGAAAAAGCTCTTCTGCTGTTGCTGGCAATGGTGCTTCATTACTGACTTCGCCGAACAACCGCACAAACTGCAAAAAATCAAGGCCTCCTGCATTACAGTGTTGGATGCGATTCTCAAGAATATCTCGAGCAAGTGTTTGAAATTTATCTCTCATTTCAGGCAATCTGACAGCAAAGTCGAAACTATCATCCAAGTCGCGAGCTCCAGCGTTATAAGGTACTTTCATGAGCACTGCGATACCCGCAGCTTCAGCATATTTTTCAGCCATACCGCTGCCATCATCACGATTGATGATCAGTCCGAGTAGGCGGGATTGTCCACCTATAGTTCTAAAGTAGTTGTTTGCCTGGCATATATTATTCGCAGTGAAAATTGACTGACGGTCATTATTCGTTATCAGAATGACCTCTTCACTGAGTGAGCGAGCCAGTGGTGTCGCAAATCCTCCGCATACAACATCGCCAAGAAAATCCATAAGGATGATATCAATATCCCAGCTGAAAA
Source organism: Chlorobiaceae bacterium (assembly GCA_037134935.1). Lineage (GTDB taxonomy): Bacteria > Bacteroidota > Chlorobiia > Chlorobiales > Chlorobiaceae > Chlorobium. Next base: position 19,844 of record JBAXLG010000006.1, on the reverse strand, counting down.
TCCCAAGTTTTTCAAGGAGATCAAACCCGGAAATGATACCTCTGCCACCGCATCCCCGGCCAACCTGCGGGCCACCAAGTTCTATGCCGTATATTGGCTGGGGAAAGTCCTTTATATCCCTGCGGAAAACAATATCGCTTATTGAAACCTGCTTGTTAATGGCGTTTTTTTCAGAAAAAACCTCTGTCACCGTAGGCAGTGGTATGCCTCCGAACAGTGAAGTTGTTGAATCGTGTTTAGGATCGCATCCCAGCTGCAGCACTCGCCTGTTCATCATTGCAAACGTGGCGCAGAGATTCGTTGTTGTGAAGCTTTTTCCTATTCCGCCCTTTCCGTAAATAGCTATGGTTCTTGCGGCCATTATTGTATTGCTTATAGTTCTTTGGTCGAGGAGCAGGCGTCATCATTCTGCTTTGTATTGGTTTTCCAGAGCAGGATCATTTTCAGGCAGTCCTGATCGTTGAACGCTTGGATGTAGGCTTCAGTAATTTCATTTTCAACAGTGTGCTGATGAGTAAAAATTCTTTCGGCGTTAAGTTGTTGCTCGGCAATCAGTTTCCGCACTCGTTCCAGATCTCCCTTAGCCCATTGTTTAGCGGCGCTGAAAGAGAGTTCTTTCTGAAATGCTTGGGAATAGTCAATGTTCATTCTCTGATAATATCCGCCGAAAATCACTTTACCCTGAAATTTCAGAAACCTCAGTCCAGTATCAATGGCACTCATGATGCCTGTGCTGTCAATCAGAACATCAAACTCATGTCCGGCTAGTGCAACAGATACATCATTGGTTTCTGGATTTACTTTCAGATCAGCCGATGAAAAATTCAGTCTATTCTGATTGAGTTCGGTTGCAGCAACCAGTTTTGCACCCATAAGTTTGGCAAGTTCTACAGCAAGAATGCCTACAGCTCCTTGTCCGAGTACCAATACTTTTTTGTTTTCAACCTGTGCAAGATCAACAATATGCAGTGCGGTAGCACCCAGTGGCAGGGCAATGCCACTCCGCGGATTATCCATGTTATCCAGTACAGTGATACTCTCGACCGGGCAGACAATATACTCGGAAGCTCCACCGAATGCTGCATTGACTCCTTCATAACCAAATGAGCCGGCGACATAGGCAAACTTGCCGATAAGGTTTTGATTTACATGTCTCCCTACCTTGATTATTTTTCCGACAGTCTCATAACCGGGAATAAAAGGAAAAATAAATGGTGGCGATGGGATAAGACCGTTATAAGCCATTTTTTCCGTACCAGTACTGATTGACGACCAGTAGGTTTCAACAAGAACATCAGTTGATGAGAGGGGTTTCAGTGTAACTTCAGATAATGCAATCTGCTGTATTCCGCTGAAGATTATCGCTTTTGCTTTCATAACATTCTGCTGTTCAAGAGTAATTATGCCATCTGCTTCTGTTTGAGCTTCTTTTCATTGTGTTTTTCAAGAAGCAGACGAATGACGAATTGTGCTGCATTGACAAGATAGCTCAGATAGGCAAGCAGTGCTGTCCAGATGAGAATGTTTTCTTGTAACCCCAGAAAAAATAACACAAAATAGGATAAGTGTACAACCATAGCTATGGCACTGCCAAAATCCTCCCAGAAAAATTCAGGAGCAAAGGCAAATGCACCGAAAACTTCTTTTTCAAAAAAGCCGCCAGTCACGAAAATCAGAACGAGCATCAAAGTTTTCAGCGTGACAAAAATAGTGATCCAAGAAAAGTCATCAATCCAGATATGCGCTTTGTAAAGATAAGTAACGGTCAGGCCGACAAGGAACATGACAAACTGGATAGGCGCTAAAATTCCCTGAACTTTTGTCCAGACTGACGCATTTCTCCGTTCAAGTTGTTCAGGTGTGTAACGGGGCATAAAACAAAAAGTTTGCGTATTGAGGAGGAAATTATTTATTAACCAATTGCTTTTACAAAAAAATAGTTGGAATATAGTAAAAATCAGCTCTGACGGCAAGATTGGTTGTTTGACCTCTTAATGGAAGTTTACTGCACTTTCCAGTCATACAAATTATAAAACGTAGAAATCAGGTTAATATCGGTGTTTCTAATTCGATTGTTGATTCCTTCAAGCTCATCATAGTAATAAAGGAAGGTTCTTGGTTGTTCATCATGGAGGATTTGTTGATACTTTTTCCAGAGTGTAAGTTTGTTCTCTTTGGAAAGCGGTTTACTGAGCTTATCAATAATTGTGTCAAGTTGACTATTCTGGAAGGCAGATGAGTTGAACGGACGATTCGTAAAATCTGATCCCCAGATAATAAGCTGGAACGGCAGTGTTTCCGCTGCAAGGCCAGAGAGGGCGGCATCATAGTTGAAACTGTTCTGTTTTTTTAGAAAAACAAGGCTTTCGTCAAATTTCAAACGACAATCTATGCCTATTTCTCGGAGGTTCTGTTGTACAATCGTTGCTGCATAGTTCCGTCTTGGATTACCTACCGGTGCGGCAAGTTCAAAGGAGAATTTTTTTCCATTTTTTTGCAGAATGCCATCCGGTCCTGGAATCCATCCCGCTTTGTTTAGCAATGCCGAAGCTTTTCTGGGATTATAGGTATACTGCTCAAATGAGCTACTGATGATTTCTTTATAGGCTGGTGAAAGGGAGGTGTTGATAACGGTGGCGTGCTCCGGCCCCATAAAGCCATCAATAATAGACTGCCGGTCAATAGCAAACGTGAGTGCCTGGCGTACATTTTTATCGCCGAACAGTGGATTTGGTTTGATCTGATGATTTTGCCGCCATGCTTCTTTGTCGATATTCAGCCAGACGATGCTGTCAAAGTAACGGTTTTTTACTGGTTTGATAACAATTGATGGTGAGCTTTTTGCAAGTTCTTTAATGTCTTTGGGATTAATACCTCCTGCAGAGATCAGAGCGTCAATCTGACCTGATTTCAGCATGGCAAGCCGTGTGGTGTATTCAGGAACCACTACGAAAATCAGACTTTTTATTGTTGCAGGATGTGGTAGAGTTGAAGATGGGTTTGTGATTAACTCAAGTTTTTCCTGGTGTGCCCACTTTTTTATTTTGAAAGCACCAGCGCTCAGAACCGGTATTTCAGAGGCTTTTGCACGGATTTCATCGGGTCTATACGATCTAAAGAGATGCTCGGCTATCGGCATTAAATCGTTGAAATGATCAAGCACGATTTCGCTGGCCATCGGCTTATTAAAATGCAGCACCAGTGTTGAATCGTTCGGAGTTTCAACTGCGCGCTGAATATCTGCTGTTCCATCCGGAAGGAGTAATAGATCGTTCAGATAGTGCTGCCGTGCACTGGCGATTTTTGGGCTTTTATATAAAGCATAAGAGTATTTGAAATCATGTGCGGTGACCTTTTTACCATCTTCCCAGGCAACTGTGTTTTTAAGGTGGAACGTGACATGTTTTGCATCTTTTGAGAACGTCCAACTTTTTGCCGCATTAGGCAAAAAGATAATGTTGCCCTTTTGTTCATCATAAAATGGCTTTACCAGAGAAGGATATAAAAGTGTACAGATCTCCCGCGACATGGAAAGCTGAATAAGCAGGGGGTTGAGGTAGTCAAAATCAGCAGCAATACCAATTATAACCTGATCACGCTGGAGTCTTTCAGTGTTATTCCTGCATGCACAAACTCCGGCAAAAAGCAAAAGGAGTAAAGCCGTAAAAGTTCTTTTTTGCAGGTAAGATAGTTTCATTATGTGTCCTTTTTCTTAGCAGGCAAAGGAATGGTAAAAGTTTTTATGGCATCGCCATGAAAAGCGCTTTTATTTATTATAACCTTTTTTCTATCCATCACAATCCGGTAGATGTTATGCGTAATTCAAGCATAAGAGATATTCTTTGTTCTGTTTATTCGCGCTATTTTAACTTTTGTAAAGAGTTATTAAAAAAGGTTATCACATACGCTTCAGGCTGATTCCTGATTCGATCTCATGAAAAACACCACACAAGCTCAAGTATTTACAGGTCTTTCCGAAACAGAAGCTTCATTTAGATTGGTATCGGAGGGATATAATGAGTTACCATCTTCAGGGAAACGAGGCATTTGTTCATTAACGGTTGATATTGTCCGGGAACCAATGTTCCTCTTACTGTTTTCCTGTGGAATTGTATATCTGTTGCTTGGTGATGTGCAGGAAGCACTTATGCTTCTTGGTTTTGTTATTTTTGTTATGGGTTTGACCCTTTACCAGGAACGAAAAACGGAAAATGCGCTGGATGCGTTAAGAGAACTTTCCAGCCCTCGTGCTTCTGTTGTCAGAGAGGGTGTGGAACGGCGTATTGCAGGTCGAGAGGTGGTTCGTGGTGATATCCTGATTGTCAATGAGGGTGAACGAGTCTCTGCAGATGCACAAATTCTTTCCTGTTTGAATCTCTCTGTTGATGAATCTCTTTTGACCGGGGAATCGGTTCCTGTAAGAAAATCTGATCGAGAAACAGATAAACAAGAGATACGTCCTGGTGGGGATGATCTTCCGTTTATCTATTCAGGAACACTTGTAGTTCAGGGCCAGGGAATTGCAGTGGTCATGGCAACAGGTATCAGAACAGAACTTGGAAAAATTGGCAAAGTATTGCAGGCTGTAGAGCCAGAAAAAACTTTACTGCAAAAAGAAACAGGTCGATTAGTTCACCACCTTGCTTTTGCTGGTTTGTCGTTATGCATTCTGGTGATACTTTTTTACCGCTTTACCTATGGAAGCTGGCTCAATGGATTGCTGGCTGGAATTACTCTTGCTATGGCAACACTTCCTGAAGAGTTGCCAGTTGTTCTGACCATCTTTCTTGCTATGGGAGCATGGCGTATTTCAAAAAAACAGGTACTTACACGCCGTATGCCGGCAGTCGAAACTCTGGGCGCAACAACGGTATTGTGTGTTGACAAAACAGGAACATTGACTATGAACCGTATGACTGTCAATAAACTTGTTGCTGGAGAGGATGTTATTGATGTTGGTGCGGTATCTTCAGCGACTATGTCGGAAGTTTTTCATGAACTTATTGAGTTCGGTATGCTGGCAAGTCAACTTGATCCTTTTGATCCCATGGAAAAGGCGATCAGGCAATTAGGAGATGAGTATCTGACCGAGACGGGGCTATTGTATAAAGATTGGGATCTGGTGCATGAATATCCGTTATCTAAAGACCTCCTTTCGCTATCCCGTGTCTGGAAATCGCGATGCAGCGAAAAATATATTATTGCCGCTAAAGGTGCACCTGAAGCGATTATTGAGCTTTGTCATCTTGATAAGCAGCATGAAGAACGACTTTTCCGGCAGATTAGTGACCTTGCAGATAGTGGATTACGCGTTTTGGGTGTGGCCAGAGCATATTTTGAGCAATCGCCGCTACCGGATGGGCAGCATGACTTTGCTTTTGAATATCTTGGTTTTATCGGTCTGGAGGATCCGGTGAGGCCGACAGTCTCTTCAGCAATAACTGAATGCTATAGCGCCGGTATCCGCGTGGTAATGATAACTGGTGATTATTCCGGAACAGCTCTGAATATCGCTCGCCAGATCGGTTTGAAAAAAGCTGACGAGTTTCTGACAGGCCCTGAAATACAACAGCTTTCCGATACGCAATTACAGGAGAAAATTGGGTCAGTTAATATATTTGCCAGGATTGTTCCTGAACAGAAATTGCGCTTGGTCAATGCGCTCAAGGTTAACGGGGAAATTGTAGCCATGACCGGGGATGGAGTGAATGATGCACCTGCGCTGAAAGCGGCCAATATCGGTATTGCAATGGGTGGAAGGGGGAGTGATGTGGCCAGAGAGTCAGCTTCACTGGTACTGCTTGATGATGATTTTTCTTCGATAGTGCAGGCAATCAGGCTGGGGCGTAGAATTTTTGATAACATCCGCAAAGCCATTGCTTATATTTTTGCTATTCATGTTCCTATAACAGGAATGCTGCTTATTCCAGTGCTTTTCCACTGGCCACTTCTTCTTTTACCTGTACATATAGCTTTTCTGGAGCTTATTATTGATCCTGCATGTTCAATTGTTTTTGAAGCTGAGCAGGAGGAGAAAGATGTTATGAGCCGTCCGCCAAGGAAATCAAGGGAGCCTTTATTCAGCAAAGTGAACGTTGCGTTAAGCTTGATACAGGGAGTTATTGTGCTTTGCGTTGTTATGGCGGTATTCTGGTTTTCCCGATCTCGGGGAGACAGTGCTGAGGAAGTGCGAGTTTTAACATTTTCGACACTGATGATTTCGAATCTTGCTCTGATTCTAACAAACCGATCCTGGAGCCGAACTATTGTTGGGGCAATGCGATTTTCCAACAAAGCACTGGTGCCGGTGATAGTTGGTGCTATACTTTTTCTTGGAGTTGTGCTTTATGTGCCTTTTTTTATCACTCTTTTCAGATTTTCCTCCATCCATTCAATGGATCTTGTTATCTGTTTTATGGCTGGATTCGGTAGTGTTCTCTGGTTCGAGGTGCTGAAATTGTTCAAGATATTCAGATTAAACCACTCCCAAAACTGAGCAAAAAAAGTTCAGCACGACTCCTGATCAATTCCGTTTTCATTCCCTTAAATCCTTGCGTAGCTTGTGCAATAGCAAGTCCAAAAATTTCAAATTCCAAATTAGCGATTTTTTTCACTCGCAATTCATCCCAAAGGTGCTCAACAGGAGTTAGTTCAGGTAAATACAGTGGAAGTCTGATCAGAGCCATAATCAACAATTCTCTAAAAATCGCATCCAACCGCTCTACTATTTTTCGGAGTATTATAGTTTGCATGCCGCCAACAAAGTATTTAAATTAGCATTACAGTTTATAATTCAACAATGAAAGTGGAGTGTATATTTTGAACAAAATTGCTTATGGAATAGTAATTGGGTTTCTTGTATTTACCTGTTTTGATCGGTTTGCTGATGCTGCGACCATGCCTTATGTACGTGGTTCTGTTGGGCTTGCTATGTTAAATTCTGTTGACAGGGACTATAATGCCGGTTATGCGTTGGCAGGTGCAGTGGGACTTCATGACGGACCATACAGACTTGAAGCTGAACTTGGTTACCAGAAGAACGGTATCAATAATAGCGTTACTGATGTGTCGATGAAGACTTATATGGCAAATGGTTATATTGATTTAGATATACCTGTTATACCGGTTACCCCATTTGTAATGGCTGGTGTTGGTCTCGCTACTGTAAGTGACAATAACGGTAATTCTACGGCTGTCAGCGACAGGGTTTTAGCTTGGACTGTTGGTGTTGGCACAGGTATTAGTGTTGCGCCTTTGGTAAAACTTGATGCTCAGTACCGGTATTTTGCAACCTCCGACACTGAACTTACCGGGCATACCCTGTATAGTATCAGTACTCATAATCTCTTGCTTGGTTTGAAAATTGGATTTTAGGTACTGGTAATCGATCAGGTTATTTTTCCGGATTTTTGGAAACGAACCCAGCTTAATCAAACCGTGATTGCCCCTTTTAGCCAAAAAACTCGGAGGAGGCAAATGAATGAAATTTCCAGTAAAGCAAGATAAGTGTCAGTCGTCTTTGTAGTGTTGTCTTTTTTTAAAAATCCTTTCATAAGCCACGTTTTTATTTTCACCGGATAGAGGAATTCTTCGATTTTCTTTTTGTAAGAGCTTATCTCGGGATGATCGTAATGTATTGGACGATAATCGAAGTTCCGCTTCACAAGTCCGACAATCTGTTTTTGCAGGATTTACCATATCGGCTATGATGAATGTTGAGCAAGCCATACTCTATCTGTTCATGTTTGTGATCAAGTGCTTGGTTGAAACGATAGAATAAGGCTTCAATGATCTCTTCATGGATGAGGGCTTCATAGAATTTCCATAGAATCTTACTGTCAAGAACTTTATCACTTCATTTGAGGTACAGAAAGCGTTTGAAACTCAGGCAATCTCTGAGTCTTGCATTTTTTTGTTTTTATTTACTTTTTGAGTAAGCGGATAAGTTTTTTCCTGAGTTGAGATAAGTACCTGTATGAGTAATAATCATAAAAGAGTTGCGGCTGTAACTTTAGGATGTAAGCTTAATTATGCTGAAACATCTGCAATACTTGACAATTTATCCATGCAGGGGTGGAATGTATCATCAATTGCTGAAGGAGCGGAACTTATTATTATTCATACCTGTGCAGTAACAAAAACAGCTGAACAGAAATGCCGACAAAAAATAAGGTCGATCATCAGAAAAAATCCTGATAGCAGGATAGCTGTAATAGGGTGTTATGCTCAATTGCATCCAGAATCGCTTTCAATCATAAATGGAATAGATGCAATTCTTGGGAGCAATGATAAGTTTACTGTAAAATGGTATAACGATATTGCTAACGATTCCATACTACGGCCATTTGTTAAGGTATCGCAACATGGTACAATGGATGCTATTTATCCTGGTTATTCTTCAAGTTCCGAAATGAATCATGATAGAACTCGTGCGTTTTTAAAAATACAAGATGGTTGTGATTATGGATGTTCATACTGTACTATTCCATTGATTAGAGGGCGGTCGAGATCGCTTTCTCCCGAACAGATTGTTGAACGTGCGAGGATATTAGCTTCATCCGGATATCGCGAAATTGTGCTGACGGGGGTCAACATAGGCGATTACCGTTATAATAGTACCGGCTTCTGCGGATTGTTGCATATGCTTGAAGAAGTCGATATCAGCCGTATTCGCATCAGTTCGATAGAGCCGGACATTATCGATAGTGAGCTGATTTCACTTGTAACGCAATCAAAAAAAATTGTTCCTCATTTTCATATTCCTCTTCAGAGCGGGTCGGATAGTATTCTCAAAGCCATGGGACGTCACTACGATACAGCACTATACCGCTCAAAAGTTATGCAGGTGTTTGAATCTATTTCTGACTGTACAATAGGAGCGGATGTGATAGTAGGTTATCCTGGTGAAAACGAGGAGGATTTTCTCCGGATTTGCCGTTTTATCGAAGAGCTGCCTCTTGCCTATCTTCACGTTTTCAGTTGTTCTGTTCGTCCGGGTACTTTGCTTGCCGAACAGATAGCAAACAGAGAAAGACTCCCTGTAGAACCAGTTGAAGTGGCTAAACGAAGCAGAGAGTTGACTGAACTGGGACGCAAAAAAGAAGCTGCTTTCAATGCACGTTTTGTCGGCAGGCAATTCATGGTTCTTTTTGAGGAATGCGAGCAGACGCAAAAAGGTGTTTTGCTATCCAGTGGTTATACACGGAACTATCTCAGGGTGCTGGTCGAGAGTTCCTGCAGTTTGCCGGAACAAACCCTTTCCGGTACTGAGCGGTTGGTGTTGATTGACGCTGTTAGCGAAGATTTGAATTTAAAAGGCAGACTGTTATCTTAAATTTTTATTTCCTTTTTACCTTCCCAAATAACTAAATCATTGCAATCCATGCCCATTAAGTCTCGTATCCGGTCGATTCCAGACTATCCGAAAAAAGGGATTCTTTTTCGTGATATTACTACCCTTATCAAAGACCCGGTAGGTTTCAGGTTGGTTATTGACACCTTGACGCAGCACTATCTTCAGAATGAAGTGGATTTTGATGTAATTGTTGGCATTGAGGCAAGAGGATTTATTATCGGAGGAGCATTATCCTATACCCTCGGCAAGGGATTTGTTCCAGTTAGAAAGCCAGGGAAACTTCCGGCCAATGTTGTTTCGCAGGAATATGAACTTGAGTATGGAACCGATAAGATCGAAATCCATGTGGATGCCCTTCAGAAGGGATCTAAGGTTCTTCTTGTTGACGATCTGCTTGCGACTGGAGGTACTGCTCTTGCTGCAGCGGCTTTGGTTGAAAAGGTCGGAGGTATTGTTTCTGAGATGGCTTTTATTGTCAACCTGCCTGATATTGGGGGTGAAAGAAAAATTCTCGAAAAAGGATACAGTGTTTACTCTCTTACAGACTTTGAGGGGGAATAACACCGCAGGGTTATTAAGTACTTCTGTGAGGATTTTATTTATTGCTCTGAGTACTATGTTGTTATGAGTAAAATATTGTTTAGTGTAGAACATCATAAAACGGCAGTAGCAACTGCCGTTCTTTTTTTGCAATCACCTCATCAACTCCCTTCGGTCTGGCTTATAGCTCCGTTTCTATTACTCTTGTTGATGATTGCTACGGGTTCTCTGTTTTATCCGCGTTTCTGGGAGCGTTACTACACCAGAATTTCTGTCGGGTTAGGAGCTGTTGTTGTTTCATACTATGGGTTTGCCATAGCTAACGGTTATAATATTCTGCTTCATACGCTGGAAGAGTATATTTCCTTTCTTACGCTGATTAGTGCACTTTTTGTAGTTGCGGGCGGGATTCTGATCAAAATTGAGAGAGAGGGAACCCCTCTTATTAATGGTGCATTACTTCTTTCCGGTGCACTTTTTGCAAATCTGATAGGCACTACAGGTGCCTCAATGCTCCTTATCCGGCCCTATATGCGAATCAATAAAGGGCGGATCAAGCCCTTTCATATTGTGTTTTTTATTTTCATTGTCAGCAATATTGGCGGAGGACTTACACCCGTTGGTGATCCACCTCTTTTTTTAGGTTTTCTGAAAGGGGTTCCGTTTTTCTGGGTAGTGTCAAAGTTATGGTTGCCCTGGCTTATCACTATCGTTACTCTTCTTCTTGTTTTTATGGTTTGTGATTTCATGGCAGGAAAAAGCTTGATAAAGCACCAGGAACTTAATGGTGGATTGAGTGTTGTTGGTGCCAAAAATTTTATTTTTCTCGCGTTGATTATTGTCGCGGTTTTTCTTGATCCTGCGGTTATTCCCGGTTTTCCTTCTCTTCAGAAAATACTTCATCTTCCCTTCGGAATTCGTGAGCTGCTTATGTTTGTTATTGCCGTTTTTGCCTATAAAACTGCGGATAAAAAGGTTCTACAAGGTAATGAGTTCAATTTTTTGCCCATCAAAGAGGTAGCTTTTCTTTTCATGGGCATATTTGCTACCATGATTCCTGTACTTGAATTGGTGGGAGCTTATGCTGCAAATCACGTGGAAGATTTTTCCGTAACAAGGTTTTACTGGATGACCGGCATTCTTTCTGGATTGCTTGACAATGCGCCAACTTATCTCAATTTTTTAGCTGCAGCACTGGGCAAGTTTGGCAGGGATATTGGATCGGTTTCCGATATAAGAGCATTTGCTGCAGGATTAAATTCACCTGTTCAGGGTGATGTGCCATCCACTATCTACCTCATGGCAATCTCCCTTGCATCTGTCTTTTTTGGTGCACTGACCTATATCGGTAATGCACCTAACTTTATGGTAAAACATATTGCCGAGCAGGCAGAGATTGACATGCCTGATTTTATTGAGTATCTGTGCAAATATTCATTGCCAGTGCTTGTACCGATTTTTGTTGTGCTATGGTGTCTCTTTTTCAGAGCTAAGTAACCTTTCGTGTTGGGGCCGCTTACCGGAAAGCATTATTTAAAAGGGATTTGCGGTGTATTTTTGATACGATTAAAGAAAGACCTGTTTAATCGGATAAAAAAATTCTCATAAATCATTTTTGAGTAATAAGTTCTGGCAAAAATTACCAACACAAAAGGTTACTTAGCTCCTTTTTCAACGTTTAATTGTTGAGGCAGTGATTTTCATTGACGGATCCATACTTGATAATTTTACTGCAGAAACTGTAAAGGAATATGGCATCACGTTTAGTGGCATTTTATTTCGGGGCAAGCAGCACAGAGAAGAGTGGTTTTAAAAAGTCGAATTGTTTATCAGGTTGGAAAACTATCAATGTGATTTATGCAAATGTGATAAAATTTAACATGACCAGCTCTTATTTAATATGAGTGAAGTATTTTTCAAGCGTAATGCTGTTTTTTTGATCAACTCAAATACTACACATGAAACCTCATTACAGGGTGGCAATATTTGGATCGGCAAGAATACAAGAGGGTGATAATGATTATCGTGATGTTTTTGCCATAGCCAGAGGACTTGCTGAATCAGGGTTTGATATCGTTACCGGAGGCGGTCCGGGGCTGATGCAGGCCGCAAATGCAGGTGCTTTAAGCGCACGATCAGACGGCTACTCAATTGGTCTTAACATCAAACTGCCAAATGAGCAGAAGTCAAACGCATTCCTCGACATCAAAAAAGAGTTTTCCAGTTTCAGTAGCAGGCTCAATACCTTTATGGAGCTTTCCGATGCGGTAGTTGTTGCTCCTGGAGGGATTGGTACATTGCTTGAACTCTTTTACGCTTGGCAGCATGTTCAGGTGAAGTATATCTGTGATATTCCTATCATACTTTATGGGGAAATCTGGTCTAATCTCCTTCTCTGGATGAAGAACGAAGTGATGGAACGGAAACTTTTCGAAAACGATGACATGCATATGATTTTTCATGTTATCGATCCACAGGAGGTTGTTGCATTGATCAAAAAAATTCATACAGATCGGCTTCATCAGGAGCACGCCTGCAAAAATTTTTCCAAGTACCGCGTTGAGAAGGAATTATTCAATAAGTAATCAAGTAAGCTTTAATGAGTGAAATGCGTTATACGAGTAATGCATCTTAAACCCATGCCGTTTAGGTTTTGGAAAACAGTTGCCGGAAATCTGTATTTTTGATCGGGTAGAGTTCCCTGAAATGAAACAAACGAACGATTACACGGAAAGAAAATGGTATGATCAACAAACAGAAACTGGAATTAACGTGGATTGGGAAGGAGCAGCGGCCAAAACTGGAGCCGAGGATTTTGCTGGAGGATGTGACGAGGTCGTACCATGCCAGGCATCGTGTAACGGATAATGATAGTTTCGATAACCGGCTGATTTTTGGGGATAACCTGCTTGCGCTGAAAGCGTTGGAGCAGGAGTTTTCGGGCAAGGTGAAGTGCGTTTTTATTGACCCTCCTTACAACACCGGTTCAGCGTTCACCCATTACGATGATGGCGTTGAGCACTCTATCTGGCTCGGCCTCATGCGCGACCGTCTGGAAATTCTGCGCAATCTTCTTTCCGATGATGGTTCTATTTGGATTACCATTGATGATAACGAGGCACATTACCTGAAAGTGATCATGGATGAGATTTTCGGGCGAAAACATTTTGTCAGTAATGTTGTTTGGGAAAAGAAATTTTCTCCTCAAAATGATACAAAATGGCTTTCTGATAGTCATGATCACATTCTCATTTATGCCAAAAAAAAGGAGATTTGGCGGCCATTTTTATTGCCAAGAACGGAAGCTATGGATAATAGGTATACAAATCCTGATAATGACTCAAGAGGGGTTTGGACTTCTTCAGATTTAACGGTCAAGACCTATTCAGCGGCGACAGACTATCCTATTACTTTACCTTCAGGTCGTATTGTAAACCCCACCAATCCAAGATGCTGGTCAATATCTAAGGAAAATTTTGAAAAGTTAGTCTCAGACAAAAGAATATGGTTTGGAGATTCAGGTAATAATATGCCGCGATTAAAACGATTTTTATCAGAAGTGCAAGCTGGAAGTGTTTCAAAAACGATCTGGTTTCGTACTGATGTGGGTGATAATCAAGAAGGGAAAAAAGAAATCAAGATATTTGATTCCCAAGATGTTTTTACGACACCGAAACCTGAGCGACTTTTAGAACGAATACTTCGCCTTTCAACAAATAAAGGCGACCTAGTTCTCGACTCTTTTGCCGGTTCCGGCACCACTGGCGCGGTTGCCCATAAAATGGGGCGACGGTGGATTATGGTGGAGTTGGGAGAACATTGCCACACGCACATTATTCCACGCCTCCAAAAAGTTATTGATGGTGAGGACAAAGGCGGCGTAACGGAGACTACAGGCTGGAAGGGTGGCGGCGGGTTCCGATATTACCGCATTGCACCGTCGCTTCTCGAAAAAGACAGATGGGGTAATTGGGTCATCAGCAAGGATTATAACGCTTCGCAGTTGGCAGAAGCCCTTTGCAAGCTGGAAGGGTTCACCTATGCGCCCAGTGATACATTGTACTGGCAGCAAGGCCATTCAACCGAGCGCGACTTTATCTATATCACCACACAAACACTTGCGGCCGATCAGCTGCAGGCTTTGAGCGAAGATGTTGGCAGTGAGCGCTCTTTGCTTGTTCTCTGTAGTGCTTTTCGGGGCGATGCAGAACGATACACCAACCTCACCGTCAAAAAAATCCCCAGCACCGTTCTTTCCAAATGCGAGTGGGGACATGATGATTATTCACTGAATGTCCAGAACTTGCCGATGGCACAACGAGAAGAAGAAATGTTGAAGAAGAAAAAATCCGCACACCCAAGTTTGTTTGACGATCAGGAAGCTTAAACCATGAACAACGAAACCATCAAGATTTTCGGAACCGATTGGGCGGCAGCTTTACAGGGTATCGGTACAGTTATTGCTGTTGCGATTTCTTTATGGTCATTGTTTTCGGGCAGAAAAGCAGAAATAAATGCAAATCGGTCAGCCAAAGCAGCAGAAAAGTCTGCCGAAGCAGCAGAGGTATCTGCGAAAGAAGTAGAGCGGGCAAGGAAAATCGAGCAATCAGACATTCTTCGGCCGCATTTTGAGAACATTCAATACTTGTGGGATGTGCTTTTCAGGAAAGTTGTTAGAGAAGAACGCAAGGTGAAGCTTGGTCAACAAGCTATCGACAATGTGAAGGCTATGTTGTCTCCAGATAAGGAGCTATTCATTCTTCTTGATAGATTATTGGTGATGGTCAATTACGTTAAACCCGCATTTCTTGAGTCGATAGAATCAACCCCTCTCCCAGAAGATGCGCAATCTAATTTTGACGTTTTTGAACAGAAACGTCGTGAATATCTTAGTATCAGATAACATATGAACCGTCACGTCAACTCTATCTCTGGACGTTTGTCACTCCGTGAACCGCAACGGCGTTCACTGGAAATTCTTGGCCGTGTAACGGAGATTGTGCCACCGCATAAGCATAGTGATCTCGTGGCGGCTTTGAACTGCATCAAATCGGAATATCCAACCGTTACAGAGTTTGAACGTGAGTTTCCTTCGCTCTGTTTTGCGCTTGCTACAGGAGTTGGTAAAACACGGCTGATGGGGGCATTCATCTCTTATCTGCATCTGGCGCATGGTTTCAATAATTTCTTCGTGCTGGCTCCAAATCTGACCATTTACAACAAGCTCATTGCCGATTTTACACCGAATACGCCAAAATATGTGTTTAAGGGTATTGCTGAGTTTTCTATTGCTCCACCTGCAATTATTACGGGTGATGATTATCAGCAGCTGGCAGGCAACCTGTTCGATCAGATGCTCCGTTGCAAGATCAACATTTTCAACATATCGAAAATCAATTCCGAAGTAAGGAGTGGAAGCCTGCCTCGTATAAAGCGGTTGGCTGAGTATATCGGGCAAAGCTACTTCGATTACCTGGCGGGTCTGCCTGACCTTGTTCTGTTGATGGATGAGTCACACCGTTATCGGGCTTCAGCCGGTGTTCGCGCCATTAATGAACTCAAACCTGTTCTTGGGCTGGAACTGACCGCTACCCCCTTTATGGAAACCACCAAAGGGCCGATACCATTCAAGAATGTTGTGCTGAGTTATCCACTGGCAAAGGCAATGGAAGATGGTTTTGTGAAAGAGCCGGCCGTTGTAACACGCAAGAATTTCAATGCGTCGGGCATGCCTCAGGAGGCTTTGGAGAAGCTGAAACTTGAAGATGGTATTCGGTTGCATGAGGCTACAAAGGTTGAGCTGGAAACCTATGCCCGTGAAACCGGCAACCGGATTGTGAAGCCGTTTGTTCTCGTGATTGCCCGCGATACAACTCATGCTGGGCAGTTGCTGGCGCTTATCCAGTCAGCCGATTTTTTTGAAGGCCGCTATAAGGAGCATGTCATTCAGGTTGATTCGAGCATGACCGGAGAGAAGGAGGATGTTATGGTACAGCGGCTGCTTGCTGTTGAAAGCCCTGATGAGCCGACGGAAATTGTTATTCACGTTAATATGCTGAAGGAAGGTTGGGATGTTACCAATCTTTACACCATTGTTCCTTTACGTGCAGCCAATGCGAGGATATTGATTGAACAGTCCATCGGGCGTGGTTTGCGCTTACCTTATGGTCGGCGCACCGGGGTTCCTGCTGTTGATCGCTTGAACATTGTTGCTCATGACAGGTTTCAGGAGATTGTTGATGAGGCTCAACGGCCAGATTCTGCCATTCGTTTGCAGCAGATCATTCTTGACCCTGACGATCTTCGGCAGGGGACAGCGACAGTTGTTTCGCAATCCAATCTTTCAACGCAACTGGGAATTAAACCGCAACAGGTATCGAACAGTACGCAAATGGCTCCAACAAATGCATTGCCGTTTTTTAAAACACCGGAAGAGCAGAAAGTTGCGCAACTTGCTTATCAAGCAATCCGGAAAGTTGGCAGTGATGTTCGGGCTCTTCCAAGTATCAGCAACCTTCAGGATCAGAAGGTATTGGATTTGGTGCTGAATGAAGTAGAAGCGGCTTATAAACCATCACAGCCTGAGCTTGACGTTGCTGCTATTGTGGAAAAGACTGCAGCTTTGGTGGCGCAACAATCCATCGATATTCCTTGTATTCTGGTTGTGCCGAAAGGTGAGGTTCGTTCGGGTTTCAATTCTTTTACGCTAAAACTCGAATGCCTCAAATATCAACCGCCTGAAGATGAGTTGTGGATTCAATATCTCCGTACAGGTGTTCATCAAGTGGTCGGGTTTGGTGCCGAAGATATTGATAACGCTCGGCTTGAAGATTACATTGTTGGTGGGTTAATAGATTTTGATGATGTTTCTTATGACGATCAGGCAGATCTTCTTTATGACTTGGCGCAACAGGTTGTTGCACATTTCAAGAGTTATCTTGCAGAAGCAGAGATCGGCAAACTTTTGAGATACCATCAGAAGGATATTGCCCGTTTTATTCATGCTCAAATGCAAGAGCATTATTGGGAGGATGATGCCGACTATTCCATTGAGGTGAAATGCGGGTTTGTTCCGCTGAAAGAGAGTGCCTATAGCGTGAATTTACAAGATTCATCATTGGATTATCGGCATGCACCCGCTGATAAAAGCAACATGGCAAAATATCTGTTTGGTGGCTTTTCAAAATGCCTTTATCCAGTGCAGAAGTTTGATTCTGATACTGAACGGCAACTTTCCATCATTCTCGAGCGTGAAGCGATAAAGTGGTTTCGGCCTGCAAGAGGGCAGTTCCAGATTTATTATCGAACTTCGAACGGGGAGCAGGAATATCAACCAGACTTTGTTGCTGAAACAGATGATGCCATATACATGCTGGAGCCGAAAGCACGCAAAGAAATGGAAGTCGCTGATGTTCTTGCCAAAAAAATGGCGGCTGTACAGTGGTGCAAGAATGCTTCTGATTTTGCCGGAACACATGGTGGCAAGCCTTGGATTTATCTGCTTATTCCTCATGATGCGATTGCCGCAAACATGACACTGAAAGGGTTCTTGTCGTTCAGTGACTAAAAGCATAGGCTGATTATCCATAAAATTCGGACAGATTATGCTGGGGGTCAATTTTTCTGATGGCCATCATTGGTCAGTTTTATCTTTTGAGATTTTCAGCTTGTTCCGCTATGACTTTCCAATTTCCTTCAGAGTATTCTTATATTGCAAGCGCTTCATTTTCATTCCGATTAACCCATTCAGTCTCTGTTTATGGCTCTTACTTGGCTGCAAATTTCAAGATCAGCAAAGCCCATAAGCTACTCTCTGATGGCTCGCATTATCTCTCTTTTCATTCTTACGATTTTTCTTTACGCAAGCATTGCCACTGACGCTTTTGCAACTCAAACAGTAAATAAGCAGGCGCTTGCATCAGCGGTCGTTTCAGGAAATGCGCATGCGGGCAGGGTGGCGGTGCAAAATTCTGTGGCAGCAAAAGGTTTGGCGGGCGAGAAGCAGAGTGTCAAGGAAACTATCAGTTACGGTATAATAATCACTATTCTCTCCGCTATTATAATTGCTCTTGGTAAATGGATTTATAAACGGATTCAGAAATCAAAAATGGCCATAGAAGATTTAGCACCCTATTTCAGTAAAAAAGATGTGCAAGAAAAGCGGAATTTATTTATTGAAAGTAAATTTCAGAATAATTCACCAACAAGAGAGGAAGAGCCGCTTTTTACCCATCAGTTTGTCTCAAAGTCAAAATTAATCCCGCATTTTATCAACACAGCGTTTATCGGAAACAAGGTAAGTGACAAATTTTATCTTGTTCTTGCCGATTCCGGAATGGGAAAGACCACCTTTATGATAAATATGTATGTGCGTTATCATTCATTTTTCAACAGACACAACAAATACAAGATGAAACTTATTCCATTTGGCTATCAGGGCAATGTTATTGAAAAAATAAAAGAGATAAAAAAAGAGGATATTTCCAATACCATATTGTTGCTTGATGCTTTTGACGAATATACAAAAATACTACCACCAGCCACACCGGATGGATTGAGCGATGATGAACGGTTCCGTAAAGTGCTGGACGAAGTGATAGAAACAGTGCAGGATTTTCGTGAAGTGGTTATTACAAGCCGAACACAATATTTCCCCGGAGAAGAAGATCAACCCTATGAGCTTAAAATTCCGACGTTTGACAGTAAAGGGTATCATACACTTGCTAAGTTTTATCTTTCACCATTCGATGATAAGGAAATACGTTGCTATTTGAATAAAAAATATGGTATTTCAGGGTTCTTGAATCGCAGGAAAAAGCAACAGGCACGGAGAATTGTCAGCAACTCTCCCAAGCTCATGGTTCGTCCTATGTTACTCAGTTATATTGATTATCTGGTTGATGGTAATCAACACTATTCAAACACATGGCAAATTTACGAAGCACTCATCAACAAATGGATTGAACGTGAAGGCGACAAACGTGAGCACCACCATGTTAATCGTGAAAAACTGAAACAGAATCTTCATACATATTCGCAACTTATTGCTGTGAAGATTTATGAAAAAAGAAAAGAGACCAAATCGCTACAATTGTGTAAAGCGGATGCTACCGATGTCAATATTGAACTCAAGGATTACCAAATGACCGGGCAGTCGTTGCTTACCCGTGATGCAGAAAACAACTGGAAATTTGCCCATAAATCAATACTTGAATTTTTTCTTGCAAAAGAAGCATGTGAAAATGTGGATTTTGCCGTGACATTTGATTTTAATGGAATGGACATGGTATTGCAGTTTTGTCGTGAAAACCAAACACTTCTTTATCTGGATTTTGTTCCTGTCAAAGGGGATCTGTTTTTAATGGGAAGCAAAAATACAGAAGCTGATATCGCAACAGGTGAGACGCAATATGCCGTCCAGCTTTCTGATTTCCATATTTCTAAGTATCCAGTTACACTTGCTCAGTTTAATTTATTCGTAGAAGATTCAAGTTATCAGACTGATGCCGAAAAAAAGAACAGGAGCGCGATTATTGATGGTAAAAAGTGGATAGAAAAGGATGGTATTAACTGGCGGTATAGGGAGCCAAGGGGTGAACGAAAAGTTGACGAGTATAATCATCCTGTCGTACATGTGAGCTGGAACGATGCTGTTGCCTATTGTAATTGGCTTACTGAAAAAACGGGAAAGACGTTCCGTTTGCCATCATATGCAGAGTGGGACTTCGCATTCGCAGAAGGAATAATAGTGCCGCAACATATTCATGTTGCTGATAATCAAGCATACATGATAAAAGATAAGATGGATAAGAAGAATTTGATGGATTTGATGGATTTGATTTTTGAGAAATATGGTAAGGATTTGCAGAATCTGATAGATAGGAGGGGGGTGATGGATTTGATGGATTTGATGGGTTTGGTTTTTGAGGATAAGAAGAATGTGATGGAT